>CALBZC010000010.1 GCA_937889945.1 uncultured Bacteroidales bacterium
ATTTACACTGCAGGGTTACTTTACGAAAGATTCTTAAACAGAACTCAGGTTAATATAATATAGCATAATATAATATATTTCTTTTATTAAATCATGTTAATATAAAAAATTATACTGCAAGGCCTTTTATAAAAGGAATAGATTTAAAATAATTTTATTGAAAATACAAAAAGCAGGATTTATTTCCTGCTTTTTGTAAGATATTTTCTATTGTTTTTCTTAATACCCCTTGTTTTGTGTCATATTAGGATTAGCATTCATTTCTCGAGCGGGAATAGGGAATGCATATCGATAATTACCGTATTCGGGACATCCGCTAGGCTGTTTTTCTTTACTGAAAGTAGCAGGCATTGTGGGGATAGTCATTTTATTACGAACAATATCATCAAAACGGAAACCTTCAAATATAAGTTCTCTCCTTCTTTCTTTTAATATATCTTCAACTGTAGCAGTTGTATAAGCGGCTATGCCACGTTGAGAAGCAACCATATTTAAGTAGGTTAATGCATCTCCACTTGTTCTGGCTAAGGCTTCTGCATATGATAAGAGGACTTCCTCATAACGAATAATAAAAATATCATCAGAATAATCCATACTTGGATATTTCCCGAAGTTTGTCATAAAGGAACCTTGCATTCTAATCATTGGATTAGAAGCTCTAACATCATTAGCATCAAATAGATCTTTAATTTTGACAAAAGTTCTAACATCTCCGTATCCTTTTTCCCCTACAGGACTTCTATATATATAGGCAAGTCCGTTTATTTCTTCACTATCAGTTGGAGAAGCTGCGATTTCGAATATGGAATTTACAGGATTCTTTTTTGCCCAATGAGCTACAAAATCGTCTTTAGGAATAACACTATATTTTCCTGAGGATATAATTGGTTCGCAATTAGCCTTAACAATATCCCATTCACCAAAATAGAGAGCAACACGTGCTTTTATTGCTTGAACGGCATATGTAGAGATAAACTGCTTGCTTTTTGGATTTTGTGCTGTTTTCATCAAAGATAATGCATCATCCAAATCTTTGTAAATCATGGTTTTTACTTCACTCACAGTATTTCTTTTAGCCAAAGACGACTCGCCCTCTGGCTTGAAGTTTGTTATATAAGGAATTCCATCAGGTGTAGCTCCGCCAGTAATGTGTTGTTGTCCATAGAGTCTTAATAAGTCATAATGAGCAAGAGCTCTAATAGCATATGCTTGCCCTATTACTTGACTTTTTACATCCTTATCTCCTTTTAGTTCAACGTCTTTTTTACTAATTATAAGATTTGCGGAAGAAATAACTCTATTTATACTTATCCATGTGTCGGTAGCGTGACCATCTTCTGGTCCCATTTTCATAGTTGATGGAGTGATAATCCTACCGCTAGCTCCATTAGAAAAAGCATTATCGGTACGTACTTCACCATATAATATAACATCTCGCCCATAATAGGGTTGTAGGGACATCCTATTATAAGCTCCATTCAATATACCTACAAGATCTTGAACATTATTAATGCTTGTTGCAATATCTTTATGTTGGGAAAGTGTAGGTTCTAGGTTTTTTTCAGTGCATGAAAACATTAACGAAGATAACGCTAATATTGTAGCAAAAAGAAATATATTTATTTTTTTCATAATTCTTAGAAGTTTAAGTTAATACCAAAAATAATTGATTTAACAGGAGGATTAGTAAAACGTGTGAAACCGTCTGCACGAACTTCAGGGTCATACTTCATGTTTTTATCCTTTACCCAAGTTAATAAATTGGTTCCTTTCGCAAATACTGAAATTGTTCCGGGATAATGGATTTTATTTAGAATCTGTTTAGAGAAATTATAACCCAAGGTTATATCTTTTAATCTGATGTAATCACCTTTGTATAAGAAACGAGATGAAATGCGAGATGCATTGTTTCCATTTCCTGTAGCTAATATAATAGGAACATCAGTAATATCTCCGGGTTTTTGCCATCTTTTCATCAAGTCTTCTACTCCGTTGTATACAGCAGTAGCAAAATATCCATCATGGAAAGTATAGCGAGACCAATCTTCAAAAACAGTATTTCCACCAGCAAAATAAAAGTTTGTGTTCAAATAAATTCCTTTGTAATCTGCATTAAATCCGAAGCCTCCGGTATATTTAGGAATAGGAGAGGATCCTTGGAATGTTCTTTGCGCTGCATAATAATCATTGGTTATTTCATCACCTTTTGTTTTATCTACGTACCATTGGGGCTTACCATTGTCTGGATTAACACCTGCCCAACTTCTAATATACCATTCTCCATAAGGATGGCCCACAGACATTTTGTTAGAATAACTATCGTCAATTTCTAAATCTTTACCCTGGGGATCTTTAGCCAGTTTAAGTATTTCATTATGTAAAGTAGCAATGTTGAAATTCACAGTAAGTTTAAAATCATTGGTTTTTACTGCTTCTACATTTATGATAGCTTCAAAACCACGATTCAAAATGCTTCCTACGTTTCTTGCTACACTGGTAAAACCTGTTGTAGATGGGATGGGAACAGATTGCAAAAGATCAGTAGTTTTTTTGTTGAAATAAGCAAAAGAGCCATTAACTCTGTTATCCCATAAGCCATAATCCATACCTATGTCAAAAGTGTTATTTTTTTCCCAAGTTAATTTGTCATTTCCATAACCTGTAGGGTAAACAGCTCCCATTCCTGCATAGTTTGCATCAAATCCTAGTAAAGCTTGGTAAGAATTTAGCCCAATCCCAGAATTACCACTTCTTCCATAAGAAGTTCTTAATCTTAAATTGCTAATAACTTCTTTGTAAGGTTTCATGAAGTCTTCTCCACTAATGTTCCATGCTAAGCCAATTGACCAAAAATTACCAAATCTATTGTTTTCAGCAAACCTAGATGATCCTTCTCTCCTAAAGGTAACGTCAGCAATATATTTACTTGCAAAAGTATAGTTAACCATTCCTAAATAAGATGCATTTTTCCAATCTTCAAATTGAGAGTCGGCTTTCCAGTTACTAGCTGCGGAATTAATGTTTGTTACACCGTCAGTAATGAAATTTTCTCCATATCCATACAAGTAATGATATTTGCTTTTCTGATATTCAATTAAACCCAAAGCAGAAATATAATGATCTCCAAATGTATTTGTATAGTTAATAGAATTTTGAAATACACTTACAAAATTTCGTGCAATGGATTCGTCGCTTGTACCATTTTTATCCAATCCATCTCCATACAATCGGTTTCTATAATCCTTATAGTTTGTAATTCCATAATCTAAAGCGACTAAAGATTTAAATTTGAAATTTTTGTAAAATTCCCATTCAATAAAGTTGTTAGAAATGATACGGGTATAATCGTTATAGGTTTCGTTATGATCCTTTGTATATAACCAGTTAAATACATTACCAATTTCCCTGTTAGGTTCTCCATCTTTTGTATAAGGAGCAAACCAAGGACTGATAAAATAACGACCCATAATTGGATTACCAAAATATGCTCCTTGCTCTAACAATAAACCATTTTGACGGACATTTGATACAGAATTAGTAGTAGAGAATTTAACTTTATTAGTAAATTTTCTAGTATAATTTAAAGATCCATTAACTCTTTTAAAGTCTGCACCTACTATTATAGATTGAGTTTTATTATATCCTAATGAAGCGTAAAAATTAGCATCTTCTGTACCACCTTGTGCTGAAAGTTGAGCATTAAAAAGAGGTGCATTTTTATGAAGCATAACATCATTCCAATCATTATTAGGTCTACCATCCGCAATCCAAGCTTTTAAATCTTGCATATCCCATCCATCGGGAGAAAGGGCATATTCTAAAGCATGTTCTTTGTCTGTTTCACCACTGTTAACAAGAGATTCAAGGAATAACTCCTCTCTTTGAGCGCCATTTAACTGTTTGCGGCCGTCTATAGCTCTGTTTTGAAATCCATAGTAAGTAGATAGATTAAAATTTGTTTTGCCGGCCTTACCTTTTTTAGTTGTAATAACGATAACGCCGTTCGAGCCACGTGCACCATAAGCAGCTGTGGCAGAAGCATCTTTTAGGACAGTTAATGATTCAATATCATCGTTGTTAATAGCTGATAATGCACTTAAGCTACTACTTGCACTTGAACCAGAAAGATTAGGATTGATTATAGGCACACCATCTATAACAATCAAAGGATCATTACTTGCTGTTAAAGAGCCTACTCCTCTAATTCGGATATCTTGAACTGATCCAGGGGTTCCAGATGATGCGGAAATAGCCAAACCGGCAACTTTACCTTGTAAAGCTTGGTCTACAGAAACAGTAGCATTGTTTTTTAAATCAGAAGATTTTACTTGAACGGTAGAGCCGGTAATTTGATTTTTACCTCTAGTTACATATCCTGTAACTACTACTCCTTCAAGTTGAGAGGCTTCACTTTCTAATGTAATATTGATTACGTTAGAACTGGTGATTTGAACATCTTGTGTCCTCATTCCAACAAACGAAAATCTTAAGAATTTAGCATTTGTTGGAGCTTTAATACTGTATTTGCCGTCAAGATCTGTTTGAGCGGCTTGTTTAAAATCCCCATTTACAAGTACGGTAACAGAGGGAAGTGTTTTTCCGTCATCTCCCAGAACCGTACCCGTGATAGTACGTTGCGCTAGCAATTGTGCTGCTGAAAACAGCATCAATACTAACAATAAACTTAGTTTTCTCATAGGTTGATTAAATTTGGTTAATAAATGATTTATTTCATATAATCTTTATGTTATTTCATTAAATATGATTTAATAATAAGGCGTTAAAATTACATTTTTTTAACATAAATGCAAAACTAAAATAAAAAATTATTTTACTTCATTTGTTTATAAAAACTCCTATATAATAAGATAAAAGCTAAGGTGGAAAACATGGAACCCCATGAACTGGGGAAGTTGGATATAAATATAAAAGGAATAATAAGAAGCAGTAGCTTAGAAACGGAATAAATGTGGAAGCCTATTTTTTTTAATTTCCACATTTGTATTGCCCCTATGAATGTGCTTGCATTTAATAAACCAAAGCAAAGAAAAAATCCCTTTCCTCCTCTTAGCCATAGTTTTATTACTTCTTTTTGTTGTTCGTCCACCACAAAAATATTGAGGTTTTGCTTAAAATAATCGTAAATAATTCCAATAAAGAAAAATGATATAAAGCTCAAACTACTCCATAGTATGGTTAAAATACAAAGTAGTTTGAGAATATTTTTGTTAGGAATAGAAAGTGGAGTTTTCGATGGGTTATTTTCTATTTCCATATTTCTTATTTTGGCAGCTCTATGTTATTTTGTAATACGAATGCAAGTGATTTGTCCATAAACTCGTACATTAATACATCGTTTTCTATAAAAGGTACGTGTTTACGATAGTTTTTCACAAATTCCCGTAAATAGGGCGATGTGTTTTCAATGCCTTTAAATTCTAAAGCTTGACAAGCTGCAAAAAGCTCAATGGATAATATTCTCTCCACGTTTTTTACTACACGCATGGCTTTGGTTGCCGCATTAGCTCCCATGCTCACATGGTCTTCCTGTTCGTTTGAAGAAGGAATGCTATCCACCGAACAGGGTGTGCATAATTGTTTATTTTGACTTACTATTCCTGCTGCTGCATATTGTGGAATCATAAATCCTGAATTCAATCCCGGGTTTGGCGCCAAGAATTCAGGAAGTTCTCTTAACCCTGATATTAAACGATAGATTCTGCGTTCTGCAATACTGCCTAATTCTGCAATTGCAATAGATATAAAGTCTAAAACAAGAGCCAAAGGTTGTCCGTGAAAATTTCCCCCTGAAACAATAAGGTCTTCATCTGGGAATATAGTGGGGTTGTCGGTAACTGAGTTTATTTCTCTTAGTACTACTTCCGAAAAATAGCGTGCCGTATCTTTTGCAGCTCCGTGTACCTGGGGTATGCAACGGAAGGAATACGGATCTTGAACCGCCTTGCCTGTAGCCTCAATTAATTTACTGCCTTTTAGTATGTTACGAAAATTTTTTGCCGTTTCTATTTGTCCGGGATGAGGACGTATGTCGTGCAAAGGAGCTAAAAAGGGACTGATGCGACCGTTGTATGCTTCTAAAGAAATGGCGCCCGTAATATCTGCAAGGCGAAGTATTTTTTCAACACGTAGCATTACCATGGTAGCGTGCGAACTCATAAACTGGGTTCCGTTAAGTAAAGCTAATCCTTCTTTTGACTGTAGTTGAATAGGGGAAAGGTTATGTTTCTTTAAAACGTCTTCCGCTTTTTGCCATTGCCCTTCATTCAACACTTTCCCACGTCCCAATAAAGGTAAAACCAAATGTGCAAGTGGGGCTAAGTCGCCGGAGGCGCCTAAGGAACCGAGTTCTCTTACTTCGGGCAATATGTCGTTGTTGTATAAGTCTAATAGCCGTTGAACGGTATCTGTTTGAACGCCTGAATTTCCCAGTGATAATGCATGTGCTTTTAATATAAGCATAAGTTTAACAATATCAGGGTCTATGGTTTCGCCTGCTCCGCAGGCATGTGAAATTACAAGGTTTACTTGCAATTGAGATAAATCTTCATTAGAAATAGAACGATTGCATAAGGAACCAAAACCCGTGGTAATACCGTAAACAGGATCTTTCTGGCTTTTAATTTTATTGTCCAAAAAATCTCTGCAATCTTTAATACGTTTAGCAGATTCAGCAGAAAGCTCTATTTTTAAATTATTTTCAAGAATATTTCTTATTTCTTCAAATGAGATAGGTTTAGGAGTTATGATATGTTTTATGTTTTGCATACATGTTTTATTTAAAAATATGAATATAATTAATGATTAAAAATATAAAGAAGCGTTTTTTTAAATAAGCCGCTTCTATTAATTTTTATGATAAAACTAAGTATCCAATTCATTACGTATCAAATATTTTTCGGGGCAAATGTAAAGTAGTTTCACAAAAAAAAACAAAATATTGACGATATTTTTCAATAAGAAAGTTTTTTTATCAGGTCATTTATCTCATATTTTTCCTGTTCGCCCGTGCTCATGTTCTTTAATTGATATTGTCCGCTGTTTGCTTCTGTTTCTCCAATAATTAAGGTGTAAGGGATTTTTTTATCGTCAGCATATCCAAATTGTTTTTTCATTTTGGCTGCCGAAGGATAAAGCTCCGCGGGTATATTTGCCCGATGCAGTTTTTGTAATACTTGCAAGCAAATAACTTCTTCACTTTTTCCAAAATTAACCAGTAAAACTTTTGTAGCTTGTTCCGTTGAATCGGGGAATTTATGTAGTTCGTTTAAAACATCATAAATACGGTCGGCTCCAAAAGAAATGCCTACGCCTGACATGTTTTTTAAACCGAATATTCCGGTTAAATCATCATAACGCCCGCCACCGCTGATGCTTCCCATTTGCACATCGTTGGCTTTTACTTCTATAATAGCGCCGGTGTAATAATTTAATCCTCTGGCTAACGTAAGATCGACCGCTATATTATTTATTCCCAAAATACGGGTATAATTAATAACTTCTTTTATTTCTTCAATTCCTTTTAACCCTATTTCCGATTTTTCCAAAATTTTCTTTAATTGGTCTAATTTTTCAGTATTGGAACCGCTTAATTCCAAAATAGGTTGTAATTTATCTATGGTTGATTGCGAAAGCCCTTTTTCTATAAGTTCTTTGTTAACGCCCTCTTTCCCTATTTTATCAAGCTTGTCAATAGCCACGGTTATATCTGTAATACGTGCGGCTTCGCCCAATATTTCTGCTATTCCGCTTAATATTTTTCTGTTATTCAGTAAAATATTAACTTTAATTCCTAATTTATCGAATATTTCATTGGCGATACTTAGCATTTCTGCTTCATATAACAAAGAGTTGCTTCCAATTACATCCACATCACATTGGTAAAACTCCCTATACCTTCCTTTTTGTGGACGGTCTGCACGCCATACGGGTTGTATCTGATAACGTTTAAATGGAAAGGTAATCTCATTATGATGTTGAACGACATACCGCGCAAAAGGAACGGTCAAGTCATAACGCAAGCCTTTTTCCGAAATGTTTTTTAATAACTTACCTGCATCTTTACTCTCGTATGCTTCATTATCCACATTTGCCAGATAATTTCCCGAATTTAATATTTTGAAAAGTAGTTTGTCTCCCTCATCACCATATTTACCCATCAGTGTAGTTAGGTTTTCCATTGAAGGGGTTTCTATGGGCTGGTATGCGTGAAGTTTAAATATGGATTTTATGGTATCAAAAATATAATTACGCCTCGCCATTTCAAGTGGCGAAAAATCGCGGGTGCCTTTAGGTATAGAGGGTGATGACATGAATATCAGTAAATTAGTAATATGGTGAATGGGTTATTTAGTTGCGTATTAATTTTCATTATCACATTATCGCATCAGCATAGTATGAATACTTATGCAGTTAATTTTTTAAATTTAATACGTTTAGGGGTTTCGTCGCCCAAACGTTTCATGCGATTTTCTTCGTAATCGGTATAGCCGCCTTCAAAGAAATATACCTGAGAGTCGCCTTCAAATGCAAGTATATGTGTTGCCACACGATCCAAAAACCATCTGTCGTGCGAAATGATTACGGCGCATCCGGCAAAGTTTTCAAGCCCTTCTTCCAACGCGCGAAGGGTATTTACGTCTATATCGTTGGTAGGCTCATCAAGCAGTAATACGTTGGCTTCTGATTTCAACGTTAGCGCCAAATGCAAGCGATTGCGCTCTCCACCGGATAATATGCCCGCTTTTTTACTTTGGTCCGTGCCGCTGAAATTAAAACGAGAAACATAAGCCCTTGAATTCATTAATTTGCCGCCTAACTGGATGTTTTCATTTCCTTCACTGATAACTTCATATACCGACTTTTCGGGGTCAATGGCGGTGTGGGCTTGATCTACATATCCTATTTTCACGGTGTTGCCAACTATAAATTCTCCATTATCGGGTTTTTCTAAACCCATGATGAGGCGGAAAAGTGTGGTTTTACCTGCACCATTGGGTCCTATAATGCCAACTATGCCACCGGGAGGAAGCATAAAGTTTAGATTTTCAAATAAAATCTTATCTCCAAAGGCTTTTGATACATTTTTAACTTCAATTACCTGATCTCCTAATCGAGGACCATTAGGTATATAGATTTCGAGTTTTTCCTCTTTTTGTTTCACATCCTCATTCAGCAAGCGTTCGTAAGAATTTAAACGAGCTTTTCCCTTAGATTGACGAGCTTTGGGAGCCATTCGCACCCATTCCAGTTCTCGCTCCAGTGTTTTTCTGCGCTTGCTTTCTTGTTTTTCTTCTTGTTCCAGGCGTTTGGTTTTTTGCTCAAGCCATGAAGTGTAATTTCCTTTCCATGGAATACCTTCGCCACGGTCGAGCTCAAGTATCCAGCCGGCTACATTATCAAGGAAATAGCGGTCGTGCGTTACGGCAATAACGGTACCTTTATATTGTTGCAGATAATGTTCGAGCCATTCAATAGATTCGGCATCCAAGTGGTTGGTGGGTTCGTCAAGCAAAAGAATATCGGGTTGTTGAAGCAGCAACCTACATAAAGCCACACGGCGGCGCTCACCTCCTGAAAGTACCTTTACAGGCGTTTCTCCATCAGGGCATCTTAATGCATCCATAGCTCGTTCAAGTTTAGAATCAAGTTCCCAGGCATCATGTTGTTCTATAAGTTCCGTTAATTGCCCTTGACGTTCGATGAGTTTATTCATTTCATCATCACTCATGGGTTCCATGAATTTATTGTTTACTTCCTCATATTCCTTAAGCAAAGAAACAATTTCATGAACGCCTTCTTCCACAATTTCCTTCACTGTTTTGTTTTCATCCAAATGGGGTTCTTGCTCCAATAATCCGACAGTGTATCCGGGAGAGAAAACCACTTCTCCTATATATGATTTATCAAGACCTGCAATAATTTTTAGAAGGGATGATTTACCTGAACCATTTAAACCGATGATTCCAATTTTAGCTCCATAGTAAAAAGAAAGATATATATCCTTTAAAACCTGCTTGTTAGGCGGAAATATTTTTCCTACCCCTACCATTGAAAAAATTATTTTTTTGTCGTCGCTCATTTTTTATGTTATTTTATAATGTTTTAGGTTGTTATCGGGTGATGTTATGATAATATGTATTTATCATTCTTTCACTAATTTGCGTTTTTTCCACGCTTTTACTTTATTAAATAGTTTAATGAAAAAAGCTTTATAGTTTTCAAAATTCATAAGGTTTGAGTCAATAGAAGCTTTGTAGAGCAGGAAAATACCTACGGGCATAAAAATATAAGTGGATAGCCACATGCCTAACCAAGGAGAAAGTCCTGTGCGCGAGGCTTTTTCGCCAATTAGAGATATAATATAATAAAATACGAACAGAAATACAGAGATAATAAGGGGCAACCCCAATCCGCCCTTTCTGATAATGGCTCCTAAAGGCGCTCCTATTAAAAAGAATGCCAAGCATGCAATAGATAAAGTAAATTTCCGGTGCCATTCATTCATATATCTTGCACTTAATTCTTTTTTATCGGCAAAAGCCTGCGAGGGGAACTCTAGTGAGGTTTTAACGCCTTCTGCATTGCGCAATGCGGAAGCGGAAACTCTTTTTTTATTCTTTGTTAAAAGTGAAAGGTAGAGTTTGTTGTTTTTTTCATCCGGTTTTATGCTGTCAAAAAGCTTATTTGTAAAGTTTAAACGCGAGAGTGTTATAAAATTTGATTTTACGGATGATTTTAATTGTTCGCTTTGGTAATTGGCATCGCGCATAATAGAGTCAGAATCCTTTTTTAGCTCATCAATCTTGAGGGCTATATATGTTTTCTTAAAAAAATCTTCATCGCTTTTATTAATCTTAAATTGAGATAAATCAAACTTTATGGTTTCTTTTTTGAAATTAATACGTTGAAAAGGCATTTTCTTTTGCATGGTTTCATCTCTGCCTTCCTCATAGTTGGCGCCATTCAATAAGGTAATGAGCAAATAATTCCCATCATTTGTTTTTTTCATGATGCCGGAATCTGCTATAATAAGTTTATTAGCACCCTGCATTTTGGAATGGTCATATATCATCACGTTATGTAGAATGGAGCCATCTCCGCTTTTTTTGTCGGCTTTTATCACATATCCGTCCATGGACGAGTTAAAAATGCCTTCGCGCAAATTGAATGCTAATTTTGTACGCCTCACATCTTCCAGCGTCGAGCGGAATTTTAAGTTGGCGTATGATGACATGTAATTGGCATAAAAAAAAGCGCCCACGCTAATTAAAAAAGCCAAAATACCTAAGGGCATTAATATTTTCCTTAATGATATGCCGGATGATTTCATGGCAACCAATTCATAATGTTCGCCGAGGTTTCCCATTGTCATAAGTGAGGCTAGCAATACGGATATAGGCAAAGCGGTTGGTACAAATGAAAATGAGGCGTAAAACATCAATTTCATGATAATGTGCCAGTCTAATCCTTTGCCCACCAACTCATCGACATACTTCCAAAGAAAATTCATCAACAACACAAAAATGACAATGGCAAAAGTTGCCAAAGCAGGACCAAGATAGGATCGAAAAATTAAAACGTGCAGTTTTTTCACTTTATTATTTTAATAAGTTGCAAAAATACAATTTATATTTTTGAGAAAAAACTATCTGTAAATAGTTTAAAATGGCACCAATAAAAATAGTTTTCTTATTTTATTCACTTTTTATGCTAAGTTATTCAAATAAATACGAAAAAGTATTTTATAAAAATTTTGTTTTTTTATATTTGTAAAATTATTACCCATTCTCATATATGGCAATAATATAATTTTATTATTAATCATACAGAGATAAGTTTTCTAAATTTAATAAAAAAGTCGGAATGAAATATAAAGTTATTGAAGTTTCTACACCTGAACACATAAAACAATTTTATAAGGTTGCAAGAAATATATACAGGAATGATAAAAATTTTATTTGTCCCCCTGATGCAATAATAGAGGGAATCTTTAATCCGAAACAAAATACTTTTTTTTCGCACGGTCAAGCCACACGTTGGATTTTGGAAAACGAAAACGGAGATTTGGCAGGAAGGATTGCGGCGTTTATAAATGAAAAAAAGGCATATACTTTTTCGATTCCTACCGGTGGAATGGGCTTTTTTGAGTGTATAGACGACTATGAAGCTGCTAAAATATTATTTGATACAAGTAAAAAATGGCTTTCCTCTCGGGGAATGAAAGCGATGGACGGTCCTATAAACTTTGGCGAAAACGATAACTTTTGGGGATTATTGGTAGATGGTTTTATGCCGCAAAGTTTCGGCATGAATTATAATCCGCCATACTACAAATCATTCTTTGAAAAATATGGCTTTTCTGTTTATTTTGAGCAAATCACAAATCATTTGGATTTAACGGTTCCTTTTCCCGAAAGATTTTGGAAAATCGCCGATTGGGTAATGGCTCGCGGACAATATGAATACAGGCATTTTACCTATGAGCAACAAGATAAGTTTATCAAAGATTTTGAGGAAATATACAACGATGCGTGGCAATTTCACGAAAATTTTACCCCCGTGGATACCAAAGATGTGAAGGATATGATTGGAGGCATGAAAAGCTTTGCCGTACCTGAATTTATTTGGTTTGCCTATCATGATAACGAACCTGTTGCTTTTGAATTAATGATTCCCGATTTAAATCAGCTTTTTAAGCAATTTAATGGAACAATAAGCTTTTGGGATAAATTGAAGATTTTATTCAAGGGCAAAAAAAGCTTTTTTAACCGCACGCGTATTGTAATTATGGGCGTAAAACCCAAATATCAGAAGTCGGGTGTCGAGTCGGGGATGTTTAAAAAAATGGACGAAGTAATGAAGTGCCATCCGCAATACAAAGAGATTGAACTTTCATGGGTAGGCGATTTTAACCCCAAAATGCGTGCATTGCAAGAATCTGTAGGCGCTAAATTTGCAAAGAAACATATTACATACCGCTATTATTTTGATAAAGAGGATGAACGCGAACGCTCATCAATAATAGCAAAAGATACAAGAGAAAAAATTATTGAAAAAGAATAGGTTATATGGCATATAATAGTCTGAATGCGTTTATAGAAACATTAGAAAAGCAGGATGAACTGATAAGGATAAAAGAATTTGTAGATCCGCATTTGCAAATTACCGAAATAACTGACCGTGTAAGTAAACATAACGGCAAAGCATTATTTTTTGAAAATACGGCTACCGATTTCCCTTTGCTCATTAATGCCATGGGAAGTGAAAAGCGCATTTGCATGGCTTTAGGTGTTAAAAACCTTGATGATATAGGAAAAGAGATAGAAGGTTTACTCAAGGGTTTGATGGCGCCTAAGGAATCTTTGTTCAGCAAGCTTTCCATGTTGCCCACTTTGGCAGAAGTGGCAGCTTTTATGCCTAAAAGAGTAAAAGGAAGAGGTAAATGCCAGGAGGTTGTGATGGAATTGCCTGATTTAGCAAAGCTTCCCGTGCTCACCTGTTGGCCCTTTGATGGGGGTAAGTTTATCACGTTCCCTATTGTTCATACGGTTCATCCGGAAACAGGGATGCGAAATGTAGGCATGTACAGGATGCAGGTATTTGAAAAGGATTTAACGGGTATGCATTGGCACTTGCATAAAAATTCGGCAGCACATTATAGGGAATACAAAAAACTCAATAAGCGCATGCCTGTGGCTGTTGCGCTGGGAGGTGATCCTGTGTACACCTATTGCGCTACGGCTCCCATGCCGGAAAATATCGACGAATACTTACTTGCCGGATTTTTGCGTAAGAAAAAAGTGGAATTGGTGAAATGCCTTACTTGTGATATAGAAGTGCCCGCTGATGCTGATTTTGTTATAGAGGGTTATGTTGATCCAACAGAAGATCTCATTTGGGAAGGTCCTTTTGGTGATCATACGGGTTTTTATTCGCTTGCCGATTATTATCCCAAGTTTCATGTAACCTGCATCACCCATCGTAAAGACGCTATATATCCTACAACCATTGTAGGCATTCCCCCACAGGAAGATAAATGGCTGGGCAAAGCTACCGAACGTATTTTTTTGCCTTTGATGAAACTTACCATGGTTCCTGAAATTGTAGATATGGTAATGCCTGATGAAGGGGTGTTTCATAACATCGTGTTGGCAAAAATTAAGAAAACATATGCCGGACAAGCGCCTAAAGTAATGAGCGCCTTGTGGGGTGCGGGACAAATGATGTTCAACAAAATATTGGCTATATTTGATGAGCAGGTAGATTTGGCGGATACACAGGCAGTGCTTGATGCAATAAAACAAAATGCCCATCCGTTGCAGGATGTAATCTTTACCAAAGGTCCCGTTGATGTGCTCGACCATTCCAGCAGCAAATTTGCTTTAGGAAGCAAGATGGGAATTGACGCCACATCTAAGATGCCCGAAGAAAAATATGATTTTGCGGTAACTACATTCTCCGTAAACGAAGATGCTTTCAAGGATGTAGTCGTAAACACATGTGCATTTGATTTTTCTTTTCCTTTATTAATATTGGGAGTGGATAAACAGCGGCACGATGTACGCGCTTTACATAAAGAGCTTTTTTTACAGGGTCTATTAAAAGGATTATACGCGGTTGTGTATGTGGATAAAGAAGTGGCAGCCCTTAACTTGAGTCCTGTAACGTGGGTAGTTGCCAATAATATAGACCCACGTCGCGATTGTTTTTATGCCGATGGCAGTGAAATTTTGTCTATCGACGGCACAAGAAAATCTTTTGAAAAGGACGGTTTTACACGCGATTGGCCCAATGCTGTGGTGATGGACGATAAAACTGTTGCGGAAATAGATACTATGTGGACAAAGTTAGGATTAGGAGATTTTATTGCATCTCCATCATTGGAATATAGAGGCATTGTAAAAAACGAAGGCGCTGTAGCAAAAAGTATTAAACCATAAATTTCATATTGCAAAGAGGATTATTCCATTCATAATTAATAAGATGTAAAATATTATGCTTCGTTTTACGCAGCCTTATTCTTTGCATAAAACTGCTGTATTATTTAGACTTGTTCTATTTTATAAAATTCTTAGCTAAGTATTTGCTTGTTACTTTTAAACCTATAACTTTGCTATGGTTTTTTTAATATAAACAATTAATAATCAGTATAAATATTATTATGAAGAATCCTGAAATCGTTAAGGTAAAAAGCTCTGCCGAAGCTATAGAATTAGAAGAAAAATACGGCGCACATAACTATCACCCGCTACCTGTTGTATTGGCAAAAGGAAAAGGCGCATTGGTGTGGGATGTTGAAGGTAAAGAATACTATGATTTCCTTTCGGCATACTCAGCGGTTAACCAAGGACACTGCCACCCTAAAATTGTAGATGCCATGATTGAGCAGGCAAAAACCATCACGCTTACTTCACGCGCATTTTTTAACGATAAATTAGGCGCTTACGAAAAATATATCAGCGAATATTTCGGATACGACAAGGTTTTACCTATGAACTCAGGTGCTGAAGCCGATGAAACAGCATTGAAACTTGCACGTCGTTGGGGTGTGGTAAAAAAAGGCATTCCTAATGATGAAGTAATGTTGGTTTGTTGCGAAAATAACTTCCACGGACGTACCATTACCATTATTACCATGAGTAACGACCCTGATTCATACGCTAACTATGGTCCGTTAACTCCCGGTTTTATTCGTATTCCATACAATGACCCCAGCGCGCTGGAAAAAGTGTTGGAAGAACATGGTAAAAAAATTGCAGGTTTTATTTTAGAACCTATTCAGGGTGAAGCCGGTGTTTTTGTCCCTGATGAAGGATATTTGAAAAAAACATACGATTTATGTAAGAAACACAATGTACTTTTTATTGCCGACGAAGTACAAACAGGTATTGCACGTACAGGTAAATTGTTAGCCTGCGACCACGAAGGTGTTCGTCCTGATATTTTGATTTTAGGAAAAGCTCTCTCAGGTGGCGCTATGCCTATATCTGCCGTGTTGGCTGATAATGAAATCATGTTAACGATAAAACCGGGCGAACATGGTTCTACATTTGGTGGTAACCCTGTGGCTGCTCAAGTAGCTATTGCCGCATTAGAGGTAGTGAGAGAAGAAAAACTTGCTGAAAGAGCAGAATATTTAGGTAAAATATTCCGTGATGAAATGAGCAGCGTAAAAAGCGACATGATAGAATTGGTAAGAGGTAAAGGTTTATTAAATGCTATTATCATTAAGCCTAAAAACGGAAAAGAAGCGTGGGACGTTTGTGTGAAAATGAAAGAGCTTGGCGTATTGGCAAAACCTACTCACCAGCATATTATCCGTTTTGCTCCTCCTTTGGTAATTACCGAAGAGCAATTGCGCGATGCTATTAAACGCATCATTGAGGCTATTAAATCTTTTGAATAAGATAATAATTGAATAACAAAAAAGCTCCTTATGCAGGAGCTTTTTTGTTACAAACAAACATCAATTATTATTTAGCCTTTTCGTAGCGCTCTGTTACCTTGTCCCAGTTTACAACATTCCAAAATGCTGAAATATATTCGGGACGGCGGTTTTGGTATTTTAAATAATAGGCATGTTCCCATACATCTAAACATAAGAGAGGTTCGCCTCTTTTTGTTTCTATATTCATCAGCGGATTATCCTGGTTGGCGGTAGAAACTATTGTTAGTTTTTTTGTTCCTTTTTCTACCATAAGCCAAGCCCATCCTGAACCAAAACGCTTGGCGGCAGCATCTTCAAACTGCTTTTTAAATTCATTAAACGAACCAAAGTCTTTAATTATTTGCGTAAGCAGCTTCCCTTGAGGTTCTCCGCCTCCGTTAGGCCTCATAGAATTCCAAAAAAATGTATGATTCCAATAGCCTCCGCCATTGTTGCGTATGATGGGGTTATATTTTGAAATATTGGCAAAAATAGACCTGATATCCATGTTTTCTAATGCCGTTCCTTTAATCTCTTTGGTAAAATTATTGAAATATGCCCTATGGTGCCTATCGTAGTGTATTTCCATGGTGGTTTTGTCTATATATGGCTCCAATGCATCATAAGCATAGGGAAGAGGTTCAAAAGTATGTTTGCTTTGCTGGGCAAAACCTACATTCGCAAAAAGCATTATAACGAATGCTACAAGAAATATTTTTTTCATTGTTTTAGATTTTTATAATTAAATATTAAAAAATAAGGAGTAAAAATTACTCCCTATTTTACATTATAAACGGATTGAAAATTATTTTTTTGCTTTTTCGTAGCGTTCCGCTACCTTGTCCCAGTTTACAACATTCCAGAATGCTGCAATGTAGTCAGGCCTGCGGTTTTGGTATTTCAAATAATATGAGTGTTCCCAAACATCAAGGGTTAATATTGGCGTTCCTTTGCATTCTGCAATATCCATGATAGGATTATCTTGGTTTGCGCTTGAACACACGCAAAGAGAACCATCAGCCTTTACGGAAAGCCATGCCCAACCACTGCCAAAACGGTTAGCCGCCGCATCGCTGAATTTGTTTTTAAACTCCTCAAATGAACCGAAGTTTTTTTCAATGGCTTCCATAAGCTTACCTTCAGGTTTAGCTTTTGCATTGGGTGTTAAACTTTCCCAAAACAACATGTGATTCCAATATCCACCACCATTATTTCTTACAGGCATAGGAAGTTTGCTGATATTAGCAAAAATTTCTTCCATAGGTTTGCCGTTATATTCGGTTTCTTTAATAGCTGCCACAAATTTATCGTAATATGCTTTATGGTGTTTGCCGTGGTGTATTTCCATGGTCATTTTATCGAAATGAGGTTCTAATGCATCTGAAGCATAAGGTAATTCGGGAAATAAATATTCCATAATATCTAAAAATTTAAGTTAATGAATCAATTTATACACTTATAACAAGTGTTATTTAAAAAGGTTTTAAATAAAAAGTTTTTTTATTGATAGCTAAAAAAAATCAAGCATGGAGGTTGTTCTTTAAGAAACTGTCTTTTATTGTGTTAGCGATAAAAGGGTTTTTACACGGAATCTTTATGCTTAAGTATAATACATTAAAAAGCGTTGATTATGTTCTTATTTTTATTCCTTGTTGAATAGCGTAGCACTTATGCGTCCTTTAAAAAACGATGAACGAATAAAAAGAAAAAAAATCAAGAAAGAAGAACAAAAAGTATAAAAAACATTTTTATGCTCTTATCCAGAGAGAATGGATTTTTGAAAAAATATAATGTAACTATTTTATAATCAATAGAATAAATATGATAATACGCCTATATTTGATTTCTATCGGTTAATAGCTATTTTATATATTTCCTTTTTGTAATGCATATTTGCTTATTCCGTTTTTAAGGTCTTCTCCGGTAGGGCTTTGGAATACTTTTAACCCAAAGGCGGGTATAATTGCCAATATATGATCAAAAATATCGGCTTGTATTTTCTCATACTTAATCCATTCTGTTTGCGTGGTAAATACATAAACCTCTATGGGAATACCTTTCTCTGTAGGTTGTAAATGCCTCACCAATATGGTATCTTCTTTGGAAATGGTAGGATAGGTGGAGATAAATTTTTCCAGATACGCCCTGAAAATTCCGATATTTGTTTGTCGTTGCCTGTTTTCTATATGTGCGGAATTAGGCACTATTTCTTTGTTTATAGCTTCTAACGATTGCTCTGTTTCATTAATATAATCCTGTAATATGGTAATTTTTTTGAAGTTTTGGATATCTTCTTCTGTGCAGAATTTAACGCTTGATATATCAATGTTTATGGTGCGCTTAATACGTCTTAATCCTAATTCAAACATATTCCTGTAATTTTGAAAAGAGTCGGAAACCAGCGAATATGTAGGTAGGGTAGTAATGGTATTATCGAAGTTTTCAACTTTAACGGTGGTCAATGAAATTTCTTTCACGGTTCCGTCAGCGCCATATTTTGACATGGTAATCCAGTCGCCCTGCCTCACCATGTCATTTGCTGATATTTGTATTCCTCCCACAAAACCTAATATAGGGTCTTTAAAAACCAACAACAGTACGGCGGAGAAAGCTCCCAAACCGGTAAACATGTATTTTAAAGGTTGATTAAATAATACCGATAGTACAAGTAAAAAACCTATGATGAATATAATTATCTTTCCTACCTGTATAAAACCTTTAATAGGATGATAAAGTGAGTATTTAGTTTCCTGATAAATGGTGTAAGCGCTATTGAGCGCAGCATTGAAAATTAAAATAAAAATAATAATAAACGAAATGGACAATAACGTGGATAGCAAAGGTAAGTATTGAGGAAATTCGCTAAGGGTAACAGGTATGGAATGATAAACTATGAGGAAAGGTATCAGCAAACTTATTCTATTTACCAATTTGCATTTTATAATAGCATCGTCCCAATAAGCTTCCGTGCGTTTGGCAATGCGTTTGAGAATGGGGCTTACAGCTTTTTTTACAAGATAATAAAGAAAAAAAGCGATGAACACGATAATTATAAAATCGGATAGTCCTGCAATGGTATAAGCAGTTTTCTCATCTACGTGGAGCGTTAAAAGCCATTTGGCAATAATATCTGATAGTGCTTTAAACATATGGGGTATTTAAATTTTTATTTTTTTACAATTCATGATTTTCTGCGATGTTATCCTCCTGCAAGTTTGGCTTTATAGCCTGCTTGGGTAAGTAATTCTAATACTTTTTTTCTAAAATCGCCTTGAATAATAATTTCGTTTTCTTTGGCGCTTCCGCCTACACCACATTTGGATTTAAGTGTTTTGGCAAGAATTTCCAAATCCTCTTGTGTGCCTATAAAACCACTAACGAGGGTAACTTGTTTACCTCCGCGTTGTTTTTTATCCAGCATTATTTTCAGATTTTGCTGCTGTGGGGGTAATGTTTCTGCAATATCTTCACTATCATATTGATATTGAAAATCAGGATTGGTTGAATATACAATGCCGGTGGCTTTGTTTTTTTTACTCATGATATTTAGTCGTTTAAGGAACTATTACATTAAGCGAGGCCGGATTTAGTTTTATTTTTACATCATCTGTTAGTTTCACGGATTCTCCGTCAATATTCATCCGTAAACCTTTTGAACTTTCCACGAACACTTCATTAGCCCTGTAATAAGTGGCGTAGCCTGTTTTGCCGAATGTGCCGTTAAACAAATGCATTCCTGTGCGTATAAGCTTGGTTGTGGGTACTTTTTCAACAAAGCAAATATCCATTTTGCCATCTGTAACGCTTGCTTTAGGCGCAATTTTTGTCCGGAAACCAAATTGGTTGCTATTGGCAAAAACAACCATTAAAGCTTCTTTTTCTATAACTTCGCCATTGATGTGCATTTTATAAGTCAGGGATTGGTAGTTGGGGTATTCTTTCAATACAATTTTTGTGTAGGATAAAAGTCCGCGCAAATGCGATTTTGCAAAAAGTTTGGCAACATACGCATCAAAGCCCAATCCTGCAACACTTATAAAAAGATGCCCGTTAGCTTCCACGGTATCGATTTTTTTTGTATTACCTTTGGCAAGCGTACGGAAAGCCAATGGTATATGGAGCGGCAGTTTTAAGCATCTTGCCAATCCATTGCCCGACCCTCCGGGGATTATGCCCATAGGGATGTCCGTGCCAACCAACGCCTTCGCAACTTCATTAATAGTCCCATCGCCTCCCCAGGCTACTATAACATCGGCACCGGAAGTTATAGCCTGTTGGGCAAGTTCTTCGGCATGACCTGCATATTCTGTAAAAAAAACCTTGGCAATAAACCTTGAGGGCATTAGCTTTCCTGTTAAAAGATTGATAATCAATTTGCTTTTAACAGTTACACCCGCCTTAGGATTAACAATAAAAGTTATATTTTGCTTCTTTTTATTCATGCGCTTTTGCTGTAAGTTTGTTGCTAATCAGGCGGTTGTTATATTGTTGAATAATTGCTTTTAATAATTGATCCATTTCATGGGTTTTATCGGGAGCAATTTTGCTTATATCATTATTTAAAAGAGAGTCTTTTGTTAGATTATATAATTTTGAAGAGTAATCATCGCTTTGCCAGATAAAATTATCTTTTACCAGTTGATAATTTCCATTCAGATAACTTAATGCAAATTTAGGTTCGTTTGGTTGCAAAAGAGAGTTGCCAAAAGCAATGAAAGGGTGTGGGTAATGTAGCAAATCCAAAATAGTGGGCATAATATCGGTTTGTTGTGCTGTTATTCCTTGGCTAATAGGTATATCAAGCGAGGGGGAGAAAACTACAATAGGAATAGTGTATTGTCCAACCCTGTTCTGGAAAAACGGGTTAACAGCCTCTGATGTGTGATCGGCTGTGATTACAAAAACAGTATTATTATACCAAGGCATTGTTTTTGCCAAATCAAAAAACTGTTTCAATGCATAATCGGCATACATTATGGTTTCGTTGATAGGAAGATTTCCTTTTTTGAATTTCCCTTTATATTTTTCGGGTATTTGGTAGGGGTGGTGTGATGACAGGCTGAAAATAGCGCTGAAAAAAGGTTGGCGGAATGTGTTGAGTGTTTCCCCAAAATATTGAAAAAACGGCTCGTCCCATATTCCCCAATATCCGTCATAATCTTTAGGATTGGGATATTCGTTTTTGCCGTAATAATGCTCAAATCCGGCCATTTTGCAAAACAGGTCGAATCCCATAGTGCCGTTTTTTCCTCCATGAAAAAAAGATGTGTTATAGCCTTGTGTTTTTAGTAAGCTTGCAAAACTATTTATTTCGTTGGTAGCGTACAGAGATGTAATATAATCTTCGGTCATCCAGGTGGGCAAAGATGCAAGTACGGCAGGAATGCCTTCAATACTTCTTTTCCCGTTTGCATACCCATTTAATAATACACTTTTATGAATAAGGCTATCCAAAAAAGGTGTAAAATCCTCACTTTTGCCGAGTTTGTTAAGTGCGCCTACATACTCTGCCGAAAAGCTCTCCATGATAATAACAACAATATTTTTTTTATCCATAGAAACTTTGGTTCCATTGGCATTTTCCGGTGCATAGTTTTTAAAAGGGTTGAAAACCCTGCTTAATGATAGCTCGTCTGCAAAATATTCTTTTTTCTGAATATCATGTAAATTATGTGAAGTCATGATGGTGAAAGCAGAGTTAAGTACCAAAGGTTGCTCATGCGAAGGAGCATATTCGGAGGCATTTTGTATGCCGGTGGGCTTAAGCTGAAAACCTCCCCGCATGCCAAGTATTGTTAGCGCTGCTATTGCCAAAAATATAAAACTTTCTTTGAGATAGTATTTCCTGTTTTGTTTAGGATATTCTTTACTTATCTTAAAAATTTTTGTGCTCCATATAATAATGGCGATGCCCGATAGTAACAATAACAGGAGATACCAGAAGTCTTGCAAATAGCGTGGTATCATTTCCACCGTATCGCCACCTGTGCTCATGTATTTAAAAATGTCGGAAGTGAGACGTTTGAGCGAAAAACGGTAATAAATAACGTCAATATGATTGGGGAGTATAAGGATGCTGTTACATACGCAAAAGATAATATCTGCTATTTTATTGTATAATTTATTGTGCCTTATAACAAAAGGAACAGCCATGAGGAGTATGTAAAGCGCGTTTCCATATAAAAGTGCCGTAATGTCGAAGCGCAACCCACAAAACGCATATTTCCAAAATTTAGCGGTTGTTACTTCCGGAAAGAGTGAGGGACTGATGAGGTACAGCAGCATTCTGCTAAAAGCCAGTATAAACAGCATAATTGCCAACCTGTATATCATAATCACTTGAGGATGGCGGCTTTCAACTTTGAAGTTTTTTATTTTCATTTATATCTATAACGCTGTGGAAATTAACAAAAAATTAATGCAAAATTAATGAAAAATAAATAAAAAGGGGATAAAATAATAGGCGGCGGGTGAAACCCGCCGCCTATTATTTATTTTTCTAATGTATTACTTTTTTAAATTTAGAAGGGCCAAAAATGATTATCGTTCCAGATATTTTCTTTTAAAGCTTCATTCAAATCAAATAGAATTTTATGATGTCCGCTTTCCCATCTGGCAAGCCATCCATACAGTTCTTTTTCGTTAGGGTCGGTTGCTTCTTTTGCGCGGTTTGCGTAAAGTTCTACTGCGCGTGTTTCAAAATCCATAGCCGCTGAAATAGCCGCAGCTTCAAAACTTGCAGCCGAAATTTCTTTTACAAGTTGTGGCGTCATCACAAGATGGGAGTCATCCTCTAAATCCGATTCGTTGGTTTGAGGCTTCAGGAAATTACCGTCTTTGGCATAATGCGAATACTGTACGGACAAAAACTCAATATGCGCTTTTTCTTCTTCCGCCATGGTTGTAAATATTTTGCGAGCTTCGGGGCTTTGGGTTTGTTCTGCCATTTTTTCGTAAAAAGCTCTGCCTCGTTTCTCCAATAAAATTGCAGTTTTTAAGATGTCTAATGCTTTTGTATTTTCCATTTTCGGGTATTTTAAGGTTGTAATTATTGTTTTTATTACTATGTAACAAATAAAATATGTTATTGTTGATAATTCAGGCTGTGATTTTCCCTCAAAATTGTACATTTGCATAAAGCTAAACATATATGCAAAATCATATTACGGAAATAAGTGCGTTATACAAGCAGTGGGCGGAAGAAGAAGTGATAGAGATAAAGCCCTTAACCCAGGCAGGGTCTAACCGTTTTTATTTTAGAGTGAAAGGTAAGAGTAAAAAAGCAATAGGTGTATATAGCCCCGACATAAACGAAACCAACGCTTTCGTTTCTTTTACAAAACAGTTTAATGCGTTAAACATACCTGTTCCTCAATTTTTATATGAAGATAGAAATAAAATCTATTATCTCATAAGCGATTTAGGAGATACTTCATTATTTGACTATTTGCAGGCTAATAGACAGTATAGAGAATTAACGGAAACTACAAAAGAATATTACAGAAAAGTTATTCGCAGCCTGCCTCGTTTTCAGGTGCAAGCATATAAAAACTTTGATTTTACGTTTGCTTATCCTTCAAAATCTTTTGATGAAAGAGCCTTACGTTCCGATCTTAATTATTTTAAATATTATTTCTTAAAACTCCTGAATATACCTTTCAATGAGCACGTTTTAGAAAATGATTTTGATACGTTGGTAGCTTATTTGTCGCGATGCGATGCCCATTTTTTTATGTATCGCGATTTTCAGGCGCGCAACATTATGATTTGCGATGATAATCCTTGGTTTATTGACTATCAGGGTGGGAGAGAGGGTCCTTTGCAGTATGATTTGGCGTCTTTGCTTTTTCAGGTAAAGGCAGATTTGCCGGAAGATTTCAGGAACGAAATGTTGCAACTCTATCTGCATGAACTAAAGCAATATAAAACCATTGATGAAACTGAATTTATTGCTTATTATCATGGTTTTGTGCTTATACGTTTGCTGCAAGTTATGGGAGCGTATGGTTTTAGAGGGTATATTGAGCGTCGTGCGCATTTTTTGCAAAGCATACCTTACGCGATTAAACAAATAAAATGGTGGTTGGATAATATGAAAGTGCCTGTATCCATACCTGAATTGACAAGTGTTTTAGAGAAAATTTCAAAAACAGAAATCCATATTCCCGATATTTTGCATAAAGATAAGCTTACGGTGGAAGTAAACAGCTTTTCATATAAAAAAGGCAGCATTCCCATAGACTTTTCGGGCAACGGAGGCGGCTTTGTTTTTGATTGTCGTGCATTGCCCAATCCCGGACGATATGAGCAATATAAAAAAATTACAGGTGTGGATAAGCCTGTCATAGAATTTTTAGAAAAGGAACCCGAAGTTGAAAACTTTATTGCCACAGTTGTTGAAATTATAAGTAAAAGTGTGGAAAAATATATGGCAAGAGGATTTTTAAATTTACAGATAAATTTTGGGTGTACGGGAGGGCAACATCGTTCGGTATATTGCGCGCAGAGAGTGGCTGAAATTATTAAAAACAAATTTCCTGTAAACGTGTTTTTACATCACACAGAAATGGATAACATCCGCAAGTTGAAAAAAGAAGAACACTGATGCCTAAAAAAATTTGTGAAACAAAAGATAAAGATAAGCTAAAGGAAAAACAGAAAAATCCTGTAGTAAGATGTAAAAAATGCAAGGAAAAAGCATCTGACGAAAAATATGTATGTAAACCGGAAAAACTGTGAATAATTTCATAACATCCATTCATGATATTGAACAATATAAGTTAAAAGAAGAGTATATTCTTCAAACGGTAGCGCAAATAACCAAAGATTTTGGCATGTTTGGTTATGATGTATCGTTTTCCGGCAATACAATAACGGCATACCAAGAGTTATTTACGCAATTATATGCTTGCATAGAGAATTATTATCAAAATAGTTTATCTACGCTATGGTCGTTATTATACCAGATAGATGTGAGCGAGAAGGTGATTGCCGAGGCGCAAAAAGCCCATGCTGATTGGACTATAACTGAAGTTATTACCGAACTTGTTATTTATCGCGAGTTAAGAAAAGTAATTACACGCAACTATTACAAAAACAATCCCGACAAATTATAAAATTTTTGAGAGTAGAGAAACGGTTATCTTTAATTTGTAAGGTGTTACCACATTCACACATAAGCACAAAATGAAAGCAATGATATTTGCCGCAGGCTATGGAACGCGGCTCAAACCTTATACGGATGATAAACCTAAGGCGCTCGTGCCTGTTAAGGGCAAACCGCTGTTGCAATGGCAAATAGAACATCTTAAAAACTATGGATTTTCGGAGTTTGTTATAAATGTACATCACTTTGCCGATCAGGTTGTTGAATTTCTGAAAAAGAATGATAATTTCGGATGCCGTGTGTTTATTTCTGACGAAAGCGCCGAATTACTTGATACGGGAGGTGGTTTAATACATGCAGCCCAATATCTGCAAGGTAACGAGCCTTTTTTGATACATAATGTGGACATTGTGAGCCAAATCGATTTTAACGAAATGCTTGCGCATCATCAAAAAAAACAACCTTTGGCAACTGTGGCTGTAAGTAACCGTAAAACAAGTCGTTATTTATGGTTTGATGAAAATATGAATTTGTGCGGATGGGAAAATATGAATACGGGAGAACAAATAGCGGTAGGCAAACAGTATGTAAGTGTAAAAAAACTCGCTTATAGTGGCATTCAAATTGTTTCGCCCGAAATATTTAAGATTTATCAACAAAAAGGTATATTTTCTATTATAAACATGATGCTGGAATTGGCTTCTACGCAAAAAATGACCGCGTTTATGCATAGTGCTTCCGAATTTATGGATGTAGGCAAGGCTGAGCACATGCAGGAAGCTGAACGCCTGTTAAGCTCAATTAAATATTAGCAATGGAGGCTTTTTTAAAAAAACTTGCAGCAAAACTCTATGCCGATTATGGAACCGACATGCACAGTGTGTGTTTGATTTTTCCTAATCGTCGCGCATCTTTATTTTTAAAAAAACATCTTGCTTCGGTTGCACAAAAGCCTTTATGGTTGCCGCAGATATTTACTATCGAAGATTTTGTGTTTGCTAAATCGGGATTGCAGAAAAAGGATAATTTATATTTGTTGGTAACCTTGTATGATATTTATAAATCATTGTCAGCCGACAAGGCTCAACCTTTTGATGAGTTTGTATCTTGGGGCAACATGCTGTTACGCGATTTTGACGAAATAGATAATTATTTGGCAGATGGGAAAGCGGTTTTTAACTACCTTAACGAAGCAAAAATTATACAGCATTGGAATCCTGACGGACAATCACTTACCGAGTTTGAAACTGAATATTTACGCTTTTATAATTCCTTGGGAGAGTGTTACATTCAGTTTCAGCAGCAATTGTTGGTGTCAAATGAAGGCTACACAGGGCTTGCCTTTAAGCAAATACTTCAAAATATATCCGTTGCCGATTTTTCTGAGTGGGATGTAATTGTTTTCGCTGGGTTTAACGCCCTTTCGTTGGCAGAAGAAAAGCTTATAAAGTTCCTGATTGAAAATAATAAAGCCCGTATTTTTTGGGATGCAGACGAATATTATTTGTTAAATAAGGATCAAGAAGCGGGGCATTTTTTGCGTAGGTATGAAAAGGAAAATATATTTGGAAAGCTCGAATGGATAGGGGATGATTTGCTGACAAGTGCTAAAAATATTGAAATTATTGGCGTTTCCGGAAATGTGGGTCAGGCAAAAAAAGCTTGTGATATATGTAATGATCTAATAAATAAAGGTTTAAATGTAAGTGAAACGGCAATTGTGTTGGTAGATGAAAACACGCTGTTGCCCGTACTAAATTCTTTACCTCAAAATGTTGATTTTTATAATGTTACGATGGGGTTGCCTTTTAAATATACCAATGCTTTTTCTTTGCAGGAAACGGTAATGGATTTGTTTTCCCATATTGCTGATAAAGAGAACGCTGTTTTTTATTACAAGCATATTCAATCATTACTTAATCACCCGTATATATATATAGCATTTGATAATACTACAACTAAAACCAACGATTTTAAAAAGTCGTTTTATAACACGCATGATTTTTTGAATGTTTTAGCAGCCTATAATCCTGCATTAGCAAGTATTTTTGAAAAGTATATATTTAAAATTCCCGAAAATCCATTACAAATCGTTTATCTTCTTTTTTATTTAATTGAACTTATTGAATGTGAGTTTACTTCACATAGTCAAACCCCTGTTGATGCTGATAAAGTGCAGGATATAGATTTGGAATTCCTTTCACATGCCAAAAAACTTTGTGCGGAGGTGCAGGATACCCTGTCCGAAAAGAGTTTGCATTTAACATCGGCATTGTTGCAAAAAATTATGCGCAATATTGCTGCTGGTCGGCAAATACCATTTTATGGAGAACCTTTGATAGGGCTACAGATAATGGGCGTGTTAGAAACACGTTTGCTCGATTTCAAAAACCTTATCATGCTTTCGGTAAACGAAGGCATGCTGCCGCAAGGTAAAAAGCAATCTACTTTTCTTATTGATGATGTGCGCAGGGCTTTTTATTTACCGCGTTACCAAGAGCACAACGCTGTATATGCCTATCATTTCTATCGTTTGTTACAACGTGCGGAAAACGTATGGTTATTATATAATATGCAAGGGGTTGGCGTAGGGAGTAGCGAAAAAAGCAGGTTTATTACGCAGCTTGTGCATGAGTTGCCGCAAATTAATCCTAATATAAATATAAAAGAAACTTTTTACGAGGTTTCTCCCAAATCCTATATGCAAGATGATATTTCTGTTCCAAAGGATTTGAAAATACAAGAGCGATTAAAAAATATGGGTGCATACGGGTTTTCTCCAACAGCCATTTCGCGTTATACACGTTGCAATCTACAGTTCTACTATGCCAACATACTCAAGCTTTCGCCTAAGGATGAACTCTCCGATAGTATAGATATTGCGTTGTTGGGTATTGTTGTGCACGAGTGTTTGGAAAATACATACCAACCCTATATTAACAAGTCATATGCCTATACGGAATGTGATGTAATTGAGAAAAATGCTATGGAAAACTTGAAGCATTCTTTTTTAGCGCGCTTTTCAGAGGATGATATTATGAAAGGACGCAATATGCTTATTTTTAAAGTAGCTCAACATATGATTTCTAAAGTTATTAGGGCAGAAAAGAGTTATTTAAAGGAGAACAATGCTACCATTACAATTCTTTCGTTGGAAAATGAACTTTCGGCAGAAATTATGTTGGATAATAGGGCTTTAATAAAAATAAAAGGAATAGCAGACCGAATAGATTATACGGCTGATGCTTTACGCATTGTGGATTACAAAACAGGAGGTTTTAAAAGTACCGATTTGCAAATAAAACAGGAAGAAGATATACATAAAATAGCCGAAAAGCCTAAGCTTTTGCAAGTAATGCTTTATGCGTTAATGTATAAAAAACAAATTAATTCTAATACGCCCATCGCATCAGGTATTATATCTACACGTAATTCCGAGTACTTTATGAGTGGTTCAATTGGCGGATATAGTGATATGCAAGACGAAATTCAGCGCGCTTTTGTGGAGGAGATAAAAAATATACTGGCTGAAATTATGCATCCGGATTTTTTATTTGTGCCCACGGAAGATGTAAAAGTTTGTGAATCATGTAGTTTTCAAGTTCTGTGTAATAGAGTTTCGGCTTAAAATAAAAAAAACAAAATTTTTTTTATTGGATGCTTGCAGGTTAACAAAATTGTATTACCTTTGCAGTCCTAAATACAATGGTTCGGTAGTTCAGTTGGTTAGAATACGTGCCTGTCACGCACGGGGTCGCGGGTTCGAGTCCCGTCCGGACCGCAAAATAGCAGCTTAGAAGTAAGCTGCTATTTTTGTTTTTTGTTAATAGATAGGCATTGCAAGGACATGTGTTTTCAAAGGTAAATGCATGCACATAATTTTGTATTGACTATAAATGATAACAGGCTGATAAGTTTTGTTATCAGCCTGTTATTAGTATAAAGTATTAATTCTAAAAAGCAAATCCTAAAGAAAGATAAGGTATATAGGGTATAAAGCCAAAATCGCCAAAAGCAGGAGCAAATCCTGCCCTAAATTGAAATCCACCATCAATAGGTTGGTATCTATAGCCTATATTTAAGGTTCCCCATACGCGTGTTACATCATCATCATCATTATTAGATGAAATAGCTGAATGTCCTGAAAAAAATGTGGCTCCGGCTCCAACTTCAAAATAATTTTTATTTCCTATTAGGTAATTGGCTAATAAAGGAATGGACAAAAAGGAATTTTCGTTTATGCTCATATACCCAATTCCAGCCCTAAATCCAAATTTATCGGCAATTTGATGTAAGCGCATGTCGTAATTTATATTAAATAATCCGGGACCTCCAAATTCGGCATAAACCGATTTGTTAGCAACTTTTTCGGACGTGTTTTGCGCATTAGAAATTGAAGAAAATGTAAGAATAAACAGGATTAAAAGTAAATTTTTTTTCATTTTAAAATAATTTTTGAATTAAGATGGGATGCATGTCTGCTTTTCCCATGGTTGGTTTTATTTGTTTTTAGGGTTTCAGGGAGCAAGCTTGCCCGGTTATTTTTAAGGAATTATATTCGTTTTATCTTTTTACACGAAAGTTTTTATAGATTTTTATTATTGTTCTTTTTCAAAATATTTTTAATTTCAACTAAGTTATAGGCAATATAAATTAAAGCTGCCATACTTATAAACTCAATTAATCCTAAGCCAATGGCTCCGTTTTTTATATTTGTAAAAAGTCCGAGTAATACATTTAAAATTTGCATGTGCTGTAATGTTTAAATTATGTGGACAAAAATATAAATAAATGCATTGCAAAACTATCTAAGCTCAAACTTGTTTTTAACACATGGATAAAGAAGAAAAGCGCCATTTTTATAATAGTTTGGTATTTCCCACTGTTTTGGTTGTGATATTATGGATTATAAAGGGGATTGAGTATTTTGCAGCTATCTCTTTTGCCCGGTATGGTCTGGAGCCGCAAACGCTTGAAGGGTTGCAGGGAATTGTATTTTCACCTTTTTTACATGCAGATTTCAAACATTTGATTGCTAATTCGTTGCCGTTGTTTTTACTTACGGCAGCCTTAATTTACTATTATAGGAGAAAAGGATATGTTATATTTCTTTTTTGTTGGATTATTACGCAGTTTTGGGTTTGGATTTTTGCAAAAGATACGGGTGTGCACATTGGAGCTTCAGGCATAGTATATGCGTTGGCGGCTTTTCATTTGGTGGGTGGCATGATAAAAAGAGAGCCGCGTATGATGGCATTTGCACTGTTGGTTATATTCCTGTACGGGAGTTTAATCTGGGGTGTTTTCCCATATTTTTTGAAAGATGAAAATATCTCCTGGCAATCTCATTTAATGGGATTGTTAGCAGGAATAGTAATAGCATTGGCATATAAAAATGAAGGTCCGCAAGCTAAGAGATATGAATGGAACGAAGATGAGGATGTAGAAGATGATGAAAATGCTTATTGGAAGTTGAAAGAAGATAATGAACAACAAAAAAGCGAACCCTTATAAAAGAATTCGCTTTCAAGATTTTATTACTAAGCTTTTATTCTACACCATGCATACGCCCGATGAGCCAGCGTGAAAGAAACAGTACAATAATACCCAATACGCCCACAAGAACTGCAATGCTCGCAAATATGGTGAAAGCGCCAAACTGGCTTACAAATTTAACGGAAATGCCGCTTAATGTGTTAGCCACAAAGCTGCTTAAATACCATACCGCCATAAATAATGCGGCTAAGCGTATAGGAGCAAGTTTTGTTACCATTGATAAGCCTATGGGCGAAAGTAATAACTCGCCGATGGTGTGAAACAGGTAAGTTGCAACAAGCCACCAAAGACTTGCTTTTACGGTGGTGTCTGCAATGTCGCCTCCGCGTTGGGTTATGGCGCCCAGCATAAATAAGAAACCAACACCTAAGGCTATCATTCCAAGTCCCATTTTTATAGGTGATGCAGGATTTTTGCCTTTTCGTGAAAGACTCATCCACAATGCGGAAAATATAGGTCCCAATAGTACAATAAAAACCGGATTAATAGCTTGCATCCACGAAGTAGGTATTTCCCACCCGAATATGGTTTTGTCTATATATTTATCGGCATACAGATTGAGTGTGCTGCCGGCTTGTTCAAAGCCTGCCCAGAAAAATGTTACAAAAAACACCATTACCACGATAACCGAAATGCGATCACGTTCTATTTTTGTGAGTGGTTGTTTGGTATTGAGTTCATCGGCAGGTCTGTTTTTGCGTGCAGGAATCATCCCGATGTTGCCTAAATATTTCTTTGCAAAAGCTACATAAATAATTAATCCCAACAACATACCTATGGCAGCCGTTAAGAAACCATATCTATACATGTATGTTTCGCCGAAATATCCGCAAATAATAGGAGCCAGAAACGCGCCACCGTTAAAAAGGAAATAATAAATGGTAAAAGCGCTGTCGCGGCGTTTGTCGGTAGGTTCATACAAATCACCTATCATGGTAGGAGCAGAGGGTTTAAAGAAGCCGTTGCCCATGGCTACCAAAGTCAAACCCATGATAAATAAAGGCAATGTATCGCCTGAATTAAAAGCCAAGGTAAAATGCCCAAACATAATGAGCAAGCCGCCAATAAGCACCGATTTGCGTTTGCCGATAAAGTTATCAGCCAGATAACCGCCTATTAAAGGTAAAATATAGCATGAGCCGGTAAAAAGACCGTAAATTAATCCGGCTTTGTCAACATTTATTCCGAGTCCACCCAGGCGTGCTTTGGGTCCACCACTCATAATGTCGTTAGCCATGTATAGAATAAGGATAGCGCGCATGCCATAATAGCTAAAACGCTCCCAAATAGAAGTGAAAGAGATAAGATATAATCCTCCGGGTTGTTTTTGTTTTGTAGTAATTTGTTCTTCCATAAAATTTTTAGATTAGCTCGGCAAATGTATAATAATGTTTTAATTTATAGATAAGTAAGACTTAATTTTTACAAACGTTTCTTCCGGAATGACTGTTATTTCTTTTAACTCGTCAACAGATTTATAATTGCCCTTTGCAATTCTGCGATCAATAATGGCTTTTGCCCATTCGTGTTTTTTAAGGTAAGGATGCTTTTTTATATCGGCAATTCCGGCTTGGTTGATATTAATTTTTTTTATCAAAGAAGTGTTAATGGTTATATTGTTTTTAATAAGTTCCACTGTTTCTGCGGGCAAGCCATATACTTCACCCAATTGGTTAATACTATAAAAACCACCAAGCAAATCTCTGTATTTTACAATACGCTTGGCAAAAGCGCTGCCTATGCCGTTCAATTGTTTCAGTGTGGTGGTATCGGCGCTGTTAAGCTCAATGGCTATTACTGGTTTAGGTAACTTTACCTCTGAATGTGTATAAACAGGTTTTGTATTCTCGGGAATAGTAATATAAGGTTCAAGTATGGCAAACTCTGTGTTCGAAATGCAATACATTTTCTTTACATCAGCTTTGGTATAAAATTTTCCGCCTTTGGCTTCATAGTTTTTTATAATTTTTATTTGCTTATCGCTCAATCCCATACGTTTCCATTCTTCAGCCGGCAAATTATTAGGGTTAAAATAAAAAGGTTTTAATTTTTGTTCGGCTATAGAATGTGTAATGTTGTGAAAATCAACAGTATGGTGGATTGAATCCGTTGTTTGTGATTGGGTGTTTTCAAAATCTTGAATTTCTTTTCTGAATTTTTGCAAATCAACGTTATTGTCCGGTTTCGAGAATTTTATAAATTTTGGAATAATACCAGCAAGCAAAATCAGGATGATAAGAATAATAATGCCACGCTGTTCGGAACGGTTAAATTTAAACAATTCACGTAGTTTATTTTCCATAAAATTATTTTAATAACATGTTTCCAATGCTACATTGCAAGCATTTTTTATGATTGCAATATGTGTTTTTAAGCTGAAGCAAAGCTTGTGTGTGGGCAGCATTGGATGTGTTAAAATCTAAGGCTCCCCATCGGGTAATAATATTATTTTTTTCTCCTTTTGTGTTGTTTAGTAAATCAACTGCTTTTTCCATATAAGTATAATCTCCTTTTGCTTTACTGTATGCGGCATACAAGGGAGCAATAAAATTTATGATAAGGAGCGATATGGCGCTTTCTCCAAGTTTTTTACTTCGTGAGTTTGTAGGTTTGTCAAACAAATAATGCGTATGCCAGTATGCTGAGGCTTCTGCATTAAAAAGTAACTTTATGTTTTCCGCATTTGTGTAGTCAAAAATAAGAGGCATTATATGTTGAGCATTATGAATGATGGCTGCAAATTGCGCTAAACGTATAGTCGGAAAATTATTGGGATGAATGCGCATAAACCTCCAAATACTTGAATCTATTGGTTTTAGAGAAAATTTTTGTTGGAGGAATTCATACTCTTTTTTTAACTTCTGTGGATATATATCTGTAAAACTGTTGTTTAGCATGCCCGCTTGCCCAAAAATCATGGCTTCGAGTTGAAAAAGATTGTCTGCGTGCTTTGCTAAATACTCAAAAGGAAGAACATTTGCTAATAGCTCAAAGGCTTGATTGTTAAGTTTAAAACCCATATTGAGCGCTAAAAATCGGTAGATGGTGTTTATCCAGTTATTGTTTTCATATTTAAAAATATCCAGAACCCGTTGCGATTTTTCTTCCAAACGTTCAATAAGTAGTCGTTGCAGCCAAGCCTCTTTTTTAAAAGAATCCACTTGTTGCAGCAAATTTTCACACGCAATCCATTGCTTGGATTGCATAAAATTCCGATATTGCGCTAATGCGCTTTTGCTTACGTGTTGCTCCAAACATAAGCAAGGGAGCGTGTTATCATTATATCCCTTTATATTTTTATCATTTTTCCAAACTACGTGTAAAATAACATTTTCGTAAGCCTTATCGTTGCTATGATTATGTTTTTCCCAATCAGAGGCATTTACATGGATTTCCACATTTCCTGCCCAGATAGTTTCCTTTATTTTAATTCGTGCATTAAAAAAATCAGGTCCGGCATCTGTATTGCGATAACCAGGGTGCATAACTTGTATTTCACTTCCATCAACCTGTAACGATGTGTGATCAAACTTTTGGAATTGCCAGATATATTGCAAAAACTCTTCGTTCATATATTTTTAAAAACTTAAAAATGAAGAAGATAAAAAATCTTTAAAATTATTAACTCCAAATGTACAAAAAAACCAAAAGACAAATAGTGTTAAATGATGATACAATTTCAAAAATTTATAGTTATATTTGCAGGGTAAAATAAATTTTTATGGGAAAAATAAGTTTAACTGTCAGAAGTTTAGATGTGAAAATCAGGCAGTTGGCACTTAAATTTAAAACCGTAAAACAAGAACTTGAAAAAACAAAAAAACAAAATAAACAACTTGAAGCCCAGGTGGTTTCACAAAAAAACAAAATAGATTTTTTAGAAAAAGAGATACAAGTATTAACGATGGGAAAAGTTTTGTCGGGTGGCGAGGATGCTGCGGTGGCAAAAAAAAAGATAAATGAATTGCTGCGGGAAATTGATACGTGCATTGATTTTTTGAATAACAAATCACAATAAAACAAAATATGGCTAATGAACTATCGATAAAGCTTATTATCGCCGACAGGCCCTATAGGTTATCGATAGAAAGAAGCGAAGAAGAAACTATAAGAAAAGCGGGAAAGCTGATTGAAGAACAAATTAACTGTTATGCAGATAATTACCATTATAGCGATAAACAAGACTTGTTAGCGATGGTAGCTTTGCATTTTGCCACTATGGCGGTGCGCAGCCAGTCAGAAACTGAATTTATACAACAAAAATTAGAACCCGCGTTGGAGGAATTGAATAATTTATTGGATGAGAATTTAAAAGATTAAATGTTACATCGTTCTTTGAGATAAAAAAATAGCCCGCTTTAATTCAACCGTTTGGAAACTCAACATTATAATCAAACGGGATTGCTTAATGGAATACCAGGACAGGCCTTAGCTTTACTTTAGTGTAAAGCATTCTTGCAAAAGAATCATTGGAAGCCCGACGATTTCAGGCGTCCCGAATCTTGTCGTTTTGGAGTTTCCCAAAACGCATGAATTAAAAGCGGGTTTTTTATTTTTAAACTAAACTAAACTAAACTAAATATATAATATAATTAAAATGGTATATGCAATAATAATAGGACTTATAGCAGGTGTGGGAATAGGTGTTCTGATTGCCTACACGCTGTTGCGTAAGTCAATAGAAAAGCGGAGTATTCATCTGCTACACGATGCAGAGGAAAAAGCAGAGCTCCTTAAAAAAGAGAAAATACTTCAGGCAAAAGATAAATTCTTGGAGTTAAAAGCAGAACACGAAAACTACACTCAGGAAAAAAATAGCCAACTTCAAAAAAACGAAAACAGACTTAAACAAAAAGAACAACAACTTAACCAAAGGCAGGACGAAATTCAGAAAAAACAAGAAGAACTGCAAAAACGCATAAAAGAATATAACGAAGCAAAAGAGTTGCTGGAGCAACAAAAAGAAATTATCAATCGCAAGCAGCACGAAATTGATAGATCGCATAAGGAATATGTGGAAAAACTGGAATCCATATCGCACTTTACTGCCGAAGAAGCTAAAGAACAATTAATAGAGAACTTAAAAAGTGAAGCTCGTTCGCAAGCGCAAGCGCATATCAACGAAATTATTGAAGATGCCAAGCTCAAAGCTAACGGTGAAGCTAAAAAGATTATTGTTGAAACTATACAACGCACCGCTGCTGAGCAAACAATAGAAAACACAGTTTCTGTTTTCAATATTGAAAGTGAGGAAATCAAAGGTCGTATTATTGGTAGAGAAGGACGTAATATACGCGCCTTAGAAGCATTAACAGGCGTAGAAATAATTATTGACGACTCTCCCGATGCTATCCTACTTTCCGGTTTTGACCCTGTACGTCGCGAAGTAGCGCGCTTGTCTCTCCATAAACTGGTAACCGATGGGCGTATTCATCCGGCACGTATTGAAGAAGTAGTGGCAAAAACGCAAAAGCAAATAGAACAGGAAATTATTGAAACGGGTAAACGTACCGCTATAGATTTGGGGATTCATGGTTTACAGCCCGAGCTTATACGTTTGATAGGGAAAATGAAATACCGTTCATCCTATGGGCAAAACTTATTGCAACACTCGAGAGAAGTGGCAAATCTTTGTGCAACAATGGCTGCCGAATTAGGGCTAAATGTAAAAAAAGCCAAACGAGCCGGTTTGCTTCACGATATAGGCAAAGTTGCAGAAAATGAAGCCGAATTGCCACATGCTTTGTTAGGTATGAAAATAGCCAAGGAAAACAAGGAGCAACCCGATATTTGTAATGCAATAGGAGCGCACCATGATGAAATAGAAATGGAAACCCTTATTGCCCCCATTGTTCAGGTGTGTGATGCTATTTCAGGTGCTCGCCCGGGTGCCCGCAGGGAAATTGTGGAAGCATATATTCAACGTTTGAATAAGTTAGAGGAGATGGCATTGTCATATCCGGGAGTAGTTAAAACATACGCTATACAAGCCGGTCGCGAACTGCGTGTTATTGTTGGAGCAGACAAAGTAAGTGATGATGATGCAAATCAATTGTCATTCGATTTATCCCGCAAAATACAGGAAGAAATGACATATCCGGGACAGATAAAAATTACGGTTATCCGTGAAACAAGAGCGATAAGCTTTGCAAAGTAAATTATTTGAAAATATTTTTTAGGTTTATATTTATTACAGGGGTTTGATTTTTATAATCAAACCCTTTTTTTGGTATGTAGCGTCTCTCTGCAACAAGACTGTGCGGTTAAGTAAATTTTTATAATGCGATAATGTGATAATGTGATAATGTGATAATCTGGAAATGTGATAATGTGATAATAGGCTGATGATGAAATTAAAAACACCCGTTTTTAGGTGAAGATTATAGAGTTTAGAGAGAAGATTGTAAGTTTTTAGGTAAAGATTGTAAGTTTTTGAGAGAAGATTGTAAGTTTTTGAGAGAAGATTGTAGATTTTTAGATGAAGATTGTAAGTTTTTAGATGGAGATTGTAGATTTTTGGGTGAAGATTGTAAGTTTTTGGATGAAGATTCTAGATTGTTGAATACAATTTATAGAAAAATAAGACCTAACTATTACATTTTTTTATCATTTTTAGGTTTTCATCGCGTCCCCAATTGGGAAAGGCTTGATTTTTTTGATTTTTAAGCTCCCATTCATACTTGTTTTTGGCGATGGTAAATTTAACAAGGGCTTTTTTCTTGCTGCCTCCAAAAATAGCCGGAGCATAATATAACATCATGCCTTGCTGATAATAGGCGCGGGGATTATTGGGGTTGGTTTCAATAGCTTTTTCAAGAAATTTGTTGGTTTTTGAACCGCAACTTATAACATTGGGAATGGATTTGTTGAGGAAAATTTTAGCCTGATATAAATAAGCTTGTAAAACGTATATTTCCGACATTTCTCCTTTCAGCGCGATGATTTTTTGGATTATTTTTTCGGCAGTATTAATATTTTCGGTTTGATTTCTACCTTCCTCCCAAATAGCGTATGTTAGCAGTGCATAAGCATGATGATATTGGGCTTCCCAGCGGTTAGGATTGGCAGCGGCAATTTTTTCGAATCGTGTTAAACAATCTTTTATCTGATATGATTTTTTGGCTTGGTTCATCAAATCCATCGTTTCTTTAATAGATATATCAAAACCGTCGGCAACACAAATATTTGAAAAAAACAACAATCCTACTATAATGATAATCAATCTTTTAAATTGCATGTGAAAAAATATTAATGAATGCCAAAGATAGTATTATTGTGGCAACAATTTATTTTTCCAGCCAATTCTTAAAATCAGCAACACGGTCGCGACTTACAATAACGTCCTCGTCTGTTTTTACAAAAGCGTTTATTTTTAAACGACTGTTTGAATATACGAGTATATCTTTGATTGCGCCGGCTGAAATGATGTATTGTCTGTTTACACGATAAAAATCATCCGGGTTTATCATATTTTCCAGTTGATCGAGCGTATAGTTAATGTCATAATCGCGGTTATCCATAGTTTTCAGATAGGTGCCTTTGTTCATGCTATAAAAACAGGCTATATCTTCAACTTTAATCATTTTAAAATGCGCTCCTATCTTTACCAAAAAGCGTGAAGTATAGTTTTGATTTTGCTTGTTGAGGAGTTTTAAAAGTTCCTGCGGATTTATTGCAGGCACAGGTTGGCTCGTTTGTAAAAATTTTTCTATAGCATTTTTTAATTCCTCCGGATTAATGGGTTTTAGCAAATAGTCAACACTGTTTACCTTAAAAGCCTTTAGCGCATATGTGTTATATGCTGTGGTAAAAATAACGGGGAAACGGATATTTATTTTTTCAAAAATTTCAAAGCTTATTCCGTCAGCCAAATGAATGTCAAAGAAAGCCAGATTGGGATGTGGATGCTGCGAAAACCATTGAATGGCATGTGATACACTATCAAGCGTGGCTAAATGCCTAAAATCGGGAAACATTTCGCTAATTAATGATTTTAACCGGTTAGCTGATAGTTTCTCATCTTCTGCAATAATATAATTCATCTTTTATAAATTGTGTTAATGTGCCAATGTGTTTGTGTGTCAATAATTGTTACCGCGTGCATTTTTGCTTTAGTAATATTTAAAAAATAAATTATCACATTTTGATTATATTTAAGGTTCTTTTTATATGTTTTTACGTACTTTTTCCTTGATGAAAAAGTACCAAAAAATCAAGACAAAACGAAGCCCCACCCGCGAAAATCTGCCCTGCCTCGCCGTTTTGTCCTTCCGCCCACACCTATCGCACTACCCTTGAGTGCATTATAAAAAAATAGTAGTTTTTGAGGGAAGGTTCGTGGCGTAGGCATTACCAAGCAATACAGACGCATTGGGCAGCCTGGTGGGCAGGGCAACTTGTATTGCGTAGCAGAACCAATCCGTAGAAAACAAGATTTTTTTATACAGCCTTGATTTTTTTCGTTCTTTTTGTATCAAGACAAAAAGAACAAATAGCATGTAAAAAAGAACGTTTTTATTCCATCCATAGACATGAATTTTGAGTACTTATTTTTAAAACTTTACTTACTCAATTCATAATTGTGTGCTCCTAATTCTAATTGTTAACGAATTATTTCATTGTCATATTGTCAGCTTTTAAAACAGGTATTTTTACGGTGAAAAAGTTTTCCGTTTCTTTTATATCAATAGACTTATTTGCCAAATGTTCATATTTTTTATTGAGGGTGTTTAACCCTGTGCCTGAAACATCAGTAAGGCTATTGCGTTTTTGCAGGTTATTGTATATAATTATGTAATCATTTTCTCTTTTTATATGGATATATAAAGGTTTTTCTTCCGAAATTATGTTATGCTTAAAGCAATTTTCCACTATAATTTGCAAGGATAAAGGTACTACATATCCCGATGTGTCGTTTATAGCGGTTTCGATTTTTAAATTTTCGGCATGCCTTATTTTATGTAGCTCCATGTATGAATTGCAAAATTCCAGTTCTTCTTTTAGCGTAACCACATCATCATCCTTATGTTCCAGCACGTAGTGGTATATATTGGCAAATTTTTGAATAAATATTTGCGCTTTTTGGGTGTTTGTTTCTATCAAAGCGCTTAGTACGCTTAAACTGTTAAATAAAAAATGCGGATTTATCTGGTTTTTCAACGCATCGTATTGGTATTGTGCCGCTTCTAATTTTAACTTTTTTTCGTTTTCCATGCTTATTTTCCACCATTTAAAAAAATTTTTAAAGTAAAAGCTAAGGGTTATAAATAAAGCAATAAAAATGCTAATTATAATATCGGGTGAAAAAATATTGAATTTTATATGAAGTACATATTTTAAATATATATAATTTAGTATTACAGGAACGCTTATATTAAGAATAATAGAATAGATAATATGAATGTTTAATGTTTTTATGGGATTTATATCCCAGGCATATTTCTGCTGGATTACATAAGATAAAAATTTGTTTCCTTCTAATAAGAAAAATCCTAAAGAAAAGCCATAAAGTACAGATACGGAAATACTATGCGGGTCTTTAAAAACAATTACTCCATTAAAGCTGAAACTAATCATTATGGCTATCACAAAAGTGATAACCATATCTATAATTAGTCTTTTTACTGTAAAAGCCTTATTTTTCTTGCTCATGAAATGATAATTTTATTTTTTGCATTTTTCAATCATTTTTTCATTTTCATCCGTGCCCCACACAGGTAAAAGTACATTTTTATTTGCTTTCTTTTCCACGTCAAATTTTTCTTTTGCCGTTTCAAATTTAGGTAAGGCGTTTTTAACTCCTCCGCCGAATTGCTCGGGCGTATAAAAGGTGTTCATGCCTGACAAATAATAGGGACGGGGGTTATCCTTGTTTGCTTGTATTGCTCTATTAAACAATTCAGATGATTGTTGTGCATACTGCATAGCTTGGGCAGGTTCCAGTTGTATGCGCGATTGAAAAATAAAACCTTGCAACGTGTATATTTCGGATTTATCGCCTTTTAGCCCCAGCGCTTTTTCAAGGTTGGTATCAGCTTGGTCTAACAAGGCGGTTTGGCGCTTGTTGTTTCCATGCAGCCAAAAATTATAGATAATCTGACTGTATGCCAGGTGGTAAAAGGCTTCCCAGCGGTTAGGTTCTGCGTTAGCCATACGTTCAAATCTGTTAACGCAGTCTTGCACGGATACAGGGTTTTTTGCGTTTGTTAGCGAATCTAAATTCGTTTTCATAGCCGTTTCAAAAGTTTGTTGTGCAAAGCTTGCCGTAAAAGCAAATATTGCAAGGCTTAAAAGGATAATTTTTTTCATAATACAATGAGTTTTAAAGGTTAATTAAATTTATTTTTGAATCTTGTTTTTTTTATGGATGAAAACATTTTGTGTGTTAACAATAAAACGGATGATGTTTCATATACTTCTGTTTTGTGTTTTTAAAAGCTACTTGTCCTTACTATAGCAGAAAAAAAAGAACGTTTTTGTTTTTAACTCCAAAACACAATAGCTGTGAAAGCTTACTTGGCTATGGAGTATGTTTTTAATTAATCCGGCTAAAGAAAATTTCATTAAAATTTAAAAAATACGCCTATAAGAAAAAATCTTTTATTCGGAGATTTTAACGGGAGCGCTTCATATATCCCTTTTTCGTCAGGCATTGCGTAATAGCGGTACCCATAAATATTGTCCCTGCCTAACACGTTGTTTATCGCAACATACACTACCGAAGACTTCCTGAATATATAACTCCCGTTGATACTGATATCATGATAAAAAGGAGCGCGTGCATCCATAAAGTTTTGGCTGTTAGGATTGTTATAAGGTCTGCCGGTGGCAAAAGTGGAAGAAACGCCCAATAAAGTGTGTATTTTATTAATCCACCATTTGCCTACCATGCTTAGGGAGTGTTCGGGCGCAAAACTGGGTGTAACCAATTTCGGATAATCCCTGTATAAACGTTTGGAATTTAAGTATGAATAAGAAATCCAATATTCCACATTTTTAATACTTTGCTGGTCGCGGAAAAAAATATCCACACCCTGAGAATGACCGTATCCCTCATTATTATAAAAAGATGCATTCCAAAATTCGTTACTGTTATAACATACCATGTTTTTATAATTTTTACGATATGCTTCAATCCTCAAAATTCTGTTATTGCTTTCCCATTGGTAGTTAGCTATTAAATGTTGTGCATGCTCAAAACTCAGGTTATGAGTGAAACGTAGAAGATTTTCTTCGGGTGTTTGGTAAAATTCGCCATATGCAAGTGAAATTTGCGAGTCCTTATTCAAAAGCCATGCTGCCGATATCCTCGGCGCTGCATTTATCTTGTGCATCAAGCTGCTGTATTCGCTTCTCACGCCTAAGCGTAAAGCAATATACTTCATGGGTTTAAAGTCGGTTTCAGCATACAAAGCCGTCAAATAATCAGCAAAAGCGGTTTGATTTCTAAAAGCCGTTTCCACATGGATATATATTTGCGAAAAATTATTATATGTTTCTTCCGCGCCTATAAGTAAAGATGTAAGTTTGGTTAAATTCTTCTTGAACGTTACTTTGGCTTGCAGGTTATTTATATCTTCTTTTACGGTAAAATGTTCTAAATCCATATTGCTATGGTCGTATGTAAAAGAAATACCGGTTTTTAAAAACCAGCCATTGGGGAATTCGTCTGTGTAGGAAACGTTGGTATAGCTATTCCTGTTTTTTATGCAAATGTTGATAAGTGAGTCGGGATGTTGAGATAAATCGGGATATTTTAACCCGAAAATAGAACCCGAAAACGAGCTTAATACTTTTAATAATCCGTTTTTGCCGGTTTTTTGATAACCATTTAATGTTATGCCCAAACTCTCAGGATAATGTGTCATGTTAAACCTATATCCGTTCACAAGTTTAAAATAAGGTTTTAAATTGGAATAATCCACATTTGCATACAAAGCCGTGTTTTCGCCTTTTATGGTTTGTGCAATTCCCATACCCACCGTAAGCAAGGATATTTGAGTTGCCGTTTCTGTTGGGAATGAATTGGTAGTGAGAATTAATGCCGATGAAAGCGCCTGCCCGTATTCGGCAGAGTAACCTCCTGTGCTAAAGGTTGTACCTTTGAAGAGCATGGGCGAAAATCTGCCGCGCGAAGGCAAATCGGGCACATTTGCATTGTAAGGCTTTTTAGACAAGGTGCCGTCGATAAAGGTTTTGCACTCATAGCCATCGCCACCGCGCACAAACAGCCTACCATCCTCGCCAATAGCTGAAGTGCCCGGCAAAGTTGTAAGCGCACCGGTTAAATCGCCATTGGAAGAGGGTGTGGTAACAATATCAAGTGGTTTCATGGTTACGCTGCGTTTGCGGTCAGAGGTTTCATATGTTCCTGCTGTAATAACCACGCCACTTAGCTCGTTTGTTTTTTCTTGCAGCTTAAAATCAATGATAATCACACGTTGCGAAATAGGTATTGTTTTCTCCAGTGCCTCATAGCCCACGAAAGATGCGATAAGCGAATGTTGCGAATTTGACAATTTAAGTTGGTAGTTGCCCGATGAATCGGTAGTTGTGCCTTCGTATGTGCCTTTAATAGTAATATTAGCGCCAGGTAACGCGTTGTTTTTGAGGTCGGTTACCTTTCCCCGCACATATTGTTGAGCATAGAGAATAGTGATGCCGAAAAAAGAAAAGAATAGAGTTAACAAATATTTCGTCATTGCCTTAATAATTTAAGGCAAAAATGGGGGTAACTATAACAAAAGAAAAAAATAAAAGGATGAATGGTAGAAAAAAGGAGACAAGTTGTAATATGCTTAGTCTTTTTGTTTAAAATCGCCACGTTTCAGGGCTTTCACAAACTCATACCATGCCAGCGGATTCATTAAAGAATTATACGGCAACTGCCCTTTTGAATACAGCGCATTACTTTCCCGTTGTCTGAATGCTTTATATGATTCATTTGCTCTAAAGTTATGTTCATCGGGCGCAAAACCATAATCCAGTGAGGCAATAACGCCGATGCCTTCTAAATTTTTGCGTGCTATGGCATATATATCTTCAGGAACTTTATCGTGGATAAAATGTTGCCGGAATACTTCTTTATTGGGCCAAGGATAAATAACGGTAGTTTGCAGCACAAGCGTATCGGATGTAAGAATCTGCACCACCGTTAGCCTGTCGGTTTTTAAAGTGTCGGGAATGGTAATGTGTGCTTTTTTAAAGCCCATGGCTGAGAAAGTAATTTTATCTTTTCTGCGTACTACAAGAGAGAAGAAACCATGAAAATCGGCAACCGAGCCTTTCCCTGTTTTGCTAATCACAACGTGGGCAAAAGGAATAGGTTTAAGGCTGTCGCCCGTAACTACTATTCCCGAAAACTGTATTAATTGCTCTTGTTGCTGAGAAAATACAACCTCCGGAAAAGCAAGCAGGCTAAAAATAAAAAAGTATAGTCCTTTGTTTTTCATGTAGTGTAGTATGCTACAAAAATATGCGGAATAAAGATATACAAAAGGAGATGTAAATTTATTTTCAAAAAAAATGTTAACAGCCTATACAAAAAATGTTAAATAAAAAAAGCCGTTTCCCAACACAAAGAAACAGCTTTTATATACTCATTACAATTATTTACTTGTCTAAAAAACCTTTTTCGCGGGCTTCTTTTATGCATGCGGTAATACCTTTTTTGTTAATGGTGCGCATTGCAGATGTGGATACTTTCAATGTAATCCATTTGTTTTCTTCCGGAACAAAGAATTTCTTTGTTTGAAGGTTAGGATAAAATTTGCGTTTTGTCTTGATATTTGAGTGAGAAACGCTGTTTCCTATTTGTACTTTCTTTCCTGTAATTTCACAAACTCTTGCCATGGTTATTATGCTTTTCAAAAATGGATTGCAAAAGTCCGAATAATTTTCCAAAAATCAAAGTGTTATATAAAAATAATTTAAAATTTATTTACTAAATGGTTATAAAGCATGTGTAATGCAGCATTGGTAGCCCTTGAAATATTAGTTTCGCGTTTTTTTCCGAACAAAAAATATGCGGTTAGGGTTTCGGCAGGAGTAGCCAACGCAATCCATGTGCCCCCCACAGGCTTTTGTGTATCGTCGCTTGCAGGTCCTGCAATGCCTGACACCGCAATCGCATAATCTGTATGAAATAAACTTTTTATATTTTCGCTCATGCAACGTACAACTTCTTCACTCACAGCTCCGTGTTTGTCAATAATATCATGTGGTACATGCAATATATTCTCTTTTATTTCGTTAGCGTAGGCTACCACGCTTCCTTTAAAGTATGCCGAGCTTCCCGCCACGCCGGTTATAAGGTGTGCTATGTTTCCTCCCGTGCAGCTTTCGGCGGTTGCAAGCGTCAAATGTTGTTCGCGTAAGATTTTTCCGATAATATATTCCAACGACTCTTCATCATGCCCATACATATATTTTTTTATATAAGGGATAAGCTTGTTTTCTGCATCCGCAACATCTTTTTCCAATATGGCTTTGTTGTAACCTTTAGCTGTTATGCGCAAACGAATAAGCCCGCTGTTAGGCAAATAAGCAAGTTTTAAATGTGAGGGTAGCTTTGTTTCCCAAGGTTCTATCAAATCGGAGAGGTTTGATTCGCTTATGCCTTCAACTAAAATAGTCCGATGTATTATGCAGGTATCAGATAATACTTGCAACATAGGAATAACGTGATTTTGCATAATTTCTTTCATCTCGAAAGGCACTCCGGGCATGGAAATGTATATTTTGCCTTCTTTTTCAAATTTCATGGCAGGCGCGGTGCCGTTTACATTGGGAATCATGGTGCAACATGCCGGTAACATGGCTTGTTGTCTGTTCGTGTTGCTTACGGGCATATTGCGGGCGGCAAATATTCTTTCTACCGTTTTATACGCTTCTGCATTAAAAACAAGATGTGTATTAAAATAGTTGCATAAAGTGGTTTTGGTAATATCGTCTTTGGTAGGTCCTAATCCTCCTGTAATGAGTATAACATCTGCACGGGAAGTTGCCTCTTGCAGTGTGGTAAGTATATGCGTTTCACTATCTGAAATGCTTGTAATTTGTGCAACAGAAATTCCTATATCGTTTAATTGTTGGGCAATCCAGGCAGAGTTAGTGTCAACCACCTGTCCTATAAGCAATTCGTCGCCTATGGTTATAATTTCAGCATTCATTTGTTGGTTTTATTAAATTAGAGGCGTTGGTATTTAGGATGTTTTATTTGTTTTTTATCTGCTTCTATCAAATTCGAATGCCAAAATTATACACTTGGTTCAAACTAAGTGTTATATTTGTGGAAAAATATTAAAATATTGTTTTTATGAGTAAAATTGAAGCTTCTGAGTTGGTTTTAAATGCGGATAACACAGTATATCACTTGCATGTAAGATCTGAAAATATTGCAGATACAATTATATTGGTTGGCGACCCCGGAAGGGTGAAAGCCATTTCTAAAAATTTTGATTCCGTTGATTTTACTGCTGCAAACCGTGAAATCACCACGCATACGGGCACTATAGGGGGAAAGCGCTTGACTGTTCTTTCTACCGGAATGGGGACGGACAACCTGGATATTGTTATTAACGAACTTGATGCCGCTGCTAATATTGACTTGGATAAGCGAGAGATAAAGAACTCACATCGTAAACTTAATCTCATCAGGCTGGGAACTTCCGGCGCTTTGCAGGCAGATATAGAGCCCGGCACTATGGTGGCTTCTTCTCATGGCATAGGATTAGACGGTTTGTTATATTTTTATAAGCAGCAAGAAGCGGTAAATGAAAAAGAATTAGCCGAGGCTTTTGTTAAGCATACTTCATGGAACGAAAAATTGCCCGGTATTTATGCCGTTAAAGCTTCCCAAACGTTGCTAAATCAATATGCAGGTGATTTAATACAAGGTATAACGCTTACTGCTCCAGGGTTTTACGGACCGCAAGGGCGCGAATTGCGACTTAAACTTGCTTATCCTGAGGTCAATCGTTTGGTGGAGAATTTTCACTTCGGCAGTAGCAGAATTACCAATTTTGAAATGGAAACATCCGCTTTATACGGATTAGGGAAAATGCTGGGACATGAAACCCTTACCATCTGCACCATTGTAGCTAACAGAGTTGCTAAAAAGTTTGCAGGCGACTATCATAAAGATGTTGAAAATATGATAACCCACTTTCTTGAAAGATTTGTGAAAGGTTAACCAACAATTTTAACCTACAGATGTTGAAAAGTATATACTTATAATTGTTTATAAGCTATAATATCAATGTATTTTTACATTGTTTTTTTTAACATACAGTGCAAAACATGAGCCCACAGCATTTAGATTACTTGATTGAACTGCTTGATGACCCTGATTCACAGGTTTTTGAAAATATTTCCGGTGAAATTATCAGTGGAGCGGATAATTTTGCCGATAGATTAGAGGATGCCTGGTTTGATACAACCAATCAGCTTAAGCGTTCCAGAATAGAGTATTTGATAAAAGAAATAAGACAAAACAAGTTGGTGAGCAGCTTGGAAAATTGGAAAGCAGCGGGACAAAGTTTGCTAAACGGTTATTTAATTTTACATTCTTTCTTAAACCCTCATCAGGATAACACACATTGGCTCAATAAAATATCCAAGATAAAAAAAGATATATGGCTTGAAATAACCGACGACTTAACCGCCATTGATAAGGTAGAACTTTTGAGCAGGGTGCTGCGTAAAGATTTAGGAATATCAGGAAGTCATGTGTCTTTAGCGGATACAGATACGTATTTTTTGGAGAATATGATACAAACCCATGCAGGTAATAGTCTTAGCATTACCATGCTGGCGCTTATACTTGCCGAGCATATGGGTGTTAATTTGGATGTAGTTAACATTGCAGATAATTTTTTATTGGCGTTGCATATTGATGTATATGAGGAACAGGGTGAAACGGTAAGAGAAAAAGAATTGGCTTTTTATCTTAACCTGTTGGACGATAATGGATTTTACATCAAAGAGCAAATTTGCAAATTTTTCAACTGCTATAAATTATCTCTTTCGGAGGAATATTTTAAACCTCTGTCAGATGTGGATGTCCTCAGAAAATGGTGCAGGCTGCTATCCAAACTCTATAATCATCATAATTGCAACTACAAATGTAGCGCCTTGCAGCGGTGTGTAGAAGTGTTGCAATAAGCTTTATGCAGCTCATCCAATTATTTTTATAACCCATTCGTCTAATGTTTTCAATTAAAATAGAAAACTATTTTATATTGATATGTATTAGTTTTTATATAAGTTGATAAATAATAAAAATAAATTTGTAATTGGTGAATGATTTATAAATATTTTTGTGGAAATATTTTTTTACTTAACCCTAAAATATAACTAATTAACATGAAGAAAAATACTTTCATTTGTGTAGTCGGTTTTGTATTTTTATGTATGAATTATACCGCACACAGTCAAACAACGCTTTCTTCTGCAGGTAAAACCCGCGACCAGATAGAAGAAAAATATAAATGGAATTTAAAAGATATTTATGCTACCCAGGCAGAGTGGGAGAAAGATAAAGCCTCGCTTCCCGCTTTAATTGAAAATGCTTCAAAAATAAAAGGAAAACTTGGCGCATCAGCCACCTCTTTATATAATAGTTTAGAGTTGATTTCATCCATCAATCATACATTTGATAAGCTTTGGCTGTATGCATCATTGCTTTCGGACCAAGACACCCGCGAAGCGTTTCCATTGTCTATGAACGATCAGTTGAGTATGTTATATGCTAAATATTCTACGGCTACATCTTTTATGGATCCTGAGTTACAAGCTATTCCCGAAGCAAAAATCAATCAGTTTATAAAGCAGGAGAAAAAGCTGGAACCCTATAAAAGATATTTTGCGCAGTTGCAGCGTATGAAAAAATACACGCTTCCTGCCGCTCAGGAACAATTGATAGCCAAAGCAGGTATCATGAGCGACTTGCCGGGCAATGCCAACAATGTGCTTAACAATGCCGATTTGCCATATACTACAATACAATTGGCTAATGGAAACAAAGCTTTGATAGATGTATCGGGTTATTCTTTACATCGGTATGATGCTGACAGGGAAAACCGCATAAAAGTTTTCAATGCTTTTTATTCCACGCTAAAATCTTTTGAACGTACCAATGCCGTGTTATTAAACGGACAAATCAAGAAAAACATATTCTATAAAAATGCCAGAGGATACGAAAATACGTTGCAAGCTTCGCTTTATCCTAAGGAATTGCCCGTGGAAGTATATACCAATTTAATAAAAAACGTGAAAAAGAATTTGGACGTATTGCACAGGTATTTGAATATTAGAAAGAAAATGCTGGGATTGAACGATTTGCATTACTATGATTTTTATCCTAACTTGGTTAAAGGGGTAAAACAAAGTTATGATTACGAGAAAGGGCAGGAGTTAATAAAAAATGCACTTTCGGTATTAGGTAATGAATATGTTTCCACCTTGGATATGGCTTTTAAAAATCGTTGGATAGATGTTTATCCCACAATTGGAAAAGCTTCGGGAGCTTACAGTAACAGCGTATATGGAACCCACCCTTACATTAAAATAAATTATAACAACAAGTTTGATGATGTGAGTATGCTGGCACATGAGTTGGGACATACCATGCACTCTTATTTTTCAAATAAAACACAACCCTATCCATCTTCGCACTATGCAAGCTTTGTTGCTGAGGTTGCTTCTACCACCAATGAAGCATTATTGGTTGAAGATGTGTTGAAAAAAATAACCGACCCTAAAGAAAAATTATCTATTTTATGTAGCTATGCAGAAGCTTTTCGTCAAACTATATTCCGTCAGACCTTGTTTGCCGAATTTGAAATGCTTATTAACGAACGTACCGAAAAAGGGGAAAGCTTGTCGGCTGATGATTTTAACAAATTATACTTAACCTTGATGCGTGAATATTACGGGCAGGATAAAGGCGTATGTAACATAGAAGACGCATATGCTTGCGAATGGGCATATATTTCTCATTTTTATTTGGGCTATTATAATTTTAACTATGCCACTTCATATACGGCAGCTTTAGCTATTGCTGAAAAAATAATGAACAGTGAACCGCAAATGGTAGAAAAATATTTAAAATTCCTTTCTTCAGGGGGTTCTAAAACATCTATCGAACTATTGAAAGAGTTGGGTGTGGATATGACCACAAGCGTTCCTTTTGACCTTGCAGTTAAAAAAATGAATAGAATTTTAGACGAAATTGAAGCATTGACCAAGTAAAAGGAAATGTATGCTCAATAAAAGGTCTCAACAGAGACCTTTTATTGTTTGTATAATATGGCTACTGAACTTTTATGAATGTTGTAGCAGATTGCAGCACAGGATTTTGTGCATGTATGGTAATGCGCCCTTTTTTATTCCCCGATTTTACCATCAACATGGCTTTACCATGAAAAAGGTTTACCTTATCAGCGTTAAAGGGCTCTAAAGATTGAGGATTGCCATTATCTACCGCTGCAATTTCTCCTACTCCTTTCAGGTTTATTTTTATTTCGTTGGTTGCAAGTGGGCATAGATTCCCTGTTTTATCAACCGCCTCTATTAAAATATAGGATATATCCTCTCCATCGGCATTTACTGTTTTTTTATGGGGACTGAGTTTTATTTTATAGGGTTTTCCTGCCGTGTAGACGGATTTTTCTGCTGTTTTTCTTCCGTTTTTATAGGCAATAGCCGTCAATTTGCCCGGAGAGTAAGTAACGCTGTCCCAACAAATTCTGAAACGTTCGGAGGATTTGTTTGAAAGGGGATTCTTACATTTTTTCCCTTGCGATTTACCATTTACAAACAGTTCAGCGCAATCACCATTGGTATATATTCTAACAGGAATGGTTTTTATTGTGTCATTTTCCCAATTCCAATGAGGCAAAATATGCAAAGTTGTTTCTTCAGGTTTCCAGTAGCTTTTATAAAGATAATACCTGTCTTTGGGAATACCGCATAAATCTACAATTCCGAAGTAGGAACTTCTGGCAGCGCTTTGGGCTGAAAGACTTTTGTTTTTAGCCCACGTGTTTGTATAGGGTGTGGGCTCTCCGAGGTAGTCAAAGCCTGTCCATACAAATTCGCCCGCAACATATTTATCCTGCTGTTGCCACATAAAATCGTCATCGGGCAGTTCAGCCCAACCGGGCGCATTATAATCATATGAACTTACTTGTAAAGAGGTTGTAAAGTCAGTCTTGTTTTTTGGGAGTGGTAGTTCATAAAAGCCTCTGGTGCTCACTGTGGATGACGATTCACTTATAATAACGGATTTTTGGGGCGCTATTTTTCGGGCTAAACTATACCTACGCCCATAATTCCAGCAATGCACATCATAAAAATCGAAATGGCGGAGGTTGGCGCTTTCATAATTGTCACAAACCATGGTTACCGGACGCATACTGTCATATTGTTTTACATAACTTACGGTTGTTTTTAATTTCTCAAAACCATGATCTTTATCAAGTTGCACATCATACATTTCATTGCCCACGCTCCATATAAAAATGCAGGGATGATTGCGATCCCTTTGGATTGTATTGCGTATGTTTCGCAGGGCAAAATTCTTAAAATCTGTTGTATCCGTAATATCGGCTTTTTCGTTGTATTGGTCAAAGAGTTCTTCAAATACAAGCAATCCCATTTTATCGCACAAGTCTAACAATTGTGATGCCGGAGGGTTGTGGCTGGTGCGTATGGCATTGCATCCCATTGCTTTCATTATCTCAAGTTGCCGCTGCATTGCATACCTATTGCATGCAGCCCCCAACGCACCTAAATCGTGATGCAGATTTACTCCTTTAATTTGTAGCCGTTTGCCATTCAGGTGTAACCCATCATCAGGTGTAAATTTTAAATCCCTTATGCCGATATTTGTAATTTCATTGTCTATTAATTTACCGTTTATAAATATTTCAGTTGTAAGTTTATACAAATGCGGCTTATCAATATCCCATAAAATGGGATGCTTTAGCTGTAATGTGGTTGCAATTGTTTTAGAATTGTTGGCTTCACTATGGATTAAGCTATCTTTTTCGATTATTTTTTTATTACCGTTCCATAAGGTGTGTTTTATAATGATGTTTTTATCGGTGTTATAATTATTTGTAATGCTTGTTTGCGTGTATATTTTCGCTTTATTTTTATTTTCTAAAGACGAGCATACGTGTATCCCCCACAGGTTAATATGTAAAGGATTTACAGCAATAAGCTGTATGTTGCGGTATATGCCGGCTCCAGGGTACCAACGACTATCATGCATACGTGTATCTGCATGTATGGCTAACCTATTTGTTTCGGGTACGTTCACCAAATCGGTTATATCCAAATAAAAGGCATTATACCCATAGTCCCATTTTCCGGCTAATTTCCCGTTTACATATACAGAGGGGAAAGCCATAATGCCATCGCACAATAGAAATATCCTTTTGTTATGATAATTTTTTGGAAGATGTAAAGAAAGCCTGTACCAAGCTTCGTCTTTCCATGGGAGTTTTCCTGTGGTGCCGTCGCCATTAGCAATAAAAGGTTCTCTTATTGCCCAATCGTGTGGAATATGCACACTTTCCCAATCCGTATCGTTAAAATCTTTTTGGAAAGCTTCCGAATTATTACCTTTTTTAAATTTCCAACCGCTTTTTAACAATAATGTTTCTCTTTGCGAAAATCCGTTTGTTGCAGTTAAAAGAAGTAGGCAAACTAAATACAATCGTAGCCATTTATTCATGGTAAAAATATTTTAAGGCTAAGATAAAAACAAATCCGTGGATTGCATAATGTAAGCCAGAATAAGGATAAATTTTTTAAGCGCCTAATGTTTTAAATGCCTGGTAAACAAGAAATGCGGGCCATACCAAAGCTTTTAGAAATCCTATAACTCCCAGCCAAAACGATGATGCTTGCCCTATGAAATATACGGCAGCACCTATAAAACCTAAGCCGTAAAAGGCTCCGCCTGTAGCTGCATGGCGATTATGATTGCAATTAGCATTTTTTTCTACGTTCATTTTTTGATGTTTTAATTTTGTTTCACTGTTTCGTATTTACAAAGATATTTTATTATGGGTATGGATAATATTAAGTTTTTGTTACATGTGATTTTTGCAGGGCAATAAAAAAGCCGGAAATCTCCGGCTTTTTAGGATAAATTACGAAAGTGTTTTTATTTTTTCTTTTCCGAAAACAATATTTCATCAATCATGCCATAATCTTTAGCTTCCTGAGCTGTCATCCAATAATCGCGGTCGGCATCTTTCTCAATTTTCTTGTATGTTTGTCCTGAATGTTCGGCAATAATATCATACAATTCCTTTTTGAGTTTAAGAATTTCTTTCGCGGTGATTTCTATATCGGAAGCTTGTCCTTCAGCGCCACCCATAGGCTGATGAATAAGGATACGTGAGTGTTTTAATGCCGTACGTTTTCCTTTTTCGCCTGCGCATAATAACACGGCACCCATAGATGCTGCCATTCCTGTGCAAATGGTTGCTACATCAGGAGATATGTACTGCATGGTATCGTAAATGCCCAATCCTGCATATACAGAGCCTCCCGGAGTGTTCAGGTAGATTTGTATATCGCGTTTAGAATCAACGGAATCCAAAAATAACAATTGAGCCTGTATAATATTGGCAACATAATCGTCAATAGGAACTCCTAAAAATATAATCCTGTCCATCATCAAACGAGAAAAAACGTCCATAGAAGCAACGTTTAACTGGCGTTCTTCAATGATAGTGGGCGAAATATAGCCCCCGCCCTGTGAAACCGTGCGGGTATATCTGTCCAATGCATTGCTGTTAATGCCTCTGTGGCCCACAGCATATTTACGGAACTCTTTATTAAAATCCATATTATTTATTATTTTGAGCGTCTAATTTAGCAAATTCATCGTAAGTAACAGATGATTCATTTAATTTTACTTTTGATTTTATATACTCAGCAACGCGTTGCGAATATAATGTATCAATAATCTGGCGGATTTCGTTTGGTTTTTCCTGAATAAAAGAGTTTGCAATTTCTTCCAAACGTTTTGCCAAATCCTCAGTCAAAGGCATACTGCGCCATCCTTGCAAGTAATAATCTTTCACTTGGTCGCGTATTTCTTGATCTTCAACTTTTATATCGGCATCTTTGATAATTTTGTTTTCAATCAGTTGCCATTTCATTCCTTCGGCATATTTATCATAGTCACGATTAATATCTTCATCCGAAAGTTGTTCGTTGGTTTCTTTGAGCCAACGTTTCATAAAATCATCGGGCAGGCTGATAGCCGTTTTTTCCATAATGGCTTGTTGTGCCTTACCTGAAAAGAGTGCATTGCTTGTAGATTCAAAAGATTTTTCCAATTCTTCTTTAATCTTGCTTTTTAAGTCTTCTTCCGTTTTTATTCCTGCTTCGGGAAATACTTTATTGTAAAAATCTTCGTTGAGCTTAGCCGGTTGTAAGTTGGAAATTTCTTTAACCGTGTAGTTAAAGTCTGAATCCATTTTTTCGGCTTCTTCTTTAGATATGCCTAACATAACCGCTACATCCACAATGTTGTTTATAGCTTTTACGGGATTAAAAATGATAACGTCGCCGGCTTTGGCGCCTACCATTTTGCCATGTACTTTTTTGTCGCTTATTTTATCTACTTGTACACGTGCATCTTTTTTTATGCCGTTTTCAAGGACTTTGCCATCAGCATCTAATTGTTCAAATTCTCCTAAAATAATATCTTTTTCTCCCGCAGCATCCACATTTTCCATTTTTCCTAAGCGTGTGCGCATGTCATCAATATAGCGGTCAACCATTTCGGTATTAGCCGTAATTTTTTGGAATTCAACTTCAACAGAGTCATCAAGTTTCAAGTCAAATTCGGGGGCAAAACCTAAATCGAAGTAAAATTCAAAATTCTTTCCTTCTTCCCACTCTTCATTTGGATTTTTTTCGATGTTAGGTAAAGGTTGTCCCAAAATATCAAGTTTTTCTTCGTGTATGTAGTTGTGCAGTTTATCGGAAACCAATTTGTTAATTTCATCAATCATAATGGCGCTACCGTATTGCTTTTTTATCATGCCGAAAGGCACATGACCTTTGCGGAACCCCGGAATGTTGGCGCTACGTTGGTAGTCCTTCAATATCTTGTTTACATTTTGTTCATAATCCGATGGTGAAACAACCATTTTTACGGTTGCTGTTTGTTCGCCTGTTTTCTCTCTTGTAATATCCATTATTAATGAAGGTTGTATGTGTTTAAAAATTAATTATATCTGTTTAAAAAAACTGACTGAAAATAAGTTTGCAAAGGTAAGATTTTTTACTTATTTAATTGCTAAATTACTATAAAAGTATTTTATTGGGATTTCAAAAGCATACATTAAGATTTGAAGACAAATTTTATACATGAAAGCATGCGTTGACAAGTTTGATAAATAAAAACAAAACAATGGCAATGCTGTTAAAAATAGATAATTCTTTTAGTTTTATATTTGCATTATTTTTATGATTATGGATACAAATTCATCTTTGTCAACGCGCAAAGTTACCTTTAAATCGGTATGGCATGTGTTGGTAACCGCTGTCAATGGTTTTATGGATGACAAAGTTACCAAGCTAAGTGCATCACTGGCTTATGCAACTGTTTTTTCGCTGGCTCCCTTTTTTATTGTTTTAATTTTTGTAGTAAGTTATTTCTTTGCCAGAGAAGCTGTTGAAGGTCAGGTATATACCCAGCTAAGCACCATTGTTGGGAGTGACATAGCTTTGCGCATACAAGACATGATTCGCAATGCCGCTATATCTAATAAAAGCGTTTTTAGCACCATATTGGGTGTGGTGGTGGTGTTTGTCAGTGCCACTTCGGTTTTTGCGGAAATTCAAGATTCATTGAATATCATTTGGGGTATTAAGCCTAAGCCTAAAAAAAGTTGGCTCAAGTTTATCCAAAATAGGTTTTTATCTTTTTCCCTGATAGTGAGCATTGGTTTTGTTTTGCTTGTTTCTTTGTCGGTAAATTCTATTATTGATGGTTTTCATCACCGTTTGTCGATGTATTTTCCCAATGCAACCGTTAATCTTATTAAAATATCTACTTTTATTACCAATTTTATTGTTACAGGCGGCTTATTTGCATTGATATTTAAAATGCTGCCTGATGCTAAGATTAAGCTAAAAGATGTGTCCATAGGCGCTTTGGTAACCACATTGCTTTTTTTGGTAGGGAAAGTGGGCATATCTTATTATATTTCCAATAGCACTATAAACACAACATACGGTGCTGCGGCTTCCATAATTATGTTGTTGGTTTGGGTTTACTATTCCTCATTTATACTTTATTTCGGAGCTGAGTTTACAAAGGCGTGGGCGTTGGAGTTAGGCGGAAAAATATACCCCGACCAGTACGCGGTTTCTACCAAAATTATAGAAATCCAACAAGACGGACAACCTTTGGAAGCAATCAATAAAACCGAGTTGGATCATACAAATTCAGACGATAAATCGTGAAAAAACATCATGTCAGATTTTAAATATTACAAAGTTCTTTCTATAGCCGGAAGCGATTCGGGAGGGGGTGCCGGCATACAAGCCGATATAAAAACAATTTCTGCTTGCGGCTGTTATGCCGCAACAGCTATCACAGCCATCACTGTACAAAATACAATGGGTGTGCAGGATGTGCATGCTGTTCCCACGCATATTATAAAAGCACAAATAGAAGCTGTGTTGGATGATATAGGCGCCGATGCCGTTAAAATAGGGATGTTACATACTCCCGAAGTGGTAAAAACCGTAGCTTCGGTACTTGGCAGATATAAAATAAAAAATATAGTTCTTGATCCCGTTATGGTTGCCACTTCAGGTGATAGCCTTTTGCAGAATGAAGCCATACAAACTTTAATACATGACTTATTGCCGCTTGCGCGCTTAATTACGCCCAATATACCGGAAGCCGAGCGTTTGTTGGGTAAAAAAATTTCTTCGTATCAGCAAATGCTTGATAATGTGAAACTATTGAGCATGCATGCGGGAGTTTCGGTTTTTTTAAAAGGTGGGCATTTGGAAGAAAATTCTTTAACCGATATTTTTTATAATGCTGAAAACAATACTGTTATAGAGTTGAACTCAGAGAAGATAAATAGTTTAAATACGCACGGAACAGGCTGTACGCTCTCTTCAGCATTGGCTGCTTTCCTGGCGAAAGGATTTGCATTAGACGAGGCTGTGCAAGAAGCAAAAAACTATATTCATCAGGCTATTGTTGCTGGCGCTGATTATAAAATAGGCAACGGACACGGACCTGTGCGTCATTTTTTTAAATATTGGGAATAGGGAAATGTTATATAAAAATATTTAAAATATATTAATTTTTATTTGTCTTTATGTTGAAGGGCATGAAGTGTTGCTGTAAAATCAATAATACTCCATCCTTTTCTATTATAAAGAATGGATTTTGCAGCTAAATTTTATAATTACAAATCAAAATGAGCAGAATTTTGTTATAACAACAACATTATTTTGAATCACATTTTATAATATACGGTTAACCATTAACCATACATTTTTATAGATATTAATATTTAAAATTTTTATATATGAAAATAAAAATACTCCCCTTCATTTTAGCTATAGCAATAATTATATCGTTCGATGCTTGTCGCAAAGGATACAAGCCCAGAAAAAGCAATAAGCCGGTTCCTGAAATTACCCAATTAGATACATCTATTGATTCTACCAATGCTTTTAACAAAATTTTTATGACAAAAGAAGTTGTAGATAAATACATGGAGGTAGATACATTATGTGAGCGCATGTGCGCTTTTGTAAAAAGCTTTTATAACAGCCGCAACTATCAATATGCATGGTTTGCCCCTGAGGGCATGCCGGAGCATACCTTGTCGTTTTGGAATACGATAAAAAACTATGTAAATTATTCAGGCGACACAACCATGTACACCAAGAAATTTGCAAAGTATATAGACAAGCTTATATTAAAAGAGCCTTTGAAGGTAAAAAACGATTCCATATTCCAGAATTTGGATTTTGAGTTTACGCGTATTTTTTATAGATATGCAGATAAGGTGTTTTCTCAATATCCCGGATTTGACCTCAAGTCGTTGGAATGGTATATCCCCAAAAAGCAGCTTACATTAAAAGAAACTTTAGAAAGGGCTATCAATAAAAAAGAGCGATTTGCTGATGCAAACGCACCTGTTAACAATAAACAGTTTAAGCTTTTGAGAGATGAAGTGATAAGGTATAAGAAATTTATGGATCAAGGAGGTTGGAAACCTGTAATTGTGAAAAAAGATTTAAAATTGGGTTATAAGGGAGTAGAAGTGATAGAATTGAAGAAGCGCCTGAAGGCTGAAGGTTTTCTGGCGGGAGCGGACTCAACTTTCACGGATGTATATGATAATGGGCTTGCAAATGCGGTGAATGCAGCTAAGGAAGTTTATGGCTATAAGCCTGACGGCATTGCAAATCAGATTTTTATAAAAGACTTAAATATTCCGGTAGAAGAACGTATTCAACAGATTATAGTAAACATACAGCGCATGCGTTGGATTCCGTTGGAAACCAATGATAAAGGTCGTGCCGCCATGGTAAACATTCCCGAATTTAAGCTTCATATGTATGATGGAGGCAAACCTGTGTGGGATATGAATGTGGTGGTAGGAAAAGAAGGAACTTCCACTACCGTTTTCACCGGTAAAATAAACCAAGTGGTGTTTAACCCTTATTGGAATATACCCCCAAGCATTGTCAAAAAGGAAATTATGCCCAACATGAGCGATGAATATCTTGCCAGAAATCATTACGAAGTAGTGGGACAAGAAGACGGATTACCCGTAATAAGACAAACTCCCGGCGACTGGAACTCGCTGGGTAGGGTTAAGTTTTTGTTTCCTAATAGTTATAATATTTATTTTCACGATACACCTTCAAAAAGCTTGTTTCAAAGAGATAAAAGAAGTTTTAGCCATGGATGTATAAGGTTGAGTGAGCCTTTTAAGTTTGCAAAATATGTCCTCAACAACCCCGAGTGGGACGATGAAAAAATAAAGCAAATGCTGGCAACGACAGAAGAAAAATTTATAAGCCTCAAAACGCCCATACCTGTGTTAATTACTTATTTTACGTCATGGGTAAATAGGAATGGTGGTACTATACATTTCAGAGAAGATATTTATGGCTACGATGAGGCGTATGCAAAAAAGTTGTTTAAAAATCCTGTAAAAACAACTAAACCCACAGTGACCGGGAAGTAGCGACTGTATATAATATGTAATTTTTTTGGATGTGTACAGCCCTGTTTCTGCCGGAATATTTTTTGATGTCTGTTTGTCATTCTAAAGCTTAACGTTAACATTTTATAATGATGCGTAGGGGATTTTTTGTTCTTCTAATTTTCCTTACCTTTGTAGCCTTAAAATAATAGCATAAAAATGGCAAAAAACGAAGAACGTTGTTCCTTTTGTGGTCGTACTAAAAAAGAAGCTAATGTATTGATAGCAGGGGTAGAAGGACACATATGTGATTATTGCGTGGAGCAGGCGAGAGAGATTATAAGAGAAGAAATCAGTTTTAGTAAAAAGTCAGGACAGGTTTTATCTAAGGTTCCCAAGCCCCAAGAGATAAAAACATATTTAGATAAGTATGTAATAGGGCAGGACGATGCAAAACGTGTATTGGCTGTAGCCGTTTACAATCATTATAAACGTTTAAATCATGCACAATCTCGTCTTGATGAAGATGTAGAGATTGACAAATCAAACATTATACTTGTTGGCGAAACCGGAACGGGAAAAACCTTACTTGCGCGCACTATTGCCAAGCTATTGGATGTTCCTTTTTGTATTGCTGATGCCACCGTACTCACCGAGGCCGGATATGTGGGCGAAGATGTAGAAAGTATTTTATCTCGCCTGCTTCAGGCTGCCGACTATAATGTGCAAGCTGCGGAGCGTGGAATTATATTTATTGATGAAATCGATAAAATTGCACGCAAAAGCGACAACCCTTCTATCACACGTGATGTTTCGGGCGAAGGAGTCCAACAAGCCTTGTTAAAATTGTTAGAAGGTGCGGAGGTTAACGTTCCACCTCAAGGAGGGCGTAAACATCCGGAACAGAAGATGATTTTAGTGAATACCCGCAATATCCTGTTTATTTCAGGAGGTGCTTTTGACGGCATCGACAAGAAAATAGCAGCCCGCGTGCATACCAATATTATTGGATACAAGAAGGATAAAGATGATGAGCAAATTGACCGTGAAAACTTGTTGCAATATGTTGCTCCACAGGATTTAAAGAGTTTTGGGCTTATTCCTGAACTTGTAGGTCGGTTGCCTGTGGTAACTTACCTGAATCCGTTAGACAGGGATATTTTGCTGCGTATTTTAACCGAGCCGCAAAACGCTTTGATAAAACAATTTGTTAAGCTTTTTGAGATGGATAACGTGGAGTTGATTTTCAAAAACGAAGCTTATGAATATATTGTAGATAAAGCTATAGAATTTAAAACGGGTGCCCGTGGCTTACGTTCTATCTTGGAAGCAATACTTACGGATGCGATGTTTGAACTGCCCGGAAATGCGGCTAAGCAGGCTAAATTAGTAATAGATAAAGCCTACGCTGAACAAAAGTTGAAGAAAACCAATTTGTCACGTTTAAAAGTGGCATAAACACTTGCATAAACGGCATAGTTATTGTCCAAATTATAGGTATGACAACTAAAATTAAGATATTTATTTTTTGTTTGTTATTTACCATTTCTTTTGCAGCTAAAGCACAAGTGCTGAATCCCAAAACTGACAAAGGATGGCTGTGTTCTACCATTGTTTACTATGGAGATACTATTCCGGTGGTCTATATAACCGGTGTTACGGTTTACGGTACACCCAGCACGCCTGATTCTCCACGCGGACGTGAATGGTACAGGCTGGTTTATAACGTTAAAAAAGTATATCCTTATGCCAAGATTGCAGGTAAAAAATTTAACGAATATTCTTCACTGCTTGCAAATGTAAAAAATAATAGCCAAAGGAAAGCATTAATGAAAGGTGCTGAGGCTGAAATAGAAAGAAAATTTGGGAAAGAACTACGAGATTTAACTTTTACGCAAGGAAGAATTTTGCTCAAACTTATAGACAGGGAAACAAACACCACATCCTATGATATCCTCAAAGAATTCAGGGGAACTTTCAGGGCATTTTTCTATCAAACGTTTGCCCGTTTTTTTGGCTATAATCTCAAGTCGCAATACCATGCGGCGCAGGAAGATGCCGATATTGAGCTGATTGTACTAATGATTGAAAGTGGATCTATCTAAGAAACAAAAGTTTCCGCTAATTTTTTCTTGATTTGAATTGTGGCAGAAAGGATTTCTTCATCCACGCAGTTGTATTTTGTATGCAGATAATTATTACCCATACTGTTTATAAAATCCGTAATTTCTTGGTTCAGATTATTAAATTTTTCGCCATGCAATGTATTGCCTGCTTTTTGTTGGAAGTTGTTTTCTTTAAATTCAAGCAAATCCAATACATCATATCCTTGAGGATAATAGATAGAAAGCTTATGCAGCGGTTGTGTTGTAATGGTGTTTAAGTTTATATCGGCTACGCATCCGTTGCTGAATTCAAGTTGTATGGCTGCTACCTGATTTCCGCTGCTTAGGGTATTCATGCCTATAGAATGTATTTTGCGGATATTTGCTCTGGCAAGCTTTATGGCAATGCCAATATTGGCAAATAATAAACTGTTGATGCTTTTGCTTTTGTCGTGTTGTTGTATCTCTACGTATTTAGGTAATAATTGGTGTTGTTCGGTCCAATGTTTTATGGGGTATAAACTACTTGTATTTGCTATACGGAAAGCTACATCAGCTTCGTTTGCGGTGTTGCTTAGATACTGAAAATCTTCCACCGAAAGGCTGAAAAAATTATCCAAAAAAACATGTTTGAAATTTTTCAGGATATAAGTAATACTGTTTTTTCCTGCAGGCGAAACAATGCATATTATATCAGAAGTTTTCAGTACTTCATCTAACAAGCATGTGTCTGATAAAGGTTCAAGCGGCATGCTTGTTATTCCCGCAAGTATAACATTGGGCAGCGTGTTTATAATTTTGCTGTATTCTGTTATTAGCGCTTTATCATTACCGATGATTCCTATTTTTAGCATGTGCCTTTTTTGTTTGCCCAAAAATAGATAAATCGGAGAAGGTTTAATAAGTCTGCATTATCAAATTAATAACAAAATAATTAACATATTCACTTGCGCTTTGCCATATTTTTATTTTTTTCTCTTTCTATAATAAGCGTTTTAATTTTATCGGGAGGTATTTGTTTGCCAATAATTTGTTTTTTATCGTCAAAAATATAAATAGTAGGAGTGGTGATTACGTTATAAAGTTTGAAATAGTTCCCTTGAACCGGTTTGCGACCGAAAACATTAATCCAAGGTTTAGGGTTGCGTTTTAGGTAAGAAGTCCATTGATTATAAGATGTATCTGTACTTACGGAGAATATTTCCATATTGTATGGGGTGTGTAGTTCCTTATAAAGTTTATCAAATTCGGGTATCTCGTGCCTGCAATGGCTACACCGTGTTGACCAAAAAAGAAGAACGGTATATTTTGCGTCCACATTAAGTAAATCATGCGTGTTGCCTTGCATATCTTTCAGCATAAGTTGACGTGCCGGTTGCCCAATAAGCAAAGGTTTCATTACCTTTATTTTATTTTCAATCAGAGGCTGCATGGACGGAAATAACAATTTTATCTTTTTTGATTTAATGTAATAATCATAAATATAAACATATAATGCGTCTAATCCCCAAAATTTAGGTTGCTCAAATTTATTGAGCAGATACCATGCCATATAGGCTTGCAAATCAGGCTCCCGAGCGGATAGTAACAACAGCTTGTCGATTTCCGGTTTCAAGGATTCAATGCTTTGTATGCAGAGTGTGTCCAAGTAGAAATCTGTTTTTTGGGTAAATAACTTGGTGTTAATAATGCGAATATCGTCAAACGGGAAATTGTCCAGATATTGTGATTTATAAATAGGATTAACGCTTGTTGAATCAGGTATTTTGTTACTATTGTTATAAACTCTGTATAATGGATCGATAGAGAGTTTTATAAATTTAGCGGCAAGCAGATGCTTGTTTTTAGCAAATATTTTATTGTACTTTTTTAATGCATGGCTGTTGTATTCAGTAATACCATCCAGGTATTTATTCAAATACATCATATTGTCAGGATTTTGCTTGTACATTTTTTCCGCATCGTCAAGTTTGTTTTTGGCGGCTTGCACCTCACGCCGGAAATCAAAATACAGATTGTTTTCCATGGAGTTTACTGCACGTAATGATTCCGTGGGATGTTGCATATCAACGTTTATCTCTGTTTCTTTATTTGAAGTAATAAAAAAATCAAAAATCACTTCGTTTTTGCCGTTTACAATGGCATACATACCTTCAGGTATTTCTTCATCATCAATAAAAACAAAGCGATTGTCGGCTATTTTGGTGGTATCGTCGATACTAATTTGTTGTTCGTAAACGTGTGCCAGATAAAGAACCGAATCTATGGTATTTTTAGTATTCAGTGTTATTTTATAGCCTTGTGCTTGAGCTATAACAGGTAAAAAAAATGTGAAAAAAATAATGATACGAGTAAAAAACCTTAGCATAATTATATATGTATAAAACAGATAAGATATACAAATACAAAGCCAAGGCGTTAATTGTGCTTATTAAAATTTGTTAAGTTTAAAGTGAAAACTAATAAATAATAACATCTTTTCCGGAGCGTATCCCAATCCAATTATCATTATATTTGATATCTACTTTTAGCTTTAGCTTGCCTTTTACTGAAGGCGCCTTGATTTGAATATATTGTTTTAGTGAATGTATAATATCGGCATGGATAGGCACTTGTATTACATCCCAGTTAAGCACTTCGCCGTCCTTTTCCCATAAAGAAACAAAAGAAATATTATTGTTTTTGCCGGCATATATAGGGGTATCTTGCTTATTATTTGCCTCTACCCATATCCAAGCCTTTTCTCCGGCATAAAAATATTGTTTGCTATGTATGGTAATTTCTACATGGGCAATTCCCATATCCGTGGCATTGTTTTGGGTTGTGTCTTTCAGCAATTTGTATGGTTGGTGTGGGAGATTGAAATATGTATTGTTTAGCCATGTATTTTTTTTTATCTCGAAACGGTTGAGTAAAAACTCATCAGGTTTAACCATATGTTGGTTGTTATTATATTCCAAACTGGTTGTGGTGGCAAGGCATACCGAATTTTTTTTGTGGTTTTCGTTGCCTATAAGCAGGGCTTCGATAGGCAATGTCCAGCGTGATACGGCAAACGCCGGATTTATAGTTTCTGAATCTACAATGTATTTACCTGTTCCTTTTTGATGGGCAACTTCGGTTAGAAATTCTATTTGGCGCGCCCTGTGATATAATCCGCTTCCCAATGTGGCTATTCGGTAAATATTGTAGCCAATCAGTATAAACAGCCCCACTACCAGCATGTTTCTTACTCCTGTTTGTGGCGTTTTGGGAATAAAATAAATGAGTGGCAAAAAAGCTACAAGAATAAGTGGATATATCCACAGGTCGGAGATGAAACTGCCCGCGCTTATAATACCTGTTTTAGTGAAAAGCGTGTAGATAATTAAACAAGACAGAAGTAAAATCAAGTTAAACCATTCTTTGCGTTTTATCAGGACGCCTAACGCGGCTACGCTGCATATCAAAAGTTCGGTATGGGTTTTAAAAGCAAATAAAAAGGCATCTTTAAAATTTTGCCAATGAACTGTAGTGCCAAGCATAATTTTTAAGGCATAAGAATGTTTAAAAAGCACGCCGTTTTCGCCTAAATAAAAATGCCTTAGCCAAAATCCGGCACATACGGCAAAAAAAGTGAGTATATAAGGTAAATATTCATACAGTGTTCTTATTCTGTCGTTCTTAATATTATAGAAAAAGATAACTAAAAACAAAACAAAAGCTAATGGATGCGTGAGCAGCGCACATATTTCAAGTATGATAAGAATCCATATTACGGAAGGAGTTCGTTGTTCTACCTTCCAAAACGAATTAAACGCGATACAAAGCGGAATGGCAAAATATAGTCCGAATGTAGGAATGAAAAAGCCATGTAGTATGCCTATGGTTTGCGAAATAAGAATGAGAAACCCTGAGCGTTGATCCCGTAAGCCATAATAAACAAATATAAAAATGGTATATATAAAAAGAGTGGGTGTTATAGAGTATGCTATTAAAGCATATTTCAGCGGTAGAGTGAGCATTAATAAAAAAGCAGGTACAATTTGGGCAACCAGCTTTGTATAGCCAATGCCTTCCACCCATAACATCTTTGAATGCATCATCTGCAAAAAATTATAACCCGACTCATCAGCTAAGCGTGCCTTGTAGAAATAAACCGACATGATAATGAGGATAATCCACGGGATGTGAGGTACCGTGCGGTTTACCGCACGGTAGCGATATTTAGGACGACGTAATAATTTACGTAAAGTCATCCGTGTTTCGGATGTGTCTATATCTAATTCAAAATCAATCATGTATGGCTTTGTGGCAGGCTTGTTGTTAATAGTACAAATATATTAAAATATAAGTAGTTATGAATATAATTTCTTGTTTTTTATAGGATAAGGTTTGCGTATTAAACGGTTGGAAATATGAGGCAGCTTAAGTTTAAATGAAAATAGTTTATCGTGAAATCAATTCTTTTGAAAGCTAAATGTGAGAAAGTAGAAATGAATTTTATATGTGCGGTTGAACGTGAGGGGCATTTAAATTGTTTATACATCATAAATATAAATAAATTCTATTACACACACTATTTATCTGCCTATTTATGAAAGGCTATTGCAAATGAGAGATAGATATAAATAATTAAATTTTTTTACTATGGATTTACATGATATACGCCAAGATTATAAGAATAATACGATAGGTGATAATTACCCCCACCAACCGATGCAATGGTTTTCGGAATGGATGGAGCAAGCTTTGGATAGCGAGCCTGAACCTACTGCTTTTGTACTGTCAACGGTAGGAGATGATTTAAAACCGGCATCACGTATTGTTTTGTTAAAAAAGTTTGATGATGAAGGATTTACTTTTTTTACCAATTATGAAAGCAGGAAAGCTTTTCATATGGCGCAAAATCCTTATGTAAGCATGAATTTTTTTTGGACAACCTTGCAGCGACAAGTGCGTATAGAAGGTATTATTTCAAAAATATCTTCTTCCGAATCAGATCGTTATTTTCAAATCCGTCCTTTTGATAGCCGTGTAAATGCAATTATTTCACCGCAAAGTAAAATTATTCCGGATATGAGATTTTTGCATAACAGGCGTGAAAGTTTTATAAATAACCATCTGAATAAAAATATTACCCGCCCTCAACATTGGGGCGGGTATATAATAAAACCTTTTATGATAGAGTTTTGGCAGGGAGGTGCAAATCGATTGCACGAACGTGTGCAGTTTACCCTTGACCAAAGCAAGTGGCAGCATTGCCGTTTGGCTCCATAGGGATTAATTATGCTCTTTTCTTAATAAGTCGTTTATGGTTTTTACTGGATTAAAAGTGGTGTTGGGAACTTCAACAAAAACCGTAATCCAATCGTCCATAGCGCCATTCCATAAGCCGGGGAGTTCCTGCGCTTTTAGTTGTACCCCGTCTTTAGATTTAATGGAAATAAATCCGGTGGAAGCATCTACAAATTCGCGTAAATCAAATACTTTGCCTTTGTAATCGCGCACTCCGCACACAATATCCACAGGGTTAAAGTGCGTAGATTCTTTCAATATCTTTAATTGCTTTGGGTCGTCTTTATTGATTTGCGATGACTCCACAATTTGAAGGGATATTTCTCCGTTTAACTCTTTTACCCAAAAAGGACCGCCTCCGGGTTCGCCTTCATTTTTAACCATGCCGCACACTCTTATGGGACGGTTGAGTTTACTGAAAAGATACTCAACCTTATGTTCCTTGCTCATGCCGGGGAAATCGGGGTCAATGGCAAATCCTAATTTTGTTTTTATAAAGCGCAATATGGTACGTATATCTTCGTCATCGGGCTTATCTTCCAGTGTTTCCAAATGTTCAAAAACGGTGTCTTGCAACTCGAACAGGTAACCCCCCAGTACTTTTTTATAAAGAATATCATCATTTTTGAAATTGTCAGGCGTTACATTGTCGATATTTTTTATGAAAACGATTTCACTTTCGCGGTCGTTGAGGTTTTCTATAAGCGCACCATGCCCACCCGGACGGAAAATAAACTGACCGCTGCCATCGCGCAACGGTTTATTGTTTAAGTCAACAGCGATAGTATCAGTAGAAGATTTTTGAAGAGAAAATGTTAATTCGTAAGTAACGTCAAAAAGTTCTTCATATTTTTCTTTAATACGGTTGATTTCATCTAAGAATAAATCGGCATGTTCGGGTGAAACGGTGAAGTGGATAGCAGCGCGTTTTTCTTTGTCTTTGCAATATTTTGCGGCTTCTACCATGTGCTCTTCTATGGGCATGCGTTCACCATCGGGATAGGCATGAAAAACGAGAAGTCCCTTTGGCAGATTTGCATAATTAAGCCCTTTAGGGGTAAGCAAATATTCTATAATAATATTATATTCCTCACGTTCCAATAAGTTTTTAATATCCAAGCTATCCTTTTTCAGCGCGTCACTTAACTTTTTGAAGAAAGCAAATTCTTTTATTTTTTCGAAAAACTTTTTAACATTGGCGAATTCAGGTTTAGCCTCAAAAATTTTAGCATCAAACTTGCCCGGTTTGCTTTTATTTGCATTAAGGAATTCGAATAAATCTTTAAACATACGACTGGCAGCCCCCGAAGCCGGTACAAACTTAAGCACTTCATAACGTTTTGAGTTTGAATCGTAGTAATAGGAGAGTTTTTTTGCATCGCGTTGGTTAAAGGTTTTAATCCCGTCACCAATAATGGCAGGGCGGTCGAGATTGATAAATGGAAACCCGTTTCTGAAATTTTCTAATTGCAACTCCACGGTTTTTATATCGCTTCCTCGCGATTGGAACTGTTTTAAATCTTCTTTTGTAAACATGTAAATGTCTTTCTTTTGTAGTTCAAAGTTAATAAAATAACTTTTAAATAATGCTTCTTAGTATAAAAGAATAACATTTTTGCATGTGTTTTTGTTAAAACAAATATAAAATATTACCTTTGCAAACTCATTTCGCCCGGGTGGTGGAATTGGTAGACACGCCAGCTTGAGGGGCTGGTGTTCGCAAGGACGTGCAAGTTCGAGTCTTGTCCCGGGCACAAAAAAAGGTTCATCTCTTAGATGAACCTTTTTTTATTCATTTCAAGAGTTTAATTATTTTTTGGCTGAATTAACCGGAAGCTTTGCCGTATCCGCTTTTTTTGTAAACATTTTTTCTGCCATTTTTTTATCATGCCCATATATGTCATCTCTAAAATTCAAATTCCCATTGTCATCTACCCATGTGGTAAAATAAGCAATCAACACAGGTACCGGATTTTTGAGTTTTACATATGTTTCGGTTGTTTTGTTCATGGCTGCTTTTATTTTTTCGTCATTCCAGAGCGTATCGTTTCGTAAAAGGTACTGTGCCATTTTAAAAGGCTCTTTCAAACGTATGCAACCGTGACTAAAACTTCTCTTGTTTTCATTAAATAAGCTTTTGGCTGGCGAATCATGAAAATAGATGTTATAACTGTTAGGAAATAAAAATTTTACGGCGCCCAGCGAGTTCCATGGTCCGGGTTTTTGGCGTATAAGCGGTATGTTGCCTGCATATCCATATATTTCCATGTGATTTCTGGATAAGTACGATCCCCTAAGCTTGGGCATAATTTCGTTTTTCACTATGCTGGTTGGAACTCCCCAATAAGGACTAAATACGATGGTTGTTAAGTTTCCGGTAAATATGGTAGTTCCCGTACTCTCTTTACCCACTACTACATTCATATTCCATGCAGGTTTGTCTTGCTCATATACATGTAGCATATACTCGGGAATATTAACTATAATGTAGTTGCCTCTAATATTGTCAGGCAACCATCGCATACGTTCCATATTAATAAGTATTTGCTCTATGCGCTCACCCACAGGTTTGTTTAATTTGTCAATCAAACTTTTGCTTATTTCTCCGTTAGCACTCAATCCATAAACAAGTCGAATTCCATTAATGGTAGCTTCCAGCTCATCATTGTATAAATCTGAAGTGTCAGTAGTAGGGAAATGACCTTCAGTAGCCAACCGTTTTTTTGTTGCAGTTATCAATAAGTTACGCTCCCCTTTTTTTAAGCTTTTCCCTTGCCAGGCTATTTTTTGCCATCCTCCTGCAGATTGAATGTTCCTGTATTTAAATAAGGATGTGCGTAGTTTTCTATATTGCTCGTTTACAGGTTCGTATTTGTCTAATTTTTTGCCTTTGTTAATAACAAGTGAATCGAGCAATGCGGTTGTGTTCACTTGTTTGCGCGGAATAAACCACTCTAATGATTTCATATCAAAATCATCACGTCCTTCATAAGCTTTGCTCGCGTATTTGAAAAAGGTATAGGTAAGTTCCATTTCCATTTTTTTAAAAGCAGAGTCATGAGGAATAACAAATTTTTCCAGAATCAATATATTCTCCATTTTTTGTGCAAAACTCTTCTCAAATACACTACTGTCAGCGGAATAACTTACATAATTTTTAAGAATGTTCCAAAAAGTATGTGTTTGTTCAGGAATACCTTCAGGCGAAAACCAGGCATAAGCATAGTTACGTGCGCTGTAAAAGCTTATCATCCGGTCAGCGGTGGTTTCAGGTATTTTATGTATTTCGGTAAATTTTCTTAATGTAATGCTATCTAAGAATATTTTGTTGTATGCATTTGAAGTATCAATGGAAGTATCTCTTCCGGTAATGCGTATTTTTTTTCTACATCCGGTAGAAAATATGAGCATACCTATTGAAAATATAATAAAAAGGGTAAAAATTTTTTTCATTTATTATCAAAATTTTTTCAAAAGAATATTACGTAAGTTTCTTTTTATCAGTAAGTTGAACGAGCATAAGTCCGGCAAGCATAAATGCGCATCCAATAAGGTTTTGAAGTGTTAGTTTTTCGTGTAAAATAAGCCATCCGCCTATTACAGCAAAAACAGTTTCAAAAGTAAGTATGAGCGATGCATGTGCCGGTTGCACATATTGTTGGGCTACAACCTGCAAGGTATATGCAACACCTACCGAAAGCAATCCGCCGTATAAAATAGGAATGGTAGCGTCATAAATGGATTGCAGTGAAATAGTTTCAAATGAAAAAGCAACTATCAAGCTTAAAATGCCACAGGTGGTGAATTGAATTACTGATAATAATATAGGAGAAATATTTTTAACCAAAGCGTTGATAATTTGCACGTGAAAAGCCCAGAAAAAAGCACACAGCAAAATAAGAAAATCGCCATACGTGATATGAATAGAGCCGCTTATTGTTAAAAAATACAGTCCTGTTAGCGCTAACAAGGTGCCTATCCATAAAAAACGTGTTATTTTTTGTCCTAAAAAAATCCCGATAATAGGTACCAACACCACATAAAACCCTGTTATAAAGCCCGCTTTTCCGGCAGAGGTATAAACAAGTCCTACTTGCTGGAGCGATGCAGCCGCAAAAAGTACCAATCCTACCGAAACGCCTAAAGCCAGGGTTTTTGCTTTCGAAAATTTAAATATTACTTCAGCCTTTTTCTTTTTCGTTTGTTCATAGTACAAAAGAGGTAATAACGAAAGGCTTCCCAGTAGAAAACGGATGCCGCTGTAGGTAAACGGACCAATATACTTCATTCCTGCACGTTGGGCAACAAATGCAAATCCCCAAATAATAGCTGCAATCCACAGCATAAGAAAAGCCCATTTTGAAAAGCCTTTATTTGACATATATTATATTTTTGATTGCAAAAATACTAAAATATCCCCGATTTCAGACTAAAGTTTGTTATATCCGCAGGAAATATTAATTTTGAAATAAATTAAAAAGTATAGTTATGGAATTATTATTGTTAAGCAATTCAACAAATGCCGGCGAAACATATTTAGGTTGGCCTCAGGAAATTTTAAAGGATTTTATTACAAGAAACAATATCAAGTCGTGCCTGTTTGTGCCTTATGCAGGTGTTACGGTAGAGTGGGACGATTATACGCAAAAAGTAAAAACTGTTTTTAATAATTTTGGTTGCGATGTGGTTTCTGTACACACACAACTTAATCCCATACAGGCTGTCAGAGATGCCAAATGTATTGTTGTGGGAGGCGGAAATACATTCAGATTGGTGCAGTTGATGCATGATACCGGCATCATGGCAGAGATAAGGGAAGCCGTAAAAAAGGGAACTCCTTATATGGGGTGGAGTGCAGGGTCTAACGTGGCATGCCCATCGTTGCGGACAACCAATGATATGCCTATTGTACAGCCGGCTTCGTTTAGCACTTTGGGTTTTGTGCCGTTTCAAATAAATCCACACTATCTTGATGCCAACCCTGAAGGTCATGGTGGAGAAACGCGAGAAGAACGCATTATGGAATTTTTGGCAGCCAATCCTAATATGGTTGTGGTAGGCTTGCGCGAAGCTACTGCATTACATTTATCAGGCGATAAGCTGGAGTTGCTTGGCAAGCGACCTATGCGCATGTTTGTAAAAGGGAAAGAGCCTAAAGAAATAAGCGTGCAAGATAATATTAACTTTTTGATGGAGTTATAACTGCAATCAAAAAAGAAAATAACCATCAGAGGCATTATTTCCTTTGATGGTTATTTTTTTACAAAAAAAACGCACGATTTTTATCGTGCGCTGGTGTATGTTTTTAAATTACAATTTTTTAGAAAGTATATTTTATTCCAAACTGGCTTTGCCAAAAGAAATAATGATAATGGTCATCCCAATGGTTTCCTATTAAGTTTATACCGGGGCGAAAATCTAACGAAAGTGCAATAGGAACACGCGGTATCATATACTCAAGTCCTATAGCCCCGTCAATTCCTAAAAACAAATTGTCTGAGCGGTCTTTTTCATGCCAGCTTCCTATGTGGGCGCCGGGTCCGTAATAAAAACTTAAACCGTTGGCATTGGTAATGGGCGAGTGTATCTCATATAAGCCTGAAATACCGAAAAATTCTCCATCGCCGCCAGTCCATCCATAGCCTAATGTGAAATCAAGCGCATTATTGCCCGAAATAAAAGTTTTATAGGTAATGCCCGAAGGTGAGCCTAAAGCTATACCTATTGCATTTTTGTACTGTGCATGTGCTCCCCATAATAAGCCTGCAGATAATAGAATTGTTAGAACTATTTTCTTCATATATTTATTTATTTTAAATTAAAATTATATTATATTAAATTTTTAAATTTCTATAAGTAGTTAAATAATGTCTTAGAAGCAAATATGACCGATTTGTATATAATAGGTTAAAAATTTTACTTATCTAACGTATGTTTAATTGCTACAAGTGTTAATTGTATAAATAAATATTATAATGCTCAAATATTATGCCATTTACGGATTCTATAACGTTTAAAATTTAAATTTTAGTATATTACCTATACTAATTTGCTGATAAAATTACTATTTCCCTTTAAAAATAAGTATTTGAGAGCTGTTAAAAAATACTAAAAACGAATGGATGGATTTTTGTATTATAATAGCAAGCCATTAAAATTTATCAGGATATAATTAACAAATTTATTGCACTTAAAGCACATTCTTTTTACTTTTGTAGCATGCATGAAACTATACTGATTTTAGACTTTGGTTCGCAATATACACAGCTTATTGCGCGCCGTATCCGCGAGCTTAATGTGTATTGTGAGATACATCCATACAACCATATTCCCGAATTGGGGGCACATATCAGAGGTGTCATATTATCGGGAAGCCCTTTTTCTGTGAGAGATAAAAATTCGCCGGCTCCTGATTTATCAGCAATACGTAAAAAGTATCCGCTATTGGGTGTTTGCTATGGAGCGCAACTCCTTTCAAAATATGAAGGAGGCGTTGTTGAACCGTCTAAACACAGGGAATATGGCAGAGCTAATCTTAATTATATAGATGGCAACAACCCTCTCACAAAAGGAATGACTAATGGCTCGCAAGTGTGGATGAGTCATGGCGATACCATATTGGAAATACCCGACTCTTTTTCTATTATAGCCAGTACTGCCGATGTAAAGGTTGCGGGTTATGCCGTTAAAGATGAAAAAACTTTCGGCATACAGTTTCATCCCGAAGTTTTTCACAGTACCGAGGGATATGTACTACTTAAAAATTTTGTAGTGGGTATTTGCGGATGTAAACAGGATTGGACGCCCGACTCATTTATAGAAACTACTATAAACGAGTTGAGGAAGCAAATAGGAGATGACAAAGTGGTGCTGGGGCTGTCGGGGGGTGTAGATAGTACGGTAGCTGCAGTGCTTTTGCATAAAGCCATAGGTAAACAACTTTATTGCATTTTTGTGGATAACGGTTTGTTGCGAAAAAATGAGTATGCAAACGTGTTGGATTCGTATAAAAATATGGGTTTGCAAGTAAAGGGAGTGGATGCCGGTGCCATATTTTTAAGTGCATTGAAAGGTATAACCGAACCTGAGCAGAAACGAAAAATTATAGGAAAAACGTTTATTGATGTTTTTGACGAAGAGTCGCATAAAATAAAAGATGTGAAATGGCTGGCGCAGGGTACTATCTATCCTGATGTTATAGAATCCGTATCCGTAAAAGGACCTTCGGCAACCATAAAAAGCCATCATAATGTAGGCGGCTTGCCCGATTATATGAAACTTAAAATTGTGGAACCTTTAAAAACACTTTTTAAGGATGAGGTTAGGCGTATTGGAAAAGCGTTAGAAATTGATCAAAATATTTTAAATCGCCATCCGTTTCCCGGACCCGGTTTGGGTATCAGGGTTTTGGGCGATTTAACACCTGAAAAAGTTCATATTCTTCAAGATGCGGATGATATTTTTATTGGTGCATTGAAAAAAAGTGGTTGGTATGATAAAGTTTGGCAGGCAGCTACCATTTTATTGCCCGTCCAGTCGGTAGGCGTAATGGGTGATGAGCGCACATACGAAAACGTAGTGGCGCTGCGAGCCGTAACTTCCACTGATGGCATGACTGCCGATTGGGTAAATCTTCCTTTTGAGTTATTGGCATCTGTTTCAAACGAAATTATCAACAAAGTTAAAGGAATTAACAGAGTTGTGTATGATATAAGCTCAAAGCCTCCTGCAACCATTGAATGGGAATAATTTTTGATACAATAAAATATTAACACTTAAACATAAAACATAAAACGATGAGATGTAAAAGGTCGTTTATTTTTATCTTTTTTATATTCATTAGCTCTTTTGCAAATGTAAATGCACAAGAAGTAAATGTCAAACGTTCGGCTATTATAGACCAGTATAAAGGGAAACCTTATTATGTGCATTTTGTGAAAGAGGGTGAAACTTTAAGCGCACTTTCAAAGGCATACAATGTTACGGCGAAAGAAATAATTGCAGATAACCCTTCGGTAGAGCAAGGTTTAAAGCTTGATATGGTTGTGCTTATTCCCAAGCGGGAGGGCTCACAAAGGCAAGTTGCGGCGGATGAAGAAGAAAACATTAAAGGCAAGGCTCCTTCTGCCATAATTACCGATGGTGCAATGAAAACGTATGTAGTGCAGCCCAAAGAATCCTTATACGGTATAGCCCGTAAATTTAAAGTTTCTCAGGAAGATATTTTGAAAGCCAATCCCGGTTTCAAGGGGTTGAAGATAGGCATGAATCTCAATATTCCTACCCCTTCTGCAAGTGTGAAGCCACAGCCTGTAAAAAAAGTTGAAACTACAGAGCAAAGTACAGAAAAAAAAGCTGTGAAGAAAGCATTAACAATGAAATGGATAGAAGTAAAACAAGGTGAAACATTATATGCTATTGCTAAAAATAATAACATAAGCGTTGAAAAACTTCTTGAGATTAATCCTACTATTAAAGAAACGGATGTTTTGAGCATAGGTACACGCATGCGCGTTCCTGTTGTGCTTGATATTGAAGAAAACGACAAAACAGTATCTCCAAAGGAAACGCAAAAGCCAAAACTTGAAGAAGCCAAGAAAAATACGGTTGAAAAATCAGAAACTGTTCTACCGGCACCCGTTTCGACAAACATATCGTGCTATAATGAAGGAAATTTAACAAAGACCTACCAAGTAGCATTGATATTGCCGCTATTGTTAAATCAAATGCAAGAGGTGACAGACGGAAATGCTGCCAATATGTCTGAATACAAAAGTCTTGAATTTATTCAGTTTTATGCAGGTTTTGTAACAGCGGCTGATATGCTGGCACAATATGGATTGAAAACTAAAATTCATGTAGTGGATGGCGATAGGCTCCGGGATTCTACTTTTATTGTAAATGCATTAAATAAACAAGGAATGACAAAAATGGATTTATTGGTAGGTCCTTTGTTTGCCAACTCTTTTCCTTATGCGGCTGAATTTGCGCAAAAAAATACAATTCCTATTGTTAATCCATTGTCTAAACGCGATAATATTATTAAGGATAATCCTTATGTAATAAAGGTTCAGCCTTCGGACGAGGGAACGGCTAAAAAAATGGTGGATTTTATTTTAAAAGACTATGCAAATGCCAACATCATTCTATTGCGCAGAGATGCCAAAGAGTTGAAAGGGGTTGCTGACGCTACGGTTAAAATGTTGAGAACAAGCTTAAAAGAGGGTAGTTTTAAAGGAATTATAAAAGAAGCTACATTCACAGGAGAGGGCATTCAGGCAGTGAATAAAAATTTGGCTGACCAAGGTAAAAATCTGCTGGTTTTCTTTACCAATAACCGCGCCAGCATACTTACACTTCTTTCACAAGCCAATATAGATTTAAAAGGTACGCCTGATTTAACGTTAATGGGAATGGATAATTGGGATAAGTATGAGCTGCCTGCCGGCATATTAAAACGTTTTAATTATCATCAGTTAAGTACATCTTATATCGATTATGATGATGAACTAACCAAAGCTTTTGTTCAAAATTTCAGGTCTAAATATGGCGCTATGCCCGAAGAAAGTAAATATGCCTTTCTTGGATTTGATATAGGTTGGAATTTTTTGAAGTCAATGATGGCAAACGGGAATAATTTTCAAAAGTGCATGCAAAATCAGTTGGAAAAGGGCATACAGTATGATTTTCTTTTTAAAAATACCAATGTAACTGATGGCTTGGAAAATACCAATGTGCGTATCATAAAGCTTGAAAATAATAAACTTATAAAGCTTAATTAATTTTTAAAAATATATAATGAATATTGCCAAAAGCGGGATTTCCCGCTTTTGGTGTATTTTAAAATTTACTGTTTAAAGAAATCGGAAACTATAATCATTATCTTCTTTTTTTGTTATGATAAAAGATATAAATAAGCATATAGCAAGCGAATTGGGATTGCTTGAATTTCAGGTTAAAAATGTGCTACAGCTGCTGCAAGAGGGAGCTACTATTCCTTTTATAGCCCGCTATCGTAAGGAAATGACAGCCAGCTTAGATGAAGTACAGATTATGGCTATCCGCGACAGGTACAATAAAATTCAGGAAATAGAAAAACGCCGCGAAACCATCCTAAACTCCGTAAAAGAGCAGGAAAAACTTACACCCGAATTGCAAAAGCAATTGGAAAATGCCGATACGCTTACCGAATTGGAAGATTTATATTTACCCTATAAGCCAAAACGTAAAACAAAGGCTTCTATGGCGCGTGAAAAAGGACTGGAACCCTTAGCCAAACTCATCATGGCACAAAAAGAAGCTGACCCCTACACAAAGGCATCGCAATATGTAAATGATGCCAAAGGTGTGAAGTCGGAAGAAGAAGCCTTGAGTGGCGCTCGTGATATTATTGCGGAATGGGTTAATGAAAACCAATTTGCCCGCCAACGCGTACGTAGCTTATTTGAGCGTACAGCCAAAATTTTTTCTGTGCCTGCCAAAGGCAAAGAACTGGAAGGTATAAAATATGAAGCATATTACGATTTTGAAGAGTTAATACGTACAGCCCCTTCGCATCGGGTGCTTGCCATGCTGCGCGGCGAAGCGGAAGGATTTTTAAAAATCACCGTGGAACCGCTGCAGGATGATGCCATACAGATGCTGGAAAAAGCTTTTGTTACAGCCAATAATGAGTCGGCAGCGCAAGTGAGAACAGCTATAAAAGATGCATATAAAAGGCTTATGCAGCCTTCGTTGGAAACGGAATTTAGGCAAATGGCGAAAGAAAAAGCAGATGCCGAAGCTATAAAAGTATTTGCCGAAAATTTGCGTCAGTTGCTTATGGCGCCACCTTTGGGACAAAAAAATATATTAGCGATAGATCCCGGCTTTAGAACAGGATGCAAAATTGTAATTTTAGATAAGCAAGGAAATTTATTGCATAATGAAACCATATATCCTCATCCTCCGCAATTGGAAGTGAAACAATCTATAAATAAGATAGAGGCATTGGTACAGGCATATAAGATAGAAGCTATTGCCATTGGAAACGGCACCGCAGGTAGAGAAACCGAGAACTTGGTGAGAGGCATCCGTTTTCCGCACGATGTTATAGCTGTTGTGGTTAATGAAAGCGGAGCTTCGGTATATTCCGCATCAAGCGTGGCGCGTGAAGAATTTCCGGAATATGATGTAACCGTGCGTGGGTCGGTTTCTATAGGTCGGCGTTTAATGGATCCCTTGTCCGAACTGGTTAAAATTGACCCTAAATCCATTGGCGTGGGACAATACCAGCACGATGTGGATCAAAAAATGTTGCAGGATAGCTTAGGCTCGGTTGTGGAGAGTTGTGTAAACAGGGTAGGAGTAGAGCTTAACACGGCAAGTAAGCAGTTGTTGTCCTATGTTTCGGGTATCGGAAATACAATAGCCGGAAATATAGTGGAATACCGCAAAAAAAACGGCGCTTTTGCATCGCGTGAAGATTTGAAAAAAGTTCCCCGCTTGGGGGATAAGGTTTTTGAGCAGGCAGCAGGCTTTTTGCGAATCAGGGAGGCACAAAATCCTTTAGACCATAGCGCTGTGCACCCCGAAAGCTATGGAATTGTAAATAAAATGGCGGCTAAATTGGGCGTTTCCGTTAAAGAACTAATAGAGGATAAAGCATTGCAACAAAAAATTGTAATCAAAGATTTTATCACCGAAAAAGTAGGTGAGCCCACGCTTGCAGATATTATGAACGAGTTGGCAAAGCCCGGCAGAGATCCGCGTAAGAAATTCGATCTTTTTGAATTTGACAAGAATATAACCTCCATCAACGATTTGCACGAAGGTATGATATTGGATGGTATTGTTACCAATATTACGGCATTTGGCGCTTTTGTGGATATAGGCGTGCATCAGGACGGGTTGGTGCATATCAGCCAGTTGGCAAACCAGTTTATTAAAGAGCCCAATACCGTGGTGCATCTCAACCAAAAGGTGAAAGTGAAAGTGCTGGAAATAGATAAAGAGCGTAAACGCATTCAGCTATCCATGAAAGGGGTGGAATGATTGCTGTTTTATAATTATATATAATATATATATAAATTATTTATTTTAATAGCTTTTCTAATAAAGTTAGCATTTCTTTAAAATCTTTATCATTAAAACCAACTGACATATATATGATTTTACCTTTGGTATCAATTATATAATTCCTGGGAATGTAGATGGTGGCAAATTTATTATATATGCTTTTGTCTTTATCCGGATAAATTGGGAATTCCAACTTATTACTCTCTTTAAATTTTATCACTTCATCTAAAGAATTACCTCTGCCGAAAGATAACAACTTAAAGTTCTTATGATTTTTGTATTTTTCCCAAACTTCATTTTCAATAAAAGGCATCTCTAATTTACAAGGACCACACCATGTAGCAAAAAAATTGATTAAAATTACATTTCCTTTATAATTTGATATATGTACTTGGTTTTCAATTGATTTATCGATTATAAAATCAGGCACTTGATCTCCTATTTTAACAATACTTTCATTTTGACTGAAGCAAAATAAAGAAAGGGTGCAAAAAGTGAATAGGGTTAATAAACGTTTAATCATAGCTTAATTTTGCTTTGTGAGGTATTGATGAATACTTTAATAACGTAATAATTTAAGGTACATTCTATTTTCCTAATTCGCTATTTTACTATCATACTCTTTCGCTGCTTTCAAAAAAGCCTCCATCAAGGGTTTGCTCATGGGCGCGTTTAAATCTTTTGCACGTTCGGGGTGAAACTGCACCGCCATTAAAAAAGAATGGGCTTTAGGGTTTTCCCATTCAACGGCTTCGGCTACTTTGTCTTTCGACCATGCTACAACGCGCAATCCGGGCGCTAACTTATCTATAGCTTGGTGGTGAATGCTTATTACATCTCCGCTATCTACTTTTACAATATTCTTAAACCAACTATTTTTAACCGGATACACGGCATGCAAGCATTTGTCGTACTCTTTACTGTTGCGGTGCGAAACATCGCTTGGTCTGTCTGTGGGTAAATCTATGGTTAGCGTGCCGCCCAATGCCACGTTCATAATTTGTTGTCCACGGCACACGCCGAAAATGGGCATTTTTATGCGTTGTGTTTCTTTAATAATCGCAAATTCGCGCTTATCGCGCAAGCCGTTCATATCTTCGCAGCGTATGGCTTCCTCAGCTTTGCCGTAATAGGCGGGTACTACATCTTCACCGCCGGTCATAATCACACCGTTGCACGTTCTTAATATGATAATAGCCGAATCGGCATCGTAGCGTGCCAAATCAATAACCTCAACAGTAGGGTCGGTATGGTGTATCCAATTTATATATCGTTTAGAGCCTTCGGAGAGCGCAACTTTTATATGCTCCTGTGCATAGGCATATTGTATATTGCACCAAGCGGCAATGAAAAATGTAAGGATAAAAATAGGAATACGTTTCATGAACAATGTTTTTTTGCTTTAAATCTATATGCAAATTAAAATAAAAAAACACTCTATCTTACATTGCGTATAAATAATTTTAAAAATGCAAGTAAAAATCTCCGGTAAGAAGTTTATAATCCTCACTATATTGTTTGTGGGCGTTGTAAATACATAGTTCCGAATAATCGCAGTCCTTTTTGTTTTTTCCGAAACAAACCATTACGCGGTGGTGCGGATGGGAAGGCAATGATTTTACCCAACATACGCGTTGCGGATAAAACTTATAGTCATGCGCTTTTTTTATCCAATTATCAAACAAATCGAAAGGGATAATAAAATTTATCTTACTCATTTCGTGGGTAATAAAATGCAAATTTTCAAATATTTTATCCACGGGCAAGCTGTCGCTGTGGCGTGCCATATTTCTTGTTTGAGAAATCGATTTTAGCGAATTGTGAAAAAAAGGTGGGTTGCTTATGATTAAATCATATTGCCTGTTTATACTTGGGGCAAATTGTTGAAACGAATTATGTATAATCTCTATACGATTGCTCCACGGACTCAGTATGACATTTTGCTTTGCTTGTGCGGCAGCTTCAGCATCTATTTCAATTCCCGTAACTATTGATTTTTGCATGCGTTGAGCCATCATTATGCTTAGTATGCCACATCCGCACCCAATATCTAAAAAAGTGTTTGCGCTTTCAGGTTTTACCCATGAGCCCAGCAAAACACTGTCGATGCCTATTTTCATCGCGCATCTCGAATCGTCGATACTGAATTTTTTGAAATGGAACATCCGGTTTATGCGTTCAAATCTACCAAACCTTCCGGAATATCCGTAAAGATGCTTTTGCCTTTTTTATCGATACCTTTTATAAATGCTTCAACCAACGGGATAAAAATTTCGTTAGTTTCTCCTTTGATAGACAATAAGGTTTGGTGTTGTAGCTCAATGATGTCATCTAAAGTGCCTATAAATCCTGCATTTTCGTCAATAACCTTAAATCCTTTTATTTCGTGGGTATAAAAGTTTTTTCCTGATTTTTTCGGCAAAAGGGAAGGTGGCAGATACACATCACAGTCTAAAATTTCCTTGCAGTCATCCATACTTTCTATATCAAGGAATTTAACCGTGTATTGGTTATTGTTTTTGGGTTGCAGGGTGTCAATAAAAAAAGGAATAGGATTTTCCTTAATAAGGATAAATACCCATTCCATTTTCTTTATAAATGGCGAAATATCTATGATAAAAGAGATAACAACTTCGCCTTTTGAACCAAATGTTCTGACGATCTTTCCCGCGTGGAAAAGTTCATCTTTCTTCATTTGTTATTCGGCTTTTTCTTCTGTTGTAGCTTCAGCAGGAGTTTCGTTTTCCGTAGCTGTTTCTTCTGTAGGGTTTTCGGCGTTTTCAGCTTCTTCAGCAGGAGCATCTTTTTTAGCTTGTGCGGCTAATTTTTTTGCTACGGCTTCAGCTTTAGCTTCGTTTAATTTTGTTTCGGCTTCAAGGCGTTGTTTTTGTTCTTTTTGTGAAGCATCAACAAGGCTTTTTTTAGCGGATTCAATTTTAGCATCTTTTTGTTTTTTCCATTCTTCAAATTTGGCTTGTGCCTGAGCTTCTGTTAAAGCGCCTTTGGTAACGCCTTTGCTCAAATGGTGCATGTAAGCAACACCGGTATATTTAAGAATGGCAGCAACAGTTTCTGTAGGCTGAGCTCCGCATTTAACCCAGTAAAGCGCACGGTCAAAATCAAGTTGAATATCGGCGGGCTTTCTGATTGGATTATACACACCAATTTTTTCAATAAAACGTCCGTCACGAGGTGCACGACCATCTGCAATCACGATATGGAAAAAGGCTTGTCCTTTTTTACCGAATCGTTGTAATCTCATCTTTGTAGGCATGATGAATTGGTTTAAAAATTTTTAAAATATTGATTATTAGATTAATAACGCTTAATATATTTTTTATTTTAAGCGTTGCAAATGTACTACATATTTTTTAAATATCAAATAGTTACGTAAAAAACTTTTATATGTAATCAAAAATCTTTCATTATTTTTTCATGAAAGATTTGTATGCTTTAATTTTTTTGTTTGTTCAGGTTAAAAAATATTAATCCTTCTTTGATTTCTATTTTTTAGATTTTATCAACATTATATAACTAATCACGTTTATATAAAGTAATTTAGCGATTCTAAAATTTTTTTCTAACTCATTGAATACCAATAAAAGCATGCCTAAGTTCAGTCATTTACACGTACATTCCCAATATTCACTTCTTGATGGCGCATCCGCGATATCCTCGATGTTTGCCAAAGCTGTAGCTGACGGAATGCCCGCCGTGGCGCTGACTGACCACGGGAATATGTTTGGCGCTTTTACCTTTATTGCCGAAGCGGAGAAAATGAATGAGAAATTAGGTAAGCAAGCCGTTAAACCCATTGTGGGATGTGAGTTTTATTTGGTAGAAGATAGGCATAGAAGGAAATTTGGAGGGGGCGAAAAGGATATGCGTTATCACCAATTGCTGTTAGCTAAGAATGCCACAGGTTACCAAAATTTGGTTAAGCTTAGTTCATTAGGATATATAGAGGGTATGTATGGCAAATATCCGCGTATAGATAAGGAATTGATAAAATTATACCATGAGGGATTAATTGCTACTACATGCTGTTTAGCGGCTGAAGTTCCGCGTACAATATTACGCAAAGGAGAAGCCGAAGGTGAAAAAGTTTTTCGGTGGTGGTTGGATTTGTTTGGCGAAGATTATTATGTAGAGCTACAACGACATAATATTCCCGATCAGGATAAAGTAAATGAAGTATTACAACGTTTTGCCCAAAAATATAATGTAAAAGTTATTGCTACCAATGATACGCATTATGTTGAAAAAGACGACTATAATGCGCATGATATCCTACTGTGTGTGAACACCGGCGAAAAACAAAGTACGCCCAAGTTTAAGGAATATGGTGATGATGATGCTTTTGTGAAAGGGAAAAGGTTTGCCTTTGCCAACGACCAATTTTATTTTAAAAAGACGGAGGAAATGCTTGATTTATTCAAGGATGTTCCGCAAGCAATAGATAACACCAACGAAATTGTAGATAAGGTAGAAGTTTTGAAGTTGAAAAAAGATATTCTGCTTCCTAATTTCCCCATTCCGCATAAGTTTTTGCTTCATACCACACCTGTAAACACCGGATTAAAAGAAATTTCTGCTGATTCGCGTAATCAGTGGGAATATTTGAGGCATATAACTTATGAGGGCGCCAAAATACGTTATGGCGAAATCCTGCCGCACGTGCAGGAACGTATTGATTTTGAGTTGAAAACCATACACGATATGGGTTTTGCCGGATATTTTCTCATAGTAAGCGATTTTATCAAGTCGGGGAGGGAAATGGGCGTATTTATTGGTCCCGGTAGGGGCTCGGCCGCTGGCAGTGTGGTGGCTTATTGCATCGGCATTACCAATATTGACCCGTTGAAGTACGATTTGCTTTTTGAGCGTTTTCTAAACCCGGAGCGTATAAGCATGCCGGATATTGATACCGATTTTGATGACCATGGAAGACAAAAAGTAATTGATTATGTGGTGGGAAAATATGGTAGAAATCAGGTGGCTCAAATTGTTACTTTTGGCACGATGGCTGCAAAAAGCAGCATTAAAGATGTGGCACGGGTTATGGATTTGGACCTATCTACAAGCAATTATCTGGCAAAATTGGTTCCCACAAAACCGGGTATTAAATTAAATCGTATGCTCACCGCGCCTATCCATAAGTCGGAAGGCGAAAAATCGATAGAAGAAAATGAAGATCTGCGAGGCGAGGATATAGATAATGTTTTAAAACTTCGTGAAATATATAATTATACAGGTGATAACGATGCTTTAAATTTGCAAAGGCAGGTACTTAAAGAGGCACAGAAATTAGAAGGCTCTATTCGTAACACGGGCGTGCACGCTGCCGGTATCATTATTGCCCCTAAAGATTTAACGGAGCTTTTGCCCGTTGCCATGTCCAAAGAGTCCGATTTGTGGCTTACCCAGTTTGAAGGTACCATTATTGAAGACGCGGGGGTTATAAAAATGGACTTTCTGGGGCTTAAAAACCTTTCTATTATTAAGGATGCGCTGGAAATGATAGAGGAAAACCATGGCGTTAAAATTGATATAGACAATATTCCTATTGATGATGTAAAAACCTTTGAGTTATACCAACGTGGCGATACTGACGGCACATTTCAGTTTGAAAGTGTCGGAATGAAAAAAGAACTTATCAATCTTAAACCCGATAAGTTTGAGGATTTGATTGCGATGAATGCGCTCTACCGCCCGGGTCCTATGAAATATATCCCTAATTATATTGCCCGCAAGCATGGCAAAGAGCAGGTAGCCTACGATTTGCCCGTTATGGAGGATATATTAAAAGAAACCTATGGTATCACTGTGTATCAGGAGCAGGTGATGCTGCTTTCGCAAAAATTGGCAGGCTTTAGCAAAGGCAAAGCCGACGAATTGCGCAAAGCTATGGGTAAAAAAATAAAGGCAAAGCTGGATGTATTAAAACCGTTGTTTATAGAAGGGGGTATAAAAAGCGGTCACCCTGAAAAAATATTAAATAAAATATGGTCTGACTGGGAAGATTTTGCATCCTACGCATTCAATAAATCACACTCTACTTGCTACGCTTTTGTGGCATACCAAACGGCTTATTTAAAGGTTCATTATCCTGCCGAATATATGGCAGCGCTGCTTACCGCCAACTTGGGAAACTTGGATACGTTAACCATGTATCTGGATTCGTGTATGAAAATGGGGCTTAAGGTGTTAGGTCCTGATGTAAACGAGTCGGGACTGAATTTTAGCGTTAATAAAAAAGGAGAAATACGTTTTGGTCTCAAAGCATTAAAAGGCATGGGCGAGGCGGCGGCAGATTCCTTGATTTCGGAAAGAAAAGAAAACGGCAACTTCCAAAATATTTTTGATTTTGTGAAACGTGTAAACTTGCGAGCCGTAAATAAAAGCTCTTTCGAAGCACTGGCACAAGCCGGCGCTTTCGACAGTTTTCCTGAAATTCACAGGGCTCAATTTTATGCCAAAGAAGAAAGCGATGATGCTACTTTTATAGAAAAACTTATCCGGTTTGGGAATAATTACCAAAGCTTTTCGCAATCACCACAACAATCCTTGTTTGGCGAAACGGAATCAATAGAAATACCCGATTTAAAAATCCCCGATTGCACTCCTTGGCCCAATCTGGAAAAGCTGAACAGGGAAAAAATCATCGCGGGCTTTTTTATCTCAGGGCACCCCTTGGACGATTATCGGCTGGAGGTTGATAATTTCTGCAATATCAGCATAAAAAAGATGAAAGAAGATCCTAAAGCTTCATCCACAAGAGATTTGTTTATTGCAGGTATGGTTTCCAACGTGAGGCACGAAACTGCCAAAAACGGTAACTTGTTCGGGCGTTTCAGCGTGAGCGATTTTGACGATACGTTGGACTTGGTTCTTTTTAAAGAAGATTATCTCAAGTATAAACACCTTTTATTTAATGATGCCATTGTATGGATAAGACTTAATTACCGCCTGCGCTATGGGTCGGCGGATGTGTATGAGCCGCGTGTGGCGCGCATTTCATTGTTGGAAACAGTGATGGATGAGCAGGCAAAAGCTGTGGAGATGACGATATCCATTAAGGATTTAAATGCCCAAACAGCAAAAATGATTATAAAAGCCATAAAAGAAAACTCGGGAAGTTGCAAAATTCTTATTAATATAATAAACCCTGAAACAAATAACCGCGTAAAGTTGGTATCGGGTAAACAAAGGGTAATGATAAGCAGAATTTCCAAAGCTTTGGCGCAAATACCCAAAGTTAGTTTTACGATTAAAAAGTAAAATTTGTTTATACGCTTTTATATTTTAATTTTGTATAAAAATACAAAGGCAATTTTAACAAAATCACCCTTAAAATTGTTACCTTAAGGAATTAAAAGAAAAACTTAAAAAATTAATATTATGGCATTAGAATTTAACGACGCAAATTTTGAAGAACTTGCATTAAAAACAGATAAACCTGTAGTTGTTGACTTATGGGCAGAATGGTGTGGACCCTGCAGAATGGTAGGTCCTATTATCGAAGAACTTGCTAAAGAATACGAAGGTAAAGCGGTTATTGGCAAATTGGATGTTGATAATAATCCCAACACAACCGGCAAATATAGCGTTCGCAATATTCCTACCATTCTTTTTATTAAAAATGGAGAAGTTGTGGATAAACAAGTGGGCGCAGTTCCTAAAAGCGTATTAGCCGGAAAAATTGACAAATTATTAGGCTAACAATCACTTATTTTAAGATGTTAAACTGCTTATATATTTTTTAAGCAGTTTTTTTATTGCCACTCGGGCGCCTCGTCTCCGTTAATGCCTTGTTTAATACGCGATTTCTTTTTTTGTATGTAAGGTGTGGGGTTGTTGGCTTGCCACTTGCGTGGATTGGGGAGTATGGCTGCAATAGCGGCAGCTTCATTTTCAGTAAGTTGTGCGGCAGGCTTTTTAAAATAAGCTTGTGATGCAGCTTCGGCGCCGTATATGCCATCGCCCATTTCTATCATGTTCAGGTAAACCTCCATAATACGCTTTTTGCCCCAAAGCACTTCAATCAAACCCGTAAAATATAGTTCCAAACCTTTGCGCAAATAGTTTCGCGCGGGCCAAAGAAAAACATTTTTTGCGGTTTGTTGCGAAATGGTGCTGCCGCCCCGTATTTTTTTTCCTTTTTTATTGAGTTGCTTGGCTCTTTCAATAGCCTTGAGGTCAATGCCATGATGCTCGGTAAACTTGCTGTCTTCCGATGCGATAACGGCTTGCTGCAAATAGGGGGAAATGTTTTCGAGCGATACCCAATTGTGCCTGATAGATGCACGATTGCCTTCGGATATATTTTCCACTACGCGTATAAGCATCAACGGTGTGGCAGGAGGCGGTATAAAGCGGTAGATAAATGTAATCAGCACGGAAGAACCGAAAAACAATAGCGCACCCCATTGGAGAATTCTCCAAATATTAAATTTGGGTTTGCTGTTTTTTTTCTTGGTATTTGATTTTTGCTTAGCCATTCATACATGTTTGTTGCAAAAATAAACAAACAAATTGTGATGTGCTTAAATACACGTTTTTTATTCTGCTTTTCTCATTTCAATCCATTTGTTTTTCCAAAGGGTTGCAGATAACGTAATAAAAAGGAGTATGCCGATAAGGAGGATATTGGAAATGTTTTTTATGATTAAGGAATCATAAATATAACGTAAGGTATACGCTAAAATTATGAAACTCCCGCTAAGCGTTAGTGTCGTGAAAAAAAACGCATGACTTTTTACTTCTATTTTTTGCACCTCATTGCAATCGGATAAAGCCAGTTTATTACTGCCTCCATAACTTAATTTTGCTTTTATATATGGGATGCTTTCGTCAACGTCAAGCTCAACGGTATCGTTATTAGCTATTTCAGCAATCAGTTGATTTTGCGGCGTTACTATTTTATATGGATAATATCTGTTTGTGCGTTCTTTAGGACGTGTGATTATAAGATGTTTCATTTTTATAAAATAATATGCTATTCATATCTTAATGCTTCGATGGGGTCTAACTTGGCAGCTTTGCGTGCAGGAAGCACTCCTGATATTAAAGCTACTACAAGGCAAAGCAATACCCCTACCAATATCCAGTTCCAGGGAATAAGCACTTTGGCGTGCATCGCTAATCCTAAAATATTGCCGATAAAAATTCCGAGTATGATACCCACAATGCCTCCTAACTGTGCAATAACAACAGCCTCAATAATAAACTGGTTGCGTATGGTGCGGCTGTTGGCGCCTATGGCTTTGCGGGTGCCTATTTCCTTTGTGCGTTCGGTAACAGATACAAGCATAATGTTCATTAATCCTATGGCTGCACCCAACAACGTTATTAGTCCTATAAATATGGCTGCCAGTCGTAACATTTTGGTTTGTTTAAACAAAAAGGATGAAAACTGATCGCTTTTTTGCACCTCAAAGCTATCATTGCCGTCAATAGGCGTTTGCCTTATCTTTCTAAACACGCCCGTTGCTTCGCTTATGGCGATATCTAAGTTCTCGGCATTAGGTACGTACACGTTTATTTCAAACCACGGGCTTGTTTTGGGATAAGCCATGCGTGCATTGTTGGTAGGTATATAGCACATATTGTTAAAATCCATTCCCATAAAAGCTCCCTTCTCTTTTAACACACCTATCACCATATAGCGCATGTTGTTGATGCTTATAAATTTACCAAGCGGATTTTCTTTGTTTTTAAACAATTTGCTTTGAATAGAATTGCCTATAATTGTTACAGGAGAGCCACTACTGACTTCTATGGGCGAAAAATTTCGACCTTGTGCAAGCTCACTACCTGAGGTGATAAGATAGTTCTCATCGCCTCCTGTTACATATACATTGGGATTTGTTTTTTTTCCTTCGTATTTTACCGTAGCGCGTGAGGTTGCAAACATGGATACGGATATGGATGCCGGATACTTGAAATCTTCCTTAAAACGTAAAGCTTCATCATATTCTATTGCGCGAAAATCAGCCTCTTTGAAACTGGTGTTCATATTCACCGAACGTTCGCGCCTTTGGATCGTGAAAGTGTTGCTCCCCATAAACTTAAGGTTTTCGGTAAGCGAATATTTTATAATATCAATAGATGTGAGGATGCCTACCAATGCCATGATACCAAATGCAATGATAAGAATGGTGAGTACGGTTCTCACTTTATGGCTTCTAATGGATTGAAGCGCAATTTTTACATTCTCCTTTGCAACGCCCGATATAAGTTGTCTCATTTTTTATGTTTTAATATAAGGAAGTAAAAGATATACATAAGACGCACAGATGGGGTTATTGGTTACAAAAAAACGCAAATTTTCAGATTTTTATCCCGTAAGATAAATCGCCCGCATCGCCCAGTCCAGGAACAATATACCCGTGAGCCGTAAGTTCATCATCAATGGCGCCAATCCATAAACTTATATTATCCTGCGAAAGCATCTTTTTTACACAATCAACGCCTTGCATGCTTGCAATAGCCGAAACAATATGGGTGTGTTTAGGCTTTACGGCTGCCAGCAGTGTCCGGTAGCAGGCAACCATAGATTGACCGGTAGCCAGCATGGGGTCAATTAAAATTAAAATTTTATTTTCGAAATTGGTATGCGAAACATATTCCACCTGAATCTCAAACTCCTCATTATTGCGGTATTCGCGATAAGCTGATATAAAAGCGCTTTCCGAACGGTCAAAATAATTTAAAAAACCTTGGTGCAAGGGTAAACCGGCACGCAATATGGTTGCCAATACCGGCATATCTTTGAGCGTGTGCATTTGTGTGATGCCCAATGGGGTGGTAACTTCAGTTGTTTTGTATTCCAAATGCTTACTTATCTCATAAGCGAATATTTCGCCTATTCGTTCCATGTTTCTGCGAAAACGCATACTATCTTTTTGAATACTGCTTTCACGTATTTCGTAAATATACTGGTTAAATAAAGAGTTTTCGGCACCTAAAATCCTGACCATTGCTTTTGTGTTTAAAGTTTAAGATGCAACAAAAATAAAAAATATTGTGGTATGTAAAGTTTTGTGGGTAACAATTAATTAGGAATAAAGTATAAAAAGCGCCTCATTTTATTCTGAGTCAATACCAAATAAGCAATATTATTAAGTGAAGTTAAAAAAATAAAGTACGCAATTCATCTGTAATATAAACTACATAGATGCTATGTTTATATGGTTGTTTTAAACATTTTCACATACTTACAAAAACGTATCTTTTGCTGCCTTTATGAACTTATTGCATTGTCCAGTAGGTTTCTTAACATCAAATTCAATACTTGATGACGATAAATATTCAACTATGTAAAGTTTGAAAAATAAGTATGCAAAATTGATGTCATGTATGGCATAAAAAAGAGTCTTAAAAATAATCAAAATGTGACAAATTATTTTTAAAATATTACTATGTTACTATGTGGTTTATTATCATTAAAATTTGATTGAACCACAACTATATGAGGAACTTATTTTAAAAATTTTTTAAGTAAAGTAAAAAAGTAAGTATGTAAAGTTTATGTCAGGTATGGCAAAAGAACGTTCTTTTTCTTTGTGCATGTGGCAAAGCACCATGAGTTAAATCCAAATATAAAGAAAGAAAACCCTTTTTGTCTTTAACTATAAATTTACATTTTTGTAAAAGATGAATCTTTGTGTAGTGATTACCTAAATCATATTAAAAATACAAAGTAATTTATCAAAAACCTGTGGCTATTTAATGTAATTGTTTTACTTTTGATTTTGAAAACACATAAATCAATAAGTGCAAAAGATGGAAAATTTTGTAGTATCTGCACGTAAATATCGCCCATCCACGTTTAACACCGTTGTTGGGCAGTCTGCCATTACCGATACGTTGAAGAATGCAATTCGGAACAACCAATTGGCGCAGGCTTTCCTGTTTTGCGGACCGCGTGGGGTGGGAAAAACTACCTGTGCCCGTATCTTGGCTAAAACAATTAATTGTTTGAACCCAACTGCCGATATAGAACCATGTAACGAATGCGACTCCTGTAAATCTTTTAATGATGCTGCATCTATGAACATACACGAGCTTGATGCGGCTTCAAATAACAGTGTTGACGACATACGCGTGTTGGTTGAGCAGGTGCGCATACCCCCTCAGATGGGTAAGTATAAAGTATATATCATTGATGAGGTGCATATGCTATCAACGCAAGCTTTCAATGCGTTCTTAAAAACCTTGGAAGAGCCCCCTGCGTATGCAAAATTTATTTTGGCTACAACAGAAAAGCATAAAATACTCCCTACCATATTATCGCGCTGTCAGATATTTGATTTTAAAAGAATTAAAGTGGACGATATGGCACAACATCTTAGGTTTGTTGCTGATAGCGAGGGTGTTACTGCCGAAGATGAAGCCTTGCACTTTATTGCACACAAGGCTGATGGCGGATTGCGCGATGCGTTGTCTATTTTTGACCAAATGGTAAATTTAGGGAATAAAAATATTACCAAGGATCTGGTGCTTGAGAACCTCAATGTGCTTGACTACGACTATTTTTTCAGGATACTGGACTTTATGAGTGCCGGAAACTACAGAGATACATTGTTACTCATACATGATATTATAGAAAAAGGTTTTGAAGGGCAACATATTATTATGGGCTTAGGCGAACATTTGCGCAACATATTAATGTGTTTTAATCCAGAAACGGTTAAGCTTATTGAAACTAGCGAAGTGGTGAGAGGTAAATACCTTCAGCAGGCACAAAAAGTACCTTTGCAATTTACTATTGAAGCTTTGAATATTATAAACAAAGCTGATGTAAGCTACCGCAGTTCTAATTATAAGCGCTTAACATTAGAAGTTGCGGTATTGCAGGTATGCAAACTTTCTAACAGCCAGATGCAGTATGTGAAACAGCCCGTGCAAGGCGTGCAGCCCCAGCAACAAGCAGCGGCGCAACCCCAAAGCATACAGGCTTCACAGGCGGCTCCTGTTGCCTCTGCTGCGCCCGTAAACACGCCACCGCAGACGCTGCCTCAAGCTCCACCTGTTGCACAACCTATGCCCGAAGAAAATGTAGTAAATAGCCCCTCTGCAGCTGAGAAACCCGAGGCAAAAGTTTCCACTTCGCGTCCGGCAACAACTATATCTATAAAAGGCATAACCAAAGGAACTGCGCATGCCGAGTTGAAAAAAGAAGAACCCAGGCAGCGAAATGAGCTGTTTACGCTTGAACAGTTGGAGCAAGCTATACGCGATTATGCCGAAACCATAAAAGAAGATTCTGCTTTGTATCACACTGCGCTTACGGCTTTTAAACCGGAGTTGGTAAACAACCGGTATATAATTACCGTGAGTAATATAGTACTGGAAAAAGAATTTAATTCTAGAAAAAATAAGTTGATAGAAGAGCTGTCCAACGTGCTCCAAAACGACTTTATAAATATTGCAGTTAAGGTAACGGAAGAGCAAACGGCTGAAAAAAAATATCTTACTGATGCCGAAAAACTGAATATGATGATAGAAGAAAATCCGAATGTAAAAACATTGCTTGACGAACTAAATTTGGATTTTGATGCGTAAAAGTTTTTCTCGTTTTATATTGCATCTGTTTGGCTGGAATATAGAAAGCCATATTTCGCCCGAACATAAAAAAATGGTGGTGATGATGGCGCCACACACCAGCAATTGGGATTTTGTGATAGGATGGTTGGGCTTTAATGCACTAGGTTTACGCTCACGTTTTCTTATTAAAAAGGAGTTTTTTAAACCTGTAATCGGCGGCATTATTAAAGCGATGGGCGCCATTCCTGTAAACAGAAAATTGCCTACGGCTGTGGTGCAACAAGTAGCGGAACTTTTTAACTCTCATGAGGAATATATCGTAACCATTACGCCTGAAGGAACACGAAGTTTAAACAGAAACTGGAAGCGGGGCTTTTATCACATTGCGCGGCAAGCAGGAGTGCCCATAGGCATTGGTTATTTGGATTATAAAAAAAAGGAAGGCGGAATTTTAGCCGTATTTTTTCCTACAGGTGATTATGAAGCCGATTTTAAACATATAGAAAAATATTATTATGATAAAAATGCCAAATTTCCCGAAAAGTTTAATTTAAGTCCGCAAAATCGAAAGGTATAAAACAAATAAAGAAATTACATGCAACTTCTTACACCCCAACACTTTGATGATTATGAACTTATAGATTCCGGAAATTTCAGGAAGCTGGAGCGTTTTGGCAAGTACACCCTTATTCGTCCCGAACCGCAGGCTATATGGAATCCTTCTATGACCGAAAAGGAATGGGAAAAGCATGCACACGCGGCATTTATTCTTAATCCCAAAGACTTGGAAAAAGGAAGTTGGAAACTTAAGCCGGGCATGCCGGAGCAGTGGACTGTGGCGTATTTCAAGAATAACTACCGGTTTTCATTACGACTGGGGCTTACTTCATTCAGGCATATAGGCATTTTTCCTGAGCAGGCACCCAATTGGGATTTTATAATGGACGCAGTGGATAAACATACATCCGCAAAGCCTAAGGTGTTAAACCTGTTTGCATACACAGGAGGGGCTTCGTTGGCAGCATGTGCCGCCGGTGCTGATGTTACACATGTCGATTCGGTAAAACCTGTAATTAGCTGGGCGCGTGAAAATATGGAAAAAAGCAAACTTGATAATATTCGCTGGGTGGTTGAAGATGCGCTGAAATTTGCACGTCGTGAGGTAAAACGTGGCAATATGTATAGTGGCATTATACTCGATCCGCCCGCTTATGGGCGGGGCGCTGATGGAGAAAAATGGATTCTGGAAGAAAATCTTAACGAAATAATTTATTTATGCAGTAAATTATTACAGCCCCAACATTCATTTCTCATTCTTAATATGTACTCCATCGGTTTTTCTTCATTGGTGGCTAATAACCTTATTAACTCGTATTTTAATAATGGCGATAAAAATCAGTTTGGAGAATTATATCTACCGGATAATTTTGGCAAAAAATTACCATTAGGTACGTTTTTGCGGTTTACAAGATAAGTAATATTAATTTTAGTGCACCTCAACGTTCTGATACCCGATTAATTCATCGTATTGTTTTCCTCGTGGGCGGTGATAAACTAAAACGGTGTATTTGTTTTTGGTTTGTGCATGGTTGCCTTCTATACTACCCACGTTGCACGCGTTGCGATTAAAAGGCTTTACCATATAAATATAATTGTAATATCCTTGTTTAAAAAGAATTGATGCTTCATAACCCATACGTTCCCCGTTATAGCTCATTTTATTCTCATCCGTATTTTCCCATCCGTTATAATTGCCTGCTACATATACGTTGCCATCCCAAACCGGAGGCGTGGAAAGGAAAAAATTAACACGTGCATATTCCCCCTGAGTATCTACGTTATTTGCATCATCGGTTTTAAGTATAAAGTTTCCATGAATGCCTTGTTCGCTCATATAGGGTTTTGATTTTCTGCTTTCGGTATCATACAATTTTACATGATATACACTGTCGTCAAAAGTAATATCACGTACCAATCCATACACAGTACGCAATGTTTTAATGTCGAAATACCTGAACTCGTTGCCTGCTTCTACAAAGTTGGATTCGTCTAATGTCCCGTAATCAATAACTTTGGGATTATATGTAGTGGGTTTGAGGCTTGTAAGTGCATTATCCCATCTGCCATTTTGCAATACTATAATTTTTAAGTCGGTGGTAGGAGCAATAATTGGATAACCGTTAGTATTTACTTTCACGTTTATTTCCTGCTTATGCTCAAACCCTGAAGCCGTATTGGCGCGGGTAACATCAGCGCCAACCAGAATTTTCTGGTCAACTACATGAAAGCGCCTTGTAAATACAATGTTTTTCTCGCCATAGCGGTTTTGCGAAAACACTTTTAAAATATAATTTCCCGATTTTAATAGGGTAAAGCTGTTGTTGGGAAAAGTGAAATTGTAATGTGTGTAAGGTAAGCGTGTATTGAAAGAGGCGTTAACGCTATAAATCATCTGGGTTTCAATTCCCTGCAAATATTCATTTGTCCAGATATTCGATTTTTCCCAGTTGGCACTGCAATGTTCAATTATATAATAATAAGTTTTAGCGCCGGCATATAATTCGTCAAAAGAACAATGTAATTTTTCATCTGTGTTAAGATTTATAACCGCGTCCGAAAGAGGATCGCCTGCAACATGAAGGGTTATAGACTTTATGTTTTTATTATATACATGATTAGTGTATGATATCGAATCCGTATTTTGTGCAATTGCTGTTTTTGTATAGCACAAAAGCATAATAGCAAACGATATGTATAAGCGTATAAATTTCATCATATTATTTTTAACATACATAGCCATTTTTAAATGCCGCCTCGTGAATAGGGAGTGGCATTTTGTGAGGCAAAACTATTTTCCAAATATTTAAAATATCCTGTAATAGCTATCATTGCCGCATTGTCTGTTGTAAACTGAAACTCAGGAACAAACACTTTCCATCCGTGTGTTTCAGGCATTTTTAAAATAGCATCGCGCAATCCGGAATTTGCGGAAACGCCCCCGGCAATAGCAATCTCTTTGATGTTGTATTGCTTGGAAGCCAGAATAAGTTTATGCATTAAAATATCGATAATGGAATTTTGCAACGAAGCACAGAGGTCGTCCATGTTGTTTTGGATAAAACCGGCATCCTCTTTTAACCTATCACGTAAGAAATATAGAAAAGAAGTTTTTAAGCCGCTGAAACTGTAATCTAAATCTGCAATATGAGGTTTTGCAAAACTGAATGCTTTGGGATTGCCAAGTTTAGCATGTTTGTCAATCAAAGGACCTCCCGGATATTCCAATCCCAATATTTTGGCTGCCTTGTCAAATGCTTCACCTGCGGCATCGTCAATAGTTTGCCCCACAATCTGCATGTCATTGGCGCTATTTACTTTCACAATTTGCGTATGCCCGCCCGAAACCGTGAGGCATAGGAACGGGAAACTTGGTACCTCCTTATTTTCACCGGGTTTTTGTACAAAATGCGATAAAATATGTGCTTTTAAATGATTAACTTCAATAAGCGGGATGTTTAATGCCAGCGAAAAAGCTTTGGCAAATGATGTGCCCACCAACAGCGAGCCCATTAAACCCGGACCACGGGTAAAAGCTATTGCATTTAGCGATTTTTTATCTACTTTTGCTACAGAAAGTGCTTTGTGTATAACAGGAATAATATTTTGCTGATGTGCTCTGGACGCAAGCTCCGGAACTACGCCTCCATAGTCTTTATGCACCTGCTGGTTGGCAATAATATTGGATAATAACACATTATCCTGTAAAACGGCTGCAGAGGTATCATCGCATGAAGATTCGATTCCGAGTATGTAAATTGGCATTTTTTATGTATGTTAGGTATGCAAATTTCAGTAAAAAGATTTATTTTTATTGATAATTTATAAAAATAGAAAAGCAAAGGTATTAAAAAATTAAAGAAGATATTAATCGGGTTTTTACTCGTTATTTTATTGCTGCCGCCAGCCTTGGTGTTAATAGTACGCTTGGCGCCGGTACAGAATTTTATTGCCCATAAGGCAGCCGACTACTTGTCAAAAGAGTTGAAAACAAAAGTTTACATAGGGGGTTTCCACCTTAGCTGGTTTTTGGATGTTGTTTTTACTGATTTGGAAGTGCAGGGGCAGGACGGTAAAATTATACTCAAGTCAAAGCGTTTGCGTGCCGATGTTACAAAAATAAATACCGAAAAACGTAAACTTTTTATCAGTGAAATTGCTTTTGAAGATACACAAACACGCTTGGTGTATCACGTGAAAGACAGTGCGCTTAATTTAAAATTTATTATTGATTATTTTTCTCCTGAAAAACCCCGACCCGAAGTTCCCAAGTCCCAACAACCGTGGGAATTGAAAATCAAGAATGTAAAACTCATCAATAATCATTTTATTTATCAGGATGAAAGGCATTTAGAGCAAAACCATAAAGGAATTAATTTTTCAAACCTTGAGTTTACTCATCTCAACGCGGATTTTAGAAATACATTTGTTATAGGCGACAGCATTATTGCCAATATAAAAAATTTATCGTGCAAGGAACGTAGCGGATTCAGGCTCGATAAATTTGTGGCTGACGCCATAGTTTCATCCAAAGGCATCAACGCGCGCGATTTTGAAATAACTACAAATAACAGCCATTTGGTAGGTGATTTGCGTTTTGACTATGACAGTTGGAAATCCTATAACGATTTTATCAATGATGTGCATATAACGGCATTTTTTAAACCTACACGTTTGGATATGAATGATGTAGCTTATTTTGCACATGGCATAGCAGGCATGGATGATGTATTCAATTTTTCGGGTTATATCAAAGGCAAAGTAGCCTCATTTTCTGCTACCGATTTCGATTTAAAATATGGAGCTAAAACCTATTTTTCGGGAAATATAAAAATGACGGGGCTTCCGAATATAGATGAAACTTTTATGCACCTGAACATTGCACAACTTAAAACCCATGTGTATGACGTTCAAAATTTTAAATTACCCGGTGGCAAGTCTATCGTTTTACCTAAAGAAGTAAAACAACTGGGCAATGTGAGCATAACCGGAAAATTTACAGGCTTTTATTCTGATTTTATTGCGAATGCTGCTTTTAAAACAGATGTCGGAAATCTAAATACCGATATATCTATGACACATGACAAAAAAAGTGGTGATATAGGGTATAACGGTAAAATTATAGCACAAGGTTTTAACATAGGTCGTTTGTTAGCTATAAAAAAAGTAGGGAAGTTAAATGTAAATGCTACTGTTAAAGGAAAGAATTTTTCAGCCGAAAAAGCGGATGCGGATATTAACGGAAATATTACCAATTTGGAATACGATGGAAATGTTATCAACAAAATAGATATAGCGGGCAAGTATCATAATAAAAAATTTGACGGAACCATATCCTCTAATGATGAAATCCTGAATTTTGATCTAAAAGGAAGCATTGACTTAACCAAGGATGCAACAAGCTATAATTTTGAATCTACTGTTAAAAATATAGATTTGGCACGGTTAAAATTACTCAAAACAGATTCTGTTGCTTCTTTTTCGGGCAAAATCATATCTAACTTTAACGGCAACTCTCTTAATAAGCTACTTGGTAATCTTACCATTCAGAATGTGCTTTTTGTAAAGGGGGAGGACAGGCTTTACATGAAAGAGCTTTCGGTAAATGCAATCAGGATAGATGAGTTAACCAAGCGTTTAACCATTAAAAACGACTTCTTTTCCGCGGACTTTATCGGTAATTACGCGATTGAGGATTTTGATGATTACGCATTGGCTATCCTTAAAAAGTATCTACCTTCTTTATATAATGGAAAGATAGAAAAAACAATGGATATAGAAGGGGGCTTCGACTATTCGCTGAAGCTCTATAATACCCAGCCTTTGACAAAAATATTTATGCCCGACCTAAAAGTTGATACTTCCACCGTTTTAAGGGGATGGTTTAACCCGGGTACATATGATTTCAGGTTCATGGGCACTTCCAAAGCAATTGTGTATAAAAATTATTTGCTTAACAGCTTAAATATGAATGGATACACAGAGCATGACGTGTTTAAGGTGGATCTGCAAACGGCTTCCGTTGACAAGGCTGTTAAGAAAAAGAAAAAAGAAGATGCTACCATACTGGAAAAATATAAACTTTCGGCAATTGCCAAAAACGATACGGTAAAACTTATTACCTCATGGGGTAAAGAGAACGGTAAAACCTTTAACGCCGATATAATTACTAATCTTTCATTTTCACAATATCCTAAATTGGCTCTCCATACCGAAAAAGCAAACATCATGCTGAACGATACCCTTTGGAAAGGTTTACCCGATAATCTGGTAGTGATTGATACCAATAAAATATTTATCCAAAATGTGGGATTTAGGTATAATAATCAGCATGTTACCTTCAACGGAACCGTATCTAAAGATCCTCTCGATAAGCTGAACGTTGTTTTTAAAGACTTTAATATATCTAATATTGATGTCCTCACAGTGCCTGGCGGATTGGATGTGGACGGAATTTTTAACGGCAATGTATCGCTGAGCAGCGCCTATAAAAATCCTAAAATACTTGCAAACCTTGATGTAGCTAAAATGTATATCAATAAAGAGTTTTTGGGAGATGCAGAAATAAAAACTGCGTGGGATAATGAGCGTTCTTCAATAGATGTGGATATGCGTATTGTGGATAAAAGTAAACTGATACCTTCTTATCCGCTTAAAATAAACGGTAAAGTATTTATAGAGAATAAAAAACAGGATAATTTCGACCTCACCATACTTATAGATAAATTAAAACTTGCAGCCATTCAGCCTTTTGTTGAAAGTTTGTTCTCAAAAGTAGATGGGGCAACCAGTGGGGCTTTAACGCTCAAAGGAAATTTCGACAACCCCGTGCTTGAGGGAAAACTCACCTTGCAAAAGGCGCAATTGCTCATGTCATTATTGGGCGTAACTTATACCATTGATGGGGATGTGAATTTCGAAAAAAACAAAATCATACTTAAAAATCTTCCGCTTCAGGATTCCATCGGCAATACAGGTAAAATAGCCGGAATGGTAACACACCAGTCATTTAAAAATTTCTATTTAAATCTTAATCTGAAAGTAAACAACCTTTCAGCCTTGCATACTAATTTTAACCCTAAAGAAGTTTATTACGGCAAAGCTTTGGCAACCGGAGATATAGATATAGAAGGCGGATTAAAAAATTTAAATATTAATATATTTGCCACTCCGGTAAAAGGCACCCAGGTATTTATTCCCATCCGATATTCTATTGGCTTGGCGCGTAAAGATTTTATTCGTTATCAGTCTGATTCGGTAGATGAGGACGATGAAATATTCTTGTATGATTTTAACGAAAAATCGGCGGTTAACCTCGATATGCTGCTTGATGTTACGCCCAATGCGGAAATAAATATTTTGTTGCCCGACAATTTAGGGGATATAAAGGCACACGGACATGGTTTAATAGACTTAGGCATCAATACAAGAGGTGATAACAAAATGTATGGCTTGTATGTGATGGACGACGGCGATTTTAAACTTAACTTGGAGAATATATTTAAACGCAATTTCAGGATACGTTCAGGAAGCACCATTGCGTTCAATGGGAGCCCTACAGATGCTACAGTCAACCTGAAAGCCGAGTATAAAACCAAAACATCTCTGGCCGGATTGCCCAATGTGCCTTTGGAAATTACAGGAGAACGCGTTATGGTAAACTGTGTGGTTTCGTTACAAAACAGCCTGATGAAACCCGATATCCGTTTTAGTATTGAGCTCCCGAACGCTACTGAAGAAGTAAAACAATATGTATTCAGTGCCATTGACACCACCAACGTAAATGCCATGAACCAGCAAATGATTTCTCTGCTGGCGCTTAATTCTTTTGCTACAACAAGCGGTATTCTTGTTAATGAAGAACGGTGGGGAAACACCTCATACGATATTTTAAACAACCAGATTAACAATTTTCTTTCACAAGTTATAAAGGATATTGATATTGGCGTAAACTACCGTCCGGGCTCTGAGCTTAACCAGGAAGAATTGGGGCTCATGTTTTCAAAAAAAATTAACGAACGTTTATCTATCAGCGGTAATGTGGGGCGCAATACCAAAGGTGTGGGCGAGCAGCAAGTTTCGCGCCTGATCGGCGACTTTTTGGTAGAGTATAAGATTACAAAGGACGGAAGATTTATTTTAAAAGCTTTTAACCGCACCAATTCTTTATACGATATTAACAATCAGGCTCCTTATACGCAAGGTGTCGGGGTGCTTTATCGCAAGGAGTTTGATAATGCCGGGGAGCTTTGGAAAAAGAAAAAGAAGGTGAAATAAAGTTAATATATTGGGGTTATGCAGGGTAATGGTAATTTTACGGTTTATAAATCTTCGGCAGGTTCAGGGAAAACTTATACCCTTGTGCGCGAATATATCACTATCGCATTAAAGTCGCCACGCTATTTCAAATCCATTTTGGCTATTACGTTTACCAATAAAGCTGCTGCCGAAATGAAGCAGCGTATTATTATTTCGCTAACGCACATGGCAAACCCTCAAAAATATACAGATACAGCGGCGGTTAAATTTATGATGCCTGATATAGCAAAAGCAACAGGCTTTAGCGTAAACGAAATTGCTGAAAAAAGCACGCAAACATTAACGCAAATACTCCATCATTACGACGATTTTGCCATTAAGACCATTGATAGCTTTGTGTCTAATATTATACGCACTTTTGCGCATGATTTGCATTTGCCTGTTGACTTTGAAATAGAACTCACCCACGAAAAACTGTTGGATGAAGCGGTAGGTAAAATTTTGGATAAAATAGGTGTGGATAAAGAAATTACGGAGCTTCTGCTGGCATATGCCGATGCAAAAATGGAAGATGATTTATCTTGGGATATAGAGTTGAACCTGAAACAAACAGGTAAAGAAATTTTTGAAGAGCGGAGCATACCTTTTTTAGCCGCCCTCAAAAATTATTCGCCACAACGCATAAAAGAAATTTCGCAACATATACGTGCTCGGCTCAAGCATATAGAAAACCACTTGCTGCAACTTGCAAAAAACGCGTTAACAATAATAAATCAACAAGGAGTAAGTCCTGAATGGCTGATGTATGGTAAAAACGGCATATATTCGTTTTTTAACCGTTTGCATAATAAGCAAATTGTTTTGCCCTCAGATAAAATTGCCACAAGCGTAAGCGAAAACAAGTGGTATGCTTCCAAATGCACTGTCTCGCAAAAACTTGCCGTTGATGCAGTTAAAAATGAGCTGGAGGTTATATTTAAGGACATTGTAGATTATCTGAATAAAAATTTTTCGGAATATAACCTCTTATTGCTCATAAGCAGGAATGTTTATCAAATGGGCGTGCTGGCTGAACTTCAGCAACAGGTGGAAGCCATAAGCAGAGAAAATGCAGTAGTGCATATTTCGGAATTCAACAAACGCATTATCGATATTATTTTAAAAGAGCCTGTTCCTTTTATATACGAACGCATAGGGGAGAGGTATCATCATTATTTGATAGACGAATTTCAGGATACATCAGAGCTGCAATGGAAAAACCTTTTGCCTTTGTTGGGCGAAACGCTGGCAGGCGGAAACTTTAATCTTGTTGTAGGCGATGGCAAACAAGCAATATACAGGTTCAGGAATGGAAATGTGGAGCAATTTGTAACGCTTCCTCAGCTGCCGCCAAGCTTTGAAAAACATATATTTGCAGAAACAGCCGATGCGCTGGCAGCTAACTATGTAGGCAATGAGCTGTTGACTAATTTTCGATCCAAACAGGAAATTGTTAACTTCAACAACGCTTTGTTTACCTATGCTGCACGTTTTTTGCCCGATGATTTTAAATCCATCTATGCCAACCATGTGCAAAAAAACTTACCTTCAAACAACGGCGGTTTTGTGCAGATAGAATTTTATGAAAAAGAGCCGAAAGTGAAGGTGCCACAAGTATATTTGCAGCGCGTGGCAGATATTATAAAGCAATTACAGGAAAAAGGTTTTGCTCTTGGCGATATATGCATACTGATACAAAAAAAGCTGGAAGGCAGCATTATCGCCCGTTTTCTTACACAACAAGGTATAAAGGTGGTATCCAACGAAGCCCTGCTATTGCACTCTTCTCCTCAGGTTAATTTTCTTATATCGCTTTTAACATACCTGAAAGATAAGAATATGCTGGCAGCAGCCGAAATATTAAACTACCTTAACCGCAATGCGCTTATTAATGTAGATTTGATAGACGTTTGTTCGGATAAATCCGTATCCGGATTAGGCGTTTTCTTAGCTGAACAGGACTTTAATTTTAACGAAAAATACTTACACACCTTTTCTTTGTATGACTTGTGCGAAGAGCTTATCAGAATATTTAAACTGCAAACTCCGTATGATATATACCTTCAAACATTCCTTGATTTTGTAAATACCGTTCAGGTTAAAGCCGGAAATAGGATAGCGTCTTTTTTGCAGGAATGGGAAGAAAATAAAAGCACCCTTTCCATACAATCCTCCGCCGAGCCTGATGCGGTGAAAATAATGACCATACATAAATCCAAAGGGCTTGAGTTTCCTGTGGTTATTTTGCCTGTGTCGCAAAACGATAAAGCGCCGCTTAAAAACAAATGGGCTTATATGCCGCAGCACATGCACAATTTGCTGCCTGTGGCTTACCTGCCGCTTACCAAAACCTGGGAAAATACCGAGTTGGCGCATCTCTACACAAGGGAGCAGGAATATGAGCTGTTGGACAAAATAAATGCGGCATATGTAGCATGTACCCGTGCGGTTGATTGTCTGTATATATTGTGTATAGAACAAAACCCAACAAAGGAAAGTGAAAGTTTTAGCTTTAATAAACTTTTTTATAATTATACGCAGGAAAATAAAGGTGTTTTCAACGAATCGGGAAATATATTTTATACCGGCATTATTAATCAGAGAAAACAGCGTGATGAACTGCCGGAGAAAGCGGCACAACCTGCAAGGATGCAATCCTCACCTTGGCGACAAAAAATATTTATTGCCCGCACAGCTTCTGCCGGTATTTCCACCTCCGATTCCCGCACAGAACAAAGTTGGGGAGCAATTGTGCATGAGTCTATTGCGCTTATCAATTCACCTGTACACATAAAAGATATTGTTTTGCAACAGGCTGAAAAATATAGGTTTTCGGAACAAGAAAAAGACAAGCTTACGGAAAATCTTAAAAAACTTGTAAATAATTCTTCTCTTACCGCTTATTTTGGAGAAACAGTCCGCACGTTTTCCGAAGCCGGAATTTTAGATACGGACGGTAATGCATTCAGGCCCGACAGGGTTGTTTTTACAGATGAAGGTGTGGTGCTTATAGAGTTTAAAACGGGCATTCCTTTACCTCAACATAAAAGACAAGTGCACACCTATGCCGATTTGCTGGTGCAAATGGGATATACGATAAAAGAAAAAATATTGGTGTACCTGAGTGATGATATAACTATTGAAAAACTATAATGCAAATGCAGGATAATATTAAAAAATTTATCAGTCTGGTAGCTGAAAGTATGGGTAACTATACTTTTGTGAAACTATCCTTAGGCAACCATAAAGGAGAAGATAAAACCCTTAAAAACCTTTATGCGAAAAAAATAACCATTAAAAATCAGGAAAAAATACAATTTGTTTTTCGTCATCAAACCAAAGATATTACCAAAAATTACGACACGCGTGATGCGCTATCTATACTTCAAACATTAGTAGGTAATGATTTTTATGCAGCCACTTTGTTTACTTTGCAGAGCGACTATGTTTTGCAGGTCATATCTCCATCCAAATCAAGTTTGATAACCCAAAAGCCGACCCACACCTCACTTCCCGATACCAATCATGACAAGAAAAAGAATTATACCCTCGACACGCCTGCAAACTCTTATCTGCATGATTTAAAAATTACCGATAATAAAGGCAACGTGCTTGTAAACAGTCAGGACAAGTATAAGCAGATTAATCACTATGTGGAACTGCTTTCGCCGCTGTTTAAGGATATTGATGCAACACACACCTTAAAAATTGCGGATATGGGGAGCGGAAAAGGATATCTTACTTTTGCGTTGTATGACTATATAAAAAATAAATTGCGCCTGAATGCCGAGGTTACGGGCGTTGAGCTGCGTAAAGAACTCGTAGAACTTTGCAATACCATTGCCGCTAAAAACAATTTTAAAAGTTTGCGGTTTATACAAGGGGCTATACATACATTTGATTTTAACGGTATGGATGTGCTTATTGCCCTACACGCCTGCGATACGGCTACCGATGATGCCATTGCGTCCGGTATTAAAGCCAATGCCAAATATATTGTTGTGGCGCCTTGCTGTCATAAGCAAATCAGGAGGGAAATAGAAAAAAATAAACCTGAAAACGATTTTTCTTTTATGGCAAAACACGGCGTGTTTCTTGAACGCCATGCCGAAATGCTTACCGATGCCATACGTGCTTTAATTTTAGAATATTATGGCTATAAGACAAAAGATTTGAGTTTATTTCGGATGTGCATACGCCAAAAAATGTGATGATTATGGCTGAAAAACGCCCAAATGCCATGAAAGACGAAAAAATAAAACTGCAACTGCAACAAATAAAAAAGTATTTTGGAATAGGTACGCATTATTTGGAAACATTGCTTGATAAATAATTAAATAAATATATGATGGAAATTTATGAATTAGAGTTTGAGGTTCGCAATTACGAATGCGATTTACAGGGAATTGTAAACAATTCGGTGTATCTTAACTATTTGGAGCACGCACGCCACACGTATTTAAAAGAGAAAGGAATTGACTTTCAAAAGCTTCATAATGAAGGAATTGATTTGGTAGTAACGCGTATTGAAGCTGATTATAAAACGCCACTTACAGGCGGCGATAAATTTATAGTAAGGCACACCATTGCACGCGATGGAAATTTGAAATTGGTGTTTAACCAGGAAATTATAAAACTACCTGAACAAAAAACCTCTGTTAAGGCAAAAGTTTTCGGGGTAGGCATACAAAACGGACGCCCCATACGCATTGATGATGTTCCCGGAATAAAAGAACTGTTGGCTGAGCTATAAGCCTTCCCTTTATTTCCCCCTTTTCTTTTTATAGTATTTTCTGTACCACGAGGATGTTTTTTTGTATAATGAAAAAGCATTTTCGTGGGGGAAAATATTGGCGCGGAATATGGCAAAACGATTTTCTTCTATCTTCATACCGCCCGTGTCTGTGGCAATTCCAAATTCAAAACCTGCCTGTTGCACAAGGGCTTCGGTATTGTTGTCATAATCACCGTAAGGATAGGCAAAAGAAATAACCTCTGTGTGTAAACCTTTCTCTAATGACGTTTTGGAGTTTTTTATTTCTTCAAAAGCCTGTTGCGGAGGCAATTGAGTAAGGCGTGGATGCGAAAGGGTATGAGCCCCTATTTCCCACCCTGCATCAGCAAGTTGCTGCTTTTGTTCAGCTTGCATGATTATGCCGTGCGAAGGCTCCTCGCCGCTATCCCAGTTATTTTTCTGAATATTAAAATCGCCAAGCAAAAAAATGACGGGGGTAAACCCATATTTGCTGCACAAAGGCAATGCGTTGGCATAAGTGCTGAGATAGCCGTCGTCGAAGGTAAGGATAAAAGGTTTTGCCGGAAAATCCTTTGCCGGTTTTTGTGCGCGTGCAAAAGCCAGATAATCCTTGAAAGTTATGGATGTTAATCCCCTACGTTTAAAAAAGCGTACATGTTTTTCAAAATTATCCCTTGTTACATATATTTTGTGTGCCGTTTCTATTTCCCCATCCGTAACCTTGTGATACATTAACCCACATTGCTCCCAAACCCCATCAAAAAAATATTTTCCACAAATTTTGCACTTAATTTCTTTATTTTTCCGTTGGGGTACCACAGGAAAAACGTTTTTTTCAACTCTGAAGAGGTTAATAAAATTTGTAGTACACAGGGGGGTGTTGCATAGTTGTATAAATTGTTGGAACTTTGGCGCCTGATTATGTACTTCAAATGTTCACAGCGCAATAATCCCGAAACCGGACGTTCGCAGGTTTACCTCCGGTTGGTTGAAAGTTATCGGAATCTCGACGACAGGGTATGCCATCGCACCTTGCTCAATGTCGGTTTTATGGCCACAGGCACTACGCCCGAACAGCTGAACGCCATTCAAGGGTATCTGAACCATTGGCACGAGCAAAAGGAAACCCTTTTTGAAGAGGAAGCCGATGCGTTTGTACGCGAACAGGCAGAAGTGCTGTGGCATCGGTTGGTTCACGAAAAACGTATCGATTTGAATTGGAAGCAGAAAGCCGAACGCTCCATCGATGCCGCCACCATGCGCCATAGCCATGTACGCGAAATCGGCTCTGAATGGATAGCCTATAAGGCGTTGCAGGATTTAGAGCTTGATAAAAAACTCTTGGCGCTTGGGTGGAGCGAAGAAGAAGCCATGTTAGCTGCTGTTCAGATTGTTTCGCGCGCCGTATATCCCGCCTCTGAGCTTGGTACAAGCCGATGGATAAACGAAAACTCGGGCGTAAAAGAGCTGATTGGATATGAGGGCGCGATAAGCAAAGACAAACTTTACAAGAGCGCCTTGAAACTCTTTCACGCCAAATACGCCTTGGAGAGACACCTGAGCGAACGCACCAACACGCTCTTCGATTTGGAAGACAAGATTATATTGTACGATTTGACCAACACCTATTTTGAAGGACAAAAACGGGGCAGCTCGCTGGCACAGTTCGGTCGCAGCAAAGAAAAGCGTCGCGACGCCAAGTTAGTAGTGTTGGCTTTGGTTATCAACGTAGAGGGATTTATCAAGTACTCCTCTATCCTTCAAGGAAATATAGCCGACAGCAAAACGCTTTCGTCCATGATAGACAAACTCGATGGGCACACCGTGAGCGGACATCCCATCGTGGTGTTGGACGCGGGCATCGCCACCGAAGAGAACTTAGAAACCATCCGCGCGAAAAAGTATCATTACGTATGCGTAAGCCGCAGTAAAATAAAAGACTACGAGGCAGTTGCCGGACATCCGGGCGTGCTGCATAAAACCCGTTCGCGCCAACAAATCACCCTGGAATCGGTTCGCACCGAGCGCAATACGGACTATTACCTGAAAGTGGACAGTCCTGCAAAGGCGATGAAGGAGGCAGGTATGAAAACCTCTTTTGAAAGTCGTTTTGAGTTGGAGTTGGAAAAAATCCGTCAGTCGCTGCATAAAAAAGGCGGGGTCAAAAAAACGGACAAAGTGCACGAGCGCATCGGACGTGCCAAACAGAAATACCCTTCGGCGCAAGGCGGCTATAACATAAAAGTAGTCGAAGATACCAAACAGGTTGCCGTTACAGACATCAGGTGGGAAAAAGACCCCGAAAAACAGGCAGCCAAAGAGCAGAGCTTGGGTGTGTATTTTGTGCGTACCGACTTGGATATGGAGTGCGAAGTGGTGCTTTGGGACATATACAATACCATCAGAGAGATAGAATACAGTTTTAGAACGCTCAAAACGGATCTGGACTTACGCCCTATTTATCATAAGAATGATGAAAGCACGATGGCGCATCTGCACTTGGGGCTGCTCGCTTACTGGTTGGTCAATACGGTGCGTTATCGTTTGAAATCCAAAGGCATTAACAGTTGTTGGAGCGAAATTGTACGCATCGGCAACACTCAAAAAATAATAACCACCACCGGTCAAAACACGTTCGATAAAATCATATCGGTACGAAAGTGTTCTCAACCCGAGCCGCAACTCAAAATAATTTACGCGGCATTGAACATACCCGACATACCAATGAAAAAACAAAAATTTGTAGTACACAAACCACCATCCTGAAAATGATAACTACTTGATGGGTAAGTAAAATATCGAAAGCGGGGTGCAACTTGGGTTAAAACAGGAATGGGTTTTTTGTGGATGTTTTCTATAATAACGGTTTCGTAAAGTTTAAAAATTTTAGCGCTTACCACACTCAGTTTATATTGTGCCAATATTTCCGAAAAATCAAAAGGTGTATGCGGTGTTTCCAGAAAACTATTAATCTCCCTGAGAATATGTTCGCTGTTGGGGGTAAAAGAAATAATTCCTTTTTTAATATCTCCGAAATTGCTTTCCATAGCTTCATGTATATTTTTTGGCGTTATTATGCCGTGGCACACAGCCTCGCCTATGGCAAATAGGGATATGCCTGAAAATAAAGATTCCAGCGCTACCCTTCCGGCGCCTATTACCAATAAGGATTCCTGCATAAGAGAAAACACATCATCCCTATGTCCCAGATATTTAATGCGCTCGCCGTACAACTTGTGCAATCGGGCATATTCTTTTTTCCCATTTTCGGGTAAATCTTCCCACTGGTTACCTACTAAGTTTATTGCTAAATCGGTATGTTGAGATAAAAGTTGAGGAAATACATTACATATTAATTCACAAAAATTTTCGCCTTTGGGTCCGTTAAATCTGCCTATTACGGAAATGACCTTTTTGGGGGTGGGGATATGCTTGTTTTTAGAATCTAGCAGCTTGTCATCTATGCCGTTCGGAATGCAAACGATTTTGCTTTCATCTATTCTTTTATCTGCTGCATATTGCTCTTTAAGATTATGGCATATGGCAATAATACGTGAACCGTAAACATCTACTTTTTTCATATGCCCTTGTTTGTGCAATATGCCGTGAGCCGTGGATAACATGGGAATATGCGTGTTTTTTACCGCATAATGTGCAACCCATGAAGCTGCGCGGGAGTGGGCATGTATAATATCTATTTTATTTTGCCGTATAAATTTTTTGATAAACCTCACATTGTGCAAACGTTGTTTCAAGGAACGTTTTGAAACCGGCAGTGCGAAACTTTTCAGGCTTTTATTATTGAAAACGGTATCTGACAATATAAAAACATCATGCCCTTGCGCTGCTTGCGCTTCGGCAATGCTTAACGTGTAAATAACAGAGCCTGCTAAAAAATCGGACGACAGAACATGCAGTATGCGCATAAATGAAAAAATTAAAATCAATAGCAAAAGTAGTTAGTTTTTCAACGCCATAATGATTTTGGCAGGTGTAAACATGCAATCTTTTTTATCTCTGCTTTCTACTTCGTTTTAAAGTTATACCTTTGCCGCTTTAAAAAAATCAAGCTTTCCGCACTACTATGAAATGGTTTATAGACACGCTTTTTATTGCTTTTATATGCTTCAATACGCTGCATGCACAGGAAATTAAGAAACAAACACCTGATGTGAGCCAATTGATGGACATGGAAAACAAAAAGGAGAAGCTAAGCGTAACGTTAAATATGCAGTCGCGCTTAAATTTTCATTTTAACAAAGACTTTCAAAAAGCTGAGTTTGACATGAAAGATTTGCGTATTGCCGCGGATGGCAAAATTAACGACCATTTTTTTTATGCCTACCAACACAGGCTATACCGTTCCAATCATGCAGGCTCAAATGTAGATAATCTTCCTGCCTCTATAGATATTGCAGGCATAGGCATTGCTCTGCGCGATGATGTTGAGGTTTTCCTTGGTAAGCAATGTGCGGCTTACGGGGGAATGGAATTTGACACCTATCCCCACCAAGTATATGAGTTTAGCGATATGGGCGATTTTATAACATGCTACATGACAGGAGCCAAGCTGGTATGGAAAATAAACAAAGAAAACGAATTGCAGATACAGGCGCTTAACAGCCTTATAAAGCCTTTTGAAGATACATATGGCAAAATCCCTGAGGTAATGCCCGCTAAAATGCCCTTTGTGTATTCACTTAACTGGAACGCGCATACCTTCGCAGGCAATAAGGAAATATCTGTGCGCTGGTCGGCAAGCCTTATGCAGGAGGCTAAAGATAAAAACATGTACTATGTTGCTTTGGGAAACAGGCTGAAAACCAATAGGTGGGATATATATTTGGATGCCCTCTATTCGCGCGAAGATATAGACCGCAAAGGCGTGATAACGCAAATAATAAACCAAGGGAAAGCATATAGCGCTTTAAATGCCTCCTACCTGTCGTTTATACTTAAAGCAAACTACATGTTTGCCGACAAATGGGCTGTTTTTACCAAGGGCATGTATGAAACAGCATCTGTTTTTAAGGCACAACCAAATATAGAAACAGGAAAGTACTACACCTCATGGGGATACCTTGCAGGCGTTGAGTTTTATCCCATAAAAAATTCCGATTTACACTTTTTTGCCAACTACACCGCACGTTCATACCTATACACAAATAAAGCCGTTAACTTTTCCGATGCCGACAAACACCGCATATCCTTAGGTTTTATTTACAGTCTGCCGGTATTTTAGACGTGTGGGGCAAAAATTATTAAACATTCATTCTCGCCTACTCTATGACTCAACTCTGTTTTTAAATATTGTTTCATCATATATAAGTATGCTAAACAATAGAATTGTATAAAATTTTAACTACTTTTGTTTTTATATCCGTAAATTTTATATATTATGAAACATACATTTCGCTATTTGGTATTGGCAACTGTTGTTTTTGCCATTGCTTCGTGTAACACTAAAAAAGAAACAAAAATTTTGAAACAATCAGATTTTCCCACACCGCCTAAAGCGGAAATTATCCCCCAAAAGTTTGCTAAATTTGGGACGGAACGCACAGACAATTACTTCTGGATGAAAGATAAAACCAATCCCAAAGTAATCGATTACATAAAAGCCGAAAATGCTTATACCGATACGGTTATGGCATCAACCAAGCCGTTGCAGGAGGCTATTTACAAGGAAATTTTAGGTCGTATAAAACAAGCGGATGAAAGCTACCCCACCTATAAAAACGGATATTACTACTATAGCAGAACAGTGCAAGGAAAGCAATACCGTATCCATTGCCGCAAGAAAGGCGCTACATCGGCAAAAGAAGAAATTTTTCTCGACCTCAACAAAATGGCTGAAGGTAAGCAGGCATTTATTTTTGCCGATTACGAAATAAGCCCCGACAATACTAAGGTAGCATATTTATATAACGAAACCGGTTCCTTTGCCGAGTTTAAATTAAAGATAAAAGATTTACACACAGGAAACGACACGGGTTTCTCTGTGGACGGTGTAACCTCAGTGGCATGGGCAAATGATAACAAAACGCTTTTCTACGCAACTATAGACAAAACGCTGCGCCCTTCTCAAATTTATCGTCGCCAACTGGATGAACCTAAGGGAACATTAGTTTATGAAGAAAAAGATACGAAGTTCACAACAGGCGTATCAGGAAGCAAAACAGACAAATATATTTTTATTTCAAGCGGCAGCTCTACTACCTCCGACCAACAATATATATTAGCCGATAAACCTACCGATAAATTTAAAACCTTTATTCCGCGCGTGAAAGATGTAGAATATGCAATATACGATCATGGCGACAGGTTTTTTATGCGCTACAAAGACAAGCAAAATTTTAACGGAAAAATCTATGAAATTCCACTTTCGGGATATGAAAACAAATCCACATGGAAAGAATTTTTTGCGCATAACCCGGATGTCCGCATTGAAGGAATAGATGTGCTAAAAGATTATGTAGCTTTGGAATTACGTAAAAAGGGATTGATTGAAATACAAATAAAACCTCTCAATGGCGGCAAAATAAAAGAAATTTCTTTTCCCGAACCCGTTTACACCGCTTCGTTAAGCGGAAATCCGGAATATGATGCAAAAACAATCAGATATTCATACACTTCGCTTAACCGTCCTACCACTCTTTATGAATACAATATTGCCGACGAGAAAACAGCCAAACTTAAAGAGCAGGAAATACCCTCAGGCTTTAATCCCGATAAATATACGGTTGAACGTTTGTGGGCAACAGCGCCCGATGGTGTAAAAGTACCCATGGCGGTTGTTTATAAAAAAGGGATAAAGAAAAACGGCACATCTCCGGCATTGCTTTATTCATACGGAAGCTATGGCAATAGTTCTGATGTTTACTTTTCATCAAGCTATTATAGTTTGATAGACAGAGGATTTGTGGTTGCCATTGCCCAAATACGTGGTGGAAGCGACCTTGGAGAGCAATGGTATGAAGACGGAAAACTTCTTAAAAAGAAAAATACTTTTACCGATTTTATAGCTTGCGCCGAAAAACTGATTGCGGACAAATACACATCGGCTAATAAACTTGCCGCTATGGGCGGAAGCGCCGGCGGATTGCTTATGGGCGCCGTTGCTAATATGCGCCCCGACTTGTTCAATACCGTTATAGCGCAAGTGCCTTTTGTGGATGTGGTTAGCACCATGCTCGACGATACATTGCCACTGACCACAGGCGAGTATGAAGAATGGGGTAACCCCAACGAGGAAGAATATTATAAATATATGCTTTCCTATTCTCCGTATGATAACATCAAAGCGCAAAATTATCCCAATATGCTTATAACCGGCGGTATAAACGATTCTCAAGTACTGTTTCACGAACCCACCAAGTATGCAGCCAAGCTGCGGGCAATGAAAACGGACAATAATATACTCCTGCTTCATATCAATATGGATTCCGGTCATGGTGGAGCTACAGGACGTTATGACAGTATAAAAGATACCGCTTTTGAATATGCCTTTATGTTGGAAATGCTCGGAATAAGAAAATAATCTGCCAACTATTTTAAACGATAAAGGTTGCCACATGGCAGCCTTTATCGTTTATATTTTGCAATAACTACTTTTGGTCAAATGATTGTTTCAATTTGTTCGCCTTGGTAATAATCTCATTCTGTAAAATAGTAGAGGCAGATTGTGAAGCTATCAAATCATAGTTGAAGTATTTCCAAGAATTTTGCGTGTATTGGTCTTTTATGCCTACAACATATTTTTTTTCTGAGCTTCGGAATTTGTTACCTTCAAGTTTTTCGACATGTTTCCCTTGTTCTTTCCGAATCTGCATAAAACTATCCATGAAACATTTATCTTTAAATTCTAAAATCGCATTCTCATGATATTCGCCCATACATATTTTCCCGTTTTTCAACTCTGCAATGGAACTTATCCTCAAATGAAGAGGTTTTTCTTCAATGGTATATTTTATGCCCATTTCTTCAAATATTTCGGGAACTTTTTTTAAAACTTTCATATAATCATCATCTTCAGTCGGGTTATTCACTATCGGCGGATATATCATATCTTTAATTTTAGCCACGTTTAATGCTTGGGAATAACCAATAATTTGCTCGAAACCTTTTTTTACTTCTTTGATTTCTGTTTCATTATTTTGTGAACAGCCTAATGTAAAACTCAGTAATAGAATAAGCAAAGAAAGTGATTTTTTCATCCGGATAATTTTTAAATACTACTGACCGATTAAATTTATACAAAAATATAAATTTATAGTTGAAGATAAAAAAGGTTAAGTAGCGAGCAAAAAATAGTTTAACTTATTTTAACCACATAGGGATACAGATTTTTGTTTATCAGGTTTAATAAGGTTCACATAGCTTTGAAGCTGTGCTTCAAAGATTCTCCCTGATGTTGTCTGTATTACCTTATCTCTGAACATTTATTTTCAGCTTCATCAAATCTTATCTATATATCTATGTGGTTTAAAAAATAATATAAGGTAATTATTGGTTAGTACTTAATTTCCTTTATGCTATTATCAAGTGTTAGGTGGATTTTTGAAAAATAAAAACGTAATCATTACATAATTAACAAGCCTGATTATTGATTTTTAGCACTGTAATATAATTGTCTTACATCAGATGTGAGTAAAACTTATACCTTAGAATATAAAGTACCGGGGATGTTTTTCATGCAGGCTTTTATTCTCCAAAATAATTAAATTGTTTCCTGTAATAGATCGTGTGCATACAACTATTTCAACGCGCACCAGTAAGATTAATTATACTTATACAACACCCTCGCGCACGCTTGCAGAGGCAAAATGTATGACTGCACTAAGCTCATGCACGCCTGCATGGGAAAAATGTATGCTCGTAACATCCTCATGCGCGCTTGAAACAACAAGTTGCAGGCATGCACTAAGCTCATGCAAGCTTGCATAAGTAAAATGTATGCAAAATTTTTTATCAGTATGTCTCATAAAAAGCTTGCAAGGAGATATAAAAGGATAGTAGCCGTATCCTCTCATCTCAATTATCACATTATTTCCGGAATTATTTGTACTTTTGCGCATAAATTCATTCATAATGAAACGACAGATAAATGTATTCAAGTATTTTGGATTTGTTTATTTAACATTTGCTATTTCTTTTCTTATCCTTATCTTTTTTTATCGCAAAGGAGAATTGCATTTAATGCTCACATCGACGCATAATTCTTTCATGGATATTTTTTTTCGGGGTTTAACGGAAATAGGGGGAAGTATTCCGATAATAGTAGGACTTCTTTTTCTTTTTTATCGTATAGGAGTGTCGTTATATGTGTTATCGGCTCAATTACTGAATGTAAGCTTAACAACCATGTTAAAGTTATATTTTGGAGTAGCCCGACCTAAAACATATTTTGCCGAACATTTCCCCCATATCGTACTACATAAAATAGAGGGTATTACGCTGCACTCATCCAACGGATTTCCATCGGGGCATACCTCGGCAGCTTTTGCCTTAATGTTTTGTATTGCACTTATTGCCCGTAAAAGAATTGTATCTGTCTTCTGTTGTTTTTTTGCTATTCTCACAGGATATTCACGCATCTATCTTTCTCAACACTTTGCTGATGATGTACTTTTGGGTTCATTCATAGGTATCCTATCGGCTTTAATAATGTATTTGTTATATAAGAAAATGGATATGCGGTTTGGATGGTTTCAAAAATCGATTTTATCTTTTTTTTCAAAGAAAAATCTGTCGTGCTAACAATAACTCAATTTATCTATCCTATAAATCAAGCTTCTTAATGTACTTTTATTCTTGAAATAAGAAAAGGGGAGATATACCAAAACAATAAAGGCTGCCACCTGGCAGCCTTTATTCTGTATTATTAATATAATGTATTTTTATTTATCGTATGCTTCAATAGGAGCGCAGGTACACATCAGGTTGCGGTCGCCATATGCATCATCAATTTTGGTAACGGCGGGCCAGTATTTGTCCTGAATATCGTTTTTAACAGGGAACGCAGCTTTTTCGCGGGTATAAGGATAACTCCATTCGCTGGTAGCAACCATATTTACGGTGTGAGGCGCATTTTTAATTACATTGTTGGCTTTGTCGCAACTTCCTTTTTCAATGGCATCAATATCTTTACGGATATCTATCATCGCGTCAATAAAGCGGTCAAGTTCCACCAAGGGTTCGCTTTCGGTAGGTTCAACCATAAGGGTGCCGATAACAGGGAATGCCACAGTAGGTGCGTGAAAACCGTAATCCATTAAACGCTTAGCTATGTCAATAACGGCAACATCAGCTGTTTTAAGATATTGGTTGCAATCCAAAATTAATTCATGTGCCACACGTCCTTTGCTGCCGGTATATAAAATTTTATAATGCTTTTCTAATTTTGATTTAATATAGTTTGCATTTAATATTGCATAGCGGGTTGCTTCTTTTAATCCTTCAACACCTAACAACTTAATATAAGCATAAGATATAGGCAATACAAGAGCGCTGCCAAAAGGTGCTGCCGAAACTGCTTTAATAGATTTTTCTCCTCCTGTTTTTACCATTGAATGTCCGGGAAGGAAAGGTACCAAATGTGCGGCAACCCCGATAGGTCCAACACCAGGTCCACCGCCACCGTGAGGAATGGCAAATGTTTTGTGCAAATTCAAATGGCAAACGTCAGCGCCAATAAAACCGGGATTGGTTAAACCCACCTGCGCATTCATATTAGCGCCATCCATATAAACCTGACCGCCGTTGCCATGAATAATATCCATAATTTCCAAGACACCTTCTTCAAATACACCGTGTGTAGAAGGATAAGTAATCATCAATGCGGCTAAGTTATCTTTATGTTTTTCGGCTTTTTCGCGCAAGTCCGTAATGTCAATATTTCCGTTGGCATCACTTTTTACAACTACTACCTGCATGCCGGCCATGGCAGCACTTGCAGGATTTGTGCCGTGGGCAGAGGAAGGAATTAAACATATGTTTCTGTGTCCTTCGCCCCGACTTTTATGGTATGCGTCAATTACCAACAAACCTGCATACTCACCAGATGCGCCGGAGTTAGGTTGAAATGAAATGCCTTTAAATCCGGTTATCTCGCATAATGCTTTTTCAAATTCATTGATAAGGGTGGTATAACCTTCGGTTTGGTCGGCAGGTGCAAACGGGTGAATGCTTCCAAATTCGGGCCAGCTTAAGGGAATCATTTCAGTAGCCGCGTTCAGTTTCATGGTGCAAGAGCCAAGCGGAATCATACAACGGTTAAGCGCCAAATCACGATTTTCAAGCTTTTTCAAGAAACGCATCATTTCGGTTTCCGAATGGTAGCTGTTAAATTCTTTTTCTTTTAAGATTTCCGATTTTCTTAAAAGGGCATTATCGAAAGTGGAAATTTGGTTGCATGCATCGCTGCAAACAAACTCAGCAAACGATTTATTTGCTGAAGAAGCCAATATTTTTAAGATGAGGTTCACATCGCTTAAGCAAGTAGTTTCGTCTAAGCTGATACCTATTTTATTTGTGTCTATGTAATTGAAATTTACTTGGCTTTCAATGGCTAAATTTTTAACGTTTTCCATCTTTGCACCTTCAGGAATTTCAATACACAACGTGTCGAAGTAATTTTGATTAAGCTGTTTATAACCATATTTAGCCACTTCGCTTGCAAGCACGCCTGTTAAAATATTAATTTTTCGTGCAATGTTTTTTATGCGAGTAGGACCGTGATATACGGCATACATGCCTGCCATGATGGCAAGTAAGGCTTGTGCCGTACAAATATTAGAAGTTGCTCTTTCGCGTTTAATGTGCTGTTCGCGTGTTTGAAGTGCCATACGCAACGCACGGTTGCCTTTTGCATCAACCGATACACCTATAATACGACCCGGCATAAAACGTTTATATTCTTCTCTTGTTGCAAAGTAGGCAGCATGTGGTCCGCCGAAACCCATAGGAATACCAAAGCGTTGAGTGGATCCGCAAACTACGTCTGCGCCCCATTCGCCCGGAGGGGTTAACATTACCAAACTCATTAAATCGGCGGTTACGGCAACGGCAATTTTATTTTCGTGACAGTTTTTTACGAAATTTTCATAGTTATTGATTTCGCCATATTTATTGGGGTATTGCACCAATACACCAAAAATATCAGCTTCTGTATGTAATGATGCAAAGGGTTTTACAACCACTTCAATACCCAAATGTGACGCTCTTGTTTGAATAACATCAATGGTTTGAGGATAAACATCATCAGCTACAAAGAATTTATTTGCTTTTGCGGCAACAGCTTCGCGCGCGCGTGCGTTGAACAACATAATCATGGCTTCGGCTGCGGCTGTGGCTTCGTCAAGTAAAGATGCGTTAGCCATGGGCATGCCAGTTAAGCTGCTAACCATTGTTTGGTATATTAACAAAGCTTCTAACCTGCCTTGTGAAATCTCTGCCTGATAGGGGGTGTATGAAGTGTACCAACCCGGATTTTCAAAAATGTTTCTTAAAATTACAGAAGGGGTTATGGTATTATAATAGCCCATCCCGATAAATGATTTAAAAACTTTATTTTTAGAAGCAATACCCTTGATGTGCATCAAGTATTCCGCCTCACTGATTCCTTTCGGAAGATTCAAGTCGTTTTTTAAGCGGATAGATGACGGAATTGTTTCGTCAATAAGTTGGTCTAGGCTTGTAACGCCAATTACTTTAAGCATTTGTTCCACTTGTTCTTGCTGCGGACCATTGTGCCTGCTTATAAAGTCGTTCGTAATCATAGGATTATGTATTTTATACGTTAAATCAAAATTCAGCGCAAAGATAACAATCTTCGTATTATCCAATAAGATTTATAGATTTTATTCGTCATAATATTATAGAATTTTTAATTTCTACTATCCTGTTCAAATATTCAGCACATAAAATAAATTTTTTTGGCGTAAATTTGCGGGCTAAAATTAAAATAGATGAAGTATAAGGGAACAATAGTAAGTGGCGCGTTGGCAATATGTGTGGCTGCCGCGTTATGGGGTCTTGATGGGGTAGTGCTCACGCCGCGTTTATATGGGGTGGACATAGCGTTAGTGGTGTTTGTTGTGCATGTTATTCCTTTTTTGCTTATGAATTTTTTTCTTTTCAAAGAGTATAAACAAATAAGGAGCTTTAGCCCCAAAGACGTACTTCTTTTTTTCCTTATAGCTGCTTTTGGTGGTGCCATAGGCACATTATCAATAGTAAAAGCTTTATTCCTTGTTAATTTTCAAGCGCTTACTATCGTAGTGTTATTACAAAAACTGCAACCTATTTTTGTTATCTCGTTGGCTACCATATTTTTAAAGGAAAAACTAAAGAAAAATTTTGTATTATGGGCATCCATAGCTTTGGTTGCAGGCTATTTTTTAACTTTTGGTTTCAGCAAACCAAATTTTGATACAGGTTCAAACACGGGACTTGCAGCGCTCTACTCTTTGTTGGCTGCATTTTCCTTTGGTAGTTCTACGGTGTTGAGTAAGAAAGTATTAGAAAAATTTAATTACAGCACGGCTACTTTCTACAGGTATGGTTTCACCTCTGTTTTAATGTTTATATATGTGTTGTTTGCAGGAGCTTTACCTGCACTGATGCATGTTACAAATACACAATGGATAATATTTGTTATCATCGGGTTAACCACAGGCTCAGGTGCAATTTATTTATATTATTATGGTTTAACAAAAGTAAAAGCCATGTTGGCAACTATTTGCGAGCTGTGTTTCCCGGTTACGGCAGTGTTGTTAGATTATTTTATTAATCATAAAATACTATCTTTGGTACAATGGATCAGCGCCATTATCATGATTTTTGCTATCGTAAAGTTAAGCTTGGAAAAACAACAGGAATAAAAAACGGGAGTTTTTTAGGCTCCCGAATTTTCTTATGAAAAAACAACTACTCTAAACTTTTTCTAGTCTGCATATTCTTTTAAAGTATCCATTAATTTTCTGCGCGTGAAGAAAATGCGGCTTTTAACCGTTCCTATGGAAATATTAAGTTCATCTGCAATTTCTTTATATTTATAGCCACGGTTGTGCATTTCAAAAGGCATGCGTTGCTCTTCGTCAAGCAGCGCAATCTTTTTGTTTATTTCTTTTTCCGAATATCTTGATTCTGGAGAAGGGAAATCTGTTTTGCGGGAAATATTAAGATAGAATAAATCTTCTGTATTATCAATAATTGTATTTGCTTTTTGGTTACGACGATAATTGTTAATGAAAGTATTTTTCATAATGGTATATGTCCAAGCTTTCAGGTTTGTGTCGTCAGCAAATTTATCACGGTTTGCTAAAGCTTTTAAGTATGTGTCTTGAATTAAATCTTTTGCTTCTTCTCTGTTTGAAGTTAAAAGATTGGCATAGTATTCCAAATTACTGTACAAACTAACTAATTTGTGATCGAATTCAATTTGTGTCATAGCTTTATAAATTAAAATGTGAATAATGAAATATGGTAATGGTTAAAAATTCATGATGCAAAAATACAAAGTCTTATTTAGATTTAAACTAAATAAAGTTAAATTTTTGTTAAATATTTATTTAGTATTATTTGTCAAAATTTACAAAGAACGATTCCGATTTTGTGAAGTCAAAGATACAATCATAAAATTCGGAATTCCACTACCTGAATGTTAAATAATTGCTAAAAATCTGAAAAATAGTTAAAATGGCAGAAATAAAAATACGCTTATAATAATCATATATTATTATAAATAATGTTTTTTTAACGTGCCTTTTTTCTACTTATAGCTTGATAATAATGTAGTTATAATGGATTCGTGTGGTATGTATGGTTTTTAAAAATCGGTTAAAGGCATAGTTACCGTAGGAATGAGTAGGAGCCAGCCAACAATCACCAAAAGCAGAATAAAGGGCCATGCCCATTTAAACCATTTGTTAAAAGGAATACGGGCAATTTCAAGCACCCCAATCAATACCCCTGAGGTAGGCGTAATAAGGTTGGTGAAGCCGTCGCCTATATGAAAAGCCGTTACTGTAGCTTGTTTAGAAAGGTTTACCATTTCCGAAATATCTGAAAGTATAGGCATGATAAGAGCTGCCTTGGCAGTACCGCTGGTAATAATCATGTTCAATCCGGATTGCAAGGCATACATGATACTTAATGTTGTAATTTTTCCAAATCCTTGCATTCCGTTGGCTGCATGATATAATATGGTATCTATTACTTTTCCGTCTTCGAGTACGACAATAATTCCACCGGCTAAACCAACAACTAATGCTGCAGACATAATGTCTTTTGCCCCCGCAATAAAGGATTTCGTAATGTCGTTGGCGCGTTTACCCATGGCTGTGCCGGCAACCAACGCCATGGCAAAAAACAACGCGGCTATTTCGAGTAGTGACCAGTCAAATCCTGTTACACCTACCATTAAAAATACAATGGTGAACATGAGTATGTTTAAAATGTAGATTTGCATTGATTTACGAAGGGTAATATATCCCGATATGCCGAAAATTATAGCTAAAACAGGAAGCAAAGGCATTTCTAAAATGGTTTTTCCCAGCTTTATCTGATTTATGGGTAGCCAAACAGCATATATGATTAACACGGAAAATACCGCGAAATATGAAAACCAGGCTGCTTTAGGAGATTTTATCGTTTCTACCTCTCCATTATGTGCTGCGTGGTTTCTCCAGTATTCATCTTCTCTATAAACAGGAGATTTCTCCGGATTTTTTTTAATCCTATTTGCATACCATAATACATATCCTATACCTATTACATTAACAATCATCCATATAATAAATCTATATCCGATGCCTGAAAACAAAGGTACTCCTGCAATTTCCTGTGCAATTCCCAGTGTAAACGGATTAAGCATGCACCCTGCAAATCCTATTCCCGCACCAATAAAACACATGCATACACCTACAATGGAATCATACCCCATGGATATAGCCAAAGGCACAAATATAATTACAAAGGCAATGGTTTCTTCGCTCATGCCGAAAACGGCGCCAAATAAGCTAAACATAAGCATTACCAGCGAAATGATAATGTTGTTGACACCCACTTTCTTAAAGAATGTCATCTTTTCTAATGATTTGCTCCTTTTCAAAAAAGAACTCACACCCGCGTCAATGGCTTTGCTTTCGTTTAAAATCCAAAATGCACCACCCAATATAAGTATAAACACGATGATTTTTGGCGAGCGTACAAATCCTTTGTAAAAAGCGGAAAGAATCTGCCATGTTTGCGGCTGTTGTTCCACGTTGTGATATGAGGCTGGTGCTATAACTTCTTTAGTTGAACCGTCAACCGTAATTTTTTCCCGGTTAAATTCTCCGGCAGGTATAAGCCAAGTGCAAATAGCGGCAATAATAATAATAGAAAATATAATTACATAAGTATGTGGGAATTGTCGTTTTTGTTGCATGGTATTTTTTTTAGTTTCCAAATGTACTGAAAAATGTAAAATAAAAGGAACATGCAAAATCTACATGTTCCTTTTATTTTAGTAACTTTACTAAAAAATTATTTTAAGCCTCTTCTTTTTAATAAAGGTTCTTGTGAGGGTTCTTGTCCGCGGAATTTTTTATATTGTACCATACAATCGTCATTGCCAACTTCAGCCAAACAATGCTTTCTGAATTTAGCGGCTATGTTTTTATTGAATAAATCGCCCGATTGCTTGAAATAGTCGAATGCATCCGCATCAAGTACAGCAGCCCATATATACACATAATAGCCAGCCGCATAGCCACCGCTGAAAATATGTTGGAAGTAAGTGCTGCGGTAACGCGGTAATATTTCGGGTATCAGCTTCATGTTGTCGCATGAGGTTTTTTCAAATGCACGTATATCTTCAATTATTGCAGGTTCAGATAGTTTATGGTAGTCTAAATCCAAAATAGAAGCAGCTAAATATTCAACAGTGGTAAAACCTTGATTAAATAAGCTGCTATTTGTTATTTTATTGATGAGCTTTTCAGGGATAACTTCACCTGTTTTATAATGCTTGGCATACATGCGTAGCACTTGAGGTTCGCTAGCCCAATTTTCCATTATTTGTGAAGGCAGCTCTACATAATCTCTTGTAACATTGCCTGCAGTGCGGTTATATTTGCCTTCGCTGAATAAGCCGTGCAATGCGTGTCCGAATTCATGAAACAGGGTAGTTGTTTCGTCAAAAGTAAGTAAAGCCGGCGCATCTGTTAATGGAGGCGTAAAATTGCAAACAATGTAAGGTATAGGATCAACTTTTTTACCGTTATCCCATCCTGCACGTTGGAAGCTGCCGCACCATGCGCCTACTTTTTTACTGGGACGTGTATAAGGATCTATAAACAAGGTGCCCAAATGTTTGCCGTTAGCTTCTTTTACTTCAAAAACGTCAACATCCTTATGATATAAAGCTATATTAGAGAGTTTTGTGAAAGTGATACCATAAAGTTTGTTTGCCACCATGAACATGCCATCTCTTACAGCGCTAAATGAAAAATAGGGTTTCAATTCGTTTTCGTCTAAGTCATATTTTTCTTTACGTAGTTTTTCTGCGTAGTACCACCAGTCCCAAGATGCCAATTTAAAATTAGCACCTTCTCTATCAGCAATGGCTTGCATTTCGGCTAATTCTTTTTTTGAAACTTCCAACGCGGGAACCATAAGTTTATTGAGGAAATTATCTACATTTTCCACGGTTTTCGACATATTTTGGCTTATGGTATAAGCTGCATAATTAGGAAAGCCTATAAGTTTAGCCTTTTCGGCACGCAACCGCACAATATCTTTGATGATATTTTTATTGTCGTTATCATTATTGTTGTCGCAACGCATATAATATCCTTTATATAGCTTTTCGCGCAATTCCCTGTTTTGGGCATACTGAAGAAAAGGAATCCAACTTGGTTTGTCTAAAGTAAACACCCATTTGCCTTTCATACCTAACTCTTCAGCTTTTTTAGCGGCAGCATCAATATTTTCCTTTGGTAAGCCTGCTAAATCCTGCTCTTTGTCAACTACCATTTTAAAGTTTTTGCTGGTTTCGGCAAGTAGATTATCCCCAAACTTGAGACTTAGCATTGAAAGTTGCTGGTTAATGTTTCTCAAACTTTCTTTGTCGGGTGCTGATAAGTTAGCTCCATCAAGCATAAAATCTTCATAGTATTTTTCAACTGTTCTGATTTGTTCTTTGTTTAGATTGGAGATGTTTCTATTTTGGTAAACAAGTTTTATTCTTTCAAATAATTTTTCGTTCAGGCTAATGTCATTGCTATGCTTGCTAAGCATAGGTGTAACCTTTTGAGCCAGTTTCTGCAAATCGTCATTATTATCGGCACTTCGCAGGCTCGAAAATACGATACGCACACGGCTTAATAATTTCCCCGATTTGTCTAAAGCCAAAATAGTATTGTTGAAAGTTGCTTTTGCAGGGTTTTCGGCAATAGCTTTTATTTCGGCATCATGTTGTTTAATTCCTTCTTCAAAAGCCGGCATATAATGGTCTATCCGTATTTTTTCGAAAGGTGGTGTCTGGAAAGGAGTGGTGTATGGTTGAAAAAAAGGATTTTGGTTATTTTTCATAATTTGTTTTTTTTGCGATTGCGCATAAGCAGAAAAGCTTAGCAAAGCTATTAAAATGAAAAGATGGAGCGTTTTTTTCATGGCTGATATATTTGAAGGTTAAAAGGATAGATAGATATTTGTTTTAAAACTCAAAAGTATAAATTTTAAACTATTAAACCATAAAATAAAAAAAGGTGTAAAAAACTTACACCTTTTTTATTTTTCATATAATACATATCTATTTTAATCCTCTTTTCTTTAATAAAGGTTCAATAGAAGGCTCTTGTCCGCGGAATTTTTTGTATTGTACCATACCTTCATCATCTCCGCATTCTGCCAAGCAATGTTTTCTGAATTTGGCAGCTATTTCTTTATTGAAAATATCTCCTGATTGTTTAAAATAGTAAAATGCATCTGCATCAAGTACTTCAGCCCATTTATATACATAGTAGCCTGCGGCATATCCATCACCATCAAAGATGTGTTTAAAATAAGTGCTGCGGTAGCGAGGCAATATCTCGGGAATCAAATTCATTTTTACCGATGCTTCTTTTTCAAATGCACGAACATCGCTAACTTTTGCAGGAGCACTTAGTTTATGATAATCCAAATCCAAAATAGAAGCTGCTAAATATTCTGTATTGGCAAATCCTTGGTTAAACAAGCCGCTTTTTTCAATTTTTTCAATCAGTTTTTCAGGTATTACTTCACCTGTTTTATAGTGTTTAGCATACATGCGTAATACTTGAGGTTCACTTGCCCAGTTTTCCATTACTTGAGAGGGAAGCTCTACATAATCGGTAGGAACAGAACCTGCTGTGCGATTGTATTTGCCTTCTGTAAATAGTCCATGTAGCGCATGTCCGAATTCGTGGAATAAGGTTTCTGTTTCGTCGAAGCTAAGTAATGCAGGTGCATCTTTAGTAGGATTAGTAAAGTTGCATACCATAGAAACAATAGGATCCACTTTTTTACCGTTTTCCCATCCTGCACTTTGAAATCCTGTGCACCATGCACCGGGACTCTTGGTTGAACGTGTATAAGGGTCAATATAAAGTACGCCTAAGTGTTTTCCGTCAGCTTCTTTTACTTCAAAAGTTTCAGCTTCTTTATAATAAGTAGGTAGATTGGTTACTTTTTCAAATTTAATTCCATATAATTTATTTGCTACCATAAACATTCCATCTCTTACATTTTCATACGAAAAATAAGGGCGTAGTTCGTTTTCGTCGAGGTCAAATTTTTCTTTGCGAAGCTTTTCGGCATAATACCACCAATCCCAAGATTCAATTTTAAATTTACCACCTTCTTTATCTGCAATAGCCTGCATTTCAGACAATTCTTTTTTTGCAAGATTGAGTGCAGGAGGCATAAGTTTATTTAAGAAAGCGTCAACATTTGCCGAAGTTTTAGCCATGTTATTAGCAATAACATAGTCGGCAAAGTTTTTAAAACCTAATAGTTTTGCTTTTTGTGCACGTAAGGTAACAATTTCTTTAATAATTTCTTTATTGTCATTTGCGTTATCGTTATCGCCACGCATAAAGTAGCCACGGTATAGTTTTTCACGCAAATCGCGGTTTTTTGCATATTGAAGGAAAGGAATCCAACTGGGTTTGTCAAGTGTATATACCCATTTGCCTTTATCGCCTGTTTCTTCAGCTTTTTTAGCGGCAGCATCAATACTTGATTGTGGCAAACCGTCCAAATCTTCTTTTTTGTCGATAACAAGTTTGAAATTTTTACCTGTTTCGGCGCTTACATTGTTTCCGAATTTAAGACCCAACATTGATAATTTTTCATTAAGCTTTCTCAACTCGTCTTTTTCTGCAGATTTGAGGTTGGCACCTTGACGTTCAAAATCCTTATAATATTTTTCAATTACCCTTATTTGTTGTGCATCCAGCTTAGAAGAATTGCGTTTTTCGTAAACGGCTTTAATTTTAGCAAATAGTTTATCGTTTAATGCAATATCATTAGCATGTTTGCTAGTCATAGGAACGATAGAATCAGCCAGTTTTTGCATTTCTTCGGTATCATCGGCACTTTTTAAGTTAAAAAATACGGAACTTACTTTGGTCAACAACTTTCCTGATTTGTCAAATGGTAGGATTGTGTTTTCAAAATTAGGCTCGGCAGTGTTATCTATGATGGCTTTTATTTCGGCATCATGTTGTTTAATGCCTTCGCTGAAAGCCGGAAGATAGTCGCTTGTTTTAATTTTATCGAAAGGTGGCACCTGAAATGGTGTAGTGTAATCAGTGAAGAAAGGATTATCGCTATTTTTAGCATCTTTCTTCGCATTGGGGTTGCAGGATGTAATCATAATTGCGGAAATTACAATTAACAAAGAAAATAATTTTCTCATCGTTCGAAGAATATTTAGTTATAGATTAAATTTAGTGAAATTTTTTAACAAAAATAATAGTTTGTATGATATGTAAAACGTTCAGTCTAAAATATTTTATAAAAATATAGAAGTATAAATTGTAATATAAATGATTATATCTTTGACCATAAATTACCATAGATAAATGCTAATTAAACAAACATATTTTTTTATTTTTGCAAAAACATAACGGCTATGACATTAATAAAAAGTATTTCAGGCATTCGCGGAACTATAGGCGGCAATATAGGAGAAAATCTTACACCTGTTGATATTGTTAAGTTTACTACAGGTTTTGCAAAGTATATAAGCGAAATAACTAATACTGATACTTTAAAAATAGTTGTGGGTCGTGATGCACGCACATCAGGAGAGATGGTCAACAGCATTGTTGTGGGTACCTTACGCGGCATGGGAATTAATGTGATAGATACAGGGCTTTCCACTACCCCTACGGTTGAAATGGCAGTGGTAGAGCATAAAGCCGATGGGGGTATCATACTTACGGCAAGTCATAATCCGGCGCAGTGGAATGCTTTAAAACTACTGAATAGTAAAGGTGAATTTATTGATAGTGAAGGAGGAAAAAGAGTTTTGGAACTTGCCGAAGCCAACGCTTTAGCCTATGCCGAAGCAGATAAGCTTGGAAGTTACCAGGTGGATGAAAAGTCGATAGAAAAACATATAGAAAAAGTTCTTCAGTTAAAACTTGTAGATACCAAAGCAATTGAAGAAGCTGATTTTACGGTAGTTATAGATGCTGTAAACTCTACCGGGGGCATAGCTATTCCTAAACTTTTGCGTGCGCTGGGGGTTAAAAAAGTAATAGAACTGTATTGTACGCCCAATGGATTGTTCCCTCATAATCCTGAACCATTGCCGGAGCATTTAACCGATTTAAGCAAAGCTGTTATTGAAAACAAGGCTGATGTGGGTTTTGTTGTAGATCCTGATGTTGACAGACTTGCCATTGTATGTGAAGATGGTAATATGTTTGGTGAGGAATATACATTGGTTGCAGTTGCTGATTATGTAATTAAAAATACGCCAGGAAACACGGTTTCAAATATGTCCTCTACTCAGGCTTTAAGAGATATAACAGAAAAAGCCGGATTGATTTATAATTCCGCGGCAGTAGGAGAGGTGAATGTGGTTGAGGTGATGAAAAATACGAAGGCAATTATTGGAGGAGAAGGTAATGGAGGAATTATATACCCTGAATTGCATTACGGACGTGATGCGTTCGTAGGAATTGCATTGTTCCTCACACATTTAGCACTTCAGAAAATGAAAGTATCCCAACTTAAAGAAGCTTATCCTTCATATACCATCTCTAAAAATAAAATTCAGTTGAGCGCAGAAATGAATGCAGATTTAATTTTAGAAAAAATGGAAGAAAAATATAAAAATTTTCCATATAGTACTGTTGATGGTTTGAAAATAGAAATTGACAAAGAGTGGGTGCATTTACGTAAATCCAATACAGAGCCTATTATTCGTGTATATGCAGAAAGTGCATCGCCCGAAAAAGCCGATGCGTTGGCACAAAAGATTGAACAGGAAATTATGTCTATTAGTTAAAGCACGATAAAATTGCCCGTTAATATTTTGCGTATATTGTATTTATATTAATATTTTTATACTTTCGTGCAGTTTAATGCTTTGATGTGTATGGCTCGCAAAAAAACAGTCAAAAACAAATATTATAAAAAGGATTTTAAAATAACGGCATCACAGCAGGTTATGCTTAAAGCTTTTTGCAGAAAAAATGAGGTTACGGAGAAGAAGTTTTTTCGCACCATTTTAAATGATTATTTGCATAAAAATGCTGTTCATATTAATATAAACAAACATGAGGTTGATGAAAATCAACTTAATTTATTAGATTTAATTGCTGTTACGGAAGCTGAACAGTTATATGAAAAGCAGCAACAACAAGAACTCTTTTAATTTATTGCTGTGTATATGGATGGCGCATAATAAGCGAACGTCCCAGTGTAATCTCATCCGTATAATCTAATTCATCACCAACCGGAATTCCGCGCGCAATAATGCTTATTTGTATATTATATGGATGTAATACTTTATACAAATAGTAATTGGTTGTATCTCCTTCCACAGTAGCAGGTAGAGCCATAATTACTTCTGCAATATTTTTTTCGGCAACTCTTTTAATTAGTTTATCGATATTGAGGTCAGACGGACCAATGCCATCAACAGGCGATATAATGCCCCCCAACACATGATACACACCCCTGAATTGGTTGGTGTTTTCAATAGCAAGCATATCGCGGATGTCTTCTACTACGCAAATGGTAGCATGATCGCGCTTGGGACTGCCGCAAATTTCACATATATCACTATCTGATATATTGTTACATTCTTTACAAAATTTGATATTATTGCGTAGGCTTACCAGTGCATTGCCTAAATTATTTGAAATTTCAACAGGTTGTTTGAGCAAGTGCAATGCCAAGCGCAATGCTGTTTTTTTTCCAATGCCCGGCAAACGTGAGAGTTCTTCTACAGCAGATTGTAACAAAGCAGATGAATAGTTGCCCTCCATACAGATTTAATTAAATAAAAAAAGAGCTACCAAAGTAACTCTTTTGTGTTGTCGGGGTGAATGGATTCGAACCATCGACCCCCTGCTCCCAAAGCAGGTGCGCTAACCGGACTGCGCTACACCCCGAATATGTTATACTTTACAAAAACTTTTATACATTCCTAACAGCATTTTTGAAATACGCTCATAGCACTCATAAAAATCATTATATATTTCTTCTGAAATATTGCCTGTTGATTTTAATATATCCAAAAGAGCGGCACATTCAAAAATATAACCTCTTGAAATAGTTATAAAATTCTTTTTTTCGGCGCTGTTAATACGTCCCGATGCCTGTACCAAATTCAATAAACCCTGTAGCATGGCATTGCTCCAGCGTTCTTTCACTTCTTCTTTAATTACAGTGTCTGACTTTAAAAAATCAATTACCTTGTTATATTGTTCTCTAACAAGCTGATATACTTCTAATTTTTCAAAATCAAACATAAAATATTTTTTTGATATAATTATTTGGAAAAATACCTTTGCGGAAAGGGGGGGATTCGAACCCCCGGTACCCTAATCGAGTACGACAGTTTAGCAAACTGTTGGTTTCAGCCACTCACCCACCTTTCCTTTCTCAATGCCGAAAAATATTTTTCTTAAACGAGGGTGCAAAAATAATCAAATTATTGGAAGCTGCAAATTTTTTTTGCATAACATACAATAAAATTTATATAATATCGTTATTTACATTTTTTTTGTGCCAACATAATTGCATTATAAGCATTTATAATGCCTCCGCTCTTTGATAAACTTTCAAAAGGTACTTTTTCCCTATTTTCTCTTTCTTCGGTATTGGGAATCAATACTTGCAAATCAGGAAGAAGGGTAACGCTTTGCATAAGTATATCTATCATTTCTGCCGGTTTTATTTGGGGGTAATAACTTAGTATTAATGCGGAAATTCCGCTTACAACAGGGCATGCATCGCTTGTGCCACTTGCAATATTATATGAGTTGGCTGTGTCTAAAGAAATAATATCTACGCCGGGCGCAAATAAATCCACATGCTTTTTTCCATAATTTGAAAATATGGCGGCGGTTTTTTCGTTTTTATCTTTTGCCGAAGCTCCAACGTTTATCCAGTTTGTTATTTCATTGCCATCTAAATATCTATCGCTGGGGTAACTTTCTTCCTTATCTATATTTGTGCCTTCATTTCCTGCAGCGTGAATGAGTAAGACACCTTTTTTTTCTGCATATCTAACAGCTTGGTCAACGAAATCTTTATGCGGAGATAGAGGTTTCCCGAAACTCATGTTAATGATGTCAGCCCCATTATCCACAGCATACATAATTGCCAACGCTATATCCTTGTCGTTCTCATCTCCGTTAGGCACTACACGCAGCGACATAATTTTAACATTGTCGGCAATCCCGTTTATGCCTATGTTATTATCGCGAACGGCGGCAATGATTCCCGCAACAGAAGTTCCGTGGTCGGCACGCTCTCCTTTCACATCATTGTTTCCGTAGTTGCGATCATTTAAATCATCCGGATTATCGCCAATAATCTGTGGACGGGGGTTAAAATCCTTATTTAAAAGGTAATTCATATTTTCTTCGCTGTGGGTTTTAAAATTTTTTAAATCTTCTTCTGTCATACCCATTTCGTAGCGTTCCATCAGGAAGGCTTTTGCGGCAATAACATCTTCATTTTTACTGTTTACCTTTTCTAAATCTTTTTTATTTTCAATGGTTATGCCTGTTTTTTGGAAAATAATAAATTTAGCCTGATAATAAACATCTTCAAATTGTTTTAGCATTTGTGCTTCTTCACGTTTTTGCTTCAGGTTTTTTTCGTAAAGTTTTTTGGCTTTGTTGTAATTAGGGTCATTAGGATTTTTCAGAATGCGGGTATATTCATAACTTTCATAAATTAAATTTTCCCCGTTTCTGTTGCCTATAAAATTCCACCCGTGAATATCATCCACATAGCCGTTTTTGTCATCATCAATATTATTATTGGGAATTTCTTTGGTGTTTGTCCATATTTTTCCTGCAAAATCTTCATGTGTAATGTCCACTCCACCATCAATAACAGCCACGATTACCGTTTTTTTAGGTTTTAGGTTTTTTAATGCTTCATAAGCTTTATCTACGCTTGCTCCTAATACATTATCGTTAGCGTAATCTTTGTTAAACCAATTAATATATTCTGGTTTGAAATCTGCTAATGATTTTTTTTGCCCCATGGAAAATAAAGGCAATAGTGAAATCAATATAATAATTATACGTTTCATATATAAATTTAAATTAATTGAATTGTTTTTATTCAAAAGTAATGCTTAGCTGAAATACTTTTGAGGATAATTTTTTGAGAGGTGCTGCATATGGACCCTCCTCATGTTTAAGGATGTCCAGAAATCCGTAAGACATGGAGGCTTCTACAGCAAATTTGAAATAAGGTGTGTAAAAATCAAAGCCTACACCGCCTAAAGCAGCCAAATCATTAGGTTTAAGCGTAATTTTTATTTCGTCTTTTTTTTGCTTGCGCAAGATGCCGCTTAAGTCGTATGAGTATTTTCCACCTGTAAAAATATAGGGTCGTAAATTATGAAGTCTGTCGCCTTTAAACTTTACCAATAATGGAAATTCTACCAATGTTGAAATTACATTTTTTGTTTCGCTTTCGGTATCAAAATTATATTGGATATTTTTGCTTGCAAATGTAAGAGTAGGGGTGAGGCGCAAGTCAAAATGTTCCGCCAAACGTAGGTTCCCCACAAATCCTATATTAAAACCCAACGAAGGTATAGCTTCTACGCTTCTTAGCGGTAATCCGTTTATGGTTGTATTATCAAGTACGTCAGGTTGTAGTTTAATGGTAAAAAAACTTTGGTTAATGCCAAGCAAATATCCGTAATGAAACCATTCATCATCAAAATATGTGAGGTTAGGGGATGATTTGTATTGTTGACCAAAGCTATGGACATTAAACAACAAAATGCCGGTGAGAATATAAAGAAAGAGTTTTTGTTTGTGGTTTTTCATGTGTAAATGCTTGTTAATTTACGTTTTACACCGTTAAATTTTTGTAAAGATATTATTTTTTCCCCACATATAGGTTTGTAATACCAAAACTTAACTTTTTAAATGAGGATTCAGCGAAACCGGCTTCTTTTAAAATTTTTGTAAATTCTTCATTTTGAGGGAATACGGCAACAGATTCGGGTAAATAAGTATATGCCGAATTATCTTTGGATATAAGCTTTCCTATAACGGGCAATATGGATTTAAAATAAAATTTATACAATTGTTTTACCGGAAATGTGGTAGGTTGAGAGAACTCAAGGATATAAGCTTTGCATCCGGGTTTTAGTACACGGTGCATTTCGGTTATTCCTTTTTTCAGGTTTTCATAGTTGCGCACGCCATAAGCTACCATTGCCGCGTCAAATGTATTTTCGTCAAAGGGTAGGTTTTCAGAGTCTGCTTGTTGTAGCGTTATGATAGCGGATAAATTTTCTTTTTGTATTTTTTCTTTTCCAATTTCAAGCATTTCCTGGGCAATATCTACGCCCATAATATGTTGAGGATGAAGTTTCTTAGCTGCCATAATGGCTAAATCTCCGGTTCCTGTGGCTATGTCAAGGATATTTTTCGGATTTCCCTTTCCCATTTGTTTAACAAGCTCTTTGCGCCACAACTTGTCGATGCCAAAGGACAAGAAATGATTAAGAAAATCATAATGTCCTGCGATATTATTGAACATTTGCTGCACTTGTTGTTTGCGTCCGGGTACTTGTGTAATGGGCGGTTTTGTCATATATATTAATAATTAAAGTGTGTTTATTTGCATAGGATATTTTTAGCTTCGCAAAGCAGTTGTGTTTTATTAACGGCAACCACACCCGATTGTTCACATACAATGCCTCCTGCAAGATTAGCCAGTGATGCGGTAAGTATCAGATCGGTGGTGGATGCAAGACAGAGCGCCGTTACACCTATAACCGTATCGCCTGCTCCGGAAACATCGGATATGTTTCTTACTACAGCCGGAATAAGAGCCACAAGCTTATGTCCGTTTTCGTTATTACTTATAAAAACCCCATTTTCTGAAAGTGTAATCATAGCCGTTTTGATGTTATATTCGTTGTGCAAAATATCTGCGGCAGACTGGAGGCTTTTCTCCGATAATGGATTGACAGTAATACCTAAGCCTTCATTAATTTCTTTCAGGTTAGGTTTGAAAAGGCTTATATTTTTAAAATTCTTGAAATTTTTCTTTTTAGGGTCAACGGCAACAGCAATGTTGTTATGCGTTGCCATGTCAATTACCTCGTTTATAATGGATGTTGTTAAAACACCTTTGTTATAATCCTGTAAAATAATAACTTTTGGTTTTTCGCTTTTTATAAGGGTTTCTATTTTATTAAGAAGCTGTTGTGTTTCATCTGTATCAATATCCGTGTCAATTTCGTCATCAATGCGCAGCATCTGCATTTTATTTCCTATAACCCTGTATTTTGTAGTGGTTACACGGTTTTCGCTTTTTAAGATGCCATCTGTTGAAAGTCCCTGCTTTTTCATGAGCGCAAGATATTCTTCTCCTTGTCTGTCGGTGCCAATTACGGAACATAAAATAGCTTTGCCTCCTAAAGACGCGATGTTTAGCGCTACGTTTGCCGCACCACCCAACATGCTTTCTCTTTTTTTGAGCGCTACAATGGGTACAGGCGCTTCGGGCGAAATGCGTGTAACTTCGCCTCTCAGGTATGAATCAATCATTACATCGCCTATTATCATTACAGTTGCATCCTTAAATGATTGAAAAAGGTTTTCTATTTCTATGCTCTTATAGCCCATTATTTTTTCTTTTTTTAATTATTGTAAATTTTTAAGCGCTTTTTCTATTCTTTCCATAGCTTTTCTCAAAAGCTCTTCCGATGCTGCATACGAAAGCCTTATACATTGAGGCATTCCAAATGCCGACCCAGGCACTGTGGCAACATGGGCTTCATTTAAAAGATAGTTGCACAAATCTTCTCCGTTATTGATTTTTTCTCCATTGAAAGATTTACCAAAATATGAAGATACTTCAGGGAATACATAAAACGCGCCTTGCGGTACATTTAATTTCAATCCAGGAATTTTATTTAACAAATTTAGGAGTAAATCTCTACGATATAAAAAAGCATCAACCATTTGTTTGATGTCTTTATTGTTTTTTGGATCAGCTTTAAATGCTTCAATGGCTGCACGCTGTGCTACAGAACATGTGCCTGACGTAATTTGTCCTTGGTATTTTTCACATGCTTTGGCAATTTCCTTGTGTGCTGCAACATATCCTATGCGCCAGCCGGTCATTGCAAATCCTTTACTCAACCCGTTTATAACAATCACACGGTCGTAGATGTTTTCAAAAGAAGCCAGACTGCAATGTTTACCTTCAAAATTGATATATTCGTATATTTCGTCAGAAATTACAAATACATGTGGGTGCCGCTCCAGTACCTGCGCTATGGATTTCAATTCGCCAAAACTATAAACAGCACCCGATGGATTGGAGGGACTGTTAAGCAACAAGAGTTTAGTGTTTGCGGTAATGGCAGCCTCAATTTGAGCAGCAGTAACTTTAAAATTACTTTGCACAGAGCTTTCCACATATATTGGTTTTCCTTTGGCAAGTTTTACAATTTCTCTGTAAGAAACCCAATAAGGTGTGGGTATTATAACTTCTTCACCGGGGTTTACCATACAGAGTATAACGTTAGCCAATGCTTGTTTGGCGCCTGTTGAAACAACAATTTGGTCAGAAGTATAAGTGAGTCCGTTATCGCGTTTTAGCTTTTCTGCTATGGCTTCTCGCAACTCAGGGTATCCGGCTACGGGCGAATAATGTGTGTAGTTTTCATCCAATGCTTTTTTTGCTTGGTCTTTTACAAATTCGGGCGTGTTAAAATCAGGCTCTCCAATGCTGAGATTTATAACATCAAACCCCTTGGCTTTTAGCTCACGACTGCGGCGCGACATGGAAAGAGTTTCGGACTCTGAAAGGGACTTAATTCTTTCTGATAAATACTTCATAGCTAAATAAAAATCAATATTTATCAAGCAAAATTAAAAAATAATTCATTTATACGTTATGTTTTATTAAGTAGCCAGATGAAAATTTAATTTTTTTCATGTTCGTGAATTTTGAAGTAATAACCTATGTAAAGCGCGTAGGTGAAGCAGTGCAAGCTATACTATATTCTCAAGCTCGAAGATAGAAAATAGGACAAAATAAGTTATAAGCCTTTTTTATTGCTTAATTGTAGCGTTTTTTAATTTTTTATCCATGTAAGTGAAAATGTTTTTCCCCTAAATGGCTAAAGTTATCGGTAATATTATTTTTAGTAGCATTTAAAAAGCCCTTTATCTAAATTTCCTACCATATTTAGCATTAAATCATGTAACTTATTTTTCAAGCTTTACTTAAGTTTTTTTTACATTTGGTAAGCTTTAGATATATCTAAAAAAACAAATAAAATAAAGTTGTAAACTAATTGAAATTTATTTGCTATGATATTGATTAATATATGTTTGTGCGTAAGAAAACTTACAATAATCAAGATTATTATAAATAAAAAATGGTGTGTAATGCTGGCTGACTTGAAAATAAATAAATTTTAATTGTACATTTGAAACAAAAAGATTTTAATTCTTACGACTATACATACAAGGTTTTGATTTTACTGTTAAACACAAAAATTATGAAAAAATCTTCAAGAGTATCGTTTTTATCGAAGGGGTTGTTATTTGCCTTTCTTCTTGTTTTTTATCAGTCAAAAGCGCAAAGTGTTGTAAACAAAGCTTTACAAAGCATTACGTCCGCACAAATAAAGGAATATATTGATTATTTGGCTTCAGATGAGATGAAGGGGAGAGCCACGCCAAGTGTTGAGCTTGATAAAGCGGCGCAATATATTGCCGATAAGTTTGCAGCTTTTGGTATTCAAAAGATAAATAATACATATTTTCAGGAAGTGCCTTTCTGTGCACCTGATTTAGTAAAGGAAAAATGTAGTTTCACGATAACCCGTAATGGACAAACAAAAGAGTTTACTCTTAAAAATCAGTATAATCCTTTATTTAATACGGCAAGTGGTAGTTTAAACGCTGCGGTAGTTTTTGTCGGGTATGGTATTACGGCACCGGAATATAACTATGATGATTATAAAAATATAGATGTTAAAGGGAAAATAGTATTGGTAATGAAGCACGAACCGGGCGAAAATGATAAAAACAGTATATTTGACGGTGTGCGTAATACTAAGTATGCTTCAATTGAAACTAAAATTGAAAACGCGGTTGCACATGGAGCTGCGGGTTTGTTGTTGGTTACCGATCCGCTTAATCATTACAGCCTTCACCCACAGGGATATAACTGGAAGAGCCTTTCCTCTTTTGTTTATGAGGGTTTAAACTATGAACTGTGTGATGGCGAACGTAAAATACCTGCCGTGCAAGTAGGGGAGAATGTCATTGAAATGCTGTTGGGAAATGTGGATGAGCTGAAAAAAATACAGCAAAATATAGATAAACTTATGCAACCCAATTCTTTTGAAATAAAAGGAGCAAAGGTTGAACTTGCCACAGAGATAAATTTAAACAGCATGAATTCTAAAAATGTTGTGGGTTATATAGAAGGTAGCGATGCGACGCTCAAAAAAGAATATATTGTGATAGGCGCGCATTATGACCATATAGGTTACAAGAAAAAACACAAACAGGGTGAGGATTATATTTTCAATGGAGCTGATGACAATGCTTCGGGCACTGCGGGCGTTATAGCTATAGCCAACGCTTTGTCCCGCATGAAAGAAAAACCTAAAAGAAGTGTCATATTTATTTTATTTACAGCAGAAGAGGTAGGGTTGATAGGTTCTGAATATTATGTAAACCATCCGTTGTTTCCTTTGGAAAATACACGTGCCATGCTTAATTTAGATATGATTTCACGTAATCATATTGATTCTCTTGAGTTTGAAGGTGCAGAAATAAATCCTGATTTGGGCAAAATTGTGGAACAGGAAAACCAACATGAGGGCTTTGTTTTGTATAAACCAACGCGAGATTTATATGGTTTTAGCGACCATTATAACTTTTTTAAAAAGAATATAACGGCAATGAGTTTCTTTACCGGATTGCACGAAGATTATCATAAAGTAGGAGATAATCCTGATAAAATAAATGCCGAAAAGGCTGCAAGGGTTTCCAAACTTGCTTTCCGCGTATTATGGAATGTGGCAAATGATAATAAGCATTACCAAACAAAAGAGTATAAAGCAAGATTTTTTTAAAAACAAACTATATTAATTTATTAAAAACAAATCAAAAACATGAAAAAACTGACCCGATTTTTAGGCGTTGCCTTGTTGCTGGCATCAACGCACACATTTGCACAGGAGGCTTTTATGCTGAAATACAATTTGCAACCTAATAAAAAATATATCCAAGAGGTTACTACTACCCAAAATGTTGTACAATCCATGATGGGACAAGAGATAAAAGCTGATGTGGATGTAAAAGGTGAAACGGAAATGATTGTAGAAAAGGTAGAAACATCAGGGAATGCCAATATTTTATATACCATCAGGAATTTTTCTGTTCGTTCGGCTGCTATGGGAAAAGATACCACTATGAATTTTAAAGATGTAAATAATAAAATTTCGGTAACGGTAAGTCCTTTAGGTAAAAATTTAGCCACTAAAGACGTTACAGAACCAAATGTGAAAAAAATTCCCGGCATTGATGAACTTTCCAAAAATCTTAAATTTATGATTCTACCCGGTAAAAATGTAAAAGTTGGCGAAGAATGGAAAGACACACAAATAGACAGCATAAAGCCTTCGGTTAGCAATCCGTTTCTCCTTATTTCCAAGCAGGATGTAGAGTATAAACTGGTTGGGAAAGAAGCAAAAGACGGAAAACAATATATTAAAATATTAAGCAAAGGACCGATAATGGTTTCAGGAAAAGGCGAACAAATGGGTATGGAAATGATGCTCGAAGGAAGCGGTAAGTTTGAAGCTGTTACTTACTTAGATTCGCAAACAATGATGGCTATGTATTCGGAAGTAACTATGGGTAATGATATGACTATTTCTATCGTTGGACAACAGAACATGACTATTCCGATGACGCAAAACGGGAAAACTATCGTGAAAATTACGGAGAAAAAATAGTATATTTTTCTGGATACATCCTCTAAAGCAACAAAGGTCTGATTATATTTTTGTAATCAGACCTTTGCTGTTAGGGACAATTGATAGGATATTTCTGTAAATTATTATTCAAAAACAATATCTTCGAGTTCTGTTTTAATGGTAAGTTTTTTAGTCGGGTGAGGTTCGCAATAACCTATAATGCGCGCATCTACTCCAAATGATTTTGAAATATTGATAATATCAGCAGCAATTTCTTTTGGTACATAAAGTTCCATGCGATGCCCCATGTTAAAAACCTGCATCATTTCTCGCAGCGATGCTCCGGACTGTTCGTAAATCATGTTAAACAAGGGAGGCATGGGAAATAAGTTATCTTTTATAATATATATATTTTTAGTAAAATGCAGTACTTTGGTTTGTCCGCCGCCGCTGCAATGTATCATGCCATGTATTTGTTTTCTGTATCTTTCCAATATTTTTTTAATAATGGGGGCGTAGGTGCGTGTGGGAGAAAGAACCAGTTTGCCGGCATCAATGCCTTCGATTTCTGTAGGCGAAGTAAGCTGCATTTTTCCTGAATATACAAGGTTCTTATCAATATCACTGTTATAACTTTCGGGATATTTCTCCGCGTATATTTTGTTAAACACATCATGGCGTGCAGAGGTGAGCCCGTTGCTTCCCATGCCTCCGTTGTATTCATTTTCGTATATGGCTTTACCAAAAGATGCTAAGCCTACAATTACATCTCCTGCCTGGATGTTGTTTTCAATAATTTCGTTGCGTTTTACTCTTGCCAATACTGTGCTATCCACAATTATTGTTTTTACTAAGTCTCCAACATCGGCGGTTTCGCCTCCCGTAGAATGTATGCCTACGCCGTTTGCGCGAAGCATGCTCAGGCATTTTTCTGTTCCTTTTATAATGGAACTTATAACTTCGCCGGGTATTAAATTTTTGTTTCTTCCTATGGTAGAAGATAAAAGTATATTATCTGTAATACCTACGCAGAGTAAATCGTCAGTATTCATAATTACCGCATCCTGCGCTATTCCTTCCCAAACAGAAATGTCTCCTGTCTCTTTCCAATAAATATATGCCAATGATGATTTAGTACCTGCACCATCGGCATGCATCACGCAACAATATTCATCATCATTATTTAACAAATCAGGCACTACCTTGCAAAAGGCATTAGGGAAAAGACCTTTATCTATATTTTTGATAGCATTATGAACATCTTCTTTTTGCGATGAAACGCCTCTTTGTGCATACCGATCTGTCATGATAACGAAAATTAAAATGCAAATTTACAAAACCTATTTATCTTATAATAATAAAAAAACCCCGTCGAATTAGGCGGGGTTGTTTATTTTTTATTTTGCTTCGGCAAGTTTTCCTTTAGGCGCTTCTTTTATTTTAGCATCGCCGGCTATAGGCTCTTCCACACCTCGCTTTTTACTTTGTATTCTGATGAAATCGTAAGCTAAAGCGGCTGCATTGAAGATTGATGAATAAGTACCTATTAATACACCTATTAACATCGCGAATATAAATCCGCGGATAGATTCGCCACCAAATATAAACATCATTAACAACACCATAAACGTAATACCTGAAGTGTTCAAAGTTCTGCTTAATGTGCTGTTGATAGCGTCATTCATTACAGAATGCAAGGTGCGTTTAGGATATAACCCGATATATTCACGAACCCTGTCGAAGATAATCACTGTATCCATAATAGAATAACCTATAATTGTCAGAATAGCAGCGATAAAGTGTTGGTCTATGTCAAGGTTAAAAGGAAGTATTCCGTAGAACAGCGAGAATATTGCCACAATAATGAATGTATCGTGGAAAAGCGAAATTACACCGCCAAGTCCCCATTGCCATTTGCGGAAACGTAAAGCTATGTATGTGAATATAATAATGAGTGAGAAGAATACGGCATAGTAAGCTTTAACCAATAAGCTGTATGCAATCATTGGTTCTACTTTTTGTGAACTTAATTTGCCTAATGCTTTTCCTTCTTGATGTTCAGAAAATTCAGCTTTTGTAATAGGGGTTGTATATATGTTTTTTAAACCATCAAAAAGTTTTTGTTCAACAATTGAATCCGCTTGCAACGTGTGGTCTTCAATCATGTATGAAGTAGTTATTTTAACTTGGTTACGAGGTCCAAATGTTTTTACTTCCGGTTCTTGTCCGTAAACTTTTGCTAATTGGCTACGCACATCCTGTGTTTTCACGTCTTTGTCAAAACGTACAACATAGCTTCTTCCTCCTTTAAAATCAATGCCATAGCTTAAACCTCTTACGGATAGTGAAATTATACCAATTAATACCAATGCCAATGAGAAAATATAAAAATACTTACGTAAGCCAATGAAATCAATATGTGTATTGGTTAATATATTTTTGGTTGTGTTGCTCCAAAGCGTGATTTTGTAGTTTTTGTCTAACATCCAGTAGAAGAGCAATTTGGTAATATAGATAGCACAGAATAAAGAGCTTAAAGTACCTATAATAAGTGTGGTAGCAAAACCTTGTACCGGACCTGAACCAAATACATATAATACGATACCGGTTAATAAAGTAGTTACGTTACTGTCTATAATAGCAGATAAGGCATGTTTATATCCGTCCTGCACCGCGAGCCTTATGCCTTTGCCCGCTCGCAACTCTTCACGGATACGCTCATAAATAATAACGTTCTTGTCAACGTCCATACCTAAGGTAAGTACGATACCTGCAATACCGGGCAGTGTTAATACTGCACCCAAGGATGCAAGAATACCCATAACGAAGAACATATTTACGAATAATGCCACGTTAGCAACCAATCCGGCAGTATGGTAGTAGAAAATCATGTATAATAAGGTGAATGCAAAAGCAATCACAAACGACCATAATCCGGCATTGATAGCTTCTTGTCCTAATGTAGGACCAACAATTGCTTCTTCAACGATTTTGGCAGGTGCAGGCAATTTCCCTGCTTTTAACACGTTTGCTAAGTCAATAGCTTCTTCTACGGTGTACTGTCCGGTTATTTGCGAACTTCCGTTAGGAATTTCAACTTGAACACGTGGAGCTGTGTGTACATAATCATCAAGCACTACAGCTACTTGCTTTCCAATGTTATCGTGGGTTATATTTTTCCATATTTTAGCACCACTGTTATTCATGCGCATGGTAACTTCCACACCTCCGTCTTGGCTGTAATCCTGACGCGAATCAACAATTACATCACCGAATAATGCAGCGGTATTTTCCCTGTTATTAGAACGCAAAGCAATAAGCTCAAGTGTGCCGGGAGCATTTTTTTCAGGTTTTAACGACCATGCTAATTTGAGGTTACGAGGGAACATGTGTTTTACTTGTTCCAGCATTTTATTTACGCGCGCTGTGTCTTTTATAGCAGCAGAACCAACGGTTGCGCCTTGTCCGGCAACAATTTGTCCGCCTTGCTGGAAATATGCGGGGCGTAAATAAGTAAACAAGGGATTTTCTTTTTCAGCTTTTGCTCTTTCAGCAGCTTCGTTAGTTGTTAATCCTTTAGATGAATCTTTTGCTTTTAATTTATCGGCTAAACTTGTTTTTGCACTGTCGGGTTTGGCTTCTTTTTCCGTTACCGTTTTCTTGTTTGCTGCAACAACTTCTTGTTTTACCGCAGTAGTATCTTTTTTTGTAGTATCAGCTACAAGTATTCCACTTGCTAAGCGTTTGTTTGCCTCGTTGAATAAAGGCGCTAATTCGTTAAAGCGATATGTTTCCCAGAATTCAAGTTTTGCCGAACCTTGTAGCAGTTTACGAACACGTTCGGGTTCTTTAATACCGGGCAATTCTATTAAGATGCGGTCGCTGGTAGCAAGTTTTTGTATATTGGGCTGCGTTACACCAAAACGGTCGATACGGGTTCTTAAAATATTAAAAGTGCGGTCGAATGCGCTGCTGGCTTCTTTGCGAATATATTTAAGTACTTCATCGTTAGTAGAACTTGGTTTTAACTGGTCGCGTGAGTTACTGTTTGCAAAAATAGCTGCCAGACTGGCATTGGGGTCTATCTGTTTAAAAGACTCTCCAAATAAAGTAACAAAGTCTTTCTGGCTGTTTTTTTGTTTGTCTTTTGCCATATCCATTGCTTTTCTGAAAGTAGCGTTGGTGCTATTTCCTGATAATGAATTGACAACATCAGCCACAGAAACTTCCATTGTAACGTTCATCCCACCTTTGAGGTCAAGCCCAAGGTTAAGTTCACGTTCCTTACAGTCTTTATAAGTGTACTTTCCGAGCCAAACTTTTTTGTTGGCGATGGAATCTAAATAATAGCGGGTACGAGCAGTTTCAACCGAATCTATAACGCTGCTTTCAATTTGTGTGTTCCCGTTGGCTATCTTTTTTGCTAAAGCTAATGCTTGCGGGTCTTTGGCATACTTTTCAGCCTTGTTTTCAATATGTCTTGTAACAAATGTGAACGACAACTGAAATAAACATACTACGGCAAAAGCAATAGCAAATAAACGAATTGCGCCTTTATTCTGCATGTGATTATAATTTAGGTAATTAGATAATCTTTAATTTTTTCAAGTTTGCAAAGATAGAAATCTATTAACAAATAACAAAAAAATACGAATAACAAAAAATATCAATTTCAACATATTGATGTTTATATCTTTGACCTTACATGTTGCAAATTAATAGATGATAAATAATACAGGATGGCTTGGCTTGCATAATTTTCTTATATCTGTTGTTTTTATGCTTTGCCCCGTTATACTCCTGTTGAGTTAAGTCTAAAATGTGGGGTTTGGTATTTCGTATGCATTTATTAATCAAAATACTACATCTCTAAACTCCGAACTCATTACTCTTAACTAAACACTACATGTTGATAAAAATCATTTTTATAAATAAATTACTTCAATTAACTTTGCAAATAATATAAAAGATTATCAGATATTAAGTATAAGTTAAGTGACCAAACAAACAGACGATATTAACTCTTTGGAAGAAAACGTTGAAAATGAACCGCTAAAAGATGAAACAGAGGTTCAGGGAAATCAGAAATCAGAAATGCCTGAAATGCATGCCATAACTCACTTGCCCGGCATGTATCAGAACTGGTTTCTGGATTATGCTTCCTACGTAATATTAGAACGTGCGGTACCCGAAGTGATTGATGGGCTTAAACCTGTGCAGCGTCGCATTTTGCATAGTATGTATGAGTTGGAGGATGGGCGTTATAATAAAGTTGCCAACATCATTGGTAATACCATGAAATATCACCCCCACGGCGATGCTTCCATTGGCGATGCAATTACACAGATAGGGCAGAAGGAGCTATTGATAGATACGCAGGGTAACTGGGGTAATATTCTCACGGGTGATGGCGCTGCCGCGCCTCGTTATATAGAAGCGCGTTTGTCTAAGTTTGCATTGGATGTAGTATTTAATCCTAAAACTACAAAATGGAAACTTTCGTACGACGGTCGTAACAAGGAACCTGTAACGCTGCCTGTTAAATTTCCCATATTGCTGGCTTCAGGTGTTGAAGGTATTGCAGTAGGATTGGCTTCCAAGTTGTTGCCGCATAACTTTGTTGAGTTAATAGATGCATCAATTGCAATATTAAAAGGAGAGGATTTTATTATTTTTCCTGATTTTCCTACGGGAGGACTTGCAGATGTATCCCGCTATAATGATGGTTTGAGAGGCGGAAGGGTTCGCATAAGAGCCAAAATAAGCCAATTGGATAAAAAAACGCTTGTTATTACTGAAATTCCATTTGGCACTACCACAAGCGGATTAATAGACAGTATAATTGCCGCTAATGAAAAAGGCAAGATAAAGATTCGGAAAATAGATGATAACACGGCACAGAATGTAGAAATATTGGTTCATTTGCAGCCTAATGTTTCTCCCGACCAAACTATTGATGCTCTTTATGCTTTCACGGATTGTGAGCGTTCCGAATCGCCTAACGCCTGCGTTATACACAACGGTAAACCCGTATTTATAGGCGTTAGTGAAATACTAAAGATTTCAACTCAACAGACGTTGGAATTGCTTAAATTAGAGCAACTTATAAGACAGTCTGAACTGATGGAAGCTCTTTTGTTTTCTTCTTTGGAACGCATTTTTATTGAAAATCGCATATATCGAGATATAGAAGAATGCAAAACTTGGGAAGCCGTAATAAAAACAATACATAAAGGTTTAGAACCTTATAAACCTGAGTTTTACAGAGAAATAACCGATGATGACGTTATAAAACTTACAGAAATAAAAATTAAAAGAATTTCTAAGTTTAATGCGTTCAAAGCTGACGAGATATTCAAAAATCTGCAAAAAGAACTCAAAGTTGTTAAACATAATCTGGAACACATCGTTCCATTCACTATCGAGTTCTTTGAGTTAATTAAAAATAAATATGCTTTAGGACGTGAACGCAAAACAGAACTGAGAAGTTTTGAAAATATTGAGGCTGCGGCTGTTGCTGCCAATACGCAAAAACTATACGTAAACAGGGAGGAAGGCTTTGCCGGTTATGGATTAAAAAAAGATGAATATGTTTGTGATTGCTCTGATATTGATGATATTATAGCATTTCGTGCAGACGGCACTTATTCCGTTACTAAAATAGCAGAGAAAACATTTATCGGTAAAAATATCCTACACATAGATGTTTTTAAAAAGAATGATACACGCACCATATACAATGTTGCTTATCAGGATGGCAAAGTGGGCGCGGCATACGTGAAACGTTTTTATGTTTCGGGTATTGTGCGTGATAAGGAATACACTGTAACCAAAGGTACGCCAAACTCTCAAGTTTTATATTTTACCGCTAACCCCAATGGGGAATCGGAAATAGTGAAAGTAAGTTTGAAAGCCAAACCACGGTTAAAAAAACTTAATTTTGATTTCGACTTTTCAGAATTGGCAGTTAAAGGAAGAGGTTCGCAAGGAAACGTGCTGACAAAGAACGCTGTGCGCAAAATAGTACTTGCAGAAAAAGGAAACTCCACCTTGGGGGCGCTCAGTATTTGGTACGACGATTCGGTTAAGCGACTGAATGCTGAAAGTCGGGGTGTTTTTCTAGGCAAGTTTAAAGATGATAATAAAATTATATCCATCTCAACTACAGGTTATTATAAATTACAAGGTTTTGACCTATCCACACACTTTGATGAGGATGTCTCATGCATAGAAAAATTTGATGATAAGAAACCTTTAACTGCCATATATTACAATAAACTAAAAGGTCAATATTTTATAAAACGCTTTTTGGTAGAAATGAGCGACAAAAAAACACCCATGTATCCCGAAGAAAAAGATATGGAGTTTGTTACCTTTTCAAATGATTACAAGCCTGTTGTTAACATTATATTTGCTGATAACAAAGGAGAAGAAACCATAATAGTGGACGAGTTTGTGGAAGTGATGGGCATAAAAGCAAAAGGTAAAAAGCTGGGGAATAAAAAAATTGATAGTATTGTATGGGTAGAAAGCTTGCCTTATGATGGACACGAAGAGGAAACAGAAAATATGGAAGCAGAAGCAGAAACGGAGCAAATGCAAGATATTTTTCTTCCCAGTGAACAACCTGCAAATAATGAACGTTTTGATACCAAAGATATGTTGAACACACATGATGATGAAAATGATAGTAGTGATGGTCAAATGTCTCTTTTTTAGTTAGTTAAACATTTATAATAATATGACAGATAATAAAGTTTTGGAAATTACTCCGGATGTGCACTGGGTGGGTGTGTTGGATAAGGAATTGGTAACTTTTGATGTGGTGATGCAAACCCCCTATGGCACCACTTATAACTCTTATTTTATCAATGCCCACAAAAAAGCCTTGGTAGAAACGGTGAAAGTAAAATATTTTGATACTTTTCTTGAAAAGCTAAACCATTTCATCACCCCTCAAGAGTTGGATTACATCATAGTAAATCATACCGAACCGGATCATTCAGGAAGTTTGGTTAAACTGCTCGAAATGGCGCCCAATGCAACTGTTGTTGGCAGCGGAAATGCCATCAGGTATTTAAATGATTTATTAGGTCGCGATTTTAAACATCAAATAGTTAAAGATGGCGATGTTGTAGATTTAGGCAATAAAAAACTTAAAGTTATCGCGGCTCCCAATTTGCATTGGCCCGATTCTATTTATACGTATTTAGAAGAAGATAAAGTACTATTTACTTGCGATTCTTTTGGCGCGCATTTTTGTCATGAAGAAATGTATGACGATAAGGTTGGCAACTGGGATGACGCCTTCAAGTATTATTTTGATGTGATATTAAAGCCTTTTAGCAAGTTTATGTTAAAAGCCATTGAAAAAATACGTCCTTTGGATATCGAGGCTATTTGTACAGGTCATGGTCCTATATTACGTAGCCATTGGAAACGGTATGTGGATATGTCAGAGAAGTTGGCAAAAGAGGCTACCCAAGAAGGAAATGAACCTATGGTATTTATTCCTTATGTTTCCGCTTATCACAATACGGGAGATGTTGCCAAAGCCATTGCCGAAGGAGTTAAATCTGTCAAAGATGTTAAGGTGGAATTGCATGACATAGAAACTATGCCCATAGAAGAAATAGATAAATATCTATCGCATTGCACAGGGTTGATAATAGGAACGCCTACAATTAATCAGAATATATTGTTACCTATATATCAATTATTTGCACTGATAAATCCGATACGTGATAAAGGTAAATTGGTTTCGGGATTCGGATCTTACGGTTGGAGCGGCGAATCGGCTAAAATATTACCTGCCGTTTTAACCAATTTAAAATTGAAATATTTTGAAGAAGGTTTTTTCTTTAAATTTACCCCTCATGATGAGCAAAAAGAAAAAGCTTTTGCCTTTGGCAAATTATTTGTGGAAAATATGATAAAAAATTCAGTAAAAGAATAATTTAAATTTCTATATATGAGTCGGAAATATTTTCTTTTCTTGTGGATTGGCGTATTTATGCTCTCAGGCTGTAGCGCTGAACGTAAACTTGCCAGGCAGTTTATAAATGAAAATAAAACCATAAATGTTTTAATTACTCCCACAAACAGATTGTATAAAGATAATCTTACAATTGAATATGATACAACAAAGTATGATATATCCAAGCAGGATTCTATCGCATGGGCGCAATCTAAATATATAAAAAATATTTCCGACTCGTTATATTTAACAGCCTATACAAACAGTATTATAAAAGAATTAACTAAAAATAATTGCAACGTTTTGTTAGGCGATACTTACACGCAATTACCCCAGTCGTTTACATCGCCCTGGTTTGTGGAAATAGCACAATTGCAGATACTCGAAAGATATTCTTATCTCGGATATTCTCAAACGTTGATTTTTGATGAAGGCATAAGAAACGTTCCCGTGCAGTTTTATGAATTGTCATTTGAAACATGGTTTAATATAAAAAAAGATAAGTTAGCCAAAGCAGAAACTAATTATTATAAAAACGATATCACAGATGATTTAGATGTTTTTTCTTTTGGCAGAAATCAGAGAAATGCAATTTCAACTACAGATGTATATCGTTTTGCTACGATTGCCGGAATGCAGCATGCATCTCTTTTGTTTGATTATTTTATGAATAAATATGTTCAGCAACACCTTCCTGATAAGCAAGGTATTCGTTGGTTTCATTATGATAGAAAAGGAAATGTGTTGAAACAGTCCCATAATTATAGGTTGCAGAAAATAGCTGCAAACTAACTTTATAATAGAGACAACTGATTAGGATCGTGATAGGGCTTTTGCTTTGCACGTGGTTTGCGCACTTCTTTTTCAGCTTCCAGTTGTATGTTTTTATATTGTAAATAACTGAGACCAATATAACCGAGTTTGAAAAATACAAAAGATTTGTTTTTATCAAGTTTGAGGTTTGATAGTATATTTTTATCTGTAGTTTTTCTGTATTTACTGATATATGCTGTTATTTCATTCAAATGTTTAGGTTCTCTTGCATTTTCTAAAAATTCCTTTACCAGCTCTTTAATAGTTCCTGTTTTTTCTACCTGCCATGAACGGAGCATATACGTGCTTGTTTTTCCAATAGCTTTCACTTGCTCAATATTTAAGATAGTGGAACGCAAAGACTCTACCGAGGTGGGCGTTTTTTCGGTTCGCATCCTTAGAGATTTGCTTATTTCCATCAGGTTCATGGGAACTCCCTGTTCTTCTAAAATACTCAAGATATGTTCGGAAAGTGTAACAAGCGAGTTGCGCTTGAAAATGAAATAATTGGGTTTTTCGAATGATACGCCTAACCCGCTTGTGGCTATTGATTTACAAACTTTTTTTAATCTTTGATTGAGTATTTGATTTTGTGTGAGGAAAGGCTGAAGATAAAAATCAATTTCGTAAGATTGTGATTCTACAATCCTCTTGTTTAGGGTTTCTTGTGTATAGTTTATAAATTTATTGAAATCAAAAGAAGATGTATATTTTTTATTTACCAAATAATAATGTGTATAATTATCTTCAAAGTTTTGAATGGCGTCAAAAGTGGATGAGCTTAAATGCGAAAACACCACATAATACAATTTAGGCGAGTAATTTAGATTTTCTCTGGTGTTAATATGTTTAACCACATCAGAGTTAAAGTCCACAAAGTCTTTTTTTAAATCAATATCGTAATCTAAAAAAGTAGTAAAATCGCTATAGCGTTTATTAATTTTCTGCAGTGCGTTTCCTATTTTTTCAGGCACTCGTTTTGATATTTGTCTTGCCCGTTCGCGTGTAATATTATATTTATTACCTATGGATTGGAGTGTTTTCTTTTTTGTGTCTTCTATAAACCCATAGTAATTGGTAAATATATATTGCTCCCGTTCGTTTAAAACGAAATCTAATATATGTTCAAGATAAGTGAAAAAAGGGAACTTCCTTGATGTAAATTGAGCTTTATATTTTTCCGTAATATCGGCTGGGATTTTCAGTGCTTTATTACAAAAAACTTTAAAATCTTCGTAGGTTAACAAATTCTGGTCATCTTTTATTTCGTAGAATTTGTTGTTTTTATCTTTACTATAATGATTACAAAAATTTAATAATTCGTTATTTGTTTTGACACCACAATTTTTTAACCCTAAAAAATTTTTATGGTTAAGATAATAACAAAGAATCTTGTACAGTGTGTCAAGGTTATTTTCTAAACATACATTCTTTGTTTTTTCCGAAAGTTTTCCATTCCCTTTTAAATCTTCAATATGGAAATTAACAACAGTTGAAAGATTCATATTAAATGATATCTATTACTTTTAAATACAAAAGTATTAAAACATATTTGTATTTACAAATATTAATTTACTTAAATACTTTATTTTCATTTAGTTGCTTACAAATTTCATAACAAATAATGGCATTTGCAATTGAAGCATTTAGCGATTCTGCAAGGGTTTGCGATGAATTTGAGGTGAAGTGGGGTATGTGTATAGGAGTATTGACAAAATCTATTAAATTTCTTGAAATACCATGAGACTCGCTCCCGATTAAAATTATGCCTGAGCGTAAAAATTTAGTGTTGGCAAGGCTTGGACCCTCCAATAAAGCGCCATATACAGGAATATCCTTATTTTTAGAGAAGAATTCGTCTAAGTTTGTATATTTTATATTTATGCGGCTGAATGAACCCATGGTAGCCTGTATGGTTTTTGGGTTGTAAAAATCTACACTGTTCTGGGAACATATTATTTGTGTAATGCCGAACCAATCGGCAGTGCGTGCCATAGTGCCTAAGTTACCGGGATCCTTAATATTGTCTAATGCAAGTATCATTTGGCTGGTGTCAATAGATAGTTGTTCATTTGGCATTTTTGCTACCGCAATCACTTGATTTGGAGTACTTAAATCACTTATTTTTTTGAGTTCGTTTTCGGTGATTTCCTGTATTTCCGTTTTTTTATTGTGAATGGAGCTTGCATTACGTTCAATCCATTCTCCTATGGCATATACACAAATGGTTTCCATATTGCTGTTCAGTAGCTCAGTCACGCATTTTTCGCCTTCTACAATAAAAGCACCGTGCTGTTGCCTGTATTTTTTCAGCTTCAGGGAGTTTATATATTTTTGTCGGTTGTGTGAAAGCATAAATAAAAAATCCCGATAAATGGTATCGGGATTAAAGATATAATTTTTTTGAACTTATTCGGCAAAAACTTCTAAACTAATAGCAGTTTTAACATCTTTGTAAAGATTAACTTGCGCAGTATAGTTTCCAACTTCTTTGATAGCTTCGCCATCAACAACAATTTTTTTGCGGTCGATTTCTATATTGTGTTGTTCCTTTAAAGCATCAGCAACTTGAATATTGTTTACCGAGCCATAAATTTTACCTGTAGTTGCAGCTTTTGCGCCGATTTTTACAGTGAGGTTTTCGAGTTTTGAAACCATGGCTTCAGCATCTTTGCGTATTTTTTGCTCTTTAAAAGCTTTTTGTTTTTGGTTTTCGGCATTAATTTTTTTAGCTGATGCCGTAGCCATAACAGCATATCCTTGTGGAATAAGATAGTTTTGGGCATAACCGTCTTTCACGGTTACCACATCATTGGCGTAACCTAAGTTTAATACGTCTTTCTTTAAAATAATTTCCATAACAATCCTCCCTCTTATTTTAATAAATCTGCAACATAAGGTAATAACGATAAATGGCGGGCGCGTTTAACGGCTTGAGCCACTTTGCGTTGATATTTGGTGCTGGTTCCGGTTAAGCGACGAGGTAAAATTTTACCTTGCTCGTTGATAAATTTCAAAAGGAAATCAGCATCCTTGTAGTCAATATATTTAATACCGCTCTTTTTAAAACGGCAGTATTTTTTCTTTTTGACGTCAACCGCTATGGGAGTCAAATATTTTATATCTGTGCCTTGTGTCATTTTTTTAATTTTAAAGGGTTACAATTAAGCTTGCGTTTTTTCTGCAGCTTTTGCAGCTTTGTTAGCTTTGCGTTTTTCGCTGTATGCAACGGCATGTTTATCAAGAGAAATGGTTAAAAAACGCATGATACGCTCATCGCGTTTCAACGCAATTTCAAAATCTTTGATAATGTTACCTTCAGCTTTAAATTCAACCAAATGATAAAATCCGGTCGATTTTTTCTGAATAGGGTAAGCTAATTTACGAAGTCCCCAATTGTCTTCGTGAATAATTGTAGCTCCTTTATCCGTGAGGATTTTTTGGAATTTGTTTACCGTTTCCTTCATCTGTTCGTCAGATAAAACGGGAGTCATAATGAAAACGGCTTCATACTGTTTAATCATCTGTTTTTGTTTAAATTAAAAATTAATAATTCGATTTTTTAAACGGATTGCAAAAGTACAAAATACTTTTTAAATTTTGATAAAAAACTTTCGTTCTCAATCAAAAAATAAATCATTTTCTTCAAGTTTATGATAGCGTATGGATTTTTAAATGTGTATTTTACCTCAAGAGCACATATATGTAATTGCATTACTTGCTTATTTTAAATGTTCAAGTATCTCCAAATTAATTTCTTCACTTTCTGCATTTTTAAGGATTTCATCCCAATCGCAATTATCTATAAAACCTATTTCTCCTGTTTCTTTATTGCGGATTACAAGGTCTTTATGTATAATATCGTATTTTGTAATACGTAACAGGACTGTAAATGATGCAATTATAATCAGTATTCCCCATAAAATATGGAGATGGAATGTATGGTGTACCATAAGCGCGGCTAAAAAGCTTACTAATAGCAGAAGTGCTCCCCACTCTTTACGTTTTCTGTTTTCTACCAGTAATTTTTTGCATTGGGGGCATCGTATAATATCATCTCTGTTTCCGAATAAATTATAGGATATTTTGGTATGGCAATGGGGGCATGGTTTTTTCATGACAGTTATTTTTTACATTTTTTTAAGTCCGATTGAATATAGAAACTCATCGAAGCTTTGTAATATTTTGCATGTCTTTTCATATTTTTAGTATTTATTTTTATGCAATCATTTTATTGCATATAAATTCAGCGGCTTTCCCATTGCCAAATATAGGAGGAAACGCTGTTTGCGGATTATTTATAAAGTGTGTTATGGCTTTTATAATGCGGTTGGCGTCAGCATCTGCTATTATGCCGCATTGGTTTTCAACAATTTCAACCCATTCTGTTTCAGGCCTTGCTATAACCAACGGTTTTCTGAAGAAATAAGCTTCTTTTTGCACTCCTCCCGAATCTGTTAGTATCAAATGGGCATGTTTTTCAAGCATCATCATTTCTAAGTATGAAACAGGCGGGATAATCCTGATGTGGGGATTATGCATCAACGCATCATAAAGATTTGCAGATAATTGGGTATTGATAATATTTTTTGTGCGTGGATGCAGCGGCAATACCACATCAAGACCAAATTTTTCGGTAACCGCAACCAATGCTTTTATAATTTCCGCGAAACGTTCAGGAATATCTGTGTTATTATCACGGTGAATGGTAGTCAGTATAAATCTGTTACTTTTAATATTTAAATCATTGAGAATGTTTATCTTGTTTTCTATAATCTCACTGTAGTACACCAAGTTATCGAACATAATATCACCGCAGTGAAATACGCCTTGCTTATCGGCTGTATAAGGAGCGGGGGCATTTATAGGGAAACCTTCACGCTTTAAATTTTCAATGCCAGCAAGGCTTGGCACAAACAGCAGGGTAGAAGCATGGTCGCACATGATGCGGTTTATTTCTTCGGGCATGCTTTTGTTAAAAGAACGTAATCCGGCTTCTATATGGACAATAGGAATATGAATTTTGCTTGCCGCAATGGCGCCGGCAAGTGTGGAGTTTGTGTCGCCATATACCACAAGGTAATCAGGGGTCTCTTTTTGTAATATTTCTTCAATACCTTGCAGCATAAGGGCTGTTTGTTTTCCGTGTGGTGCAGATCCTATATTAAGGTTAATATGCGGAGCCGGTATTCCCAGTTCATCAAAAAAAACTTGCGACATGGATGCATCATAGTGTTGACCCGTATGTACAATATATTCTGTTATTTTATCTTTGAAATGATTTTTGATTGTACGGCTGAGGGCGGCTGCTTTTATAATTTGCGGTCGGGCGCCTATTACGGTTACTATTTTTATCATGGTAAAAAGTAATTAATATCTTTTTGTTGTTTATAGAATTTTTGTATTTCAGAGTAATCCTTCATCGGCAAAGCTAAAATATTTTCCATCACCTACTATAATATGGTCTATGATGGATATATCTAAAAGTTTAGCTCCATTTTGCAGTTTTTTTGTTAGCGCAATATCATTTTCACTTGGTTTCAGTTGTCCTGAAGGATGGTTGTGTGCCAAAATAATTCCGGAAGCATATTTGTCAATAGCTTTTTTGAATATTTTTTTAGGATCCACAAGGGTTGATGTTATGCCGCCATCGCTTATGCGTTCTGTTTTTATAACTTTGTTGGCTTGGTTTAAAAGCATGATATAAAAACTTTCATAATTCAAGTCTGCCAAATCTTTTATTAATATAGAATAAGCATCTTTACTATTCGTTATTGTAGGGTTTTCATTTTGTAAAGTTGCACTCCGTCGGCGTCCTATTTCAAGAGCGGCGGTAATGGTAACGGCTTTGGCTTCACCTATACCTCTATATTTTATTAAATCGGCAATGTCTAAACGTGCCAAATCGGAAAGGTTGTCTTTGCTGTCTTTCAAAATACGTTGCGAAAGCTCTACTGCAGACTCTTCTGTGTTGCCCGAACCTATGAGAATGGCGATAAGTTCTGCGTTGCTCAGCGCTGATGCTCCTTTTAGCAGGAGCTTTTCACGCGGACGATCATCTTCAGCCCAATTTTTTATGGACTTATTTTTAGTCTTATCCATTGGCAGTATTTATATGTAACTGCAAAATAACTAAATATTTTTGTTAAGCCCTAAAAAGGCATAAAAAAACCTCTGTAATATTACAGAGGTTTAACGCGTTTCTTTTATGTAAAAACTAAAGTGCATTTACTTTTTTGGTAAGTTTTGACTTTAAGTTTGCAGCTTTATTTTTGTGAATAATGCTTCTTTTGGCAAGTTTATCGATTAAAGAAACTAAAGAAGGAAGTTTTTCGGTAGCCTCTTTTTTATCTTCTAATTCACGAAAACCTCTTACTGCGTTACGCATTGTTCTTGCATAGTACCTGTTACGAAGTCTTTTCTTTTCGTTAGCTCTGATTCTTTTAATAGATGATTTGTGATTTGCCATTACTATTTTTTATTTTTTGTAGTCCGTAGGGGAATCGAACCCCTGTTACAAGGATGAAAACCTTGCGTCCTAACCCCTAGACGAACGGACCATTATTCATTTTTGAGGTTGCAAAGGTAATACTTTTTTTTAATCCTGCAAGAACAAAAAGAAAAAATATTAAAAAATATTTTTAAAAAATATTTTGAGTCAATTATATTTCTTGTTGCATATCTGCCTGAAACCTGAATCCCAGCCTTTTACCTGTAACCATGCGTGTGTTTTCAACATTTGATTGTATGTCATCTACGGTTACAATTTTTACCGCATCAAACGGCGGGGTTAGCAAATCAAAGTTTACAGTGTAGCGGATAGCTGATTCTACAAGCTCCCTCACTGATTCCGGAGATATTATAGATGTTTCAAAATTGTTGTATAATTGACCTATTTCTTTTTTGCCTTCTATAAAATAATGTTTTTCATAATTAACAAACAACCGTCCAATCATATAACCTATATCATTTAAGCGATTATATTTTATGGAATCAGCTAAGAAGTTATGAATCATGATAACACCGCAGTATGAACGATCCTTATTTTCATTTATATAATGTGTTTTCATCACTTCATGGTCTCGCGAAAACTCAAAAACGTTGGTGTGTAAGGTAAAGAATAGCACATCGCTGCCAAACAGCAAATCGATTTCCAATTCGCTGCGCTCATGGTATTCAAAGGGTATCCTTTCCGGATTGGAGCCAAACCGCTTATTATATTCTTTACATAGTTCTATTATTGTCTTTTTTATAAGCTTAAAAGTTTCAAGTGCGGCATTGTAAACTTGTTTCTTATAAAGATAATTATGCCTTAAGCCTTCAAATAAATCCTGATTGGGGACAATGTCTAACATGATAATTATATTTTAAAAAGTGGTAAAGATAAAAACCTTTACTTATAAAAACACTTAAAAAATCTGATTTTTTTCTTTTATGGCATTTGCACATCTAACTCCGTCCATGGCAGAGGAAACTATTCCGCCGGCATAGCCCGCACCTTCGCCACAGGGATAAAGGTTTTCTATTTGCATATGGTGTAAGGTTTCATTATTTCTTGGAATGCGCACAGGAGAGGAAGTGCGCGATTCTGTAGCTAAAATAACGGCATCGTTGGTGTAATATCCTCTCATTTTATTGTTAAAGAGTTTAAAGCCTTGTTGCAAGCGTGTTGCAATGGGAGCCGGCAGAATTTGTTGTATAGGTAGTGAAACAATACCCGGCTTATATGAACAATCAGGCAAGGATGTAGATACTTTATTTGCCGTGAAATCTACGATGCGTTGAGCCGGCGCTTGCTGGGTTTTTCCGGCAGCTTCCCAACATGCTTTTTCTATTTGTTTTTGATACACAAGTCCGGCAAGCGCTCCGTGTTGTTGCAAATGAGCATAGTCCTGCGGCTCTATTTGCACCACGATGCCCGAATTGGCAAAAGGAGAGTTTCGTTTGCTGTTAGACATGCCGTTTACAACTACTTGTTCTGCTTCTGTTGCCGAAGGTACTATGGTTCCGCCCGGACACATGCAAAATGAGAAAACCCCTCTGTCTTCGGCGTGCGCCACCAAACTATATGATGCGGATGGCAGGTCGTTATGGTAGTTTCCGTGATATTGGATGCTATTAATAAGCGCTTGCGGATGCTCAGCCCGCACACCCATGGCAAAATTCTTTCCTTCTAATAGAATGCCTTTTTTGTGTAATAAAAAATAAATATCTGTTGCCGAATGACCTGTGGCTAAGATAACCGCTATGCCCTCGAAGCGTTTTCCGGTGTGTGTTTCCACACTTTTAACTTTACTGTTTTGTATGTGTAAATCAATTACACGTTCGTTGAAATAAAACGCTCCACCCGCGCTTTCAATTGTTTCATGGATAAGGGATATAATATGCGGCAGTTTGTCTGTGCCTATATGCGGATGGCTGTCTAATAAAATGTCTTTGTCCGCTCCATGTTCTACAAGCGTTTCAAGAACATCCCTTATATTTCCCCTTTTGGAAGAACGTGTATATAATTTCCCATCGCTGTATGTTCCTGCACCTCCTTCCCCGAAACAGTAGTTAGAGTCAGGGTTGACAATATGAAAATTATTGAGCTTTGCAATATCCTGTTTACGGTTTTTTACATCTTTTCCTCTCTCAATAATAATGGGTTTGAAACCGTTATTAATCAGCCTTAACGCTGCAAACAACCCTGCCGGACCTGCACCTACAACTATTACAGGACTTTTTTTACTTACATCGGCGTAGGTTTTATTTCCAATGGGTTGTATTACCGGTGTTTCATCGATAAAAACTTCTGCTTTAAGCCGGTATTTTACTTTTTGCGCGCGTGCATCAAGGGAGCGTTGGAGCGGATTAACATGTTTAACACGCGAAACCGGAATATGCAGCGCTTGCGCATACATGCTTTTCCAAGTGCCGGGGTCATACGCTTGTTTAGGTGTAAGCGCTATTTCAATTTCTTTTCGCATCTAACGCCTTATTATTCTTATAATATTTCGAATCTAACTTTCATCTCGTATCTCAGCTTTATTTTTCTTCCGTTTGAAAAGTCGTTACTTCCTCCGGCATCCATGGAAGCATTGCTTGCTACGGCTTGTGCGCGCCACCAAATATTATTGTCGTTATTTACTTCTTCAATGGAAATAACATCTGTAATTTTCTTTTTAAGCGTTTGGCAAAGGTATTCGGCCTTTTCTTTGGCAACTTGTAAAGCTTCTATCTTTAGTTTTTTGCGTACTTCGGCAAGTTTACTGCTTTTAAGCTCTCCTATGTTCATGTATGAAATGCCTTTTATATCAATATTCTTGATAATATCATCTACTTTCTTGAAATCGGGCAACGATAGCACAATTTGTTTACTTATTAAAAACTCTTCCCCTTTATTTCTATAGTAATTACCTATTTCGTTTACGGTAATTTTATCTTGTGTAATTCCTATTTTGTTTAAGTCGGCTATAAGATTTTGTTGAATTTCGATGATTGAAACTTTATTCTTATATTTTTCCGGCTTCATATTTTTAAACTCTTCTTTCCAATATTCTTCAATACCGATGATAAATTTAATTTCATCCGGTTCAAGTTCAGACTCCACGCTGCCTGTAACTTCAATAAACCGGTAGCAGTTATTGGTCGTGTTTTGAGATTGTACAAATCCGAATAAAAATAAGGAAATAGCCAATGTTAGAATAATACGCTTCATCTTTTTATGAGTTTATATTTTATTGAAAATACTATGTTTAATATTTAACTTTTAATTCTTAGAATAACAAATGTTTATATATATGTTTTAATTAACATTATTTAATAATTGCTTATTCTTTTGATAAAAATAATCAAAAACAGTACCTTTTTTACCTTATAAATTTTTTTGCATCGTTTATCACCTCATCTATTCCTTTTGTGTTTTTGCCTCCGGCAGTAGCAAAACAGGGTTGTCCGCCACCGCCGCCTTGTATATGTTTGGCAAGCTCTCTTACAATATTTCCGGCATGCAATGATTTTGTTTTTATTAAATCATCAGAAATAATAATACTTATGGATGGCTTATTTTCGTATTCTCCTGCAATTAAAGCAAATAAATTAGTAGTTGATTCCTTTAAAGCGAATAGTATGGTTTTTGCGGTAGTTGCATCTGTATCTATGCGTGTGGCAAGGAAGTTTATACCGTCAATGTTCTCAATCTCTTTTAGCAAGTTACCTTTTAACGCAATAGCCTTTTCGTGGTTTAACGCTTCAATGTTTTTCTTCATTTCGGCATTTTGTTCCAATAATTGTTGTACAGCTTTTAGGGGTTCCATAGGGTTTTTAACCAATTGTTTCAGGGTTTCTATGGTTTCTTCTTGTTGGCGGATATACTCTTCAACCCTTCTTCCCGTAATAGCCTCTATACGTCTTACACCTGAAGCAATGGCGCTTTCACTTGTAACTTTTATCAACCCTATTTGTCCGGTAGCGGGAACATGCGTTCCGCCACAAAGCTCTACTGAGTTACCAAATTTAATAACGCGCACTTTATCACCATATTTTTCGCCAAAGAAAGCCAATGCTCCCATGCTTTTTGCCTCTTCCATCGAAACTGCACGCTTCTCGTGGAGTGGTGCATTTTCTCTGATCATACTATTGGCAAGTTCTTCTATTTTTTGTAATTCCTCAGGAGTAACTTTTTGAAAGTGTGAAAAGTCGAATCTCAAATAATCGGGACATACATAAGATCCTTTCTGTTCCACATGCGAGCCTAATATGTGGCGCAAGGCATAGTGCAAAATATGCGTTGCGGAGTGGTTATTTGCCGTTGCCGTACGCTTTTCCGTATCAACAGTTGCATGAAATGCTGCCTGCGGGTTTTCGGGCAGTGTTTCTGCAATATGCACAATCAAATTGTTTTCTTTCTTAGTGTCAACAATCTCTATTGTTTCGTTTGCGCTGGTAATTGTGCCCGTGTCGCCTACTTGTCCTCCGCTTTCGGCGTAGAATGGCGTTTTGTCAAACACTAATTGGTAAATATCCTTTCCTTTTGCGTTTACTTTGCGGTAACGTGTGATTTTTATATCTGTTTCAGTTGTATCATAAGCTAAAAATTCAGTGGTTTCAGCAGCAGCAAGTTCCACCCAGTCATCTGTGATTACAGAAGCGTCTTTACGCGAACGGCTTTTTTGCTCTTCCAATTTTATCTGAAAGTTTTCCATGTCCACATCCCACCCGAGTTCTTTACTCATCAATTGTGTTAAGTCAATAGGAAAACCGTATGTGTCGTACATTTCAAAGGCAAAAGTGCCGTCAATCTTTTTGGTTTCCTTATGATTTTCAACATAATTTTGAAATTTGTGAATACCTATTTCAAGCGTGCGTAAGAAAGAATTTTCCTCTTCCATTATTACCTTTTTGATAAGTTCTTCGTTTTTAACAAGCTCAGGGAAAAATTCACCCATTTGCTTTTTGAGGGTTTCAAAAAGCTTATAAATAAAAGGTTCGCGCACGTTAAGAAACGAGTATCCATAGCGTACAGCCCTGCGCAAAATGCGCCTGATAACATATCCGGCTTTCACGTTTGAAGGTAGTTGACCATCAGCAATAGCAAAGGCAACCGCTCTTAGGTGGTCGGCAATTACACGCATGGCAACATCACTTTGCTTGTTTTCGCCGTATTTTATACTTGTTTGATTTGAAATTTCCGCAATGAAAGGCGTGAAAACATCGGTATCATAATTACTTTGCTTGCCTTGCAAAACCATACAAAGACGTTCAAATCCCATGCCGGTATCCACGTGTTTTGCCGGAAGCTCAACCAAGCTTCCGCTCGCTAAGCGATTGAATTGGATAAAGACATTGTTCCAAATTTCTATCACTTGCGGATGGTCATTATTTACTAAAGTTTTACCGTCAGTTTTAGCCCTATCTTCATTGTTTCTTATATCCACGTGAATTTCAGAACAAGGTCCGCAAGGTCCCGTATCGCCCATTTCCCAAAAATTGTCTTTTTTTGATCCCCTCAAAATTCTATCTTCACTGATATGTTTTTTCCATATTTCCAAAGCTTCGGTATCTTCGGGCATGTTGTCAGAAGCATCTCCTCCGAAAATGGTAACATACAGTCTATCTTTATCTATTTTATATACCTCCGTGAGCAGTTCCCATGCCCAAGCAATAGCTTCTTCTTTAAAATAATCGCCAAACGACCAATTGCCCAACATCTCAAACATAGTATGATGGTAAGTATCATGACCTACTTCTTCTAAGTCGTTGTGTTTACCCGAAACACGGAGACATTTTTGGCTGTCAGCCACACGGCTCCATTTGGCAGGTTCGTTTCCCAAAAACCAATCTTTAAACTGGTTCATGCCGGCATTGGTAAACATAAGCGTAGGGTCGTTTTTTACAACCATAGGCGCTGAAGGTACTATATGATGTTGTTTGGATTCGAAAAAGTTTAAAAATGTTTTGCGAACGTCTGCACTTCTCATAGGTATGTTTATTTTTAATTTTATTAAATAATCGGGTTAAGTTTAAATATTAATTAAGCAGCAAGCAAAAAATAGTTTATTTTTTATTTTAACCACATAGTAAAATAGAATTTCTCTCAGCATAGTTTTTCTGCAACAAAACGCGGCCGTTAAGTAAAAACAGATTTTTTATCAGGTTTGATTAGTGCTATATAGTTTTGAAGCAAAGCCCTGATTTTTTCTGTTTATTATCTTATCTCTTCCCATTCGGTTTTATTAAGTCTGATATTTATGTGGTTAAAAAATAATATAATTATTGATCAATTAATGTTTATTGCATATCCATACTGTTATTTTGTTATATAGATATGTAAGTAACTCGCAATTGTATTTTTTTGTTAACGTTAATGTAATTGTATGTTTTTTAATAAAAACGATATATAACTATGCAAAAATCGGGGCAAATCCCCTTCATGTATGCTTAGAACAGTAAGCTTTTTAACAAAAAATTAACAATTCTTAAGTTTTTTGAAACTGCAAATTTAAGCTAAATATTTATTTTTGTAAACGACAAAAAATAGAATCTGTCCCCTAACACTTAATTTTTTTCACACTAAAATTATTTTAATGGAAAGAGTAACTTACCAATTTGATACGAAAAAATTTAAAATTGAAAAAGCAAAAGTTCCTTTTAAAGTAAAGTTAAAACGTCTTCTATTTTCCATTTCAGTAGGCTTTGTTTTTGCAATTTTTTTCGTTATTTTTACTTATAAATATTTTCCTATGCCTCGGGAAAAAGCTTTGTTAGATGAGTTGGATACTTATAAATTGCAATATAAAATTTTGAACGATAAATTGGGTAGGGTAGAAGATGTGTTAAACGAAATTCAGGATAGGGACGACAATATTTATCGTGTTATTTTTGAGGCTGAACCCATTCCTTCATCTGTAAGAAAAGCGGGCTTTGGCGGAACAAACAGATATGAAGAGCTTGAACGTAAAAGTAATTCTGCGATAATTGTAAATACTGCCAAGCGTTTGGATCAGATAAGCAGTCAGCTTGTGGTGCAAAGCAAATCGTATGACGAAGTGTTTAAAATGGCTAAAGCCAAAGAAAAAATGATTGCAAGTATTCCTGCTATACAGCCCGTGGGCATGCACGATTTGCGTCGTATAGGTTCCATGTTTGGATACCGTACCGATCCTTTTTATAAAGTTACCAAATTTCATGAGGGAATGGATTTTACGGCTCCGGTGGGTACGCCTATATATGCTACGGGAGACGGAACGGTAGTTGAAGCCGAATTTAACACCGGAGGCTATGGCAATAAAATTGTAGTAAACCATGGGTTTTCATATACTACCGTGTATGCGCATCTTTCAAAAATAAATGTTAAGATAGGACAAAAAGTGAAGCGAGGAGAAACAATAGGATTAATGGGTAATACGGGAAAATCGACAGCGCCGCATTTACATTATGAGGTGCGAAAATCGGGGGTGCCTATGAATCCTATATACTTCTTTTTTAGCGATATTACACCTAAGGAATATCAGGATATGATAGAGCTTTCCGCTAAGCCTTCTCAAACATTAGATTAGTATTTTTTATATGCCCGCCTCATCCAACAAAACAACAAAATTATATTACCGCATAGGGGAAGTAGCTCAAATGTTTGATGTAAACGTTTCGTTGATCCGATTTTATGAAAATGAATTTACTATTATAAAACCTTTTCGTAATAAGAAAGGTAACCGGTTATTTACCCAAGCAGACATTGATACCTTTCATAAAATTTTTTATTATATTAAAGAAAAAGGCTACACGCTTGAGGGGGTAAAACAAAAATTGAAAGAGGAAAAAAGTCTTATAAACATTTCGGATGGTGATGTTATGCAAGCACTCATGCACATGAAAAGATTTCTGTTAGATTTGCGTAAGCAGCTTGATGTAAATGAAAATTAAGCTTTGAAATGGCAAAATTTAATCTCACGTGTGTTGTAAAATAAAATACTTTTGTATATTTGCAGCCGTTTTGGTTCCGTAGCTCAGCTGGATAGAGCAACAGCCTTCTAAGCTGTGGGTCGCGCGTTCGAATCGCGCCGGAATCACAACAAAAAGCAGCCAAAGGCTGCTTTTTTTATGCATACATGTCAATAAACTCGTATGTATTGCCCTGATAATTGAGAAATTTGATGAAATCTTGCCATTTTACAACTATTGATGCCGTATTAATACAAGGATGAAAACTTATATATTGTGATTGTTGAAGGTTTTTATCCAAAAAAACATGGATGTCGTGCGCTTGGTTGTTAATAAGTCCATAAGGTGTTACAGAACCTGGTGTTACGCCCAGATGTTTCATCATCCGTTCAGCGCTGGCAAAAGAAAGTTTACCTTGGTTTAACATTTTTTCCAATGCGTGAATACCTAATTGTTTAGAGCATTCTATCAATACAAGATAATGCTTATTGCCTTTATGATTACGGAAAAATAAATTTTTACAATGTGTAGCTTCAATATCTTTCCAGTATTTCATGGCTTCATCAATAGTGGGAGCAGGCGGATGCTCATAATATTGATAACTAATCTGTAACTCCTCTAAAAGTCTATATAATTCAGGATTCCCATTCATATTTTAAAAGATAATAAATCGCGTATAACTACTGAAGCACAAAAACATCCCATTATGATGGGCATATATGATATAGTGCCCACAGTTGTACGTTTATTAGGGGTTTTGTCAGTATCGAAAATTACGGCATCTTTGGCTACTTCTTCGGGCGAAAATACAACCTTAATGCCTGAATGGACGCCCAATTTATGTAGCCGTTTTCTTACATACTTTGCCAATGTGCAATTATATGATTCCGATAAATCGGAAATTTGAATTTGTGTGGGATCAAATTTGCCGCCTGCTCCCATTGAACTCACTACATTAAAGCCTGCTTTATGTGCATAATATAAGAAGAAAACTTTGGGTGAAAGCGTGTCAATGGCATCTATAATATAGTCATATGTATTGTCAAGGATTTGAAAAATAGTTTCATCTTTCAGATAAATAGCATGCGCTATAACATTCACATCGGGGTTAATGTCCTTGAGGCGTTTTTCCATTAGAGCGGTCTTTGAAAAACCTTCGGTACTTTTTAATGCCAATATTTGCCTGTTGCGGTTGGTAGGATGTATGGAATCAGCATCTACTATACTTATGTTGCCCACTCCGGCGCGGCATAGCTGTTCTGCTGCAGGCGCGCCCACGCCCCCCAAGCCTGCCACTAATACATGCTTCGATTTCAACAAACTTAAATTTTCAGCGCCAATAAGTATTTCCGTGCGCTTTTGCCATTCAGGAACCATTCGCAAAAATTTTTGCAAAAATAGATAAATCAAATTTATGAAAGCTTATTTTTAAAAATACGTTGTATTTCATTAATTTTGCGGTTTCATAATATTAATCGAAATCCGAATTTATACATGAATATTCCCAGTAAGTACAATCCCGTTGAAATTGAAAACAAATGGTACCAGTTTTGGCTTGATAAACAATACTTTCATTCTGTCCCCGACCATCGGGAACCTTATACAATTGTAATTCCGCCGCCAAATGTTACGGGAGTGCTTCACATGGGGCACATGCTTAATAACACCATTCAGGATGTTTTAATTCGCAGGGCGCGCATGCTGGGTAAAAATGCATGTTGGGTTCCGGGCACGGATCATGCCTCTATTGCTACCGAAGCAAAAGTGGTTGCCAAGCTTAAGGAACAAGGCATTGAAAAGTCAGATCTTACACGAGAAGACTTTTTGAAACATGCCTGGGAATGGAAAGAAAAACATGGCGGTATTATTTTGGAGCAATTAAAAAAGTTAGGCGCTTCATGTGATTGGGACAGGACTTGCTTCACCATGGATGAACCTCGATACGAATCGGTAATAAAAGTATTTGTTGATTTGTATGATAAAGGTCTCATATATCGTGGTGTGCGTATGGTGAACTGGGATCCTAAGGCGCTTACCGCTTTATCTGATGAGGAGGTTATATATCAAGAGGTGCAAAGTAAATTATATTATTTACGCTATAAAATAGAGGGTACTGAAAATGAATATGTAACCATAGCTACTACCCGTCCTGAAACCATATTGGGCGATACAGCGGTATGTTTTCACCCTGAAGATGAAAGATTTACACATCTAAAAGGTAAAAAGGTGATTGTGCCATTGATAAACCGTGTTATTCCTTTAATTCAGGATGAATATGTTGACAGGGAGTTTGGCACGGGATGCTTGAAAATTACTCCTGCACATGATGTGAACGACTACATGCTGGGACAAAAATATAATCTTGAAAGCATTGATATATTTAATCCGGATGGTACATTAAGCGAAAAAGCACAATTATATGTGGGACAAGATCGATTTGATGTGCGCAAAGCAATTGTAAAAGATTTGGAAGCTGCCGGAAATTTGGTAAAAGTAGAGGATTATACCAATAAAGTAGGATTTAGCGAACGCACTAATGTGGTGATTGAGCCTAAACTGTCGATGCAGTGGTTTTTACAAATGCCCGACTTGGCAAAGCCCGCTTTGGATGTGGTAATGAATAATACCGTTAAGTTTCATCCGGAGAAGTTTAAAAATACCTATCGCCATTGGATGGAAAATGTGCGTGATTGGTGCATTAGCCGACAACTATGGTGGGGACAACGCATTCCGGCTTATTATTTACCCGACAATACCTTTATAGTTGCCGAAACCCCTGAGAAAGCATTAGAAAAAGCTAAACAACAAGGTAAAAATATTGAATTGAAAGATTTACGTCAGGATGAAGATGTGTTGGATACATGGTTTTCTTCATGGTTGTGGCCCATCTCTGTGTTTGACGGCATTCGTAATCCTGATAATGAGGAGATTAAATATTATTACCCCACTAACGATTTGATTACTGCGCCGGAAATCCTTTTCTTTTGGGTTGCCCGTATGATTATTGCAGGATTAGAATATAGAAATGATATACCGTTTAAAAATGTATATTTAACAGGCATTGTACGAGATAAATTGGGACGTAAAATGTCTAAATCATTGGGAAATTCGCCCGACCCCTTAGACCTTATAGCAAAATACGGCGCTGATGGAGTGCGGGTAGGTATGTTGCTTACATCACCCGCGGGCAACGATTTGCCTTTTGACGATTCGTTGTGTGAGCAAGGACGCAATTTTAACAATAAGGTGTGGAATGCTTTACGGTTGATAAAAGGGTGGGAGGTAAGTGAAACACTTTCTCAGCCTCAGTATGCGAAAATTTCTGTAGATTGGTTTAAAGCGCGTTTCAATGAAAGTTTACAGATAATTAATGATCATTTTGAAAAGTATCGCTTGAGCGATGCATTAATGACCGCCTATAAGTTGGTGTGGGACGATTTTTGCTCATGGTATTTGGAAATGATTAAACCGGCATATCAGCAACCTATTGATAAGGTAACATATAATGAAACTATCGCATTTTTTGCCGATTTAATGAAGGTGTTGCATCCTTTTATGCCTTTTATTACGGAAGAGATATGGCATATACTTGAAATGAATACACGTTCGGAAAGTATTATGGTTGCAGAAATGCCTGTTTCTTGTTCATTTAACGAAAAGATACTGCAACAATTCACCGATGTGATGGAGATTGTGATGGGAGTAAGAAATATACGCACACAAAAAAACATTCCGAATAAAGATGCCCTTACATTGTTTGTAAAATCGTCAGGACAAAAAGCATTTGAAGGTTTTGAAGAATTAATTTCAAAACTTTGTAATTTGCAAGCATTTGAAAATGTGAATGAAACCATATCCAACGCAACTTCTTTTATTGTTAAAACAGACGAGTTTTATGTGCCTTTAGAAGATAAGATTGATATGGAAGCAGAAAAAGAAGCCCTTCGTAAAGAGTTGGAATATACCAAAGGATTTTTGCGTAGCGTGATGGGTAAACTCTCTAATGAAAAGTTTGTAAACAATGCCAAACCCGAAGTGGTGGAAATAGAGCGTAAAAAGCAAGCTGATGCAGAGGCTAAAATAAAAGTATTGGAACAACAACTTTTTGGGATGGGTGATAAGTGATTAGTGATTAGTGATTAGTGATTAGTGATAAGTGATTAGTGATATGGTATTGAGGAGCTAATATTTATTTCTCGTTAATTAAATTTATGGTGTGGCATGCCACTATGGCAGCTGTTTCGGTGCGTAGGCGCGAGGAGCCTAAACTCACAAGTTTATACCCTTTATGTTGGGCTAATTCAATTTCATTTTTACTGAAATCTCCTTCAGGTCCAATAAGTATAATGCAATCGGATGCAGGAGTATAAACATTTTTTAAATGTAAGGGTTGTGCTTCTTCTACATAAGCCAAAAACTTATTTTCACAAGTGTTATTTTTCAATAAATCGTTGAATTTAACAGCTTCGTTAATTTTAGGAAAGGTTGGCTTGAAAGATTGTTTGCAGGCTGCTATAATTATCTTTTCCAAACGGTCTGTGCGCAAGTTTATTCTTTCGGAATGCTCACATAATAAAGGTGTAATTTCATCAATACCTATTTCTGTGGCTTTTTCTAAAAACCATTCATAACGTGCTATGTTTTTGGTAGGAGCTACTGCCATATGAAGTTTGAATGATTTTTCATTTTCATTTTTTACAATACCAAGTAAAAGAACGCCGCATTTTTTGGGATTTTCTTCTGTTATCACACTTTCATACATATTCCCTTTGCCGTCCGTAACCCATATTTTATCATTTATCTTTTTTCGCATTACTTTTATGCAATGAAAGGCTTCATCTTCTTTTAAAAATGCGTGCATGCCTTCATATAAATTATTTATGCTATTGTCTAATATATATAGGTCCATGTTAAAATTGTGTTAAATATCGGCAAATTTAATTCTAAAAAGAACATAATATACATTGGCTGGTTATAGATAGTGTAAAAAGAAAAATTAATTATTGTATGCTCTTTTATGTTGATCAGGGTATTAATATGAGGGAAGCATAACTTTAAAATGTTTTTGGCATGCTCTTTGTTTAAGAGCAGGAAAATACGTATATAAAAAATAATAGCATTAGAATTAAATTTTATCAAATATTATAGTAATTATTAAATTTTAAAAAAATGAAAAAAGTTCTTATTTATAGTTTAGCAGCCTTAATGCTTGTGTTTGCAAGCTGTTCTTCTATGACAAAAACGCAAAAAGGTGCTGCAATAGGCGTAGGAAGTGGTGCCGTGTTAGGTGGCATTATCGGCGCAGCTACAGGTAACACCGCTATGGGCGCTGTTGTTGGTGGTGCTGTTGGTGGTGCTGCAGGCGCTATTATAGGCAAACAAATGGATAAACAAGCTGCCGAAATCAAAAAAGAAGTTCCCAATGCAGAAGTTATTCACAAACCCGGTGAAGAAGGAATTATCGTGAATTTTAAATCTAACGTATTGTTTGGTTTTGATAAATCAGACCTCACAGTCCAATCAAAAAACACACTGGGAGATTTGGCAACTATTTTAAATAAGTATCCTGATACTGATCTTAAAGTGGAAGGTCATACAGATGCAAAAGGTAGTGATAGTTATAACCAAACATTATCAGAAAAAAGAGCTTCAAGTGTATCTTCTTATTTAAAATCCATAGGAATAGCATCTTCACGCATTAGTACATATGGTTACGGTAAAACTCAACCTATTGCTACCAACGATACTGAAGAAGGACGTGCACAAAACCGCAGGGTAACTTTCGTTATTTTGCCTAATGAAAAAATGAAAACAGAAGCTCAACAACAAGCCGGCAAATAAAATAAATTTTTCATTTTATCTAAGGTTCTTTCTCTCATTCATTTATAATGAAATTTAAATTTTTAAGTTTACTGATAGTTCTTTATTTATTGGGGACACATGCTTTGTATGCCCAAAACTTAGGCGTAAAACTTACCGGTTCTTTATCTAAAATAACAATTGATTATGTTGATAAAGCTACTTTTACTCCTACTTTTTCCGTAGGTGCATATAGCGATATTATACTCTCCGAAAATTTGTTTTTTCGTCCGGAGTTATCCTATGCGATGAAAGGAATGAATTATAAAGGTGATATAACGCGTTTGCACTACATACAATTGCCTGCAAGTTTTTTTTATAAAACCTCTTTTAATAGTATAAATACAATGGAGGTGGGTATTGGACCCTACATAGGCATTGCAGTAGGAGGCAAAACAACTAATAACCAAGTGGATAAAGAAATAAAATTTAAAAATAAAATATCCGCTACTGACGATTTATCTAAATATGATTATTATAAAAAATATGATGTAGGTGGTTTGTTGATATTAGGATATGAATATAAAAACCGTGTAGGAGCCGGCGTAGAAATGGCAATAAGCTTTATGAATATAGCGGCTGAAAACCATCCACAACGCATTAATTATAAAAACGTCAATTTTGGATTTTTTATAACCTACAATATATTAAGTACTAACCAATAATTACCTTATATTATTTTTTAAACCACATAGATATATAGATAAGATTTGATGAAGCTGAAAATAAATGTTCAGAGATAAGGTAATACAGACAACATCAGGGAGAATCTTTGAAGCTGTGCTTCAAAGCTATGTGAACCTTATTAAACCTGATAAACAAAAATCTGTATCCCTATGTGGTTAAAATAAGTTAAACTATTTTTTGCTACCTACTTACAAGAAAAAAATAGAAAATAAAATTAAATCAATTATTAATATTAAATTTTAAAAATCATGAAAAAATCAATTTTTGCTTTATTTATCGTTTCTGTATTAAGTATCGGAAGCGCGTTTGCACAAATGTCGTTTGGCGTTAAAGGTGCTTTTAATATGAATAAATTTTACGGTTCTAGCTTCTATGATGATGCAAAGTTAATTCCTGCCGGAAATGTAGGTGTTTTCGCCGATTTCCAAATTGCGGATGGTTTCTATATTCGTCCTGAATTAAACTATGCTAACAAAGGAAGTAAATTTGAAAAAAGTGTTAGTCTTTTAGGTGTAACAACCAAAACTACCACAACTTCAAGAATCCATTATTTAGAAATCCCAGTAACATTCCAATATAAAGCCATGCTAGGAGAAGGTAATCTAATTCTAGGAGGAGGTCCTTATATGGGCATTGGCTTAGGTGGTAAAAATAAATTTACCGCTGATGTAAATGGAAATTCTACTGACAAATCTGAAGATATTGAATTTGGCAATGAACAAGGTAAATTAAAAAGAATGGATTTCGGTGGTAAATTTTATGCAGGTTATGAACTACCTATGGGTTTAGGCTTTGGTCTTGAAACAAATTTAGGCTTATCAAACTTATCAAATGATAATGATCCTAAAACTAAAAATATAGGTTTTGGTTTATTCCTATCTTATAGAATAAGATAATATAAACATATTTCTAAATTTAGGAAAAACGGAAATCTTGCAAAGGTTTCCGTTTTTCTTAATTATATGTAAAAAATATGTTAATAAAATGTTACTAACATATTACTTCTTTAGTAGCATAGTATAATTGAAAATTATACTTTTGCCTCTAATTCAATTAAATATTAACAAATAAATTATTAAAATTATGAAAAAACAATTATTTACTTTATTTATCGTTTCTTTATTATTTGTAGGAAGCGCCTTCGCTCAGTCCTTTGGTGTTAAAGGTGCTTTTAACATGGTTAAAATTTATGGAAGTGATGCGGATGGTGCTAAATTAATGCCGGCTTTTAATATAGGGGCTTATGGTGATTTCGCTATTGCAGAAAGTTTCTATATTCGTCCTGAGTTAAATTATGCAATGAAAGGTTCAAAAGGAGAAGAGGATACAAAGTTAACAATTCATTATTTAGAAATTCCTGTAACTTTCCAATATAAAGCTGCTTTAAGCGATGGTAGCTTTATTTTAGGCGCTGGCCCGTATATGGGAATAGGATTAGGTGGAAAAGCAAAAGCTAAAGATGCTGGAGTTGAAATTTCAAAAGATATTGAATTCGGGAATGAAGAAGGTAAAGTAAAAAGAATGGATTTTGGCGGAAAGTTCTATGCTGGTTATGAATTGCCTATGGGTTTAGGCTTTGGTCTTGAAACAAATTTAGGCTTAACTGAATTAATGAAAGATAATAAAGTTAAAAATATAGGTTTTGGTTTATTCCTATCTTATAGAATAAAATAATCACCTATTTATCCGAAAATAAAAAGCAGTTTCTTAATGAAACTGCTTTTTTATTTTTATATTTGTAAGCAATAAATTAAAACTTTTATCCATGAAACGTTCTGTCATTATCTTATTACTATCCCTTTTTATCACAACATCTGCAAGTTATGCGCAAGTTCTAAATTTCGGACTGAGGGGAGCGTTTAATATGTCTAAATTTATCAGCAACCGTTCTGATAGTACCTATAATTTTATCCCTTCAGCAGATGCGGGCATTTTTGGTGATATTAAAATACTTGAAGGTATTTATCTTCGTCCGGAAGTGAACTATTCTATGAAAGGTACTAAATATGGCAAAAACGATATAAAAGTAACACTCCATTATTTAGAAGTACCGGTTTCACTGCTGTACAAATATGAGTTAAATCAGGGTTTTGTGGTTGTAGGCGCGGGTATGTACTGGGGCATGTTGATAGGAGGCAAACATAACGGCAATGATATAACCATGACTGATAATGTGCAGGATAAGGGAGGACAGGAGTTTGTTCCTCATAATTATATTCGTAAAATGGATTTTGGCGGTAAATTTTACGCCGGCTATGAGTTTGATAGCGGATTAGGATTAGGTCTTCAGTCGAATGTAGGCTTTAAGGAGTTAGCGCCATCTTATGAAAAAATAGATCCTTTAAATACTCACGATTTGGGAAGTTATAAAAATTTTAACATAGGAATTTATATAACCTATAAATTAAATACGTTCGATTTCAAGAAAAGAAAATATGATTGTGGTTGTCCTAACTAAATAAGATCTATATTCTCTTGTTTTCTGTTGTAAGTTGATGAATAGTTTTAAAAATTCGTTCGTCAACATCATTAAAAGTAAGTTTGCGGCGGGCATATACTATTTTGGCGGTTTCCAATACTTCCTCCAGCTTATGGGGCTTATGATTTGAAGCGCCTCCCCATGTAAAAGAGGGAATAAAATTAGGTTGATACCCTGCTCCGAAAATATTACAGCATACCCCTGTGGTAGTACCTGAGTTAAACATAGTATGAATGCCGGCTTTGCAATGATCACCCATAATCAGTCCGCAAAATTGTAATCCTGTTGTTTCAAAGCCGTCTTTGGCATAACTCCATTGTTTTATAATGCCGTAATTGTTTTTTAAGTTACTCGTAATGCTGCCGGCACCTATGTTACACCATTCTGCAATTACCGAATCGCCCATGTATCCGTCATGAGCTTTACTTGAATAAGCAAAAAAAGTAGTATTGCTTATTTCTCCTGCAATTTTGCACCATGGTCCGGCATTGGTACCCGCGTATAAGTGCGATCCCATTTTTGCCAGCGCATGTTCGCCTAAAGCTACCGGACCCTCTAATATACATCCCGGCATTATTTCGGCATCCTTACCTATGTAAACAGGTCCTTTTAATGTATCAATAATGGCATGTTCTACATTAGCGCCTTTTTCTAAAAATATAGTATTACCAACAACATGATTAGTAGGAGATATAGACTCCGAAACTCTATTTTTTGTAATAAGTTCGTAGTCTGTGTGCATTTCACTGATATTGTTAGCAACTATATCCCAGGGACGATTAAGTTGTGTATAGGTGGAGTTTACTTTTACCGAGGGTAAATCAGGTGCATTGCCTTCCTGAAATAATTCTACATTTTTATAAGTTAGCCTTATGGCAATTACATCATCATCTGTGCATAGCATGGAGTCGGGTTGCAGAGAGGCTATTTCTTTAAGAAGTTCAGCATTAGGGCATACCGATCCGTTAATTAAAAAATTATCATTTGATATTTTCAGGGGAAATTTTTCTTGCAGATAAGGTTCTGTGAGATGCGAGAAATCAGTTTGCAGAAAGAGCTTCCATTTTTCGCGAATGGTTAATATTCCGAAACGTATTTCGCTTGCCGGACGAAAAAAAGTTAAGGGTTTTAACGCAGTGTGCCTCGCATCGTCGAAAAAAATATAATTGCTCATAATTGCTTTTTATTTAATAAACCGTAAAGTTGCAAAAATAGAACTATTGAAAATAAATAAATTCACTTTTTAAAAATACAATAGTTTTATAAAATAAAAAAGCTATTCATAAAGAATAGCTTCAAAAATTCATAAAATGAAAACAAAACTATTTTGTCGATTTGCTTCTCATTTGTTGTGTCTTTTCCATTTTCTGACGGAATTTATCCACACGACCCGTGCTGTCCACAAGTTTAATTTTGCCTGTATAGAAAGGGTGCGAAGTATTTGAAATTTCCAACTTTACAAGGGGATATTCCTTGCCGTCTTCCCAAGTTATGGTGTCTTTTGTGGCCACGGTAGAACGGGTTATAAAAGCAAAGTCGTTTGAGATATCTTTAAATACAACTAATCTGTAATCTTTAGGATGAATGTCTTTTTTCATGTCTGCTTAATCGCTTAATAATTCAAGGGTGCAAAATTACATTTTTTTTTATTACAAGCAAATATTAATCCACTTATTTTTATATTGTTTTTCAAAAATTATTTAAAAAGTCAAGTGTATCAACTCCGTCTGCATAGTTTTGTAGCTGTGGGAATTGTGTTTCTCCCAGTTTTACTGTTTTTTTATCTGCATATATATTGGTTGCTACACATTGTATCTGTTCATCATTTTCTTCAATATATTTTTTTAATTCATTTAAATCGGCATACGTTTCATAAAATAAAACAGATATAGGAGAGGCTATTTGCGAGGATTGTTGCATAAGTGCCACCGCATTTTCGTAATGAAAAGTTTGGTTTACCAGCATAATTGATTTGTTATAAATATAATTATTCATATACTTTGAATGGTTTACCAATTCTTGGGTGTATGGATCTATGCCTTTAAAAACATTGATTATATCATAGTTTTGCGGAACATATACTTTGGAAACGTTTCTACACCCAAGCCCAAAGTAGGCACAAATATCTGTTCCCAACAATTTCAATTCCTCATCTGTTTCATTACCATCCAAAATGGCTATTCCATTACGATTTTTGCGGATAATATGTGGATAGTCAGAAAAATATTGTTCAAAATAGCGAGCCGAATTATTACTACCCGTGGCGATAATAGCCTCAAAAGCAGGTAATTTTTCGGTTGTGAAAAGAATTTTGGTTTTTAGTTCAGGGTTCCATTTGCAGAGTTCTTCGGCAAAAGCGGGCAATAAATATTTGTCGTGCGAGGAGAGCTTGCCAATAAAAACATGACCTGAAATCAGTACGCACAAAAAATCGTGAAACCCTACCAAAGGTATGTTTCCTGCCATAATTACGGCAACTTTTTTTTGCTTAGCCTCATTTTTATCGATATTGTAGTTCTCTATCCAATGTATGATGTTATCTTTTGTTAAAAGAGGTATCCATGCCTGTAAGGCAAAAGCTATGTTAGGCTTTGTAAACCACAAATTTTCTATACATGTCTTCTCTATGGCATCAGATATATTTGCATAAGTATTCTCAAAAGTTGTATTTTTGTTATGCAGATACAAGGTAGTCTCTTTAAAAAGATTACCCAGCCGCACAAAGGCTTCTATTCGTTTTTCTAACGCAGTTGTCATAATAAATATATTGGCTATATTATTTGCAAAGATATTTTAATTTAAAAAGAGTTGTATGCATACTATTTTAAAAATAAATTTTTATAAATTTTCCTTGCTTGTTTTTGCTTTTTTGTTTTTTCATATTGGGATTAAGGCACAGTCATTTAAGGAAAAGGATTCACTTCAAAAGTTGTGCTTGGAAATATGGAACCAAGAAACTGATTCGGCAAAAGTGGAAGTAAGCAACCGCTTCTCATCCTATTTTTATTCCTTTTTATCGGATAAAAATTTACCTGCAAATGCATTAGATTCCATAAAAGGCATTGTGCACGTGAAAAGTAGCGATGAACAACTGCAAATTTTTACATGGAACCTTCCTTTGCATGATGGCAGCTTTTTATATAAAGGATTTATTCGCGCCAATGGTAATATTTTTGCAATGGATTCAAAGGAAAGTTCAAATAGAAATATAGCTGAAAATATTATAGATATCAGCAAATGGTATGGCGCATTATATTATAAGCTTATTGAGTCTGAACTCAGAGGCAAAAAGATTTATACTCTGCTGGGATGGGACGGTTATAATGCACGTCAGGACAGGAAAATAATAGACATTATTAATATACACGATAAAAAAATAACCTTCGGGGCTCCTTTGTTTAAAACAAAAGAAGGATTAAAAAACCGTGTAGTTATTGATTATGCCGATAGGGGAAATATGGTTATGCGTTACGACCGGCAATTTCTGAAAGTGGAAAAAGGAAAAAACATAAGCAAAGAAAAGCGCAACTTTATTGTAATGGACAGGTTGCACCCCATTATACCTGAGTATGAAAACAATAGAAGTTTTTACGTGCCCTCCGGCGATTTTTACGATGCTTTTATGATGCTTGACGGATATTGGGTTTTTGTAGAAGATATAGAAGTGGCAAATCCGAGATAACATACTATTTTCAGCACCGCATCACTAAATTTATAAAATATTTAAATAAAATATCCTTTTTATTTTTTTATCGCATAAACATTTATAGCTTTGTACAAAATTTTACGCCAATATTATATGTGTTGGTGCAATTTGTTTTTATAGGTATAAAATTAATTATCAAATATTAACAAACTAAATTAAAATCATGAAACATAATTTTAATGCAGGTCCATGTGTATTGCCTAAATCGGCAATTGAAGCAACTATCGAAGCAATTCGTAACTTTGACAATACCGGAATAGGTTTATTAGAAATTTCTCACCGTACACCGGGTTGGGAAAGAATTATGGCTGAAACTGAACAATTATGGAGAGATTTATTGAATATACCGAATGATTATGCCGTATTATTCTTAGGTGGTGGAGCTTCAACTCAATTCTTCACAGTAGCTGCAAACATGCTAAGCAAAAAAGCTGCATATTTACAAACAGGTGTTTGGGCTAAAAAAGCAATTAAAGAAGCTAAATTTTATGGCGAAGTTAAAGTAGTTGCTTCTTCTGAAGATAAAAACTACACATACATCCCTAAAGGCTATGAAATACCTAAGGATGCCGATTATTTCCATATTACTACAAACAATACCATTTATGGTACTGAAATAAAAGAAGATATGGATTGTCCTATCAATTTGATAGCAGATATGTCTTCTGATATTATGAGCCGTCCGGTAGATGTTAAAAAATATGCTTTAATCTACGGTGGAGCTCAAAAGAACGTTGGACCTGCAGGGGTTACATTTGTTATTGTTCGCAAGGATTTATTGGGTAAAATGGAGCGTCCGCTTCAAACTATGGTTGACTACAGGACCCATATTGGCGCCGAAGCAAAGGACAACTCAATGTTTAACACGCCTCCTGTACTCTCTATTTTTGTAATGCACGAAACATTGCAATGGGTTAAAAACCTTGGAGGTCTTGAAGCGATGAACAAAATCAACACTGAAAAAGCCAACCTTTTGTATAACGAAATTGATCGTAACGAAATGTTTGTGGGTACAGCTGCTAAAGAAGACCGCTCAATTATGAACGTATGTTTTGTAATGGCTGATAAATATAAAGATAAAGAAGCTGATTTTATGGCATTTGCAAAAGAAAGAGGCATGGTAGGTATTAAAGGACACCGTTCTGTTGGCGGTTTCCGTGCTTCTATTTACAACGCTTGCCCTGTTGAAAGCGTTAAAGCTTTGGTAGCATGTATGCAAGAATTTGAAAAATTAAATAAATAAGATTATGAAATAGCCATAAGTAAAATTTCACACCCAAAGCGCAAATCTTTATTTATGGCATTCATACAATCTTAGCATTTTAACAAAAAATAAAAAAATAAACAGATGAAAGTACTTGTTGCAACAGATAAACCGTTTGCAAAAGCAGCGGTTGACGGAATTCGTTCTATTGTAGAAGGCGCAGGACATCAATTGGCGCTTTTGGAAAAATATACAACCCCTCAGGAATTATTAAATGCAGTAGCTGATGCAGATGCGCTTATTGTTCGTTCTGATAAAGTTACCAAAGAGGTTGTAGATGCTGCCAAAAATCTTAAAATTGTTGTACGTGCCGGCGCAGGCTACGACAACCTTGACTTAGCTGCATGTACGGCAAAAAACATCGTAGCCATGAACACTCCCGGTCAAAACTCTAATGCAGTAGCAGAATTGGCTTTGGGCATGATGATTTTTATGGCAAGAAATGCTTTTAATCCAGGCACCGGTAGTGAGCTATCAGGAAAAACTGTTGGTATTCATGCTTACGGTAATGTAGGAAAATTGGTTGCTAAACATGCAAAAGCTTTAGGAATGAATGTTATTGCTTTTGACCCCTTCGTAAAAGCTGAAAACATTAAAGCTGATGGCGTGGAAGTAGCTTCTTCTATAGAGGATTTGTATAGCAAATCAAACTTTTTATCATTACATATTCCGGCTACTGCCGAAACTAAAGGCTCTGTAGGATATGAATTATTGATGAAAATGCCTAAAGGCGGATGTTTGGTGAACACGGCTCGCAAAGAAGTTATTAATGAAGCTGGTGTGGAAAAAGCATTGGCTGAAAGAGCTGATTTGAAATATATTACTGATATAGCAACTGAAGGTCATGCTGCATTAGCCGAAAAATTTGGTACCCGAGTATTCGGAACACCTAAAAAAATGGGAGCCGAAACTGCAGAAGCAAATGTTAACGCCGGTTTGGCTGCTGCTAACCAAATTGTTAAATTCTTTGCTACCGGAGATAAAACATTTCAAGTGAATAAATAGAATTGAGTTAGGAGTTGGGAGGATGGAGAATAAAAAATTACGATTTAATTTTGAAGATCTTTTACTCTATCAAAAATCTCTTGATTTTATTCAAATGGTTTATTCTCTATCATCCGAATTTCCTAAAACTGAAATCTATGCACTTACTAACCAGTTTAGAAGGGCTTCGAATTCCATAGCATTAAATATTGCTGAAGGTTCCGGCGCTTCTAAATTGCAATTTATAAGATATTTGAATATTGCAAAAGGTTCTATTCATGAATGTGTGGTTTGTGTGACGTTAGCAAGCAAATTAAAATATATAAATCAATCTCAGGACGAAGAGTTAAGAGTAAAATTAGTAGAGCTGTCTAAAATGTGCAGCGGACTAATATCTAAGCTAAAAGAGACTTAATATATAGGCTCCGAACTCCGAACTCCGAACTCAAAACTAAAAACCATGTCTATATTAAAACCATTTAAAGGACTACGTCCTCCACAAGAAATAGTTAAAAATTTAGCTTCTCGTCCTTATGACGTATTAAATTCTGCTGAAGCCAGAATTGAGGCAAAAGGAAATCCACAATCTTTACTTAGAGTTACCAAAGCTGAAATTGATTTACCCGAAGGCATTGATGAACACAGTCAGGCTGTTTACGATAAAGTAGTAGAAAATTTTAAAGAATTTCAAGATAAAGGTTGGTTAAAACAAGATGCGGAAGAAAAGCTATACATTTACGCACAAACAATGGATGGTCGTACACAATACGGTATTGTAGCATGTACGCATATTGATGATTATTTTAACAATAACATCAAAAAACATGAATTAACGCGTAAAGACAAAGAAGAAGACCGTATGATTCACGTGCGTATTACCAATGCAAATGTGGAACCCGTATTTTTTTCATATCCTGCAAATGCTAAAGTTGACGCCATCGTTAATAAAATTGTTGCCGAGCAAAAACCGGTATATGATTTTGTGGCAGATGAAGGCTTTGGGCATAAATTCTGGACAATTGACGATAGAAAAACCATTGATGAACTTGTAAATATTTTCGATAAAGAAATTCCGAGTTTATATGTGGCTGACGGTCATCATCGCACCGCTGCTGCGGCTTTGGTAGGCGCTGAAAAAAAGAAAAATAACCCTAATCATACAGGCAAAGAAGAATATAACTATTTCATGTCGGTAATTTTCCCCGACAATCAATTAAAAATTATTGATTATAACCGCGTGGTAAAAGATTTGAACGGGTTGTCGAGCGAGGATTTCCTGAAAAAATTAGGCGAAAGTTTTGATGTAAAAAAAGAAGGAGCCGAAATATACAAACCATCATCATTACACGAATTTAGCATGTATTTGGATGGCGCTTGGTATTCTTTAAAAGCAAAACAAGGAACTTATAATGACAATGACCCTATTGGTGTGCTTGATGTAACCATTTTGTCAAATCTTGTATTAGATAAAATATTAGGCATTAAAGATTTACGCACCGATAAACGCATTGATTTTGTAGGCGGTATCCGCGGATTAGGCGAGTTGAAAAAACGCGTTGACTCAGGCGAAATGAAAGTTGCTTTTGCACTTTATGCTGTTTCAATGAAACAATTGATCGATATTGCAGATACAGGTAATATTATGCCTCCTAAAACTACATGGTTTGAACCTAAATTGCGTAGTGGGCTGGTAATACACAAACTGGACTAAGCTTTGTGATTAAATATGTAAAATCCCGTTTTTAGCAATAGAAACGGGATTTTTTGTTTTTAAGTAAGGAATTATCCTTTTTGACTTATAAGCTCTAATTGCTTTTCCTCAAGAATTACAATATCTTTATCATGAAGCAAGATAATGTTTTCCTTTTCAAAAGATTTTAATATCTTAACAGCACTTTCTGTGGTTATTCCTGCAAATTCCGCAATATCTTTACGAGATAAAAGTTGAAATATTTCGGTATGCTCTTTTTTTAATTCATTCATATATAGCAATACTTCCGCTATTCTACCATTCATCTGTTTGTTTTGGAAAGTATGTAGTTTTTCAAACAAGGTAGTATTTTGTTCACAATATTTTTTAATAATATCTATACCAAAATTTCCATTATTCCTTATTACCTTTATTATTGCCTCCTTTTCTATTAAAAATGCCGTGCATTCGCTAATAGCAATGGTGGAGTATTTAAAAACGTTATCTAAAAATATTGCTGATAATCCAACAAACTCGCCAGGGCGTGTAATTCTCAAATTTAAATTCTTATATCCGTCTGATTCTAAATATTGCTTTGCTAAACCCTCCGTAACAAATAGCACATAAGAAGAAAATGCTCCTTGTTTGGTGAGATTGTCTCCTTTGCGGAAAAGTAACTGCGTACGGCTTGATTTTATTAACTCTAACTCTATAGGTTTAAGCTGCTGAAAGCACGGTGCCGGTATGTTGCATAAAAAATCAGCATTCGAATGGACAATAGTTTTCATCAAAAAAATAAAGGTAACAATTGGATATGCAAAAATAAATAATTTACATCAATAAAAATATTGTTCTATTTCAATTAAAGCATTAACAATGTTCAACCCGTCTTTTTTCCTTATTTATTGGAGTGAATATAATTTTGCACTGTCAAAAATTTAAAAAAAAATAATTATGTTATTCACAAACTTAAAACACATTTTAACAGCGCAAGAACACGCTAATATACTAAATGAAAATGAAAACGTGATGGTGATATGCGGACGCATGGGACCCATGTGTATTCCGGTATACGGGATAGCCGAAGAGCTTGAAAAACAATATCCTCATGTAAAATTTTACGATATGGAATTTGATAATCCTGAGTCGCATGTAATACGTAATTTGCCTGAAGTTCGCAGCTTTATGGGCATCCCATTTGTGATTTATTATAAAAACGGTAAGGTTGTGCATGCCACATCAAGCATACAAACAAAAGAACAAATTACGTCTATTTTAGACAATGTATTTGGAAAATAAGAATGCCATGGATAAATCAACAGATTATGATGTAATTGTGGTGGGTGCCGGTCCTGCCGGTCTTACCGCTGCATTATATCTATCAAGAGCTAAAGTTAAAACGCTTGTTATTGATAGTGGTATAGCAGGCGGACAAACCATACTTACCCATGAAATAGCTAATTATCCCGGCATAGAGCGTATTTCCGGTTATCAATTGGCACATATCATGAAAAAACAAGCTGAAAGTTTTGGAACTGAAATTAAAATCAATGCTGAAATTGAACGGATAGTTTTAGATCGTCGCATAAAAGAAATAAAGCTTAAAAAGAACGAAAATATATATACCGCTAAAGCGGTAATTTTTTCTTTGGGAGGTAGGTCGCGTACAATAGGGGCTACAAAAGAGGAATATTTTAAGGGGAAAGGGATTTCGTACTGTGCTACATGTGATGGGGATTTTTTTACAGATAAGGAAATTGTGGTAGTGGGTGGAGGAAATTCAGCTTTAGAAGAAGCTGTTTCCCTTACAAAATATGCTTCAAAAGTGACCATAGTACATCAGTTTGACTATTTTCAGGCTTTTCCTCATGCAATTGAAGAAGCTAAAAAAAATACGAAGATAAATTTTATGTTAAATTCACGTATAACGGCATTTAATGGCGATGAAAAAATTGAAAGTGTTGACATTGAGAATATTAAAACAAAAGAAATTACACCTTTTAAAACGGACGGTGTATTTATATTTATAGGTTATTTGCCTAATACGGAATTAGTTGAGCATGCTTTAATGTTAAACGAGTGGAAAGAGATAATCGTAAAGTCGGATATGTCAACCAATGTAGAGGGGGTGTATGCTGCGGGTGATTGTATTAATAAAAAAATCAGACAGGTAACCACCGCCGTAGCTGATGGAACTGTTGCGGCGTTATCAGCCATTGAATATGTTATGAATTTTAAAAGTAAGTAAAAATGAAAATCACATTTATTATAATAGGGGTTATACTCCTTTCTTTTTTATTGCTAAGCTATATTGCCAAAGCACGTTTAAAAAAACTCCCATTGGTAGAGAATCATAAGAAAATAATTACTTTAACAGCCGCCAATTTTCAAAATCAAGTTAAAAATAAAGTTGTATTAGTAGATTTTTGGGCTAGCTGGTGTGCTCCATGCCGTATGATTGCACCCATACTCAACGATTTAGCAGAAGAATCAAAAGGTGATTTTTATGTGGGAAAGGTAAATATTGAAGAGCATCAGGCATTGGCACAGAAGTATAAGGTAAGAAGTATTCCTACTCTTATTATTTTTAAAAATGGAAAAGAAGCTAAACGTCTAGTGGGAGTGAAGAATAAAGAAGCCTTGCTCAAAGAGTTGCAAAATATCAAGTAATTTCCTATGAGCTTGTTTGTATCGTGTGTTTTTTTTAATAAGCTCTTTTAAATACAGTAAATACTTAAAATAGTTAATATAAATTTTTATAACCAATATTTTAAACCAACATATCTATGAGTTATTCAATTAGTGCATTAGCTTGTCCTCAGGATCATTACTGTCCTTTAATTCGTGTATGTCCTGTAGATGCTATTTCGCAAAATCGTTCGGGATTGCCTGTTATAGATGATGAAAAATGTATATCCTGCGGTAAATGTCAAAAATATTGCCCGATGCAGGCTGTAGAAATTAAAAACTATTAATTTTATTTTTAAATATATAAGTGGGTTTTATATTAAGAGGGCAAGTATTTTAAATACTTGCCCTCTTTGTTTTATTTATAAATTTTAAATGCATTACGTTTGTGCATATTACATGTTTGTTCAACATTTGTAAATTGGATTAACGTAAAGTTTCTCTTTATTTTATACTTTTTATTTCCGGTTCTCTTAACTTTATAAAATACATGGCAAACGAGCGGTATAGGAAATGTGTCCATTTACCGAAAGGAACAATAATTAATGCCCATTGAGCCAATACGGTTAAATGAAATATATACATCCATTTGTTGCTTTCTAAGATATTTAAATCTATGAAAAGTCGTACGCCCAAAGCTGTAAATCCCATTAACAGCAACCAAATTACAAAAAACCAATCGGATGGTTTGGACTTCTTAGCTAAGGCTTTCTTTTTTTGCATGCGGTCTTTTACAAAGTCAACTGTAATAACAAATATAAAAGCGCTTTCAATGTATCCAAGTACGATAATAAATAAGTTTTGGGTATGAAACCAATTTAAAAATACCGTAGTAAAAAGCAATGAAAGGTATGCAATAACGAGGATAAAGTGTTCTAACCACCGAAAGTGGTTGTCTGTACAATCTTTAGCACGTTTTTGTGTAAACATGTGTATGAACAGTTCATTTAATGCTGTGAAGTAGTTTTTTAACGGTACGTTTGAGTGTGTTTTAACAACCATAAAATACCACATTCTCATGAGGTTTGGGATAAATATTATTACAAAAACAGCAGCAATAGCAATCATTTCAAAAAAGTGACCAAATTGCAGCATTTTTTCCACTTCCCACTTTACCGCATTAGCAAAAATTAGTACACCTGCTAATACCATCAACATTGCAGTCAAAAAAGCCGGTAAATATTTATAAAATAACCCCGAAAGTCCTGTCCAATCATATTGGGCAGTAAGCCACCGGCGTAAAGACATCATCATTTCACCCGGGTCGGCTTCTCGCGGACATTTTTCAGAGCAGTCGCCACAGTAATAACATTCCCATGGTTCTTTGCTTGTTAAAATTTCTTCTTTTAATCCCAGCATGGAATACCGAACAAACATGCGCGGGAAATTAGAATTTTTATTGGTTAAATTGCATACTGCAGTACAGTTGCCACAATTATAGCATGCTTTAAAGTCAAAAGTGCCGTATTTTTCTATATCTTTCGTTAATTCAGGCTTTATAAGTGCCATAACGCGTTATTTTTTTAGTTGGTAAATATAATATTCGTCCATATCGTCAATTCCTTCAACGCTAACTTCGCCAAATTTTTGGAGCGCCATCAAGTAATAAGTAACTTGGTCAATAGGTAACTGTGTAGCTGCTGAAAGTTGAGGAATTGTTTTTCCTTCATTTTTGAGCGCTTCCAGTAATGTTTTGCGCATTTGTACATATTTCTTGCGCTCTTCATTAACATGGGGTAATACAGTACGTTCCTGTTTTATTACATGTATAGTCTTAATTTTTTCCATGAGTTTTTTAATGTGATAATTTAGCTTTGCAACTCTATTAAAAATTTAATTATCTTGTTATTTAATATATTATTTTTTTTATTGCCAATCAAGAAATTAGTTTACGAGCGCATCTATCATCCCTTCAATTTGCGGATTAGTAAAGCCGGCTAAATCTATTGCATCTGTAGGGCATACAGGAGTACACATTCCACATCCTTTACAATTCGAAACATTAACCTTTGCTACTTGCCTATCTTCGTAGTTTACTGTCATTATTGCATCAAACGGACAAGCATTTCGGCAATTTTCGCATAGTATGCAAGATGCTGGATTTATTTGTGCCAATGTAGGTTCAAGTGTCATTTCTCCTTTTGTTAAAACCGAGTTGGCTTTGGCTGCAGCCGCTTGCGATGAGTTAAGAGTTTCCAATATATTTTTAGGTGATTGACAAGTGCCGGCAATAAAAACTCCATCAATAACAGTTTCTACAGGACGGAGTTTCATGTGTATCTCGTTATAAAAATTGTCGCGCCCCACGGGAATTTTTAGCGTATTGATTAACGTGTCATCTTTACGCGAAATCATACCTGTTACAAGTACTATTAAATCTACTTCTGCTGTTATTTCTTTTCCGGCAGTGAGTATATCTTTGACTTTTATTAAAGTTTTTCCCTTTACAACTTCTATCTGGGGTTTGTTTTCGAGGTTAAACTGTATATAGATATCTCCATTTTTACAAGACTCTTCGTATAACAACTCTTGTTTTCCATAGGTGCGAATGCCTCTATTGTAGTGGAAGTTTATGATATTTCTATATTTTTGTTTAGCTTCGATTGCAACATGTATAGCAGCGGTACAGCAATAGCGCGAGCAATATTTATTTTCTCCTTCATCATCTTGCCGACTTCCCACGCAATAGATATAAGCTACTTTTTTTATTATTTTCCCATTGTGAATTAGTTCTTTATCGGATTTTTCTATTAAGTTTTTGAAATCCGGTAAAGTAATTACATTTTCGAGCACATTATATCCATATTCGCTTTGCAGGGGTTGGTATGATTCAAAACCGGTGTTAACTATAACAGCTCCAACATGAAGCGGCAAAATTTCTTTATCTATCTTTACCTTAATATTAAAATTTCCGATGCTACCTGTTTTTTCTATAACTTCGGCATTTGTGAAAATTTTAATATTGGTGTGTTTTAATATTTGAGAGTATAAAGAGTTAATAATATCAGAGCCTTTATCGTTGCTGGTAAATAATTTATCCCATTGTGCAATATGACCTCCAATTTTAGATTCTTTTTCAATTAAATATACTTCTGTTCCCATTTCAGCTAAAGATATAGCAGAACGTAAACCTCCGATTCCGCCCCCTATGACTGCAGCAACATTTACAGCAGGTATTTTAACAGGTGTCAAAGCTTCTGATTCTCGTGCTTTGGCAATAGCTGCTTTTACCAGTTGAATGGCTTTTTCTGTGGCTCCTACAGGATTATCCGAATGAGCCCACGAGCTTTGTTCGCGAATGTTAGCTTGTACATAATTGTAAGGATTTAAACCGGCTCTTTGTGCAACACCTCTAAATGTAGGCACATGGAGCTTTGGAGAACAAGAGGCAACAACAATAGCGTCAAGTTCGCTTTCTTGTATATCATGTTCTATTTCTTTTTGAGATGAATCAGAGCATGCAAAAAGAGTATTTTTTACCAGATATACGTCGGCTTCTTCTTTTACGGCTTCTTTTACTTTCTCTATATCCACATAATCGGAAATATTGCCCCCACAATGGCAAACATATACGCCTATTTTTTTCTTCATGATAATTGATTTAAATAACCTGAAACTTCAGCAGCAGCAGCGCCTGCCGACATAATGGTATCTGGTATATCCATAGGAGCGGTGGCGGTTCCGGCAGCAAAAACACCTTCAATAGATGTTATAGCCGGACTTTGTAGCAAGTTTGTTTGTTTTACGTAGTTAATTTCGTCTGTTTTCAGGATCTTGTTTTTGAAAGCCTTTGTAACGGAAGAGTTAGCTAATAAACCTACGGATAAGACAACTAAGTCGTGCTCGCTTTCTGAAACTTCTCCTGTTTCAATATTTTCATAGCGTAATATAAGGTTTCCATTTTCCTTTTCGGAAATAGAAGCTATTTTACCTTTTACGAAGTTGGCGCCCATATCCTTTGCTTGCATATAAAATTCATTAAACCCTTTTCCAAAAGCCCTGATATTGATATAGTACATGCTTATGTCTGCCATAGGTAAAGCCCCCATCAGCAATTGCGATTGTTTTATGGAGTACATACAACAAACTTGCGAACAAATAGGGTTTCCGATGGTATGATCACGGGAACCCGTACAAAATACATACGCTATTTTATCTGGAACTTTTCCGTCCGATGGGCGCAATATATTGTTAAACGGGCGCGTTGGGGCTAACTGGCGTTCCATTTGCATGGAGGTAATTACATTTTTGTATTTTCCATAACCATAGCGCTCAATATGAATAGGATCAAATAATTTAAATCCTGTAGCCACTATAACTGATTTTACCTTTACACTAATGATTTGTTCTTTTTGGGTAAAATCAATAGCATTGGATGGACACTTTTGTTCGCAGGCGCCACATAACATGCAGTTATCAATATCAATAAGCGCAATGCGTGGATTGGCTATATTAAAAGGGATATAAACTGCTTTTCGGGCTACCAAATTCATTTGAAATTGGTCGTGAACTACTGACGGACACACGGTTTCGCATTCCTGACAGCCGGTGCAATCTTGTTCTACTACGTATCTGGGGCGTTTTTTTAGGGTAATGGAAAAAGTATTATCAACTTCTTTGATAATGCTTTCGGGTTCTGTAAGTGTAAATAGAGTGATATTAGGGTGCCTTGCCGTTTCGGATACTTTGGGTGTTGTTATACAGGCAGCGCAATCCAATGTAGGGAAAACCTTACTTAAAAGTATCATTTTTCCTCCTATAGAAGGCTCTTTTTCCACCAACAGAACCTTAAAGCCCATGTCGGCAAGCTTCAATGCAGATTCTTCTCCGGCAATGCCGGCGCCTATTATCAAAACATCGTAATCGGCACTCATGGAGTTTAGGTTTTTACTAACTGTTTGCATGCGTTTCTATAATCTTTTCTAAATCTTTAACAAAGCTTTGCATATGTTTTACAAAAGGCTCGGCACAAACAGAGCAAATGGCAGCCATTTTCAATTGTGAAGGCTGTAAACCTTTTTCACGCATAAGCTTTTGTGTGTTCATCACTATTTGCGAGGTTTTTTCTCCGCAGGATTCTCCGTATGAGCAATCTGTACCATCAGCAGCTATAAATACTCCATCAAATCCTTTTTCATAAGCCCGCATAATCCAACGGGGCTTGATGCAACTTGAGCAAGGCACACTAATGGTATATACGCTTGCAGGATAATGCTTTTTTAGCAATCCTGCAAGGTCAATGGCGGGGTCTGATATTTTTTCGGTCGAAAAAACCAGTATTTTAGGCTGTGTAGCCATATCTTTATTGTTTTTTTAGGAATAGTCTATAAATGCCGTCTTCGTCTATAGAACCAAAATATTCATAGTTCATTTTATTGCACCATTTTGGAATATCACTTTTTGTTCCTTCGTCAGAAGAAAGTATTTCCATAATTTGTCCTGCTTGGATATCAGCAACACCTTTTTTTGCAGCCAAAAGTGGTCCCGGACATGCTGTTCCACGTGCGTCAATAGTTTTGTCAACTTTTAAAGCTTTTAATTCTTCTGTTGTCATACGTTTATTCTCCTATTTTTAGTTATTAAATTAATTTTTAGTCGTAGTTGGGAATGATAGGGGGCAGGAGCAAAATTGTAAAATAGAATTTTTAATTTCGGACTCAAGACTCCTTTCTCCCTGTTTTTTTTAAATAAATAATTGGATTCGGCTTTCGCTCGCATCTGAAAGATAAGTGCCTACACCTACATAACTTAGATGGGAGTAGTTAATCATTTCTTCTTTTTTGAAACCCATTAAATCCATTGACATTTGGCAAATATTAATTTCAACACCCAGTTCGTCTGCTGTTTTAATAAGTTCTTCGAGCGAAGCTACATTTTTCTTTTTCATCAAACCTTTCATCATAGATGTTCCCATTCCAGCCATATTCATTTTGGAAAGTTTTAGTTTGGTACTCCCTTTGGGGAGCATAACACCAAACATTTTGGACATGAAATCTTTTCCAGAAACGTTTTTCTTTTTGTCGCGTAACATGGCTGTACCCCAAAAGGTGAAAAACATTCTCACTTCCATATCCATTGCCCTAGCTCCGGTGGCTATTATCATGGATGCCAATACTTTATCCAAATCGCCCGAAAAAACGATAATGGAAAGTTGGTCTTTTTGTTGATTCCCTTGCAGCGCTTTTATCTGTTGCTCCAGTATTTTTACTTGATTTTCTAACTCTGTTGACATGATATTTTTTTATTAGTAGGTTATAACCGATTTTGCCGATAAAGATTCTGTTACAATAGTTCCGGCAGCAATAATTTCACAACCTTCAATAAGATCTTCTTTAGCAATGCTACGTTCTTTTAAGCAAGGCGAACAAAGTTTTAATGTTCCCCCCATTTCTATATAGCTATTAATTAACTCATGTAAAGGCAAGAATCCGGGAGCTTGTATTTTTTCCGCTTCTCCTTTTTTTGCCAATACAACTGCCGAGGATTGCAAGAAAATAACTACTTCAACATCACTTGCTTGTGCTGCTGTTGCTAAGACAAAAGGCAAGGTGGCTTTTTCGGGATTTTCTTGACCAATAGTATCAATAATTACGATTTTTTCTTTTTGAGTTTCCATGGCTTATTTTTTCAGCAAAATTATATTTCAATTAAAAGGAAAATTCTTTTTTGATGTGTTTAATAATAAAAGATTTTGTGATATTAATCACATTTTTGTATCTTTACATTATTAAAGTGAGCGAAAATGGAACATGCTTGTATTATGTGCAGCATTAAGTCTAATGCTATCGAAAAATTAAATGAAGATGAATTAAAGATGTTGGCTCATAATTGTGCTTCGTTACAATTTAAAGCGGGAGATCTTATTATCAAACAAGATTCATTTTCTACCAATGTGGCTTTTATAAAAAAAGGATTGGTGAAAATACATACCCGTGGACCAGCTAAAGAAAAAATTTTAAATATTAAAAAATCTCCGGCTTATATATGCTTGCCCAGTTCGCTAGGAGATAAGGTTAATCATTTTTCCGTGACAGCTTTAGAAGATACGGAAATATGTTTTATAGATTTATTGACGTTTAAAAAATTTATTTATGAGAATGGCGATTTTGCCTATCAAATTATTATGGATTTAAGTAAGGCTAATCTTTCTAATTCGCATAATTGTTTAAATAATGCGCAGAAACAAAACGTAGGAAGGGTGGCTGATGCTATTTTATTTTTTGCAAAAGAAATATATAATTCAGATAATTTTATTTTGCCGCTATCTCGTCAAGATTTGGCTGATTTAACTGGAATTACAAGAGAGAGTGTAAGTCGCATTTTGTCGGATTTTCACGATAACAGAATTATAAATATTAATATGCGTAATATTACAATTCTTAATGAAGCCTTACTTTATCAAATTAGTGAAAAAGGTTAGAGATAAAGCAGTAAAAAGGTGGCTGCCACTCCAATAGCTGTGATAATTATACCTCTTTTAAAATTTCTGTTCTTGGGTTTATACATCCAAAATGAAGAAATGGCAAGAAATGAAAGAGATATAGCATAGATTATCACAAACGTATATTTTTTACTTCCTTCTCTTGTAAAATGGAGGTTTATCATTTTTCTGGCAAATGCATAATTTGTAAGTTTTTTATACGTTGCATCACCCGTTTTTTCGTTGTAGGTTCCCTTTTTAAAATACAAAATATTATTTTCCGTTTTATAGGGGATGGTGTCAGTAAATTCGTAGTAATCGGCAATTTGTGCTGCTGTTAGTCCCGGCTCAAACTTATCGTTATATTCTTTTTCATAGCTCCATAAGGGTGATTTTCCTTCAATCAGCATAATTCCGCTCAACGCATAAACTAAAGTGAGTCCTATTGCCAGGAAACCAATATCGCGGTGTAGCACGCGCATCCAGTATTGAATGGATTTTTTCGAGGGTTTGCAGTTGTCTTCCATGTGTTTTTACCTATGAATAAATAAATTACACAAACTTACAAATTTATTTTGGGTAAAATAATAAATTCACATTCAGGATATGTTTTTATCAGATAATTTTTGAGAAAATAAATGGTGTCATTTGTTATGAAAGTATCTTCAATACCATTCATATTAAATATAAGCGAATGTAGTTTTATATTGCGCTTTTGTAGTGCCTCGAGGCTTAAGAGGGTATGGTTTATGCTGCCTAATCTGCCTGAGGTTACAAGAATTACAGGATAATGGTGTTGGGCAATATAGTCAATCGTCAGGAAATCCTCAGTAAGTGGAACCATTAATCCGCCGGCACCTTCTAATATGACGATGTCATATTTTTTACTTAATGTTTTCGTTGCAGACTCTATCTTTTCAAAATTAATTTTCCTGTTATCCAACTTTGACGCTAAATGCGGCGATGCGGGAAATGAAAATATCTCCGGCATGGTAAGTTTGGTATGGTCGTCTTCCGTAAAGCCAATGCCCATAATTTTCCTGTGCAATTCTATATCTTCTGAAATTTCCGCATTCCCTGTTTGTATCAGCTTTTGCGTAATTACTTTTTTACCTTCATTGATGTATTTTTTTGCCAAAAAACCTGTCGCGTAGCTTTTGCCGATGTTTGTGTCTATGCCGCTGACAAACAAAATATTATTATTCATAATGCTTTTCTTTATATGTTATATATGCCCTCTGTGTTCTTCGCGCCTCTGTAGTGAATAATTTTAAACCAAGTAATATTTAAAAAATAAAGTATCACATTTTGGTTATTTTTAATGTTCGATTTATGCTTATTTCAATTTTGCAATGATATAAATAGGATGATAGGTTAATGAAACTTGGTTCTGTTGTGCAAATTTTGATTGGTATTGTTCGCAAAAACTTTTTATATCTTTTTTTGTCCATGCTGTTTCACGCAAACCGTTAACTCCCGTGTGTTTCAAGTGGTATAAAACATCCATGGGGGCGTTAAAATACATAGGCGAGAGTTCTTCTCCAGAATATATGATTTCATAGTGAGGTGCTAATAAGCACAATAGCTCATCCTTTGATTTATAAGGTAACGCAACATGCGCTAATTCTTTTATCTCATGCAAATTTTGTTCGCCAAAAGTGGAAAATGCTAAAATCCCATTCTTATCCAGTAAATGGGTACATTTTTTAAAAAACAGTTCTATATGTTGAAACCATTGAAAAGTGGAACAGGAAGTAAGTAAATCGAATTTTTTCGTAAAATCAATATTTTCAGCATCGCCCGCTACAAAAGTTGTGGTGTCGTTGAGTATTCCCGCTATATATATTTTCAATTCTTCGCAAATATCGTTTAATACCAATGAGTTGAAATGTAACCTACTTGCTAACATCCTTGAGTACAAGCCTGTGCCGCTTCCTATTTCTAATATATCCGAAAAATGAGTAGGAACATGGTGCGTTAATAAATCAATCATTCTATTAGCAATCGCTTTTTGCTGCCAAGCCTCTTTTTCATAGGTGGATGCAGCTTTGGCGAATTGCTGTTTCATCAATTCCTTGTTAATCCTGTTCGGCTGATATATCGGCATCTTCAATCAAAAATTTAAATAACTCATAATCATAATGATGTACATCGTAATATACGTTTAGCACGCTTTTCCAAGCATTTAGCTGATTTTGCGAGGGGAATATGTTGTCATTTTTACCCACAACGGCTACATTCCAAGGAAATCTTTTTTGTGTATATTCTTCATAATTGGCTTGTATGGCTTTGAGTTCCTCGTGCAAATCTTCTACACTCCTTTTGGGTTGCACGTATTGAAAAAGCTGATAATTTTCTTGGTTTCCGCACATGCGTTTTTGAAACTTTTGCAATGTTGCCACAGAGAAATTATCCAATGTACCTTGAAATATCTTATCCGGAATGCCCATTATATCATCTATGGGGAAAAGCGTGCCATTGATGGCGGTAGCTTCTGTGCATGCCACACCTTCTAACACTTGTGCCGCATTCCATACGCCCATTGACCATGCTAAAACCCTGATATGTTGATATTTTTCGATTAATGATTTATCAAAGTCAAGGGTTTTATAGTCATAGCAAATCATAAAGTCTGCATGGTGCACTTCGTAATTTTTAACGATATTTTCATCCATTCCCCATCCTGCAAAAAACAGAAGAAGGCTTTTTTTATCTTGTTTTTTTATAAATATTTGTTTCATTCTACTTAGTAAATTTCTTGAAATAATTTATCACATTTTTATTATTCTTAAGCTTTTTTATTCATCTACTTTTGTCTTGATACAAAAGTAGCAAAAGATCAAGGCTGTATAAAAAAATATTGTTTTTTACGGATTGGTTCTGCCACGCAATACAAGTTGCCCTGCACACCCGCCTGCCTAATGCGTCTGTATTGCTTGGTAATGCTTACTCCACGAACCATCCCTCAAAAACTACTATTTTTTTATAATGCCCTCAAGCGCGGCGCAATAGGCGTGGGCGGAAGGACAAAACGGCGAGGCAGGGCGGGTTTTCGTGGGAGGGGCATCGTTTTGTCTTGATTTATTCACGCATGGTTTGTTTTAAATGTGTTCATGAAAACGCTCCGCTATGTTTCTTTGCATCCTTTCTTGTATCAAGACAAGAAAGGATGTAGGGTTTGGGGCAAAGCCCCATTAGTTAAACAGAATGAATAAAGAAAAAGAACGTTTTTATGCAATACATGACATGGACTTTAATTATTTATTTTTAAAATTATACTTAATTATAAACTATTTATCAACTCTCTAATATCTAAATCCGTAATTCCTGCCGTTAAGGAAAAACGCAAGCGCGAAGTTCCGTGCGGCACGGTAGGCGGACGGATGGGTAGTACATAAAATCCTTTTTCGCGTAGCTCTTGCGATTTCAACATTGTTTGGTGTGTTTCGCCTACTACCATAGGTATAATATGGCTTGCACTGTTTGACAGATACCCTTGGTTTGCCAATGCCTCTTTTAATAACTTACTTATATTGCAGAGTTTTGCACGTTTGGTATTAAAAATATCGAGTTTTTGCAGGATAAAATGTGTCCACATTAAGTTTATAGCTGGCAATGCAGTAGTAAAAATTAAGGTACGCATTTTGTTAATCAAGTATTCACGCGTTATGGTGTTACATATCACGTAAGCGCCCACTGAGTTTAACGCTTTACCGAATGTGCCTACTAAAAAGTCAATATCTTGAATGCAATTCTGCTCTTCCGCAATTCCCAAACCCTTGTTACCTCTAACACCTATCGCGTGTGCTTCATCCACATACAACATAACGGAAGGATACATCTTTTTTAATTCTACCAAGCGAGTTAAATCGGTAACATCGCCATCCATGCTGAAAATGCTCTCCGTTACCACAATAATTTTTTCATATTGCGTATGATTTTTAGCAATTAAATTTTCCAATTGTGCCAAATCATTATGTTTATAACGGTTAAACTTAGCAGATGACAAGCGTATGCCGTCAATCAAGCTGGCATGTATGAGTTTGTCTACCAATATCAAGGTTTTATCGTTTGCTATGGCAGGCAATATGCCTGTATTGGCATGGTATCCGCTATTAAAAACCAATGCCGCTTGTGAACGGAACAACTGGCTTAGGGTGGTTTCTACTTCCTCGTAAAATTGGTTATTCCCTGTTAATAAGCGCGAGGAAGAAGCTGAAAACAAAGCTTTTTCGATATCGTATCGCGTTAAAAACTCTTTTTTTAAAGGCTTGTCGCCTGCTAACCCCAAATAATCGTTAGAAGAAAGGTTTAACATGCGATTGCCGTTTGCAACTATATATTTTCCTTCATGCGCCACATCAGGAATTTTCCTCAGGCTTCCGGTTTTTTCAAGAGAGATAAGTTCTTGTTGCATCTGATGATAGAGATTTACAGCCATGCATTAAAAAGTTTTATTCGGAAAGCAAAACATATATTCATTAGCATTATTTTTTCTCTTCTATTGTTTATCATTTTTTACTTTTTGAGATTTAAAAATTGTGTAAATTCTTCTAATGAGCGTTGTAACACTTGTTTCGGAATAAGCTGTCTTTTGTATTCAGCTATCATCGTGGGACTCAATTTACGGCTCATGGCATATTCAACTATACTGCGATCTGCCTCTTGGCAAAGTAAAATGCCAATACTTGGGTTTTCGTTGCTGCGGCGTACATCGCGATCCAATGCTTCTAAGTAGAACTCGAGTTGTCCCATATACTCAGGTTTAAACTTGCTTGTTTTCAGTTCAATAGCTACCAAACATTGCAACCCTCTATGAAAAAACAATAAGTCAATTTTAAATGTAGAATTGCCTACTTGTAATGGGTATTCCTTGTCGTAAAATAAAAAATCTTTGCCAAGTTCCAGAACAAAATCTTTCATATTATCTAAGATGCTCTTTTGTAAACGCTTTTCCGAATGCTTTTGGGGCAAACCAAGAAAATCCAAAAATATAGTATCTTTAAGCATGGGCGTGATTTGCGGGTACATATTTTTTAACCCTTTTGAAAGATTTTGTTTGTCACCCATTAACGAAGCAAATGTATTATTTTTCAGGCAACGCCTTAATTCTCTTACACTTAATTGTTCTTTGTGAGAATAAAGTACATAAAATATCCGTTCTTCTAATGTTTTGCAGGCGTTAAGTATTTCAAAATGATTGGTTAATGTAGTAAAATTAAGGAAATGGGGAAATTGTGCAGACGGTGTTTGCACAATTAATTCTGGTTGAAATTGAATAGTTGATTGCTCAATTTCAAATTGTGCAGTCAGCGACTGCACAATTTGATTTAGCTTTAAATTTTCTTGATATTTAGCAAACTGTACGGAAGAATATGCTTCGTAAAAAGCAACCATATTATAGATATTTCGGCTACTGTAACCACGCAAAGTTGGGTCTTGCGTTTTTAAATACTCCGCAAGTTGCTTAACGGTTTTACTGCCCCATGCAGCATTTGTAAGTCGAGCCGACACAAAAGCTCCAACTTCCCAAGCGGTAAGCAAATTTTGGTTATTTACAGCTTGCAATGCTTTAGAGCGGTGCGAAAATATAATGTTTTGTACTTGCTGAAATTGACTTGTTTCAACACTATCTATATTGCTCATTTTCTTTAACTTATTTACTTATAAAAGTAGTATTTTTTCTTATCTGTTTTTTAAACTCAAATTGATATATTTTATTGTTTTTAATATATTGATTATGAAACAGTCTAAAGATTGGCTGAAATTTATCTACATTTCTCCTACAATTTTAACCATGGCTGCTGTAAGCTTTGATAGCTGGTTTTCGGTGATAATATATGGCGGCATGCAATATACCAATTTCCCGAAAGGTCGTACCCAAACGCCTTCTTCAACAAAACGTTTTTGAATATTAGCCATGTTTACAGCTTCTTTGGTTTCAATTACGCCGATAGCTCCTAACACGCGTACATCTGCAACTTGTGGTAATTGTTTTGCGGGAGTTAACTCTTTCATCAATTGGGCTTCTATAGCTTTTATTTTACTTTGCCAATCGTATGAAAGCAGCAATTCGACAGATGCTTTAGCCACAGCACATGCCAAGGGATTAGCCATAAACGTAGGTCCGTGCATAAAAGCGCCCGGATTGCCCGTGGAAATTGTGTATGCCATATCATCAGTAGCCAGCACGGCAGACAGGGTCATGTATCCGCCGGTTAAGGCTTTGCCTATGCACATTATATCGGGTTCTACACTTGCATGCTCCCAAGCAAACATCCTGCCCGTACGCCCGAAGCCTGTAGCTATCTCGTCAAATATCAGTAAAATATCATTTTCTATACATAGTTGTTTGGCTTGTTTCAGATATTCGGGATGGTAAAAACGCATGCCGCCCGCACCTTGTACAATAGGCTCCAAAATCAATGCAGCTATATTTGATTTTTCTTTAATGATAATATCTTTGAGAGGTTCAATATCTTTGAAATTCCACTCTCCATGAAAAGTGGATAAGGGAGTAGGCACAAAATAGCGCACAGGCAGTGAAGAACCGAAGATGCCATGCATACCCGTTACAGGGTCGCATACCGACATCGCATTCCACGTATCGCCATGATAGCCTGAGCGGATGGTAACAAAATTGGATTTCTCCGTTTTGCCTTTTGCATACCAGTATTGCACAGCCATTTTCATGGCAACTTCTACGGCTACAGAGCCTGAATCGGCATAAAATATCTTTTGCATGCTTGGCGGTGCAATGCTTAATAGCAATTTCCCCAGTGCAATAGCAGGTTCGTGTGTGATGCCGCCAAACATCACATGCGACATGTTGTCTAACTGCTTTTTTGCAGCTTCATTCAACACGGGATGATTATAGCCATGCAACGCGCACCACCACGATGACATACCGTCTATAAGCTTGCGTCCATCTTCCAACTCTAATTCCACGCCTTTTGCTGCTGCCACTTTGTAAACGGGCAAAGGGTTAACTGTGGTTGTGTATGGATGCCATAAATGTTCTTTATCGAAAGAGGTCATAGTTATGAGTAATTAGTTAGGAGTAGGGAGTTAAGAGTTCGGAGAAAATAGTTTAATTTTTAAGTTCTCCAAACTACGAACTACAAGCTCCCAACTTATATCCTGCTTTTTTAATCAATTCTTTATCTTCCGCTACTTTTGAACCAATGGTTGTGAGCAAATCGCCCACAATAGCGGAATTGATGCCTATATGCATACATTTTACAACTTCATCTTTGGTCAATTGCGCGCGTCCTCCTGCAAAACGCAGGTATGCCGAGGGATTCACGAAACGGAATACTGCTACGGTTGTGTAAACATCTTCCACAGGTATCATGGGCATTGCTTGCAAAGGCGTTCCTTCTATGGCTTGTAAAATATTAATAGGAATAGATTGTGCGCCTAATGCTTTAATAGCAAATGCGAGTTCTACGCGCTGTTCCATAGTTTCGCCCATGCCGATAATTCCGCCACAGCATATATCCATTCCTGCCTCCAATGCCGCTTGCAATGTTTCAATCTTTTGTTCGGGTGTGTGTGTGGTGCAAAGGTGCGGAAAATAAGAAGGCGCTGTTTCCAAATTGCAGTGAAAACGCCTGATTCCCGCCTTATACAACCGCTGCAAATCATCTTTTTTTAATAAACCCAAAGATGCACATAATTTGATGGGAACTTCCTTGTATAATACTTGAGTAGATTCTATCAATTGGTCAATTTCTTTAGGCGTAATTCTTTTGCCGCTGGTAACAAACGAGAAGCGCTGGACACCTTGGTTTGCATTGTATTTTGCTTGCCGCAAAAACTCCTGTGTGTCCATTAAATCATATTCTTCTATTTGTGTGTTATAATGTGCCGATTGTGCGCACCATTTGCAGTCTTCTGAGCATCTTCCCGATTTGGCATTAACAATAGAGCACATGTCAAACACTTGAGATGCCATTTTGCGTGTTATTTCGTGGGAAGCTTCATATAATTTTTGTTTAGGCGCTTGGGTTGCCAACCATATTGCATCCTCGTGCGTAATATCTTGTTGGGTAAGGACTTTATTTTTAAGTTGTTCTATATTCATTATGGGTATTAAAATTAAAAAACCGAGTATGTATGTAAACTATACACATTCGGTTTTTACAAATTAAAAAAATATTTTTATCTTGTGGTTCTTGATTTCGTAAAATTAAACAGGGTTGTACCCATATACATTCAAGCCATTCTATAAAAAAAGACTTCTCTTTATCTTCAATGTCAAAATTAGATAGTGTATATTCATTTATTTCATTTTGTAATAGATCTTTCTTTTGCTTGCATAAAGATTTATCTGCAATATTTTTGCTTAAAAAACCTATGGTAACATTACTCTTAAGGCTTACCAATACCGCGTAGGCTTTTCTACTCCAGCGGCGAAAGCGGATAAAATGTTTTATATTGTGGTTTTGATACATAAGATTTCTACAAAAGTACACAATATTAAGATTAATTTTTAGCTTTTAATATATTGGCTTTACTTAAATTTGCGTCAAAAATATTATGCACTTTTATTTAAAGTATCTATTATTGCTGTTATTTGCTTGGGTAATAATTTTTCTTCCTTCTTGTTCTTCTATCCATTATGGTATTGCAGATACCGGTAATAGTCCTATATATTTTACAAAGCCCGTTTCAACCGATAGTATTAAGAGTGGAAACTATGTGGGTGGGAGTTTTTCTCACTCTATAGATAGTGCATATAATGAAAATGAAACCAATTACTTTGGCAAAGCTTATTTCTTTCGTTCCCATGCTGAAAAATATTTCGATTTTGCATACGGCGCTTTTGGTTACGTAGGTAATTATAAAGTTGATAAAATTAATAATTATAAAGGAAATAAGTCTTTGTATGGGGCTGGAGTATCCGGAGAGATAAATGCAAATATCCCTTTTGGGGTATTTGAGTGGAGAATAATAGGAATTAAAACGACTTTATTATATGAAGATGGTAAGTATTCCCAATTTAGGAAGTCGGCAGAAAAAGAAAGCTTAATAGTAAATAATAATAGCAATTTTGTATATAATATAGGATTTTCTAACGAATATATATTTAAAATTAAAAATAAGCATATTGTTGGATTATATGGATGTATAGGTATTACCAAAGATTTAAATATGAACAGTAGCATAGCAACACAAGCAATTACGTTACATTATACCCAAAAAAACATTACTACTTTTTTACATTATTCTTCATTTTCTAACTATGAAGGTTTTAACCTGCTATCTTTATTTTTTCAAACATCACCTATGTGGGGCATAGGAGTGAGTTATAGAATTCCCTGATGTGAATATAATCTTAAGATAATATCTGTTAAAAGTCTATAATATTCTTATATTTACAACCAAAATAACTAAATACACATTTTTATTATTCTATGGATATAACCCCTACACCATATAAGCTGCAATCGGTAGCCTCAGGAAATGTTTTTGAAGATACAGGATGGATGCTTGAAGCGCCCGATGAAAAACAGCCAACATTAATTCGTACTGTTTACGACAAAAAACAAATAGACATAAAAGACGAAAGTTATGGTATATATCGCTTTGCCGATTGGTTGCCTATACACCGTGCATTAGAAGGTTCCTGTGCGCCTGTTACATACAAAAGCGAAGGCTTTGCAAAGCATTTAGGTTTGCATAATTTGTATATCACGTTTAGCGGCTACTTCCCAGAGCGTGGCGCGTACATGAGCACTTGTTCTTTTAAGGAAACGGAAGCTTATTCCGTTTGTGGTCGATTGCAGTCAGATGTTCATGGCGTTTTGGTAGTGGCTTCAGCCGGAAACACGGCACGTGCCTTTGCCAAAGTTTGTTCCGACAATCGGATTCCGTTGTTGCTGTGTGTGCCGGAAGATAATTTGGATGCGCTTTGGTTTGAGCGTGCTTTGCACACATGTGTAAAACTTGTTTGTACTGAAAAAGGCAGCGATTATTTTGATGCGATAAACTTATCCAACATAGCTGCCGAAATTGACGGTTTTATAGCCGAAGGAGGGGCTAAAAATGTGGCGCGTCGCGATGGTATGTCAACAACCATGCTTTCGGCAGCTCATTTTATTGGTCAAATCCCCGATTTTTATTTTCAAGCCGTGGGTAGCGGAACAGGCGCTATTGCAGCTTGGGAAGCTAATTTGCGCTTGATAGAAGATGGACGTTTCGGTATCAAAAAAGCCAAATTAATGGTTTCTCAAAATATTCCTTTTACACCTATGGCTGATGCCTGGAACGCGCGTTCACGCCAAATGTTGCCTTATGATGAGCATCAGGCGCATATGGATGTGGAAAAAATTAAAGCCAAAGTGCTTTCTAACCGTAAGCCGCCTTATCCTGTTATTGGCGGACTTTTTGATGCATTAAGCGATACAAATGGCGAATTTTTCTGTGTTTCCAATGATGAAATTAAGCAAGCACAGGATTTATTTTTACAATACGAAGGCATTGATATTTATTCAGCTTCGGATGTGGCGGTGCATTCATTGATGCAGGCGGTTGAGCAAAAAAAAGTAAATGCACGCGATATTATTATGCTTAACATTACAGGTGGCGGTGAACAACGCTTTAAACAAGGAAAGGAACTATGGTATTTAAAGCCTGATCTTGTTTTTAATACTAAAGTGCCAAAAGAAGAAATAATACAACATATAAAAAAACTTTTTTAAATGCCTTTTTTTAAAGAAAATTCTACATTAAAAGATTTACAGATCTACGTAAATGAGCTGGAAAAGGAACGCGGCTTTATAGACCAAAATACATTGCAGAAATGTTTGATGCTGGGAGAAGAAGTGGGTGAGCTTTTTAAAGCAGTGCGAAAGCAGGAAAATATAAAAATCGATACAAATTCAAAAGTAGGATTGGTAGATGAAGAACTTGCCGACATACTGATATTTGTATTTTCTATAGCAAACCGATATGGCATTGATTTAGAAAAAGCTTTCAGAGATAAAGAGGAAATAAACAAAAAACGGGTTTGGACTCAATCCGTTGAGGTTAAATAAAAAAATGCCTGACAATTCAGGCATTTTTATTACTTCATATGGTAGCGTAAAATAAACTGTGTCAGTAAAAATTCTTATCAAATTCAGGCGATTA
>CALBZC010000011.1 GCA_937889945.1 uncultured Bacteroidales bacterium
CGTCAATGAACTTTTGTTTAACCAACAACTGTCCTTAAATTTTTAGTGGACAGTAATGAAAGCATATATGTAAACAATTCCTACATTTGTGCTGTTATTGTCTAAAGTATATTTGCCAGATATTAATGACTTAAAATGAAAAGAATAGCATCCATATCACTGATTTTGTTGACACTGCTTATAGCTGTGCAACCGGTGCTCTATTTTCATTATTGCCAAGGCGAATTAAATTCAGTCGCTTTTCAATCTACTCAGGATAAAAACTGTTGTGGTGAATTGCCTACCGAAGGCATACACGAAGCAGGATGTTGCAATGATAATACTGTTGTTCTATCTACAGATAATTATCAAGCACAACAAGTTAATTCCAATTTCAGTATAATAAGTGCGTTTGTTATTGTACAACAACACTTGCTTATTACTTCCGATCACAGTACGGATTTAAAGGATGAGGGATTTATCCCTGTTGAGACTCTGTTCAGAAAAGTCTTGGACAGGCTTGCCTTTATTTGCGTATATCGAATTTGATTTATTAATTATACCTCGATTTAACTCTTTGAATTAACATTAAGTTGATTCATGTGAGTTCTATTTCTATTGTATAATTTGTAACATATTAAAATTCGATAAAATGAAAAATATTATAATTATAACAGGTATAGTCCTGTTCTCTACTCTATTCAGCACAAAATCATTTGCTCAATCTTCTCATTCCGAACACAAAGAAAATTCATCGTCATGCTGTTCTAATAAGCAAAAACATGAGAAGGCGTCATGCCATAAAGATGGAGATCATTCAGCCCATAAGCAAGGTAATCTAACAGAACACAATCATGCTGAGCATACTAAATCAGCACTTTTTGTTGAATATTTCAAACTCAAAGATGCTTTTGTCCGTTCCGACTTTGAAGCTGTAAAAACAGAAGCTCAAGCTATTGAAAAAACAGCAAGAAACCATAAAATCAATCAGTTGTCAAAAGACATTTATTTGGCAAAAAACATTGATGCTGCCCGGATTGTTTTATCTAAGTTAAGCGAGGAGTATATTATTTTAGCAAAAGAATCTAAAGTTGGTCTGTATATTGCTCATTGCTCAATGGCTCTGAACAACAAAGGAGCCAATTGGTTAAGCCTTGAAAAAGAAATAAAGAACCCTTATTTTGGAAATAAAATGCTTACATGTGGAAACATTGTAGGAAAAACTAACGAATAAGAATCATGTTAAAGAAAATAGTAGATTATTTTTTAGACAACCGGTTAGTTGCAATATTATTGCTTGTAATAATAATTATTTGGGGCATTTCAACTGCCCCATTCAGTTGGCATGGAGGAATTATACCAAGTAATCCGGTTGCAGTTGACGCTATTCCCGATATTGGGGATAATCAACAAATTGTTGCCACCGAATGGATGGGGCGTTCACCAAAGGATATACAAGATCAAATAACTTATCCATTGACTACCTCATTATTAGGCATCCCGGGGGTAAAAACAATCCGAAGCAGTTCCATGTTCGGCATGTCATTTATTTATATCATTTTTGACGATGACATTGAATTTTACTGGAGTCGGTCAAGGATACTGGAAAAATTAAATTCTCTGCCATCTGGAACTTTACCGGAAGGAGTACAACCAAGTTTAGGACCGGACGCTACAGCTTTAGGTCAAATTTACTGGTATACTCTTGAAGGTCGAAATCCCGAAACAGGCAAGCCTGCCGGAGGATGGGATCCCGATGAGCTTCGAACTATACAAGATTTCTATGTAAAGTACTCTCTTGCGGGAGCTAAGGGCGTTTCGGAAGTGGCCTCGGTTGGAGGTTTTGTCAAAGAGTACCAAGTAGAAATAGATCCTAATGCTATGCGCTCATTCAATGTGTCTACAATGGATATAATGAATGCCGTACAAAAGAGCAACCTTGACATTGGAGCCGAAACTGTAGAAATAAACAAAGTAGAATATCTTATACGTGGTCTTGGGTATATTAAAAATGTGTCTGATCTTGAAGAAGCGGTAGTCACTGTTCGGAATGGAGTTCCTGTAAAGATAAAAGATGTCGCTTTTGTAACACTCGGGCCCGCACCTCGCAGAGGCGGTTTGGATAAGGAAGGTGTGGAAGCAGTCGGAGGCGTTGTTGTAGCACGTTATGGTTCAAATCCATTAGAAGTAATTAACAACGTTAAGGAAAAGATAAAAGAGATGGAAGCCGGATTGCCTCAAAAGACTCTTGAGGATGGTACGGTTTCTAAAGTAACCGTTGTTCCGTTTTATGATCGTACTGGTATCATTAAAGAGACAATAGGAACGCTTGAAAGCTCTTTAATGGAAGAAATACTTATTTGTATTATTGTAATCATAGTATTGGTTCTCAACCTTCGAGCCTCAGTCATCATTGCCAGTTTACTGCCGATAGCTGTATTAGCCACATTTATCCTGATGAAATATACAGGCATAAGTGCAAATATTGTTGCACTATCAGGTATTGCAATTGCAATCGGGGTAATGGTTGATGTGGGGACAGTCTTTGTCGAAAACATTATCCGGCATATGGAAATGCCTGAAAATAAAGATGCCAAGAAAGGGAAGCCATTACTTCAACTAATCAAAAAGGCTATTGGGGAAGTGTCAGGAGCATTAACTGTTGCTATGATGACTACTATTGTTAGCTTCTTACCCGTTTTTGCAATGGAAGCACAGGAAGGGAAATTGTTTGCTCCTTTAGCTTATACAAAAACCTTTACTCTCGGTTTTTCATTTGTATTGGGATTGATAATACTTCCAACGCTTGCTTATTTCGTTTTTTCGTTCAAAATTAATTCTGCTAAAATCAGAAAAGTACTGAATTATATTCTGATTGCTGCCGGTTTAGCCTTTTTAATTGTTTATGGTAATATACTTGCGATAGGCTTAATCGCTCTTGGAGCAAACAATTTATTTGCACATAAATGGAAAAATAAAAATCTAAGCAACTATATCAATATTGGCATTGCACTGGTTATCGTTACATATATTTTGGCTCAATCGTGGCTACCATTAGGCCCCGAAAAAGGAATGCTTGTCAATATCGTATTTGTATCATTGGCCATAGCTGTGGTAATGGGGTTAATGTGGACGATTGTGGTTTTTTACGAAAAAATTCTACGATGGTGTTTGGCAAACAGATTCAAGTTTATGATGTTGCCAATAACTGTAGTAGTTTTTGGATTAGTTATTTGGATCGGATTTAATCGAGTGTTTGGCTTTGTTGCTACAGGCTTTGAAACTGTTGGTTGGAAAGAATTTAGAAAAACAGCATTTTGGGAAGCAGCAAGCGAAAAATTTCCGGGCATTGGTCAGGAGTTTATGCCCAGTCTACATGAAGGCTCATTTTTATTGATGCCTACAAGTATGCCACATACAGGGATTGAGCAAAATTTAGAGTTCATTGAGCTATTAGATAAACGTTTAGCTAAAATTCCAGAAGTGGAAACAGCAGTCGGTAAGTGGGGGCGAGTTAACTCTGCCTTAGACCCTGCTCCCATACAAATGTTTGAAAATACGATCAACTATCGACCTGAATACGCTCTTAATGAAGACGGGCAGAGGCAAAGGTTTAAGACAAACTCAAAAGGAGAATACTTGCTGATAAGCGGAAATACCTATAATCCAAAAGACGGATTTAGATTAATACCTGTCGATAGTTTGGTTAAAGATAAAAGAGGTGATTATTACAGGCAATGGAGGCCTAATATCAGGAATACGGATGATATATGGCAGGAAATTGTGAATGTAACTCACATGCCGGGACTAACCTCAGCACCTAAGTTGCAACCTATTGAAGCTCGCCTTGTAATGCTTTCAACAGGAATGAGAGCACCAATGGGAGTAAAAGTTTACGGCCCGGATTTGGAGTCGATTGAGGAAGGAGGAAAAGCCATAGAGCAAGTGCTTAAAGGAGTACCATCCGTAGTCAGTTCTTCCGTTTTTTACGACAGAGCAGTAGGTGCCCCTTATCTTGAAATTAAGCTCAATAGAAGAAATATGGCAAGATACGGCGTTAATGTCGGTGATTTACAAGAGATATTATCTGCGGCTGTAGGAGGAATGAGTCTAACAACAACCGTTGAAGGCAGAGAGCGTTTCCCTGTACGTTTACGTTATGCAAGGGAATTGAGAGACAGTCCGGAAGAATTAGGCAAGTTGCTTGTTCCAACTGCTACGGGTGCTCAGGTACCGCTTAATGACCTTGCCGACATAATTTACACCAAGGGCGCACAAATGATTCAAAGCGAGAATACGTTTTTAGTGGGCTATGTGATATTTGACAAATTACAGGGCAAGGCAGAAGTTGATGTGGTAAAGGAAGCTGATAAAATTCTTTCGGAGAAAATAGCTTCAGGCGAATTAAAACTACCGGAAGCAGTAAACTATAAGTTTGCAGGTAACTATGAGCAGCAAGAACGTGCAACAAATCGTTTAATGATAATTGTTCCTTTGGTGCTAATGATGGTACTCTTAGTTCTTTACTTTCAGTTCAGAACAGTTACCGCATCACTTATCCACTTTTCAGGAGTTTTTGTTGCATTTTCGGGAGGATTTATTTTATTATGGCTATACGGTCAGGATTGGTTTATGAACTTTGCAGTGGCAGGAACCAATATGCGGGATTTATTCCAAATGCATCCCATAAATCTAAGTGTTGCCGTATGGGTCGGATTTATTGCTCTGTTTGGCGTTGCAACGGATGACGGAGTGTTGATGGGAACATATATACATGATACATTTATTGAAAGAGACCCAAGAACCAAGGAGGCTATCAGAGAAGCTGTGGTATCCGCAGGACTCAAAAGGGTACGTCCTGCAGCTATGACAACAGCTGCATCATTGATAGCCTTATTACCTGTTCTAACGGCTCAAGGCAAGGGTGCAGAGATAATGGTTCCGATGGCAATTCCTACCTTCGGAGGTATGCTTATTCAATCCATGACCATGTTTGTGGTTCCGGTATTTCAGTGCTGGTGGAGAGAATCGGCAATTAAGAGAGAAAAGAAAAAAGAAATCACAGAAAATAATAATGATTATGCTTCGGATAATATTTAATAAATATATTTTAGTGTTTGTATTAATAGTTAGTGCAAATACCATCCATGCTCAGGAAGCTGATTCATTGCAGCACTATTTGAGGATTGCAGCGTATAACAATCATTTGTTGAAATCAGAATTTGCCGTATATGAGGCTTCTCTTCAAAAAATACCTCAAGCCGGTGCATTTGCAGATCCACAATTGGAAATAGGTTTTTTTCTACAACCGATGGATATTATTGATGGTAAACAAGTAGCCGATTTTAAGCTGATGCAAATGTTCCCTTGGTTTGGTACACGAAAAGCTGCAAGAACGGAGGCTCAACATATGTCAAAAATGGCATACGAGAAGTTCAGAGAAACTCGAGATAATCTATATTTCGAAATTTATAATCAATGGTTTGTTTTGTGTAATCTTCAACAACGTTTGGTAAATACGCAAGCTAATAAAGATATCTTGACACATCTCGAAGAGTTGGCTTTACGCAGATTCTCAAGTTCAAATACAGGAGCATCATCAAAAGCTGCTTCTACCCCTTCTGCTTCAACCACACCTGTTGCCGCAAACTCATCAGGAGGAATGGGAGGAATGGGTATGGGAGGCGGACAAGCTGCTCAGACTACCACTGCGAGTATGTCTGCTGGCGGTGGCGGCATGGGGGGAGCCTCCTCTGGCATGTCCGATGTATTAAGAATACAGTTGGAAATCGCTGAGTTAGATAATAATATCAAAAGCATCAATTCTGAAATGATAGCAGCTAAAGCTAAGTTTAATTCTCTTCTAAGTCGACCTGCTAATGAAAGTGTTGTTATACCAGATAGATTTGAAAAACTACCATTTGTTTATGATAATGAAGAAAGTACATTAGAAAACATTATGGATAATAATCCGATGCTGAAAATGATTACAGAAGAATCGTTAGCATACAAAGCAAAAGGCGAAATGGATAAGAAGATGAGCTATCCGATGTTTGGTGTTGGTATTAACTATACCATGATTAATAAAAGAATGGATGATGGTATGGGACTTCCCATCACACATATGAATGGGAAAGACATGATAATGCCTATGGTATCGGTAACCCTGCCAATATTCAGAAAAAAATACAACGCACAACAAAAGGAAAGTATGCTGTATTGGCAATCAAGTCAGGAAAAGTACGCTAACACACAGAAGGAGTTGGAAGCTCAGTATTACACTGTTAAACATCAAATCAACGATGCAGATAGAAAAATTGAGCTTTATATTAAGCAAACGGAACTTGCTCAAACAACTTATAACATCATTATACAGGAATTTATTTCAGGTAAAAGCGATTTGACAAATGTTATGCAAGTTCAACGACAGCTTCTTGATTATCAATTGAAACAATCGGAAGCAATTGCTGAGTATAATACTATGATTGCATCATTACAAAGATTAATATCAAATACAGAAAAAGAATAATTATGGAAAAGATCAAAAATATATTCAAAAGCAAATATTTAAGATATGCTTTATTGCTTTTGATAGGACTGTTCGTTGGGTGGCTCATTTTTGGAGGCTCATCAAGTGGACATGATGAAAGCGAACATAAAGAAGTTGTAGAGAACCAAGTTTGGACATGCTCGATGCACCCACAGATAAAACAAGACAAACCCGGCAAATGTCCTATTTGTGCAATGGATTTAATTCCTTTAAGAACAGGCGGTTCAAGTGATATAGCTGATGATGGAGCAATAGAACTATCAGAGGAAGCTGCGGCACTTGCTAATGTTCAAACTTCTGTAGTGAGCCGAGAAAGGCCGATTAAAGAAGTGTCTTTGTACGGAACAATCCAGCCTGATGAACGAAGCCTTCAATCACAAACGGCACATGTCGGAGGGCGTATTGAGAAATTGTATGTTGACTTTACAGGAGAAAGTGTAAGGCAGGGGGCAACCATTGCAACCATTTACTCTCCCGACCTGCTAAATGCTCAACAAGAATTGTTGGAGGCAATTAAACTGAAAGAAACTCAGCCGAGATTAGTTGAAGCTGCAAAAGAAAAGTTAAGATTGTGGAAATTAACAGATGAGCAGATTTATAAAATCGAAACGTCGGGTAATGTATCGCCGAATATTGATATTAAGGCAAATACAAGCGGGATTGTTATTTCGAAGAAAGTTAGTCAGGGAGATTATATTACAGCCGGAAGTGTATTATTTGACATCGCAAATTTATCAAGAGTGTGGGCAATGTTTGATGCTTATGAAGTTGACCTGCCATTTCTTAAGGTTGGCGATAAGCTCGAATTTACCCTACAGGCTATTCCGGGCAAAAAGTTTTCTGGCAACATATCCTTTATTGACCCTATTATAGATAAAACTACACGTACTGCAAAAGTCAGAGTGGAAACATCAAATCCCGGGATGGAATTGAAGCCCGAAATGTATGCAAGCGCGATAGTAAATGCTCCGCTAAAACAATTGAAGAATGAAATTGTGATTCCAAAAACAGCTATACTTTGGACAGGGAAACGCTCAATTGTTTACGTTAAACAGGCGAATAGCAATTCCCCTATTTTCAAACTGCGTGAAATTGAACTCGGGCCGTCACTGGGCGATTCGTATGTCGTATTAGAAGGTTTAACAGAAGGCGAAAGAATAGTTACAAACGGTGTATTCTCTATTGATGCAAGCGCACAACTTGAAGGCAAAAGAAGTATGATGAACAATGAAGCATCACAACCAATGACCGGGCATGAAGGACATGATATGTCAGGTGGAACTTCAAGCAAGAGTAATGCTAAGACAGAACACGCTGCGATAAATGTAAACGGCAGTTGCGAAATGTGTAAGGAACGAATTGAAACGGCAGCAAAGACAATTGCCGGAGTTACCACTGCAACTTGGGATCAAAATGCTAAACAGTTACATGTTAATTTTGAATCATCGAAAACATCAATAGACGCTATCAGTAAGGCTATGGCTAAAGTTGGTCACGACACCGATAAATACAAAGCAGACCAAGCAACTTACAACGCTTTACCTGATTGCTGCAAATACCGATAGGTTATGACACATAAATTTAAAATCGGCAACATGACATGTCATGGTTGCTTAAGTAAAGTAGAAAAAGCATTGAATAGCTTAGAGGGTGTTAAGTCCGTTGTAACCTTAACACCTCCTGAGGCTATCATTACGATGGACAAGCATATCCCTACTCAAACATTTCAAAAAGCATTATCCGAAATTGGCAGTTACACAATTGAGGAAATCAAAGGAAATGAACATAAAAATCATTCAGGTTGCTGTGGTTCGGCAAGTATGAAAACTCCGAAGGTCGATAGAGGTAAAGGAATATATTACTGTCCTATGTATTGCGAAGGGGATAAAACTTACGAAAGATTGGGAAGTTGTCCTGTTTGTGGTATGGATTTGATAAAGCAGCCTGAAATTACAGCAAGTGAGTATACATGCCCGATGCACCCGGAAATTATTAAACCTGAACCGGGAAGCTGTCCCATTTGTGGTATGGATTTAGTGCCCATGCAAACTGAAGAAGAAGATGCTACCTATAACAATCTATTGAAGAAATTCAAAATAGCAGTACTTTTCACCATCCCTGTATTTGTATTGGCAATGCTTGAAATGATACCCGAAAATCCTGTTTCAAAAATAATTTCACCTGCTATTTCAAGTAAATTACAGTTTGCACTTTCAATTCCTGTTGTATTCTACGCTACTTGGATGTTTTTTCAGAGGGCATGGACTTCAATCAGAACAATGAATCTAAACATGTTTACTCTGATAGGTATAGGTACGGGAGCAGCATTTACATACAGCATAGTAGCGTTATTATTTCCGTCCATATTTCCTGATCAATTTAGGGGACATAATGGTCAAGTGTTTTTATATTTTGAGGCAGTAACAGTTATCCTTACTTTAGTCTTACTTGGACAACTTTTAGAAGCTAAAGCGCATAGTAGAACAAACACTGCATTGAAAGAACTTTTGAAATTAGCTCCAACCGAATCGACATTGGTAATTAATGGAGAGGATAGATCAATACCTATCAGTGAAATAAAAAAAGGTGATGTTTTACGTGTAAAACCCGGAGATAAAATCCCGGTTGACGGATATGTATTGGAAGGCACAGGCAGTATTGATGAGTCAATGATTTCCGGCGAACCGATACCTGTGGATAAAATAAAAGGGGATACAGTTACTTCCGGCACAATAAACGGAACAAGTTCCTTTACAATGATAGCAGAAAAGGTCGGAAGCGAAACTATTCTATCTCAAATTATAACAATGGTTGAGAATGCAAGTCGTTCAAAAGCACCTATCCAAAAGTTGGCAGATAGAATATCCCGCGTATTTGTTCCAGTGGTAATTGTTATCGCCTTACTCACATTTGCTGTATGGTTGATATGGGGGCCTGCACCAGCTTATGTATTTGCATTTAGCAATGCACTTGCAGTATTGATAATTGCCTGCCCATGTGCATTAGGACTTGCAACTCCTATGTCTGTAATGGTTGGTATAGGAAAAGGAGCTCAGAATGGAATCTTAATAAAGGATGCTGCTGCTCTTGAAAAATTTGATAAGGTAAATGTTCTTATTGTAGATAAAACAGGTACGATAACAGAAGGTAAACCAACAGTTGGTAAGGTAAGCTCCTTTGGAAGTTTTACTGAAGAGGATGTTATATATTACAGTGCTTCACTTAATCAGTATAGTGAACATCCATTAGCTAAAGCCGTTGTTGATTATGGTAAAACTGTTCAATCTAAAACAGATAATATATCCGATTTTGAGGCTGTTTCTGGTAAAGGTGTTATCGGATATGTTGCAAATAACAAACTTGCATTAGGTAATAAGCAACTAATGGAGCAAATAAATGTTCAAATTCCTGAATCAGTAGAAAGAGAAGTAAAGCAGGAACAAAGTATGGGCAAAACCGTATCGTACCTTGCAGTAAATGCTGAGATAGCAGGTTATATTTGTATTACTGATGCAATAAAGAAAACAAGCCAAGAAGCAATACATATGCTTTTAAAGCAAAATGTACAAGTAATCATGTTAACCGGAGATAATGAACTTACGGCAAAGGCTGTTGCAGATGAATTAGGATTAACTGATTTTAAAGCACAATGTTTGCCCGGTGATAAATTGAACGAAATACACAGATTACAAAAAGAAGATAAGGTGGTTGCTATGGCTGGAGATGGAATAAACGATGCTCCGGCTCTAGCTCAATCAGATGTCGGTATAGCCATGGGTACAGGTACGGATGTTGCAATTGAAAGTGCTTCTATAACACTCTTAAAGGGAGACTTGTTGGGAATTGTAAAGGCTAAAAAACTAAGTCATGCAACAATGAAAAATATAAAGCAAAATTTATTTTTTGCATTTATATACAACGCATTAGGTGTGCCAATTGCTGCTGGTGTTTTATATCCATTTTTTGGAATTCTATTATCACCTATGATTGCTGCTATTGCGATGAGTTTAAGCTCGTTTTGCGTTATACTAAACGCTTTGAGATTAAAAAATATAAATTTATAATAACAAAAATTATTAAATGAAAAATATCATTAGTGTCCACTTAAAATATATTTTCGTTCTTTGAAATCATTATATTTTAGCATGTTATAAGCTTTTTTGTTCCGTGTCG
>CALBZC010000012.1 GCA_937889945.1 uncultured Bacteroidales bacterium
AAAAGATAAAATTATACTTTTCACATAAAAAAATCGGCTTATCGCCGATTTTTTTTATTTTTATTTTGAAGTAAGCTTTCCCTTACGCTATCTTCGTTTCATCTTTAAAAAATTAACGCTTTATTGAATTTCATATGTCAAAGAAAATTTACTCCTATTTAGTTGTATTACAACTATTTGTAATTAGCATTGCCCTTCAGGCACAAAAGCAGGATGATGTTATAAAGAAAATAATAGAAACCGGCAAAACCGATAACCAAACCATGCATCATTTAGATGTGCTTACAAACCGGATTGGTGGGCGATTATTAGGGTCAGCAGCTTATGAAACGGCTACCCAGTGGGCGGCCTCACAATTTAAACAATGGGGCATGCAGGTAGAGCTACAGGAGGTTGGAACTTTGCCCGTGGGTTTTGAAAGAGGTCCTTGGTTTGGACGATTGATTGGCGAAAATTCTCAACCGCTACATTTTGTTACCCCTTCATACACCTCAGGCACCAAAGGCATACAAAGCGGACATGTGGTTATGGAACCCCGCACGCAGGAAGAATTTAACAGCATGAAAGGAAAACTCAAGGGCGCTTGGGTTTTAGTTAACGGCAAAAGCCACGGCTGGCCCATAGATTATTCTGCAAAAGGTGATAAATACCGCGACAGTCTTATTAAAGTGAACGAAGATATTGATAAAAAAAACCAAAAAATACAAGAAGAGAATTATTATAATAAAACCAACAACAAATTGCTTGAGTATGTCAAAGAACCTGCTTTGTTCTACAAGCAGATGAAAGATGCAGGCATTTTGGGAATTATACAATCTGCACCCGTACCCTTGGTAGCATTATACGACCGGAATAATTTGGAACACATGACCTTTGATAGCCTACCCACTGTTCCGGATATCAAGCTTGACGAAAACCAATATGCCATAATAGAGCGTATGGTAAAAGAACGCAGAGATTTTAAACTTGAATTTGACATCAGAAATCACTTTCGCATGGGACCCATTAAGTACCACAATGTGATAGGCATAATTCCCGGCACTAAATATCCGGATGAGTATGTAATAGCTTGCGGACATTTAGATGCATTTGACGTGGCAACAGGAGGCGTGGACGACGGGTCAGGGGTTACGCCTACCATGGAAGCTGCACGCCTCATTATGAAAGCCGGAGGCAAACCAAAGCGCACGATGCTGTTCTGCCTTTGGGCAGGTGAAGAGTTCGGTTTATGGGGCTCAAAATACTGGGTAGAACATAATAAAGAAAAACTTCCGAAAATATCGAACGTAATTAACCGCGACTATGGTCCTTTAGTACCTACAACCATAGCGGTAACAGATGCCATGTGGAAAGATATGGAAAAAGTAACCTCTCCTGTAAATAGTATTAATACGGATTTCCCGCTTAAAATGGTTAAACGCGCGCCTCGCCCTTTTCCCAAAACGGCAGGAGGTAGCGATCATGCCTATTTTGCACTCAATGGTGTGCCTACCATGGGTTTTGGCATTGAAGATGTAAAAGGATACGACTTTGACTATGGCGAAATATGGCATACCGAACGCGACACTTACAACATGAGCATTCCCGAATACCAAAACCAAACATCTATCGTAACCGCCATTGTAATGTATGGCATTGCCAATTTAGATCACTTGTTGTCGCGCGAGGGTTATTATATAATTCAAAAATAAGCTTACATATACAAATATTAAAAAAACGAACGAGGCAAGCCTTATAGGCTTGCCTCGTTTAATTAATAAAATATAATTTATTTTATCAAGTATAAAACTACGGGAAAATGGTCGCTATAGCCATTTACAAACATATTTGAGGCAAAGGTACGAAGCGGATAACCTTTATACCGTCCGGCTTTCTCACACAAAAACTCACGGTTAAAAATTTCGCTACGGTAAAATTTTAATGTCCGGTTTCCCTCATCAATGGTAGATTTTCCCAATAAAGGATATGATATTATAATCTGGTCGAAAAGGCTCCATTGGTTTTGATAGCACAGCGTTCCGATTCCTTTCTCATAATATCCCCACATGGTATTAAACAACCCATAAGGCTTCACATCCTTTTGTTCCTTTTTGGCATCCAAGACTACACGCGTACTTTTGTCGGTAGGGTCGTCGTTTAAATCGCCCATAATAATGATTTTAGCATTGCTGTTAAGTGCATATAACGAATCGACAGCTTTTTTGCAAATAGCGGCAGCAAACTCTCTCAACGCGGATGATTTATCTCCATAACGCGAGGGCCAGTGATTAACAAGTATATACACATCTTCTCCTGCCATTAATCCGTTAACCAGTAAAACATCACGTGTTTTATAGTTAGGCATATCAGGCTTGTTATAGGGTAGAGCCTTATAACTTTTCAGTTCAAATTCATTTGGATTATAAATAAGTGCCACATCCACTCCTCTCCTATCCGGAGAATCCTGATGAACAATTTTATAATTACCTCTGTTTAAAGGCTCTGTGTTAATCAAATCTTCAATCACACGTCTGTTCTCAATTTCAGCCATACCTAATACGGAAGGTCCTGCAAAATCACCTTTTTTATATCTGTCCAATTGCGAAATAACAGTGGCGAGATTAGAAAGTTTTTTTCTATACTTATCTTCCGTCCAAGCATTAGCACCTTTGGGTGTAAACTCTTCATCTATGGTATTGGGGTCGTCATCAGGATCAAATAAATTCTCCACATTATAAAAAGCCACGGAAAAAACCTGATACTTACGACTATTATCATTGCTTTTGGTATCATACTGGGTATGTTGTGCCCACATTGACAATGAAAGCAGGCATACCCATAATACTATTATTATTCTCTTCATTTGCTTACTATTACAAGTTACTATTTAACAAGCACTTTTCTCACTTCCCATGTAGCAGAATTTGCAGTGCCGCAAGTATATTTGAAAGCTATACGCACGTTTGCCTTACCTATAAAAGCTGCCGGAATAGCAATATTCCCCGAAGAAACAAAAATAAAATCTTTTCCTGCGGGATATGTAGGAATAGTCAGTTGTGTCCAGGTGGCAGCCGTAGGATTGCCCGTATTATAATCGGAAGAAATCCACAAGGTTTGCTCTGTTTGCATATTGCTGCCATAGTTAACGGCATGTTCAAATGTTAAGGCAGCGGTAGTAATTTTTGATAAATCCATGGCGGGAGAAATCAACCAATCCTCGTTTGCTTCCGTTGTTTTTGTGGTGCTGTTATATCCCGTCATTTTAGCATAGGTATCGGTTACGTTTGTATTTTTATCGGTAAAGCTTGCCCATTTCCACACATAAGCGCCGGTAACACTAAATTCTGTAAAGTCTCCCAAACTAGTAGAAAACGGTTCGTTTAAGATATCGCCACCTACAGGCGGATTAGGATTAACAGGCGGCAAATCTGTTCCTCCCGGGTTTGAAGGTAAAGCGCCTCCAAATTTACCTACGTCAGGTTTATCTCGCACAATAAGCTGCCATGTTCCGCGATACCTGCCCAAAATACCCGTTAAATCACCACTGCCCGAAGGAAGTTGTGTTTTAGCAAAGCTTGCATAATTGCTTGTACGGACAATTATTGATTTTCCCGCTCCATCTTTGATCGGTTCGTCAGAAGCTTTATCGGCAAGAGCAAACGTATTTTTACCGCCGTTTACAAAATAGATATTTTCAAACTTCACTAAGGTATTGACATCTTTATCGGTCAACGCTCCTATGGTACGCAATGCAGGTTTCAGAGCCGTTGAATCTGGCCATCCGCTTTTATGAAGATGGAGTTGCAACGCTTCCCACGGAATACGGTTTGCTTGCGTGTTGCCAAAGCCTATCTGGAGTTCATCTCCATATTTTACCATATATAAGCCTTTGAGTTCGAGAAAAACTTCCTGCCCTACAGGATAATAGGTAAATATACTGTTTTGGTCTATGCCTATGTTAATAGCTCCTGTTTCATCTTGTATATATATTTGTTTATATACATTTCCCGAAACATCATTTGCAGACACACGGGCTTTGAGCACAAAATCTGTTTCTATAAGTGTGGGATTAGTAATGGAAGCATAATATTCTTTTAGTTTAGCAACTGTAACATTAGCTTCTCTACTATATTTAGGAATTTCAATAGGAGGTCCGTCATATTGACGTTCGCACGAAACGGCTAAAATAGATAGCAGAACTATTGAAAAAAACAATCTTACTGTTTTCATACGTATAAATTTTGTTTTATTAATATCTTGTTTAATTCTAAAGGTATTAATGCTTGCTTCGCAGGTTAATGGTTGTATAAAACTTCGCATGTATGCACTCGGTGAGCTTGTCGAACGATAATTATTACGTGTACGAAAAAGCTTATTTACATGGTAGGTTTTATATACTTTTTTATTTATATTAATTAAATACGACATATAAAATATCACTACAATATATTACAGCCTCATTTCAATCTTCTGTTTTTGTTTTAATTAAATTAAAATCTGTAACTCGCGTTAAGGAAACAATTAAATCCTTGCATGTAATAATATTTTGAAGGAAATTTATCAGGAGCGGTGATATCAATGCGTCCTTGTTCATAGCCTCCTGTTTTAATATTTTTATTGTTGGTTATGTTAAAAAACGAAAGGTTAAAATTAACGGCATTACGGTTTTTAAGATATAGTATTTTACCTATGGAAAAGTCAAGCGTAACAGCTCCTGCATATTGTTCCTGTTCCACGAGTTTGTTATAGGCTTCCATAGCCTTGGGATCGGCAGGATTTATGGCAGTATAGTTAGAAGACAACCTTCTGATAGGCGCTATATCAATATAATTTCTGGTAATACCGTTCACATTCAGGTTAAAAAACCAAAATTTATAGAAGTAGTTAATGCCAAGCGTTGCGGCAGTTTGTGGTGTATTGCCCACGTGCAGGTTTTTAAGGTAAACCGTTTCCGCCATATCGGGCTTTGATCCGTTTTCAACGCTTATAACACCTTTGGGGTTATTGTTATAGAAATACTCCGCATGTGTGCCGGCAAAATCAAAAGTCCAGTGGTTATCATATTTCCATTTCACGCCTACTTCAATTCCCTGGTTTGTCATTTCTACACCTGTCATCACGTGATTCACGAAAGTCCGCAACAAATCATGGTAGTAACTTACTCTCTTAAGCTGGTCGTAGAAACGTGTATAAAATAAGGATACTCTTCCCATTACAGAAGGCAATGAGGCTATGTAACTTAAATCGGCGGAAAACATTCTACCGCTTTTTAAATCCGCATTGGTAATATCCGAAATGGTAGGCGAAACGTATGCCGAATAAGGCAGCGGCGCATCTGTTTGATACAAACTGTTTAAAGTAAGTATATGCCGACCTGAAATTTTATAAACACCTCCTGTTTTAAAACCAAAATCTACAAACGTATGGTTGTCGCCTTTGCCATAGGAGTTTTCGGGATAACGTCCGTTTTTCATATCTCCCTCGCGTTGAAACTGCGTATAGCTTAATTTGCTGCCATAATAAAAATCGAAATAAGTGGTTTTGTGAATATTTTGTACCCAAGCAGTTGCCGAATTGATATGCAAGTTAAAATCATACCCGAAAATATCTCCTTCATATACTTTGCGTCCCGGACGTGTTAAATCGTTCTGAACCAAGTCCGGCTTGTCGGGAAAATCTCTTTCGGCATATTTATCTACATCCACAAGATAATTAGCGCCCAATAAATCTTTCACGGTTTTAAATTGTTTGGAGGTAGTATGCCTGAATTCAACACCGGCATTAATGTTTAAATTATCATTCAAGTATGTATTTAATGTAGAATTTGCCGTAAGCTCGTACAAATCGTTTCTTCTTTCCTCCACCATATACACCGCGCCTAAACCTTGTTTTGCTGCCAAGGCATTTACGGCATACAAATTATTCCAGTTAATTTGTGAAAAAGGAGTATCGCCGCATGTTTGTTGCCAAAGTTTGGTATAAAAACCTGCTACTTCGGGGCTTGCTGTATAATAAGAAGGAAGATAACGATAATAATCGGGGCGCGGATCAGGTCCATTATACCAATTTAATGAAGTAGTGCCATAGCGTTGGTAATGCCCACCCACACCGGAAGACAATGTCATTTTAGGATTAATTTTCCAAATATGTGAAAGTACTACCGTGGGGTCAAATGCTGTTACCACGCGTGCATTTCGCTTTTCTCCGTTTTGATAACCCCAGTTGGGATTATATAAATTATCTCCTACCAAATCATACACTTCCTGAAAAGAGCCGCCTTGCTGTCCGCGTTGCACGGGAGAACCGAAAGTAATAAATGACAAGCTGTGTTTACCGTTATCAAATTGCTTTTCTACGCCCAAAGCGTATGAAAAGTTATTATAAAAAGTACCTTGCACGTTGCCTTCGTGCGAATAGCGTCCGCCGATGCCGCCCACAAAAGCCCACCCGTCATCGCGCAAGCCCGATGCATGGGTAATCATGGCACGTGAATAGTAAATCCTATTGGTATAGGAAAGTGTAGCTTTAGTGCCTTTGGCATAACTACCGGCACGCATATTAATATTTTCAGATCCTCCAATAGTGCCGAAGCTGAAAGCGCCGGGATTCATAAAGTTAACCACATCGCCATTGCGGGTTAAATCATTTAGGGCGCCTATGGAAGCGTAGTTAAACACACCCCTGTTCTGGTCGTTAAAACGCACACCATTGATAAAACGTTGTTCATAGCGCGGCTCGTAGCCTCTTACGCGAAAGCGAAATTGCGATAGCTGAAAGCGCGACTGGCTAAGGTAGATATCATTAGAAATAAGAACGGTACTGCTTATTTCCTGTTCGCTGTCATCGTCGCCCAAAAATATTTCGTTTACCGTTGCCGCCTTATTAAATAAGGTGTCGTTTTTAGTTCCTTCCTTTTCTTTAACTTGCTGCGCAAAGCCCGGCAAGGAAAATAAAAATACCGAAACTATATATATTATTTTTCTCATTCGTCTTTCTTAAATTAAATGAACAAAAGAGACTATTAAAACAGCCTCTTTTGAATCATATTTTATCTGTAAATTTTTTACTTAGTACCAACAATTTTAATATTGTCTAGACGCATACCAACAGTGTTAGACGATGTTCCTTCAAATACAATCTCAGAAAAAGGTTTATTTATATTAATAGTAACTGTATAAAAAGCATCTCCATATTCTGCTTTTTTAAGTTCTACATTTGGAACTTCAAGATTTACCCCATCAATTTTTAGTGTTACATAATTTACATTAGCAATATCTGCCGCTGTATATAGGTTACCTGTAATATCATAAGAAAGTTTAATATTTGAATAACCTGTTAAATCCAACCCACTAATTTTAACACCTGCTAGTATCGTATTAGTTGGAGTATAAGAAGGAATCCAAAGTATTTTAGTACCTTTCAAAGATGTTGTCCTAGCTCTAATATCTGCTTTCCCCAATTTTTCATATGTAAGAGCTTTATTAGCCCAGTCAGGATATTTATCAAAATCCCCAGTATAATCAAATTTGACAACTGGTGTTGGATCTACTCCAAATGGCTCTAAAAGAATAACTTTCTCACTTCCCGGATTTACTGGTATCTCAACTCCACCCTCCTGCGCGGTAAGTGCAGTAACAGCTAAGCCGGCACTATATATGCCCGCGCCTATATTACCTTTAACTTTAACTGTCTTGCCTACCAATGAAGCATTGTCGGCAACATTTAGTTGTTTTTGCAAATCGCTGCCATCAGGTAATTCCACAGCAATACACTTTGCAAGGTCTGTTTCACCTGCCGCTTTTGCAAGCAAAATATGTGTTTTGGTAGTAGTAGAGCCACCAATAACAGAACCTGCTCTTGTAGTAACGGAAGAAACGCCAACCACAACACCTGTTACCCATTTTTCAGTTTCGCCGGATTTTAAGAAAGCGCGATCAACAGAATAGGGGTCTGCTTGCGTGCCGGCACCCGTACCTACTTCAGGAGTAGCATCAGCTAACACTTCTACGTTTTGCGAAGGTGTGTCAACCCAATCGGTGATAGTTGCAGCTTTGCCTACCACAGCCACACCCGAACCTTTAACCTTTACATTATAAACATATTTTTTAGATTTTTCAAACTTGGTGCCTGCAGGTAACGCATAGGTGTATGTTTTACCACCAAGTGTAAATATAATCTTCGCATCGGCAGGAACATCAGCAGGTATAACAATAGCTTCAGCCACACTACCGTCAGCGGCAACATGCATATTAATAGCAGCCGGTGTTGAAGCATTAGCCAATGTACCATCTACCAAAGAAAAATCGGCTTTCGTATTTAAAGCGCCTATTGTAACGGTAATACCTGCCAAATCAGCAATACCATCTTTTTGCAAGTTAAGCACTATTTTAGCCAACTGGTGTGCAAATGTCATATCTATGCCGCTGGTAGCAGACGCATTAAGGGTTTTAGCGCTATTAGAATACAATAGGTCAATAGCTTCCTGATTGGTTTGTTGCGCTACATCCACCGTGTATTTTAAGTCGGCGGTTATGGCGGTTGTGTGAGGATAATAAGCTACAAAGTCAACATTGCTGTTGTCTTCAGGAAAAAGAATTGCATGTTCGGCAGATGCGGGTGTAAATTTACCATCACCGGGGGTAGTAAATTTTTTATTGGCTGCCAAAGCATTAGTTCCCGCTAAGGTTTGTCCGGATTTATACATATAAATACCGATAGCATCTGTTGCCGACCAACTGGCATTTTTAGCTCTTGTTTGCATTTCGCCGATTTTGGCGTTTACGTATATCGAGTTGTCGTTGCAAACCTTACAGTCATTATCTTTTTTGCACGAAACCAGTGATACGGCTAAAATTGCCAATACGTAAAAAAAAGTTTTAAATTTCATACGTCTAATTTTTTTAATGGTTGTAAAGAACTTAGCATGCAGGTAGGGATTCGCTTAATAAAAAATTGGCTCTACATGCTACATTTCATAACAATCCACTTTGATTAATAATTATTTTAATTCCATTGTTTTTTATCTATTTTAGCTTTTGCTTCCGCAGGTATATTAGGAAATAATGTGTATCCCAGCTCCTGCTCTATAGCGTTGACAGTAGTTTCATATTTGCTAAAACCATCGCTTGGCGCCACATTATCCATCCGATAACCAATAGTGTAGAACTCATTCCCTTGCTTTTTTGCCAAGGCTTTAAAATATGCTTTGGGTATGGCAGCCCCTTTGACACTCCATTTTATATTAGATTCATCTAATATTACGCCTGTAACCACATACACAGTGTCTGTAACTCTCGCCCATGCCCTCACTTTTTCTTCCAACCTATTCCATTCTCCTTGGTTTAGCTTGGATGCTTGCGCCGTCATATTTGAATAATAAAAGGTAGTCATGTTTAGTTCATAGCTACGCAAGCGGTCGGCGCTTGGCATTTGGTGTCCTCTGTCATACCCTTTCTCAAAACTTGATGTAAGATCGGGTTGGTATTGTTGAAGAATTTTAGGATCCCAATCCCAACGATCAGTGCGTTCGGTATTTTTTTGCATGTAATAGTTACATAACGGATAAGCTACCCAACGCGCCAATTTATACTCTTTATCATATAATAATGTATAATTCCTTACTTTTTCATCCCCGGGTACATAATGCTGCACCAACATGGTATTCTGTATATTGGAAGAAACCACGGGAAGTTCAATCCAACCTATTTTACCGTTAACCGTTATTTTTTTACCCAAGGTAATATTAAAGGTATATTTATAACCGGCTTGAAATTTTTTATCAGATGTTAATTTATAGGTATATGTTTTACCCTCCAGTTTAAAAACAATAACATATCCCGCAAGGTTTTCTATTGGCATCAACAGAGCTTCGCCCAAGGCATTTTCTCCGTTCAACGAAACCTTCGCATTTATATCGGCAGATGATTGCTCATCAACGGCTAATTGTTCGTTTTCAAGATTAAATGTTCCCTTTGTTTTCATATGGGGGAATACAATTTCCAAACCCGCAAGCGAGCTCACGCCCTCTCCTTTTTCTATATTCAACAGAACTTTAGCTAACTTGTGAGAAAAAGCCAACTCACTTTCCATATTGCTACGGCTCACACCTACAAGATTTTTAGAATAGCGTAAATCTATAGCCTCTTGTGAAGATTGATTGGTAAGGTCTATACGATATATTCCATCGTTAGCGGTTTGCTGGTAAGGATAATAGGCAACAAAGTCCACCTTACTGCCATCAGCAGGATATTCTAATTTATACTTATCCTCAAAAGGAATAAATTCCCCGTTGCCAATTGTAGTAATATATTTATAATTTTTCGCTGAGGCGTTAGAAAGCACTGCGTTATTTTGCTTCATAAATACGCCTATTCCGTCATCTTTTTTCCATTGCCCGTTAGAAGAGCGCGTATTAAGCTCACCATTGATAATTGATGTAAACCACACGGATCTGTTGGGTTCGTTAAGATTGTCGCTACGGTCTTTTTTACACGACCACAAACTCATAAATGTAAATAAAGAAAGACCGATTAAACCTATTTTACTTTTTTTCATCATACTAAAAACTCCTACAAAAGTATAGATATACTTCCCTGTAAAACTTAAATTATTATTATCTTATTATGAACTTATTCATTACACAGTATGTATTTAAACGACAAAGCGTGGCTCCTTTTTATCTTTCAGAAGCCATGCAGTTGCATTTATAAATTCCGGTATTTTGTATTTTGCTAAGCCATTTTTACTTATACTCAAATAAGAAAAAGCTTTCGCACTGTAATATACCCTTGGCATAAAAACAGTTTAATTCCCGCTTATTATAAAAGCATGCTAAATGCACAACATGTATATTTGCTTATACATCTACAACAAAAATAGAATTTTTTTCATTAACTAACGCAAATAAAATCAAACATTTAGTGCAAATTGTTAATAAGTTTTTTTTTAACAAAAAAAATAATCAAAAAAAAACACACTAAAAGGCTTGCTAAACTTTAGCAAATGATTGATATTGAGAAAGTACACAGGTATTAACAAGCAATCCCAAAGGCTTTATCAGCCATTGTAGAATATGCCAAATAGTAGATATGCCATTATAAGCGTAACTATCACGTTAAATGTTTGGGCTATTAAGAAAGCATACAACGGACGACCGCCATCCATTTTAAAGAGGTCTTTCACGCGTGTTTCCAACCCGATACACACAAAAGCAAGGTTGAACCAAAGAGATTGATAGCTTTTTAAAGTAGAGCCGGCTGCTTTAGCTGTTTCGGGACTTATAAAAAATGAAAATACCAATGAGGTAAGAATAAAACCCAACACAAACTTAGGGAAGCGTGTCCAGATAATTTTAAGCGTGGGCTTTTCTTTAGCTTCCGCACCGGCAGGTTGACGATAAGCCCAAAATATGGAAATAATAAAAGCGGCTACTCCCAATAAAACGTTTTGTGAAAACTTAATAATCGTGCTGAATTTCAATGCAATATCTCCTGCAATAGTTCCTGAAGCTACTACGGCACCGGTAGTATCAATAGAGCCTCCGAGCCATGCGCCTGTTACTTCGGGTGTTAGATGCATCCAACGAGCTATAAGAGGCATCAATATCATCATAGGAATAGCTATGATCAGAACCAACGAAATAACGTAACTTAATTTTTTATTGTCTCCTTTTATGGCACCGGCAGTGGCTATAGCTGCCGAAACGCCACAGATACTTACCGCGCTTGCCATCATTACGCTTAATTCTTCATCTACTTTTAGTTTTTTGGCTATCCAAAAGGCAAAATACCAAACAGAAATAACCACTACAACTGCTTGCAAAATTCCATATAACCCGGCTTTCATAATTTCACCAAATAAAATGGTAGCCCCCAGCATTACCAATCCTATTTTGATATAAAATTCGCTTTGCATGCCGGTTTTAAACCATTCGGGCAGCTTAAAAAAGTTTCCTATCAATAAGCCTATTACCAATGAAAAAAGCACGGTTTCCAATCCTAAGTTTTTCATTGAAGCGCTGGAAGCTATAAACTGTGCAGCCATAGACAAAACAAATATAATAGGAAAAGCACTTATCAAAGCTTTCATGTTTTTGCCCATAAGCCACGAACCCAACATGGCAAAAAATAAGAAATAAACAAATGTCATCATTAACCGCATGGTATTGCCTGTTGTAAAAACCTGTGTGTTTAATACACTCCATCCATACCATCCTTCTTTAGGTCCGAATTTGGGCAATTCGGGAAAAAACGAAGTTGCCACAATAGCTAATATCAACAAAAAGCCTATAACAACGGAAGTCCAATCTTCTGTGAGTTTAAGTTTATGCATACAAGATTTTTTTAGTTAATTTGCGATATAATTTGGTTAAAAAGTTTTACAAGTTTTTCTTCTCCTTTTGCTGCTATTTCCAATATTTCCTCCAATTTAGCAGGCTGCAAATTGTCGGGATCGCACAAATCGGTAATAACAGACACGGCTGCACACGGCAACTGCATATGGTTGGCAATTATTACCTCGGGCACAGTTGACATACCCACCGCATCAGCTCCTATGGTGCGCAAATAACGATATTCCGCGCGCGTTTCCAAGTTTGGACCCGGAACAGAAACATATACACCTTCATGAAGTAGAATTCCCAGTTGAGAAGATATGTTTTTCAACATTTGGTTTAAATAAGAAGAATACGGCGCGCTCATATCAGGAAAACGAACACCCAAGGCATCTATATTTTTACCGGTAAGCGGATTTGCGGGCAACAGGTTAATATGGTCGTCCAGCAACATTAAATCACCTTTGCCAAATTTCGGATTTAGCCCTCCGGCTGCATTAGACAATAATAAAAATTTAACGCCCAGCAATTTCATTACCCTTATGGGAAACGTAATTTGTTGCATGGTATAACCTTCATAATAATGAAAACGCCCCTGCATGGCAAGTACTTTTTTACCACTTAGCTTACCATACAAAAGCTTACCGGCATGCGACTCAACTGTAGAAACAGGAAAATGAGGTATATCTGCATAAGAAATGGTTTGCTCTATGGTAATACTATCAGCCAATTTTCCTAATCCCGTACCCAGCACAATTCCGATTTCTGGTGCGCAAATGCCTTTTTTCTGTAAAAAATCAGCGACTTCTTTTATTTGGTCAAACATAAACAGATTGAAAATGTTAATAATTAAAAATAATGTTCCACAAATATACACTTTTCAATTGAATACAACAGATTTTAATTCATTAAAAGAACAACTTTTGCAAAGCTATAATTTTCCGGTAGTGTATGTTTTTAAGTTTATTGCGCCGGCAAATTCGGTATCCTACCATAAGCTTAAAGCGCTTTTCGCGCAAGAAGCTTCACTGAGCGAAAAAGAATCGTCGGGTGGCAAATATGTGAGTATTACTGCAAAAGAACTTATGCTTACAGTAGATGAAATAATAAATCGCTATAAAGCTGCCGCCCAAATTGAGGGTGTTATATCTTTATAAAAACAGGATTTGCTACTCAATGGAAAGAGCAGAATTTATTACTTCACTCTGTTTTTTTTAAAGCCAAGTGGAAATAGCTGTGGCGCATGAATTTGTAATTCTTTCATTATAATTTTAAACCAAGGCGTGTAATTATCAGGATAGCGTGAAATATCATCTACCAATACTTGCATAGGAACAAATTTGCAGGCGTTCACCTCTTGTGGATCAGGATTGGGTTCTTTTTCAGCTATACCTGTAAAAACATGATCAAATTCATATTCGGTAAGACCATTATCAAATCCGGCTTTGTAAATAAAATCAAAAATTTTTGTCAACGGCACGGTAATACCCATTTCCTCCTGCAACCTGCGCGAAGCGGCATCTATTTCATTTTCGCCCAAACGTGGATGCGTGCAGCACGCATTTGTCCATAAGCCGGGTGTATGATACTTTAAAAAAGCACGCTGTTGTAATAACATATCACCTTGCTTGTTAAATATAAGAACAGATACAGCCCTGTGAAGTTTACCTTCACGATGTGCCTGCATTTTTTCCATCTCTCCTATATGCTCATCTTTTTCATTTACTAAAACTACCTGTTCCATGTTTTTTGTTTTTTATCGCGAAAGTAAACATTTTAACACACTACTAACCGACGAATGTTTTACAAAAAATGCAATTACGGAATTGAAGAGAAAAAATTTCTCTTTTTATGCTTAAGCCTAACACAGTAAAACAGCGTGGATGGTTTATATTCTTCTTCCTTTTTACTTGGTGAACGGATTAGCCCTCATACGTTTCCTTAAAACAAACAATGAACAAATAAAAAAGAAACAAAATATCAAGATAAAAAGAGATGTATAAAGAACAAGGAATATTTTAGTATTGATATAAAGGCATAGATAGCTTTTTAAAAAGCAAGAACATAGCTATTTAATACTTAACAAAACCATTTTGTCAATTTTAAAATAAATTTACATAATTAATATATAATAAAATTAACAATCACTCAACACCTTTTTAATAAATATTTTATACCTTAATTGATTTTAGTATTACAATACTTGTTATTTTTGCAATTATTATAATAAAAAATGTTAACTTACCCTTATCCCTTAATATTATATTGCCCTATCGCATGTTTTTCTTTGCTTATACATTTTTCTAATCATATATATTTAAAACCATTTAATTATTAATTCTAATTTGTTTTTAACAATGAAATTAAGAAAACATTTTATTTTGCTAATAGCAATATTGTTTGGAGGTAGCTTATTCGCGCAGGTTACTACTTCCAACATAAACGGAACGGTTTCTTCAAACAAAGGAGAAACACTCCCGGGAGCCACTGTAATTGCCATACATATGCCTTCCGGTACTAAATATGCTACTGTTACCAATAAAGACGGTCGTTATAATTTATCAGGATTGAGAGTTGGCGGTCCTTATAGTTTAACGGCTACTTTTGTAGGTCAAGAGAAAGTAACATTAAACGATATTCAGTTACAGCTTGGTGAAACATCTGTATATGACATTCAAATGAGCGATAAAGCGCAAGATTTAACAGGAGTTACGATAACTGCGGAAAAGAGCGCGATATTTAACTCCAAAAAAACAGGTGCTGCTACTAACTTTAACAGAACTGCAATTGAACGTATCCCTACAGTATCGCGCAGTGTATTTGACGTAACCCGCCTTACACCACAAGCCGTAACTACTGGTAGCGGAACTTCATTTGCCGGCGCTAACAATAAATATAATAGCTTCCAAATTGACGGTACAGCCAACAATGACGTATTTGGATTAAGCGCCAGCGGAACTAATGGCGGTTCATCAGGCGCAAACCCTATTTCGTTGGAAGCTATTGAAGAACTACAAGTGGTTATAGCTCCTTTCGATGTTCGCCAAAGTGGTTTTACAGGAGGTGGCATCAACGCCATTACCAAATCGGGAACCAATACATTTCATGGTTCTCTCTATGATTTTTATAACAACCAGAATTTTGTAGGGACAACCGCAGGAAAAAATATTTCGGACAGAAAAAAACTCGGTGAACAATCAAGCAATACATTTGGCTTTACCATTGGCGGTCCTATCATTAAAAACAAATTATTCTTTTTTGCTAATTACGAAAAAGTAAACGAAACATATCCCTCGTCTTGGACTATTGGTAATGGTTCCAATATAACAAAAGACGAAGTTGATCAAGTAGTAGATAAACTGAAAACATTGACGGGCGGATATGATGGTGGCGGATATGCCGTACAAGATATTCCTACTAAATCTGATAAATTCCTTACGCGCATAGACTGGAATATTAATGATAAGCACAAATTTACCGTACGTTACAGTTATTTGAATGCCAAGCAAATGAAGTTCAGCAATTCGCCCAATTCATTAAGTTTAAATGATAACGGATATAATATGAATGACAAAACACATTCTATTGTAGCAGAATTAAACTCTCGCTTTTCTTCAGATTTAACGAATGAATTCCGTTTTGGTTATACAAGTGTAAGGGATAATCGCGAAATTTTAGGCACTCCCTTTCCTTATGTAAAGATAAGTTTAGATAAAACCAACACACGCAGTATCCAATTAGGAACCGAACGCTATTCTACAGCAAATTCATTAGACCAAGATATTTATACCATAGCAGATAATCTTTCTTGGTTAAAAGGGAAACACGTTTTTACTTTTGGCACTTATAATGAATTTTTTAAAATGAAAAATTTATTTATTCGTGAAAATTTCGGTTCATACGTTTATAGTAGCATAGCAGATTTCCTTACGGTAGGAACACCTTCTGAAGTTAACCCTTATGATTATAATTACTCTTTCTCCAAACAAGATGTTACAGGCAGTAAAAACTGGGCTCCACAATTTGGTGCTGCACAATTAAGCTTATATGGACAAGACGATTGGAGTGTAAGTAATTTATTAAAATTAACTTATGGTGTGAGAATGGATTTCCCTGTATTTTTTGATAAACCAACAGAAAATAAAGTATTCAATGAAATACAAACAGCAAAAGATTTGGGTGTAGCTACCAATCAATTACCTAAATCTACTCCATTGTTCTCTCCTCGTGTAGGTTTTAGATATAACTTAGATGAAACCCGAAAAACCCTATTCCGTGGAGGAGTTGGCATATTTACTGGTCGCATTCCTTTTGTATGGATTTCCAATAGCTTTTCGAATACTGGAATTGAATATTCAAGGACAAGAATTAACAAACCTGCCGATTTTGACAAAGCCAAGTTAGACGGATTTAAATTCCAAACAGACCCTAATAATCAATACGCTCCCAAAAATGCTCTATCATCAGAAATTGATGTTGTGGATAAAAACTTTAAATATCCTCAAGTATTACGTGCCAATTTAGCGGTAGAACAAGTTTTACCATTCGGTATTAAAGGAACATTAGAAGGCTTATGGTCAAAAACATTAAATAACGTTAATTACAAAAATATTGCCATTAAACCTTCTGCCAATAATTTAACCAATGCGGGCGGTGATACCAGAACCTTATACGAAAGAGTTGCAGACTTCTCTAATTACACAAGTGTTATTTATTTAACCAACACCAATGAAGGTTATACCTATAGCTTAACAGGAAAATTAGAAAAGAATTTTGATTTTGGATTAAACACCATGTTAGCTTATACCTATGCTCAATCTAAGGGTATAAATGACGGAACATCCAGTCAGGCGTACTCTAACTGGTCATATAATGAAGTATATGGTGGAGACGCATACCCTACATTGGCTTATACAGATTACGACGTACGCCATCGCATAGTAGGTTCGGTATCTTATAGAATTGAGTATGCCAAACATTTTGCTACCACCGTAAGCCTTTTCTATAACGGACAAAGTGGCTCAAGATATTCCTTAATTTATTACGGAGATATCAATGGAGATGGTGCAACCTCTAATGATTTGCTGTATATACCTACAGATGCCGAATTGGCAAACATGATGTTTTCAACGCAAAATAAAACCACTAAAAAATATGAACTTGATGCAGACCAAGCCGCTTCCAGAAAAGCTTTAGGAGATTGGATCAATGCAAACAGCGATATTTCCGAATATAAAGGAAAATATATACCACGCAATGGTTTACTTTCCGAATTCGAACATCATTTTGATTTACATATCGCACAAGATTTTTATATGAATATTGATGGAAGAAAACATACATTGCAATTAAATTTGGATGTTCTTAATATAGGCAATTTACTGAACAGGGCATGGGGATTGTATGTGCAAAGTTCTATTTATAATTTTTCTCCGATTAGTTATAATACAAAAATTAATGGAGCACCTACCTATAGTTTTACCAATCCTAAGGATGATAAACTATATTCTATTTCTGATTATTACTCTCGCTGGAGAGCACAAATCGGAATTAAGTTTTTCTTCTAAAATATAGAAAAATACAAATTAAAAGGGTGTTTTCGATAAAAAGAGAACACTCTTTTTTTGTAATTTTACCCCAAATTTTAGGCTATGCTGGAAAAATTGAAAACGCTTGACACCCAACTGTTACTTTACCTAAACAGTCACCACTCCCCTTTTCTCGACCAAATTATGTGGCTTTTTACCAACACTTATTTTTGGCTTCCCTTATACGGGCTGTTTTTGTTTCTGCTTTATAAAAATTACACACGCGCTGTTTTTTTAGTTTTAATCATTTGTATTGCACTTATGATTGCACTTAACGAAAGGTTAAATCATTTGAGCAAAGAAACAATTATGCGTTTCAGACCTACCCATGAGCCCTCTATAGAAAGCCTCATACATACCGTGAAAGGATATAGAGGCGGCATGTACGGATTTTATTCGGCACACGCGGCTAACAGTTTTTCTGTTGCCATATTTATTATAGCATTATTGGTAAAACGCCATACATACATTATTTGGCTTGCGCTAGGGTATGCCATTCTCACTTCCTACAGTCGCATATATTTAGGCGTGCACTACCCCGGAGACATAATCACAGGTGCATGTGTGGGAATATGTTTCGGACTATTATTTTCCGAAATTTTCAAGAAAGTCCATTTTGAAATACAGAAGCAACAGTATAAGATCAGTAGCCGTAAATGCGACCGGTAAATTTTTCTACTTTAACTTTATAGGTGCAAACCTCGCGCAAGGCAGGCTCGTTAAATGTAAAAGCCCTGTCGGCATAGTTTCCCATCACTACGCTTAAAAAATCGCGCTTGGCTTCTATATCTTCAATAAACTCTACTTTGCCATAAGCAATTACGCTGCGGTATTTCATACTCCAACTGCAAGCCACCTGTTCACTTTGGTAGCGCAGCTCATGATCGGTATTAAAAGAAATACACACATTGGGATTGTTGCGCAATATGTCTATCTTTTTCCCTTCTTTGGAGGAATGCAGGTAAACAACCCCATCCTTATACCCAAAATTATACGCTACCACATAGGGCATATTGTTTTCATCCACCATACTCACATGGCACACCTTGCATTTTTTTATAATAGAATCAATATCTTCCTGATTGTGTAATATTGTATGCTTCATTGTATATTATACGCTTAAAATTGAGAAATTAATAGTTTGAGTAGCATTAAAAAAATAAGTAGCGAGCAAAAAATAGTTTAACTTATTTTAACCACATAGGAATACAGATTTTTGTTTATCAGATTTAATAAGAGTTACATAGCTTTGAAGCTGTGCTTCAAAGATTCTCCCTAATAATGTTGTCTGTATTACCTTAATCTTATCTCTGAACATTCATTTTAAACTTCATTAAATCTAATATATATATCTATGTGGTTTTAAATAATAATATAATATAATTATTGTTAAGTACTTAAGTATTTAAAGTTTATGTTATGGATGGTATAAAAACGTGTGATAAATTATTTTAAAATTTATTTACCTATTTATGATTGAATCAATAACCCAAGTAGCCACAGAAACCAATATGGAATAAACGAAAGCTATGCCGAAGGATTTTACCGAAAAACCTTGCATTAAAGCTGAAGCGAGCATAATCATTAACGCGTTTATTACCAGCAAAAACAAACCAAATGTAACTAGGGTGATAGGAATAGTAAGTACAACAAGTATAGGACGCACCAATACATTCAAAACTCCCAATACTATTGACAACCAGAATGCAGAGCGCCAGCCGTCCAGCGTAACCCCATGATCACGTAATAAATAAGCGGATGCAAAAACTGCAACCATCGAAACCAAAATGTTAATAATAATTCCCATAATATAATTTTTTAATATGTTAAATTCATTGAAAAAACAAAGTTAGCAAAGTATTGTTTATCTTCAACCTTATAACCGGCACTTATTCCCACACTCATCGGAAATACAAAACGCAGCAAATTTGCATCTACAAACAACTCACTCCCTACCGATTGCAGATTGTACCATTTTTCTTTATAAGATGCTCTGGCAACATCATAAAACATATTTATACGCACGCGCTTGATATAGGCAAAAGCGCCCAAAGAGTAGTCGGGATAACATGCAGGAAATTGATAGTTAACAGACGCACTCTTTATTTCCTTGTAATTATTATATACATATCCTCTGGGAATAAATATAATATTACCGAAAAAATTATCTGTACCCGAAAAACGGTATTGAATGCCTCCTCTTATATTGAAGCTATGATGGGATAAAATGCCCGGAACATACATCTTAGCCTGTGCCCCTATCACTTCGCCCAAATTTGTGCCGTTAAACGGACTGTGTACAAATTTAAGGCTCATAGCTTGCCCCCATTTAGGCAAAAAATCTCTATGCGCTTTTCTGGTTTGATGATAAAACTGAAGAACATACTCCTGCCAGTTTAAATTACCCGAAAATGTTTCAGCGTTTAAAGCATTACTATTTAACACACTCGCAAAATGAGTACTTACAGTTGTGTTTATATTTAAAATATGGTTGTTGTAATTAAAACTTAAGGGCAGCCCAACCGATAATTTAGTTTTAAAAAGCTGGTAATGAAACTCGTGAAAATAATCTTCCGAAATTTCTTCCTTTGCTTTACAAAACTCATAGGAGGCTTTTAATTTCATATCCGGATACCAGCCTTGCCAATGAAAATCAATATGGGCGCCATGCCGCTCCGTTGCAGGATCATATTTATAACCCACAGTGGTATTTGCGGTGCTTAACACGTTCTGCGACATTAAACTTACGCCAACCCCATAGTCGCTGTCTTCAACATTTACATATGCAGGCGCCCAACTATGAAAATTAAATAAATGCGCACTTTTGCAATAGGGAGCAGAGGCGTAAACCGTATCCGGAAGGTTTTTATCATCTACAATCTGTGTGGTGTTTTCGTTTTCAAAATGTTTATAAAGGCTTATGGAATTGTCTCTTACATCATATAAAGGTTTCCAACTTTCCGGGTTAAAAGGTATTTCCGCCACATCATAACCATATACATTATAATTGGCATATAGCATCTTTTTCGTTTTCTGGTTATAGTGCGCATTGCATGCACCAAAACGTGCCGAAGTCACCTGATATACCTGAGCGCTACGCCTATGAACCGCATAAATATTTTGGATGCCTGAATAAGGTGCATTAAAAAGTACATAATCTTCCGCAAATTCCGGCTCCGATATGTTGGCAAAAGAAAATGGCAATAAACAGGATACTTTTAAGGTTTCAATATCTATGGTTTCTATTGACTTGCCCCTATCGGAAAGTCTTATATACACAATACTTTTTCCATCGCTACCGGAAGCAGGTGTCATAAAAAAATCCTTATCCGTATAAAGCAACGTCTTTATTTCCTTCCCTGTAAAACCATCCAGCAATACCAATGCGGCATCATTATTTTCAAATACTTTTACACAAACTATGCTTTTAGCATCCGGCAAAAATGAAGGTGCGAAATACCTGCCTTTGTGGGTAAGCTTTTTTGTTTGTCCCGTTAAAAAATCATACACTCTTATATTTGCATAATTGCGGTTTGTCCAACGCGGGTCAAACGTAATCTGCGACCATACGGCTTTTTGTTGAACTTGGTTAACATTAAGCCCTTTTGAAGATAAATAACCTATGTCAGCAATAGATTTAACATTGCCTTCGTTATTTATTTTCACCAAACGAAGAGGATAATCCAAATCCTTATAAAACGAAACAATTTCATCAGCAGAATAATATGTTGGAGCAATAAACTCATGGTATGTTTTTATGGGCTTATTGAGCAACACATAACGCGTGGTGTCATTTTCAGCATCTTGGCGTTTCCATTGTTTAAATAACGTATCCATCGTTTGGTTATAAATACCAAGTTTCCCCTTTCCTGTAATTTTCTTTAGCCCTTTTTCGAAAGGTGTAACGGCATAAAATTTATTTGCAACTTCATCTAACACATGTGTCCAGGCATCTTCACCATAATTTTTTCTCACGTGGGTTACTACCTGATAGCCTAATTCATATTTATTGGGAATATAATCTTTATAGGAGCCCATGCTGGCTTTATCATACGTAAATTTTCCTTTTTGCAGGAGTTGCGCGCGCAATCCCATTTCAAAATCAGGATCTTTACCTCTTCCAGCTTTGCTGAATTTTGTTTCCGAAAAAACCGCGTCTCCTTCCATAAACCAGGGCGGCACATACAGCCCCACCGTCATTGCAGCAGCCTGTTCGCCCAACAAGCAGGAAAGAAACTTGGCAAACCCTTTATTATTGCGACCTATTTGTACAACATGCCTATACTCGTGCAATGATAATTGTTTCATCCAATCCTGCGCATACATATCTTGCGGCGGACAGGATACCACTTCTATACGTTTGGGCGCCCAAGCTACAAAACCGTTTGACATAACGCCCGAAGTATGAATAACTATTGGAATTTTATCCGGCTGATATGATAATCCTTTGGAAACATAAGGATAAGAAACCTCCATAGCTTTGGCAAAACGCTGTGCCTTTGCCTCAAAAAGAGAAGGATAAATGATTTGAAAATATGCAGTATTAATTTGTCTCCATTTTATGAATGAAGGATCTTGTCCTCCGCTGAAATACTGCGCATTTGCTGTTGATGATAGCAGTATGATACACAAAACGAAAACATTTTTTATCCGAATCATTATCCAAAAATACGAGAAATGTAAACGCAAAGAAGAAGTCGCCGATATATTTTTGGCGACTTCTAAAAGAACCTGCTCATTTATCCCAAATTCAGATACAGGTAACGGGAATTTACATATAATAAGGCTGTTTGCTTATTCTTTATTTATTGAAGCTTTACTTCTTTACCTTCTGCATCGAAATAAAACACTTTTTTCGATTTATCGGCTTTGTCCGTAGCTTCTACCTTTGTCAATTGCTTTTTTTCGTCAACAAAAAGCGCGTTGATATCAAACTTTTCGGCTAATACTTTAACAGCTTCCTGCACTTTAGGGGTTACCTGATCCAGATTCACAGGCTTAAAATCTTCACTTTTAATAGTGTCGGTTATTACTGATTTTTGCTCTTGTACAGTATTTTTTACTTCTTGCGCGTTCACGGCTAACATTACTCCAAATGCCAATGCCATAGTTAAAACTAACTTTTTCATCGTTTTAAGATTTTAAATTATTATTTTGAATTAATTGAATTATTTTTTAAAAATTAAGAACGTGTGTATTAAACTTAATTTCAAAAGTTGTACAAATTTTTAATTTTAGAGAAATAATTTTATAAAAATTTGATAAACAGAATTTTATAAATTATGATAAAAATGTTTTAACCTGATAAAATGTGTGGAAAAGTGTGGAATGTGTGGATTTTATCCACGTGAAAAATGAGGAAACACTAAAAATTTGTGCGATTAACATGTTTTATAAGTAATAAACTAAGCACACTTTTCAGCTTTTATTATCTTTAAGCCACAAAATAAATCCGGATAAATGTTTCTGCATCCCTCATACGAATTTAAAATAAGAACAAAAATTATAATTATATATATTATTGTAATATCTTATTTTGCCGGTATATTCATTTATTCCTACAAATTAAAAAGAAGCATTAATGTACAGAAAAATAAAATATCCCATTTCAACAGTGTCCTTTTAAAGAGCAACCGGCTTATTTCGGCTATAGAAGAGGAACAAAACACAGCAAATGCGTACCTATCCACGCAAAAAAAATCGTATCTCAAAAAGTATGAATCGATATCTAACAATATAGTAAGCAGTATTAATGAATTAGACACCTTGTTGCAGCCCAACAGGCAAGATGAAATTTTAATAAATATGGGGATGTTGCTCAAAAAAAAGCAACAAATTATAAAGCAACTTTCGGAAAACGACATGCCCGAAAATCCTGTAAACGAACTGAATAAAAAATTTAAGGACTATCAGCAACAGGTTAAAGATTCGGTTATTGTTACCACCAATAGCGATTCGGTTGTTATAGCGCCAAAAAAAAGAAACTTTTGGGAACGCCTGAAATATGTTTTTGCCGAAAATAATCTGGCTGACACTACCCTACATGTTACACGTACTGAAATTGACACGCTGCTGAAAGCCCAAACAGATACACTGGCTATTTTTAACGATATCCGCAAAATAACACAAAAAAACAGCGATTCTTATTATGGGGAAATTATAGACATAAACAAAAAAGTGAGACAACTTATTTTGGCAGAGCAGGAAATATCCTTGCAGATTTCTCAATTACTCAACCTTTTTCAGCGTAAAATGCTTGAAAATGCCATTATGGGCGTTGGCAACAGCGAAGAACTTACAAAAAAAATATTTATATTTTCCTTAGTTACGGGCGGCGCTTCGCTCCTGTTTATTTTAACCCTTATTTTATTTATAACTGCCGACCTCAACAAAGCTAAACAATTGCGCGCCGCACTTGCCAAAGAAAAAGAAACTACCGAAAGTTTAATGAACAGCCGCCATAAGCTATTATTGTCAGTTTCACATGATATAAAAACCCCGCTGAGCGCCATATTAGGATATATTGATTTATGGAAAACAGAAGATGTAACGCACGAAAAAGCCAAACAACTAGATGCTGCACAAAATGCAGGGCAACACATTTTGAGTATGCTCACAAACCTGCTTCAATACTCACGTCTGGAGCAAAACACGAATATCCTCAACCAAAGCGTGTTTAACCTGCCTGAAGTTTGCAAGCAGACGGTGGAGATATTGCGTAATCTTGCCGAAAGTAACGGATTAACCATTGGATTTGTAAATAGGACTAAAGAATTTCTATACGTAAAATCAGACTACACGGCTATAAGGCAGATATTGATTAATATGCTTTCAAACGCCATAAAATACACGTCTGAAGGCTATGTGCAACTCATTTTGGAACAAAACCCCAAAAATATATCCTTCACCATAAAAGATACGGGAATAGGCATGGACAAAAAAGATATAGAAAACCTGTTTAAACCGTTTTCTCGCGCACAAAACACCGTAGCTAAAGAAGGTAGCGGTTTTGGACTATACGTTACTAAAGGATTGGTAGAAACTTTGCGGGGCAAAATAACGGTTGCCTCTGAACCAAACAAAGGCACTTCGGTGCACATTCAACTGCCGCTCCCCGAAATAACATCACCCACTGCAACAAACACAAACCTCCCACAAAAATCTACATCCAAAAACATACTGATTTTTGAGGATGACAAAAGCATCGCAAGTATGCTATGCCACATGCTGCAGAAAATGAATCATAACGTAACATTATGTGATAATGTTGAATGCCTGCATAAATTTGCAAAAGAAATACACACTTACGATGTGGTTTTTACGGACATGGAAATGAATAAACTAACCGGATATGAGGTATTAAAAACGCTGAGAGTTTTACATTCTACTATTCCTGTGTGGCTAATGACGGCACATGACGACATGACCGATAATGAAGCAAAAAAAGAGGGATTTACAGGATTGATAACCAAACCTTTTACACAAAATATACTCCAAAACATTTTAGCAGAACACACTTCTCTTTTGAAGAACAATTGCCCAGAAAACAACAAAAACATTGCATCTTTAGCAACTCAATTCCCTTTGTTGTATTCCATGTTTAAGGACGATATAAAATCCATATCGGATATTTTGCGCCAATTTGTGCAAACGACAGAAACAGACATAAAGGCACTGGAAAACGCTGTTTATGATAACGACTTTGCAACCGCTCAACATATATGTCATAAAATGTTATCCTCTTTGGCACAATTAAATGCAGACGATTTAACGAATATTCCGCGCAAAATGGACCAATTAAGAGGCTGCAAAGAAGGTGAATACCCTGTATGGAAAGAAGATCTGGAGATTTTTATAAAAAATATTACCGTATTTATTAGTCGTATTAAGAAAGAATATTTATAAAAAAATTTTCGCAACCTTCAATTTTCAATAAGTACTAAACAATAATTACCTTATATTATTTTTTTAAACCACATAGATATATAGATAATATTTAGTGAAGCTGAAAATGAATGTTCAGAGATAAGATAAGGTAATAAAGACAACATTAGGGAAAATCTTTGAAGCTGTGCTTCAAAGCTAAGTGAACCTGATTAAAACTGATAAACAAAAATCTATATCCCTATGTGGTTAAAATAAGTCAAGCTATTTTTTGCTCGTTACTTAAATATAAATATCCTATATTTCAATATGATGCAAGTGCATTTTATTATACAACGTTTTTCTGTCAATTTGTAACAAGCGTGCGGCTTTAGCCTTGTTGCCTCCTGCTTTTTGTAATGCATCTATAATCCGCTGACGTTCATCACCGTTACTTATTTTAAGCGCCATATCATCACCGCTAACACCCTGTGCATTTGCAGCTAAAACAGGCAAACTGTCAGGATTTATGACATTACCTTTGGCAAACAACGTGGCTCTTCTAATCACGTTACGCAATTCGCGAAGATTGCCGGGCCAGGCATAATCCTTCAACAATTTCATGGCTTCTGCCGAAAAACCGGTAATATCTTTTTCCAACTCCCAATTGGCTTGTTTGAGAAAATGCTTGGCATATAAATTTATATCGTCTGCACGCTCACGCAGAGGGGGAACCTGTATCTCAAATTCGTTTAAACGGTGATAAAGATCTTCCCTAAATTGACCATTTGCAATGGCTTTATCCAAATTTTCATTGGTAGCCGTAACAATACGCACATCCACATCCATATCGGCAGTCATTCCCACAGGACGTATTTTTTTCTCTTGCAAAGCGCGCAAAAGCTGGGTTTGCACACCATAGGGAAGATTTCCCACTTCATCCAAAAACAAAGTACCACCTTTTGCCTGCACAAACAACCCCTCCTTGTCGCTCACGGCAGAGGTAAAAGAGCCTTTCTTGTGCCCAAAAAGCTCGCTGGGCGCTAATTCCATAGATAAGCTACCGCAGTCCACAGCAACAAAAGGCGCATCTGCACGATTGCTGTTGTCATGAATCATGCGTGCGGCATGTTCCTTTCCTGTGCCGCTTTCGCCAATTATCATTACCGCCATGGGGGTAGGCGCTACTAAACGTATATGCTCGTATAAACGGGAAGATACTTCACTTTTTCCTTCTACAATAGAAGGCATAGGTGGCTGCTGGTTTATAGGATAAGTATGCGCTTCATTATCAAGATTTTTCGAAACATCCTGCTGCAATGCAGATTCTATCTTTTGCTCTAAAATATCGGGGTTAACGGGTTTCTCCAAATAATCGGAAGCGCCAAGTTTTATGGCGGAAACCGCAGTTTGCACCTCCCCATAACCGGTCATAATAATAACCGGTGTATGTATGCGCTTTTCATTTATCCATGCCAGCAGCATAATTCCATCTCCATCAGGTAAACGGAGGTCAGACAGTACAATGTCAACATTAACCTCTGATAATAAAGATTGGGCTTTAGCCATCTGCATGCACCAATAAGGCTCAAAGCCTTTATTCTGAAACCATTTTTGAAGCATGGCTCCAAATACCGCATCATCTTCTACTATCAATATTTTCTTTAGCATGATGTACAAATGTATGGCTTTTTACTTTTTAAGACCCATTTAGCACACAAAAAGGCGTATTAAATTAACAGGATTTATGGTTTTTTAATAAAACGAATCTTAGTTATTGTTTAGTACCTATCTATAATAATCAAACCACATATTTTTAAGAAGAATCAACTATAGAGATTATTCAACATTAAGAAAACATTTTCTGAAAGTAGTTCCAAACAGCATCTTTGGCAGGGGGAGCCGCCATAATTTCAATATTTTCTTTTGACACGGGGTGTATAAATGATATTTTACGCGCATGCAAATGAATAGAACCATCGGCATTTGAACGCTCAGCACCGTATTTCAAATCACCTTTTATGGGGCAGCCCATATGAGCGAGCTGGGCACGTATTTGATGATGACGCCCCGTGTGGAGGTCAACCTCCAGTAAACAATAGTTATCGCTTTTGCCCACAACGCTGTATGAAAGTGATGCTTTTTGCGCATTGGGCGTGTTTTCATTCACTACAAACGTTTTATTTTTTGCTTCGTTACGCCACAAATAATTTTCAAGGGTGGCTGCAAGGTTTTCCGGTTCATGCTTAACCACAGCCCAATATGTCTTTTGTATTTCATGCTTCTTCAGCATTTCATTGAGTCGGGTAAGCGCTTTGCTTGTGCGGGCAAATATCACAGCGCCACTCACGGGTCTATCCAGGCGATGCACCACGCCCAAAAACACCTCCCCCGGCTTATTATATTTCTCCTTAATATATTGCTTAACCAAATCGCTTAAAGGCACATCCCCCGTTTTATCGCCCTGCACTATTTGCGAAGGCAATTTGTTTATAACAATAATATGATTGTCCTCATACAGTATTTGCGATACTTGCAACTTTGCTCCGGATTTGGAATTGTTAATATTGCTCACTTTCGTTGGGGAATGTCACATTTTTTACATCATGGATGTAATGCTGCATGGCATTAACTATTTCTTCCTTCAAATTCATATAGCGTCGTAAAAAGCGAGGCGAAAAATCCATAGTAATACCTAACATATCGTGCAATACCAACACCTGTCCATCCACACCATGTCCTGCACCTATGCCGATAATAGGAATTTTGGCATTATCCGCAACCTGAGCGGCTAATTCTGCCGGTATTTTTTCCAATACAATGGCAAAGCAACCTGCTTTTTCAAGTAATTGGGCATCGCGTATAAGCTTTTCAGCTTCTTGTTCGCCGGTAGCACGCACGGCATGCGTTCCAAACTTATTAATAGATTGTGGCGTAAGCCCTAAATGCCCCATAACGGGAATACCAGCAGATAATATACGCTCTACCGATTCCAATATTTCCTCTCCGCCTTCCATTTTTACCGCGTCGGCTCCGGTTTCTTTCATAATACGAATAGCCGAATGTAAAGCTTCTTTCCAGTTACCCTGATAGGTGCCGAAAGGCATATCTACTACTACAAAAGCACGCTTAATACCACGCACTACGGAGCAACCATGATAAATCATTTGGTCAAGCGTAATAGGCAATGTTGTTTTATACCCTGCCATTACATTAGAGGCTGAATCGCCTACTAAAATCACATCAATACCGGCTTTGTCCAACAAACGGGCAAAAGAATAATCATAACCCGTGAGCATAGATATCTTCTCTCCTTTGCTCTTCATTTCCTGAAGCACATTGGTGGTAACTTTTGTAACTACTTTATCTTTTTCCATCAGCATGAAGCTTTATAAATGAAATGCAAAACTACAAAGAAACTTCACGTAATTTATATTTTTTAAACTTAATTATTTGACTTATCTCTCCATGTGGCTTCAATATATGACATTTTGTCGCAACCCCTTGTACTATTTGCTTGTTTATTTTGACAAAATCGACAAATCCATTTTTAAGTTAACTTTCTTATTATTAATAGTTTAATATATAAAGCATAAAAAACATCATAGGTTATAAATGTCAAAAATTACATTTTTACGCGCATTTTACAGCATGGCATAATGATTGAAAGCTACTTATCTGACAAATAAAATTTGAGTATTAACGAATTAAACAATATAAAAATATGGGAAAAATTATTGGAATTGACTTGGGAACAACCAACTCTTGCGTTGCCGTGATGGAAGGAAACGAACCTGTTGTTATTCCTAACAGCGAAGGTAAAAGAACCACACCTTCAATTGTTGCTTTCACGGAAAACAACGAACGCAAAGTAGGCGACCCCGCAAAACGACAAGCTATTACCAATCCTACAAAAACCGTATATTCTATTAAACGTTTCATGGGCGAAACTTTTGACCAAGTTACATCCGAAATAAAACGTATGCCTTACACGGTTGTAAAAGGAGACAATAACACACCTCGCGTTAAAATTGACGATCGTACCTACACACCGCAGGAAATTTCGGCTATGGTATTGCAAAAAATGAAAAAAACTGCTGAAGATTATTTAGGCACAACAGTTACAGAAGCCGTTATTACCGTACCTGCTTATTTTAGCGACTCACAACGCCAGGCTACCAAAGAAGCAGGCGAAATTGCAGGTTTAACCGTAAAACGTATTATAAATGAACCTACTGCTGCTGCTTTGGCTTATGGGTTAGACAAGAAAAATAAAGATGTTAAAGTTGCCGTTTATGATTTAGGTGGCGGAACATTCGATATTTCTATCCTCGAATTGGGAGAAGGCGTATTTGAAGTAAAATCGACCAATGGAAACACCCACTTGGGAGGAGATGATTTCGATCAACGTATCATTGACTGGTTGGCTGAGGAGTTTTTAAAAGACGAAGGCTTAGATTTAAGAAAAGATGCAATGGCGTTGCAACGCTTGAAAGAAGCTGCAGAAAAAGCAAAAATAGAACTTTCGAGTTCGGCATCTACCGAAATTAACTTACCTTATATCATGCCTGTTGACGGTATGCCCAAACACTTGGTGCGCACGTTGAGCCGTGCCAAATTCGAACAACTAATTGATGATTTGGTACGCGCCAGTATTGAACCTTGCCGCAAAGCTATGCAAGATGCAGGTTTAACAAATAATGACATTGACGAAGTTATTTTAGTAGGTGGTTCTACACGTGTGCCAGCCATACAAAAAGCGGTGGAAGAGTTCTTCGGCAAGGCTCCTTCTAAAGGAGTAAACCCCGATGAAGTGGTTGCCATTGGCGCTGCTATCCAAGGTGGTGTGTTGACAGGTGAAGTAAAAGACGTGCTATTGCTTGATGTTACTCCGCTTTCATTAGGCATTGAAACCTTAGGCGGCGTTATGACTAAACTTATAGAATCAAACACTACTATTCCTACCGTAAAATCGGAAACTTTCAGCACAGCTGCCGACAACCAACCCTCTGTGGAGATACACGTGTTGCAAGGTGAACGCCCTATGGCACACGACAACAAAAGTATAGGACGTTTCCACTTAGACGGAATTATGCCGGCGCAACGCGGTGTGCCGCAAATTGAAGTAACTTTTGATATTGACGCAAACGGAATTTTACACGTTTCGGCTAAAGACAAAGGTACCGGCAAATCGCAACAAATACGTATTGAAGCATCATCAGGGTTATCTGATGAAGAAATCAAACGTATGAAAGCCGAAGCGGAAGCCAATGCTGATGCTGACCGTAAAGTAAAAGAAGAAGCAGAAAAAATCAACCAAGCCGATTCACTCATTTTCCAAACGGAACGTCAGTTAAAAGAATATGGAGATAAACTTCCTGCAGACAAAAAAGCGCCTATAGAAAATGCGTTAAACACATTGCGTGATGCGCACAAAAACAAGAACTTTGTAGGCATAGACACGGCAATGGCTGACCTAAATAATGCTTGGCAAGCAGCAAGTCAGGAAATGTACAATGCACAAAATGCCGCACAACAACAAGGTGGCGCGCAGCCAGATCAGGATTTCGGAGGAGAACAACAAACTTCTCCTAACGAAGCTACACAAGGCGATAATGTACAAGATGTGGACTTTGAAGAAGTAAAATAGTCCGCATTAAGTAACAAATCAAATAAATCAACTAACCTCTGTAAATCAACTATTTGCAGAGGTTTTTTTATTTTCAATTCTATGCTTTTCTATTTGTGTAATTGGTTTTTTAATAGTATATTTGTACCATATTTGTATCGCGCCTTATTTAAAAGAGAATGTGCGCCTTATAAATGCTTATAAGTTCTTAGTGTGTTTTATTCTGTCTTATTTTCTACGACAATCTAAAATTTGAAGCTATGGGTTACAGCAAATTAAAAATCCCAAAAGTCTGCGAATGCTGCAAAAAACCATTCGAAGCTAAAACTGTCCTAACTCGATTCTGTAGTACCCAGTGTGTAAACAAAGCCGACCGTACAAGAAAGAAAGATGCTAAAGAGCAGATCAAAACTCAAGCAGAAAAAGCGCAGAAAACAGAAGTAATTGCCGACATTCAAAGTCGCCCTTACATTTCCATTCCGGAGGCTACTCTCCTATTCGGAATTTCAAAAGACACCTTACGCCGTCTGATTAAAAGCGGAAAGATACCGGCTTACAATCTTGGTCAAAGATTGACCAGGATAAGCCGTGTTCACCTCGAAGCTCTATTCGTACCAATTGCCATTCCCGAACCAATCCCCGAACCCCCAAAAGTGTATAAGCCCGAAGACTGCTATACAATTGGCGAAGTCCAAAAGAAGTTTGGAATATCTGATAAAACTTTATATCTGGCAATCAAACGCCTGAACATAGACAAAATTCCAATCGGGAAGTATGTATATGTCCCTAAAGAACAAATCGACAAAGTTTTTGCACCAACTCAATCTGAAAACCCATGAAGCAATTATCAAACACGAAAGCAACGGTTCGCATTCGCAAGGCAGAAGACCGCAAAGAATGGTATCTTTACATAGAAAGTTACCCGGTGTATGTGGATGGCAAACCAACAAGAGTACGGCAGTATTTGAACCGTTCAGTTACTACAATTGAATGGGATAAAAAACGAACAGCAAGAACAGATCCGGACGGCAATAAAACATATAAGCCCAAGCGAGATGATAACGGCTTAATTGTATGCAAGAGCGAAATGGACCGTGCAAGCATTGTTTATGCCGATGGGATTCGCGCGTTACGTCAAAAAGAGTTTGATAATGCAGAACTTTACACCGACGATGACAACAGGAAGATAGAAGCCAAGAAGAAGGCAGAAACTAACTTCATACAGTATTTTGTAAAGTTAGCCAATCAGCGAAACAAGAATCGTTCTGAAAGCATACAGTTAAGTTGGCTTTGCGTGCATGACTACCTGAAGAAATTCAGTGGAGAGACACTTCTTTTCGCCAATCTTACTGAAAGCTGGTGTGAAGAATTCAAAGAATTTTTACTGACAACCAAAAGCCGAAAATCAAGCGAAGCCGTTTTAGCCCAAAACACAGCCGTAACGTATTACAGCATTTTCAAGGCAGCACTCAAAAAAGCTTTTGTGGATGGCTATCTGACAACAGACCTAAGCGCAAAAACCAAAGGGATAAAATTATTAGAAACCCGCAGAGAATTCCTCACTATCGAGGAACTAAACAAACTTGCTGAAACACCCTGCAACAATCCTACTTTGAAAAAAGCAGCTTTATTTTCAGCTCTCACAGGGTTGCGGTTATCCGATGTTCAAAAGCTCACATGGAAAGAACTTGTTTTCGATGGCAAGCTTTATAAAATCAATTTCACCCAAAAGAAAACAAAAGGAGTTGAATACATGCCAATATCAGAGCAAGCCTTCGGGATATGTGGAGAAAAAGGTGAGCCCAATGCACTTGTTTTTGAAAAGCTACCCGATTCAGCCTGGATATCGTCACCACTCAAACACTGGGTAGAATCAGCAGGCATAGACAAGAAAATCACATTTCACTGCTTCCGCCATACCTTCGCCACCTTGCAATTGACAAGTGGCACCGACATTTACACTGTAAGTAAAATGCTTGGTCATAAAGATTTGAAGGTAACACAAATCTATGCAAAGATTGTAGATGAAACCAAACAGAAAGCAGCTAACAACATAAAAATCAATGTAATCAAATAAATAACCTTTCAATTTAATACTCACATGCATGTAAAGAACATTTTCAATTCAAAAAGTGATTTTAAAAACTTCACTATGAGCGAAAGAGCTGCCTTTGGTGTTGTTATTAGATTTTACCAGAATGAAACCGAAACTACCGAACGGATAAAGGAAAATTCGCTCTCTCAAACCACACTTTTCAATTGCGTTAGCACCATTACCGAGAAATTAAAAAGCGAAGAATTCCCAGAAGCATTTGTAAATGAAATTTGGGACGATATCAAACACATTCGGGGCAAAAAGAATGATGATATCCAAAATCAGCCGATTAGAAACATGCTCAATCTCGATTATGAATACAATGCGAATCGCTGGTATGAAGCAACAATCATTTTTGCATGTGTTTATATGGTTTTGGCTTTAGATTGCCCCAATAAGGAAAACTGTTTGTCTATAATCAAAGAAAAAGGAGCTTACAATGAAGATGCCAAACCCTATTTCGAACCATTCGAACAAGCGGTTATAAAACTCAAGGAAAACCAAGCCAAACACCCTTCTGCCTACGGCATTGAAACAGAACAACCAAAAGAAGAACAGAAAAAATTATCTGAAGCTGAGTGGTTAGCCAGTGAAAAACATTTCTCCTGGAAATTTGATAAATTACGCACTATTCTTGCTTGCAAATCACACGAGGAGCAATTCCATGAATATATCGAAGAATGTAAAAGAGAGGAGAATTTACCCAATCCAAGCAAGGCCTATTTAGACCTTTTGAAAGTACAAATTCAATATCTCCAACGCCAGATATCTCAGAAGAACAACCCCTCAATTAATGTCAATGATATTGTAGACGCTCTGAAAGATCACAAGTTTTCCAATGAACGGGCTGCTGAATTATTAGAGATTATCAACTACGCACTATATTCAAAACAATACCCTGAGGATATTTGTGGAAACTTAGACAACAAAATTAAACTCTTTCGTCAGGCAGCTTCAACACAAAGCGAGAAAGATTCAAACCCGGACAATGAGGAGAGTTCAGAAAAAGCTACACAAAAGGTGAAATCCGTTGCAATAATGGAGCTTCTAAAACTATTAGATAAAGGAACCGCCCATAATGATCTTACAGACATTTGTAAATTCATTGCATTTCTTACTGGCAATTCCCATAAAAGCATTTACAATGATGCTCAGAATGGAATCACTTTCAGCCCTAAACACCACGCTCAGGACATTGAAAGAGCAAACGAATTATTCAAGTCTCTAAACATGTCAATATCAATAGACAAGCAAAAGCAATACTAAATCCCCAACCGGTTGTACAACCAGTTGTAGGGTATTGTTTTGTATTTTTTTGTACCACGATTTCAATTGAAGTCGTGGTTTTCTTTTTATTGGCACAGAAGGAAGCCCAATCGCCGAAAACTATATCAATATGTTTTCAGAACAAATTTCTTTCAACGAATTGCCTCAGGCAATAGTTTATCTTATCCAGAAAGTTGAAGATCTGGAAGCTCTCGTAGCTAAGGGACAATCGGAAACACATGAATCGGATCGCTGGTTTAATATGAAGGAGTTTCAGGATTACCACCCCGACCACCCGGCAGCACCTACAATTTACGCGTGGGTTGGACAAAGGCTCATTCCGAATCACAAACATGGGAAAAAACTCATGTTCCTTAAATCGGAAATTGATGAATGGCTTAAATCCGGCAAGCGAAAAACCGCAGCTGAACTAAGAGCAGAAGCAGCAGAATTTGTAGCTAAAAAAGGGAGGATTGTAAAATGACAGACAATAAACAGCCCCAACGATTAGCTGACATTCTGAAAGATTATTTTCAGAACAGCAACGAGCCCTTGGCCGTTGACTTCCGCAAACATTTTGCCGGAACAGACAACCCGCTTTTAGCTCCAAAGCCAGTCGAAGATACTTCTCTTGAAGATTGGCTCGACAATCAGGATGTAATGCAAGCATTACACGTGTCTCCCCGAACACTTCAAACGCTACGTTCCAATGGCCTATTGCCATTTTCACGTATTGGCAACAAGCTTTACTATCGCCGTCAGGATATTATCAAAATCCTATCTGACAATTACACAATGCGTAAAATTCAGAATTATGGGAGAGATAAATAAACTGGCAATATTGTCTAAAACGCATTATGGCATTGGAATTTATGCCCATATTTTGAGTTTGTATTATCCGAATCAAACAGTCCTCTCCCTTTCGGGGAGGACTTGTTTGCCAACTAAAAACCCATTCAATGCCGATAAACCGACATTGAATATTTTCATTGAGAAAGAGAATATATTGGGCAATGCTTGGGATAAAGAGTTTGCACGACATGAGGATGCCCAAAACGCTATCCCTGCCGGTGATTCGTTCGACTTTGCCGAACTTCATTACAAACAGTCAGGAGATGAGTTGCTGCAAACGCTAAATAAAGAAATGAACCTTCATATTGGTGAGAAATTCGATTTTTACAAAAACCGAATTTCGAATACTGAAATTCAAAATCAGAGTAATCACAACAATCAAACAAATCACAGTTCAGACATTGTGGTGAGGCATTTCTCTTTCTTCAAAGCTCCGGTTCGGAATACCATTCCTCACAAGTCAATTTCCTTGCTTGACGCCTACAATTACATTGTCGGCGATTATGCTAAACAGCGAACGGAAAAACTGAGGGGTATAAAAGACCAAAAGCAAGCCCGGCAGTACAAAGCCTCAACATTCGATTACTGTACTTTTTCAGGAATGTTTCAAACCAGGAACGATAAAGCACTCATAAGCCATTCCGGCTTATTGTGTATTGATTTTGACCATTTGCAAAGCGTTGATCTGCTTCGCAACCAACTTTTGCGTGACGAATACTTTGACACGCAAATGCTTTTCGTTAGTCCTTCCGGCGATGGATTGAAATGGATAATCCCGATTGATACCAAACAAACAACACACAGCAACTATTTTGCTGCGGTTGCAAATTACATTCAACAAACCTACGGTGTTGAAGTCGATAAATCAGGGCGGGACATATCCCGCGCCTGCTTTCTGCCATACGACCCAATGGCTTACATTAATCCACTTTACAAACCTTCAACTGTATAATCAATATGAGCAAGAAAACATTTAACCCGACAGACTGGCAACCCACAGAAACCAATAAGATTGAATCGCAAAAATCTCATAATTCAGATGCACTTTCCCCCTCTCCACTTGGAGAGGGGTCAGGGGTGAGGTCTGATATTGAAGAAATTACAAGAAGAATTGAATCCGCCTCCATTGATATTGCCCCCAATTATGCCGATTGGCGCGACCTGGGCTTTGCCCTCGCTGACGCTTTGGGCGAAAGCGGCCGGAATTATTACCACCGTCTAAGCCGATTTTATCCGTCTTATTCACAAAGCGAAACCGACAAACAATACTCCGCTTGCCTTGCTTCGCACGGACACGGGGTTACTATCAAAACACTTTACCACCTGACTAAATCAGTTGGCATAAGTATTTCTATTCCTCAACCCTCAAAACAAACACCATTAGAAACAAAGCAAGTAAATATACCCCAAAAAGAAGAAATGGAGGATTTGGAGGATATTCAGGAAACGAACCTTCCAACATTTCCCGATGATATTTATGCCGACCTTCCGGGCATTCTTCAAAAAGTTGTTGCAAAATCCAATTCGCCCGAAGATAGAGACCTTCTTCTACTTGGTTCGTTGGTGGTAATATCTGCATGTTTGCCTAAGATTTTCGGCATTTATGCAGAAAGAGAAGTTTATCCGAATTTATTTCTATTCGTTACGGCTCAGGCTTCCGCTGGTAAAGGTCGTTTAACGCTTTGTCGCAAACTGGTTGACCCCATACACAGGTCATTGCGTGAGGTTTCAAAACTCGAATTTGATGAATACCAAAGAGCTCTCACCGAGTACGCAGCAACCAAGAATAAAGCTGAAACAGAGAGACCCAAAGAACCACCTGTAAAAATGTTGGTCATTCCGGCCAACAACAGCGCAACAGGGTTATTTCAGATTTTGAATGACAACAACGGCTCAGGGCTAATGTTTGAAACCGAAGGAGATACGCTTGCACTCACATTTAAAAGTGAACACGGAAATTATTCCGATGGTTTCCGCAAAGCGTTCCACCACGAAACAATTTCATACAACAGGCGTAAAGACAGAGAATTTGTCGAAATCGATAATCCCCGTTTATCTGCCCTCTTATCGGGTACACCAAAACAGGTTTCGGCACTTATACCAAGTGCCGAAAACGGCTTGTTCAGTCGTTTTATTTTCTATTTTATGAATATCCGTCCGGTGTGGAACGATGTTTTTGCCAATTCCTCAGACCAAACACTCGATAGTTATTTCAATCACCTTGGAATGCAATTCTTTGACCTTTACAGGCATTTAGAATATCAAGCCGAACCAATACGCTTTTGTTTGACTTCGGGGCAACAACAGGCATTTAATACCTATTTTGCCCAAACGCAAAACCAGTACCTTTGTTTGTATGGAGCTGACTACCTCGCCACCGTTCGGCGGCTCGGTCTCATTACTTTCCGAATCGCGATGATACTCACAGCTCTTCGGATTATGGATGATGGGGATATTCATTCTCCTTTGGTTTGCAGAGATAGTGATTTTAATACAGCATTATCAATGGTAAAAATACTTGTTCAACATGCTTCTATGGTATTCCAACAATTACCTTCCGAAGCTGTTACAACAGCCCCTAAAAATCAAAAGCAACAGTTTTTAGATGAACTCCCGTCGGAGTTCTGCCGAAAAGACTATTTGGCAGTTGCTCAAAAATTAGGCATACCCGACAAGACTGCCGAGAAACACATAAAACGCTTTGCAATCAATGGATTAATTAATCACTTTGCTCACGACAGATACAAAAAACCTTGATAACACCAATGAACATACATGTTTGCTGTTATTTTATTTAATAATTCTCTGGTTGATTATATTTATTTGTCTTTATGTAACTCTCGGGTTATTATACCTTCAAATATCTAAAAATAACAATTTGTACTTTCTGTGAATGTCATTGTTTACTCCAATTCTCAATAGACGACAAAATGCAGTATTAAAAAAATAATTGTAATTTTGTAGTCAATGATTTAGGACTGTTTTAATTGAATATAGTATGAAAAACAACGATGACAAACTTATAAGTAGGAACATGAAACCTACCGCCATGCGTGAATTAGTTTTAAACGCATTGCTTGAACAGAACGTTGCTATCAGCTTATCTGATCTGGAAAAGAAATTTGATAAAGCTGACAAAGTTACTTTATACCGGACACTGAAAACATTCGAAGAAAATAAACTTATTCACAGCATTGACGACGGCACAGGCTCGGTAAAGTATGCTTTGTGTGCCGAAAATTGCCAATGCAACCCGCACGATCTGCATGTGCATTTCTTTTGCATCAAATGTAAACACACCTATTGTTTAAACGACACTCCGATTCCTTCCGTCACATTACCACTTGGTTTTGAAATCAAAACCATTAATATGGTCGTAAAAGGCACGTGTGCAAACTGCAAGGAATAACTTTGCAACTTGGTTGCATAAACTTTTATATTATCTTTGCGGTTGTTTTAATAGTCGCATTCAGAATTTTATGAGTAGAGTGGTGAAAAATACTAAGTTTGTATTAATATTACTGGCTGGTCTGGTAATACTTCTTCATGCTACCATCCCTCATCACCATCACCTCGATACGAGCTGCGACCATAATTCTACAAATTCCACCACCAATCAAAGCCGTGGGGAATCTTCGACGGAAGCCGATAAGCATTGTCATGCTCTCAATACTATTGTTATACAGAAAGTCAACTCAATTACTTTTGATAACAAAACTGCGTTTAATTCCCTTTTACTTTTTATTACGTCCAATGAGGAAGTAAAATTCCACAACAAAGTTTCATTAACTTTCCACACAATTAAAGATCTTGTTGTATTAAAACAGTATCTTTCATCCGAGCCATCCTTTAGAGGTCCTCCTGCCTTAGTTTAATTTCACTTCGCATTTTAACTCCCTGATAGAAATATCAGGTTTTTGTTCATGTTTTAAATTAGGCTCTAAAATGAGTAAAAAGAAACTTACAAAGAGGGAATTACAGAAGAGGCAAATCTTTGAAGATAAAAAGAATAAACGAACGTTGCGAATTAGTTTTGGTTTGCTTTTCGTTTTTATAATTTTATACTTAGTGTTTCATACTTTTTGGTACGACACCAAATTCGCCTACCGTCAATATGCATTTTATGGCAAGGAAGTTCCGACGGAACTTGTTTGTATGAATGGTGACAAGCTGCTTAATCATAAAAGTTTAAAACTTAGTTATAAAGGAAAAGACTATTTCTTCTGTAACCGTGACTGCTATGAACATCTTGTTAATCACTATAAGGAAGATGCATTTATCCCGGATCCCTTATCAGGTGACACTATTTGCAAAGCTAATGCTTTGATTGGATTGAAAAATCGGGGCGAACCTGAGATTGTTTATTTCCAAAATAGAAAAACATTTAATCAGTATTATAAATCAAAAAAATAAATGACTTGTGAAAAAAAAGAAAAATAAAATCCAGCTAAAACAAGTAATAAAATGGTTTTTCATTACTATCGCCTGTTTGATTATCATTTTTGGAATCTTTGCCAGAATTCAACACTTTTTTACAACACATTTAAAATAAATAATTAAATTATGATAGAACGTATCATTCATTTTTCAATAAAGAATAAGTTTATTATAGGCTTATTTGTAATTGCATTAATTGGCTGGGGAACGTATTCGCTTACACAGCTACCTATTGATGCAACTCCGGACATAACCAACAACCAGGTGCAGGTTATTTCGCTTGCCCCATCGTTGGCGGTTCAGGAAGTCGAGAGCTCAATTACAGCACCTATCGAGGTAGCTATTGCCAATATCCCAAACATTATTGAGCTTCGCTCCATCTCACGTTTGGGCTTGTCGGTGACTACAATTGTGTTTAAAGACAATGTAGATATCTACTGGGCGCGGCAACAAGTAGGAGAACGGCTAAAAGAAGCCGAGGACATTATCCCGGCGGGTCTCGCAAAAATTGAGATGGCTCCCATTTCTACCGGCTTGGGCGAAATATACCAATACCGCCTTGCTGTAGAAAAGGGATATGAAAACAAATATACTCCAATGGAGTTAAGAACCTTGCAGGATTGGACGGTTCGCCGCGAGATGTTGGGAACTACAGGAGTGGCCGATATCAATAGCTATGGAGGATTTGTAAAGCAATATGAAGTAGCCATAAATCCCGAGAGACTCAGAAGCATGAACCTTACACTCACCGACATTTTCGATGCACTCGAAAGAAACAACGAAAATACAGGTAGTGCCTATATTGATAAAAAGCCAACAGCTTATTTTATCCGTGGCATTGGGTTGGTAAAATCATTAGAAGATATCGAAAAGATTGTTGTAAAGAGCAATTCATCGGGTATTCCTGTTTTAATTAGAGACATTGCCACCGTTCAATATGGAAATTCCACACGATATGGTGCTATGGTTATTGATAGTACAGAGGCTGTTGGTGGCGTAGTGATGATGCTCAAAGGAGCAAATGCCAATGAAGTTACAAAAAATGTAGAAACCCGCATTGAAACCATTCAAAAATCATTACCTAAAGGGGTGAAGATTGAACCGTTTCTCAATCGTTCTGATTTAGTGGGACGTGCTATTAGCACTGTTGCCAGAAACTTAATTGAAGGCGCATTAATTGTTATCTTCATTTTGATATTGTTTTTGGGAAATATGCGAGCAGGGCTTATTGTTGCCTCAGTAATTCCACTTTCCATGCTGTTTGCCGTTTCCATGATGCAACTATTTGGCGTATCGGGTAACTTAATGAGTCTGGGAGCTATTGACTTCGGATTGATTGTGGATGGGGCTGTGATTATTGTCGAGAGCGTGGTGCATCGAATAACGATGAGTAAACACCATCATCCGGGCATCAAAAGACTTTCGCAGCCACAAATGGATGAAACAGTATTTGAGTCGGCAAAACGAATGATGAGTTCAGCAACATTCGGGCAAGTTATTATCCTGATAGTATATGTCCCAATTATGGCATTGGTGGGTATCGAAGGTAAAATGTTTCGCCCAATGGCACAAGTGGTGTCATTTGCGTTGATTGGTGCTACAATTCTATCATTGACTTATGTACCGATGGTTTCAACCTTATTCTTGAGTAAAAGCACTGAGCACAAGCCCAATTTTTCAGACAGGATGATGGATTGGTTTCACAAAATATTTAATCCGGCTATCAGATATGCATTAAATCACAAGCTGCTTGTTTCTGCTTCGGTTATTACCATTTTCATTGCAAGCTTGTTTGTCTTTAATAGTTTGGGTGGTGAGTTCATTCCCCAGCTCGAAGAAGGGGATCTTGCAGCGGGGGTAATTACCTTGCAGGGTGGGTCGCTTACCAATACGGTTGAGCAGGTTCAAAAAGCTAATAAAATCCTGCTTGCTAACTTCCCGGAAATAAAACATGTTGTTTGTAAAATTGGTGCCGGCGAAATACCAACCGACCCAACACCTATGGAAACAGGCGATTATATTATTACGCTCAAAGATAAACACGAATGGACTTCGGCAAAAACCCGTGAGGAACTGGTGGAAAAGATGGAAGAAGCTTTGATTCCGTTGGCTGGCGTGAAATTTGAGTTTCAACAGCCCATTCAAATGCGTACCAACGAATTACTTTCTGGATCAAAACAGGACATTGCTATAAAGATATTTGGTGATGACCTGAATACACTAGCTGATAAAGCTTCGCAAGTGGAAAAAATCATTCAAAAGGTGCAAGGCGTTGAAGACATTAATGTGGAGAAAGTCACCGGACTGGCTCAGATTCAGGTTGAATATAATCGTGATCGATTGGCGCAATACGGACTTTCTATAGAAGAAGTAAACCGTGTCTTGCGTACTGCATTTGCAGGAAGTCAGGCGGGAGTAGTATTCGATGAAGAAAAACGGTTTGGACTAGTGGTACGAATGGATAAGGATTACCGCCAAAGCATTGACGATGTAAAAAACCTTTCAGTTGCTTTGCCCAACGGCGGACAGATTCCTTTTGAACAAATTGCCAATGTTGAAATAAAATCAGGTCCTGCACAGGTGTCACGTGAAAATACGAAACGTCGTATAACCATTGGTTTCAATGTCCGTAACAGAGATGTACAGAGTGTCATAGCTGATGTGACAAAACAGATTGATGCAAAAGTGCAACTACCAACAGGTTATTATGTAAAGTATGGTGGTCAATTTGAAAATCTTCAAGCTGCCAAGGCTCGTCTCGCTATTGCCGTTCCGGTAGCGTTGTTACTTATATTTGTACTGTTATTCTTCACATTTCATTCCGTAAAGCAAACCTTATTAATCTATACAGCGGTGCCGATGTCGCTCATTGGTGGCATCATTGCACTTTGGTTGCGCGGTATGAATTTCTCTATTTCTGCTGGAGTTGGTTTTATTGCTCTGTTTGGTATTGCAGTGCTCAATGGCATTGTGCTTATTGCCGAGTTTAACCGACTGGAAAAGGAAGAAGGAATTATAGATATTACCGAAAGGGTATTGAAAGGATTACACACGCGTTTACGACCTGTAATCATGACAGCTGCCGTGGCTTCGCTGGGCTTCCTACCTATGGCTTTGTCCACTTCGGCAGGAGCTGAAGTTCAAAAACCGCTTGCAACAGTAGTTATTGGTGGATTAATAACAGCTACTTTGCTGACGTTAATTGTTTTGCCTATCTTCTACATATTCTTTTCAACTTTTTCATTCAGATCCATTTTTAAAAGAAAATCAGTGAAAACCTTGTCAATTTTGTTGATGCTTGTGGTTTGTTCTGCGGGTTTTAATTCAATAAATGCGCAGCAATACAGAAGTATTAATCTGAAGCAAGCAATACAAATGGCATTGGATAGTAATTTATCGGTGCGTTCGTCAAAATATGCTGTTGATGTTCAAAAAGCCTTAAAGGGTGCTTCGTGGGACATTCCAAAAACTAGCATTGATGGGCAATACGGACAATTTAACTCCTACAGCAAAGACAATAGTTTTACCGTATCACAATCCTTTGCTTTTCCTACAGTCTATATAAACCAAAACAAACTGGCTAAAGCTAATATCAAAAGCAGTGAATGGCAGCTAAAAACTTCACAACTTGAAATTGCCACGCAAGTGAAACAAATTTACTGGCAATTAGCTTACCTGTATTCGAAGCAAAAATTATTCGCATATCAGGATAGTTTATATACTGGTTTCCAAAAAGCGGCTGAACTCAGGGCAAAAACAGGCGAAACAAATCGGCTTGAAATGATTTCAGCCCGTTCGCAAAGTCTCGAAATTAAAAATCAGTTGCAACAGATTAATGCCGATTTGGTGATATATAATCAGAAACTGCAAACGATTTTAAATGTTGAAACAACTCTGTACCCTGCCGATACCGTGTTACACCGTATCGACTATTTACCTGCTGCCGACAAATCCGTTTTAGCTGCCAATCCTTCGGTTAGTTATATTAATCAACAAATTGAAGTGTCTCGACTAGAGAAAAAAGTGGAAAGCAGTCGCATATTACCCGATTTAAGTATCGGATATTTCAGCCAAACCATGCAGGGAACTCAGGAAATAAACGGAGTGCCACGTATATTTGGTACGGGCGACCGGTTTACCGGAATTCAGGCGGGTATTGCTGTTCCAATCTGGTTTGCACCTTATTCGGCAAAAGTAAAGGCTGCAAAGTTGAAAGAAAAAGTGGCTCAAACAAATGCGGAGTATTATTCAAAATCGCTTTCGGGCAGTTATCGTTCATTAATGCTTGAATTCAGCAAAAACAGCAATAGTGTTGATTATTATGAAAAACAGGCTATTCCTGAAGCTGATTTAATCATTGAGCAGGCTACACGAAGTTACAAAGCCGGAGCAATGGATTACCTCGATTATATTCTGAGTCTGAATCGGGCATTAAGTATCAAACAAAACTACCTCGATGCACAGAACAATTATAATCAAACCGTTATTTCAATAGACTTTATTACCGGAAAAATATATTAATTTCACACCTTTAGCCCCCTTTGGGGGTTGGGGGTCTAAAAAACAATCATTATGACAAAATATAAATTTATATCACCTATCATTATTCTAGCTGCTCTTCTCGCATTTTCGTCATGCAAAGGAGATAAAAAACAGGGTGTAGAAGCCAAAGAAACAGAAGTTATACCCGAAAATATTGTGGAACTGAGTGGCGATCAGGTAAAACTTGCCAACTTAGAAACGGGTGCAATTGAATTGCGTTCCCTAAGCGGAACCCTCAAAGTGAGCGGTGTAGTTGCCGCTGCACCTCAAAACATGGCTATGGTAAGCATGCCAATGGGTGGCTTTGTGAAAAGTACGTCCCTTATGCCGGGTAATTCAGTCTCAAAAGGCCAAACGTTGGCTGTTATTGAAAACTCCGAATTTATTGATATTCAACAAAACTATCTCGAAGCAAAAAGCAAACTTGAATATGCCGAGGCGGATTATAACCGACAAAACGAGCTATACAAGAGTGATGTTTCGTCAAAGAAGAGTATGCAATTAGTTACGTCCGAGTATAGAAGTCTGAAAGTGCAGGTAAAATCACTGGAACAAAAGTTGTCTATCTTAGGTATCAATCCCAATAAATTGAACGAAAACAATATCAGTAAATCCATTACATTGGTTTCACCAATTTCCGGATATGTAAAAACGGTAAATGTAAGTATCGGCAAATCGGTTTCGGCTTCCGATGTGCTATTTGAAATTGTAAATACCAGCAAACTTTTCCTTCAACTTACGCTGTTTGAAAAAGATGCTGACAAGGTTTCTACCGGTCAAAAAATACGCTTTTTTATCAATAATGAAACCGAACAGCACATGGCACTGATTTACCAAACCGCCAAATCCGTTGATGCCGATAAAACCTATAAGGTGTATGCAAGTGTTCAGGGGACATGCAAAAATGTATTGCCGGGTATGTATGTAAATGCGGTAATTGAAGCCACTACCAGCAAAGTAACTGCTGTGCCTTCCGAGGCAATTGTGAGTTTCGAAGACAAAGACTATATTTTTGTTTTTGAACGTAACAAAAATGAAAGCGGCAAACCTTTTACAGAATACCGAATGATACAGGTAAAAAAAGGGGTGACGGATGAAGGATATACCGAAATTACATTGCCCGACAACTACAATTTTAAAACTGAAAAAGTCATTGTAAAAGGAGCATATAACTTGCTTTCGGCAAAGAAAAATGCAGGTGAAATGGCGTGCTAATCAACCTCTAAAAAGAAACAATCATGAAGGAAATAAAAGCATTTGTAAAGCCTTTTAAAGTAAATGACATTTTAAATCAATTACTTCAGGCAGGTTACCCAAACATAACAGCCTCAATGGCCGAAGGAACAGGAAATTTTGCGAGCGATGAATCAACACTTTCAACTCATTTTTCAATAACGGATAGTAAAGTGGCCAAAATTGAAATTGTCTGTAATGATAGTGAGGTAGAAAATATTGTGAACATAATTTCCACTAAAGGAAGAACAGGAAATCCGGGTGATGGAATTATCTATGTCTCCGAAGTAGAAAAAGTGTACAAAGTGAGAACTGGCTTAGAAAACGGCGAAGATTAATTACCATGTAAATATTGCCCGGTTAAACCGGGCAATATTTAACAAATCCTGACTAATAATTATTTTTCTGCAAATAAACAAGACACTCTAAAAATGAAAAAATACAAATTGAATAACTTAGATTGCGCTTCCTGCGCTTCTAAGATTGAAAATAGCCTGTCAAAACTGGAAGAAGTAAAATTTGTAGCTGTAAATTTTGCGAACTCCACTATGACTATCGATACCGATAATCTGGATAAAGTTAAAGCGCAAATTAAGAAACTCGAACCGGAAGTAGTTGTAGAAGATTTGAATGCTGAGAATACAACGATTTCTCAAAGTGAACTTGTCGAAAATAAAGAAACAATTATCAAAGCTATTTTGGGTATTTGTCTCTTAATTATAGGAATGGTATTTGAAAATCAAATACACAATACTCCTTATCATATCGGTGAATACCTGGTATTCGGAATTGGTTATTTAATCGTTGGTTGGGAAGTAATTTCGTCAGCGGTTAAAAACATTATCAGAGGCCAGTTTTTTGACGAAAAGTTTTTAATGACTATTGCTACCCTTGGAGCATTTAGCATTGACCAGATGCCTGAAGCAGTAGCCGTAATGTTATTTTATGTAGTGGGTGAATTGTTCCAGGATATTGCTGTAAATCGTTCACGGAAGTCAATCAAAGCACTGCTCGAAATAAAACCTGAATTCGCAAACTTAGTAATAGACGGTAACTCAACAAAAGTTTCACCCGAAAGCATTCAGGTTGGCGATACAATTATAGTGAAGCCTGGAGAGAAAATTCCGCTCGATGGAGAAGTTATCGATGGAAACTCTTTCGTAGATACTTCTGCTCTTACCGGAGAAAGTGTGCCGCGAAAAATGAAAAGAAATGACTTGGTTTTATCCGGAACAATCAATCAAACAGGTCTACTGACAATTAAAGTTACAAAATTATTCAGCGAGTCGTCTGTTTCGAAAATTTTAGAATTGGTCGAAAATGCTTCTTCCAAGAAAGCAGAAACAGAGAAATTCATTACCACTTTTGCCAAATACTATACGCCTGTAGTGGTTATCTCTGCTCTCTTATTAGCCATTTTGCCACCATTGTTGTTTAGCGATCAAACATTCAGCGAATGGATTTACCGTGCGTTGGTCGTATTGGTTATTTCCTGTCCATGTGCTTTGGTTATCAGTATTCCTTTAGGATATTTCGGTGGTATTGGTAGTGCTTCACGTAAAGGAATACTCGTAAAAGGCTCTAATTTTTTGGATGCACTCACACAGGTTACTACCGTAGTTTTCGACAAAACGGGAACCCTCACCAAGGGTGAGTTCAAAGTTTCAGAGGTAGTTACGTCCAACGGTTTTTCGAAAGAAGAAATATTGGAATACGCAGCTTATGCCGAAACCAATTCAAATCACCCGGTTGCTAAATCTATTTCCGAAGCCTTTGCAAAAGAGATTGAAATACAAAGAATAAAGAAAGTTGAAGAAATTTCCGGACATGGGATTAAAGCGGTAGTTGACAACAAAATGGTGCTTGCTGGAAATGATAAATTACTTCATAGGGAGAATATTGATCACCCGGTTTGTAATGTGGAAGGAACAGTTGTACATATCGCCATTGATACAGTTTATGCCGGATATATAATCATTTCAGACACACTGAAAGATGATGCAATTAAAGCTATTGAAGCACTGAGAGCAAAAAACATTCAAACGGTAATGCTTACCGGCGATAATCAATTTGCAGCAGCTGCATTCGCCAAAAAACTAAATATCAACAAATACTTCTTTGAATTGTTACCTCAGGATAAAGTCAAACACATTGAGAACTTAATGCTGGAAAGCAAAGGGGGAAAAGTAGCTTTTGTTGGAGATGGAATAAATGATGCCCCTGTAATTGCCCGTGCTGATGTCGGAATTGCTATGGGTGCTCTTGGCTCTGATGCCGCTATCGAAACTGCCGATGTGGTGCTAATGACCGACTCCCCCTCTAAAGTAGCTACTGCTATAAATGTCGCAAAAATAACCCGTAAAATTGTCTGGCAGAATATCTATTTTGCTATGGGCGTTAAGCTCATTTTTATAATACTGGGTGTATTCGGTATTGCCACCATGTGGGAAGCGGTTTTTGGCGATATGGGTGTAGCTTTAATCGCAGTTTTTAATGCTATCAGGATACTAAGAAAATAAAAACAGCGCAATGCATTAATTTAGCTCTTAATACAATGAATAATTGACATAAGAATTTCAAAATGAAATTTATAACTAAATCTGTAATTACCTGTCCAAACTGTGGACACAAAAAAGAAGAAAAAATGCCGACAGATTCTTGCCAATACTTTTATCAATGTGAGAATTGCAAAACCGTTTTGAAACCCCAAAAAGGAGACTGCTGCGTGTTTTGTAGCTATGGTTCGGTAAAATGTCCCTTAATCCAAGAAAAGGAGAATTGTTGCTAATGACAAGTTTACCTTCAAAGGTAGTAACTGCATTGACATTTCCATTAGGATAGGAACGATTGCTTGACAGAATATTTATTTTGTCAAGGCTGTAAAACTAATTTTCATTATTCTGGGTGTTTTGGCGTTGCAATCATAGTTGGAAGCAGTTTTTGTCGATATGGGTGTTGCTTTAATCGGGTCTTTAATGCTATTAGAATCTTACGAAAATACTGTTTCGTAAGCTGAATGAAAAAATATATAATTACTTACTTAAAATCGGCAGATGGTTTTAATTTACTTTCTTTACACTTAAAAAATACAACAATGAAAACAATAATAAAAACAACTCTTGCAGCAATTTTACTACTTGCAACAAGTCAACTTTTCGCACAACGTGAAAAAGAAATTCAAAACAGTGAGGTACAAGGTATATATCTTAATGCAGATAATTTCAAAAGTGGAGAGCTTACACGTCCAACTGATAAACAACATGCAGGTGATAAAATAAAACTAAAACAATTCTTTATTTCGCCTGAAATCATTACTATTGAACAGGGTAAAAAAACTGTATTTTACAAAGACAGTATTTTTGCAATCCAACTTACCAATGGTGAAAATTATCGCTTTATAAATCGGGATCCATACCTCATTGCCGATACCTCAAGTTTGTACATATACACACGCAAAACAGTTAAAGCTACAAGCAAACAAGTTGGCCCACGTAGCACGTTCATTGCTGTACCTGTGACCTACTACTATTTCAGCTTTGGGAATCATAAAACCATTTATTCGCTCACGTTGGCAAACCTTCGTAAATATGTACTTACCGACTCGGCTATCCACATGGCTGTTTGTGACAAATTCACTTCAGATGAAATGTTACAGAAAATCAATAAAAAGACTGGCCGTTTTGAATTGAACGAAACAATACTTTCAAAACTCAATAAATAACCATTTAATTATAATCATTATGGAATACTATTTTAGCAAAACGCTTAATGTTTCATTTGATGAAGCCATTAAGATAACTACCGAAGCCCTGAAATCAGAAGGCTTTGGAGTCATTTCAGAAATTCGTATGCACGAAAAACTGAAAGAAAAGTTGGATATTGATTTTAAAAAATACACCATACTTGGTGCATGTAATCCACCGTTTGCATACAAAGCATTGCAAGCTGAAGATAAAATCGGAACTATGTTACCATGCAATGTACTGGTTATTGAACAAGCCGAAAACGAAATCGAAGTCGCTGCCGTCAATCCCATAGCCTCAATGCAGGCCATTGTAAATCCAGCATTAGGAGAGGTAGCGCAGCAAGTCACAGATAAGCTAAAAAAGGTAATTGTTGATTTATAGGTTGCTTTAAATTTCTAAATCCCAATGGAGGAAATAATCCATTTCCTCCATTTCCCCAATATCCTCTTTTCAATTTAAGCGGAAAAAGACGTTAATAATCCTGCCCACGCAGGTTTAAACCGAATAGGTAAAGCGGTCTTCGTCATTCCGCCACTTTGTTCACAAAAACATACCCACAAGGGTAAAACAAGCAGCCTGTAAAAAATCTCCAGACTTCGCTACGCTTCAGCTTGTATTTTTTCGGCTGCCCTTGTGGCTACCGCTTCCACACTCACTCCTGCGCTCCGGTAGGTGCTCGTCATGGCGTGTTAGCTTGTTTTGTTCACCACGTTCTGTCATTCCTCAGTCATGGTTGCACCTGCCCCCTAAACCCCATTAAGGTATTCGCTACGCTCATGTATTTTTAGTAGGGGTCAGCCACCATTTAGAGTTTTGCTCGCCTGCGGTCGCTCGTGCTGTTATGGTTTGTCACATTTTTTGCAGCTCACTTTCCCATGTTGGCTTATTGCCGTGTTCGTTCAGTCTTTCCGTTCATTTTATTTCACTACATTCCTTCACTCACACCGCAACGCCAACCGCACGCAAGAGCTGTCATTCATTCGCTCATTTCGTTTCATTCCACTCATTTCACTTTCAGGGTATATGTCTTTTCCCACCCTGCAAATCCATGTGGTTGCAGCCGTGTTCCGTTTCACTCCACACCGCTTCACCACCGCACACATACACCCTTATCGTTCATTCGCTTCAATACACTCCATTCGTTCATTACTTCCAGCCCTTGCCTTTTCCAACGCACCGTTCGGGCAAAAAAAAATGCGCCAAACCAGCTGCCGGCAGCACCCGTCCACCGCGCTCTGCGCTTCCTGTGTCCGGGGCACTCGCTCCACTCGCAGCGGCTCGCACACAACGCACAGGCTGAATACTTCGTTTCGTTTCTCTTCTCTCGCATTTCAGCCTTGCTATCCACGCTGGCTCAAGGCTGTTTTTACTATTCGGTTTAAACCTGCTTCTCCCACGCCAACCCCCGACCACCCACCCCTAATATAATGCAGTTGTAGTTTGATATGAAATCATTTAATCGGGAAAGTAAATGTTATTGCTTTCTGGGATGCTTTCGTGTCCATTCCTCAGCCTGTTGCATGAGTTCGTCAGTTGTGTATCTCCGACCACTATTTATCCAATCGTTGATTACACTCTTTTTAAAATACAATCGCTTCCCTGCTTTAAAATAAGGAATCTCTTTTTTTGAGCATTTCTCATAAATGGTCTGTCTTGCTATTGTCAAATAATCCGAAAGTTTCTCTACTGTCATTATTTCTTCTGATACTCCTTTAAGAATGGGGGCTTTTGCCATTCCTACTAATTCTGAAAGCTGATTTTCAATGTTTTTGAGTCTTTGTTCGATAATTTCAAAAGGATTTTCCATTTCATGTAAAATTTTAAATTATGATATATGCGACAAAAAAAAATGTTCACAAAGATAACAGCAATAAAATGAGTCAGTAAAGGTCAAGCCCTTCGGGTTTTTGCCACAATCTCCACACCTCGTTTCACTTCGGGTAGTATTCTGGCAAAAAACCTTGACAGCCTCAACGCTCCGTTTCTCTTCGCTTTTTATTGCAGTAAGAGGGTGTTTACATTTTCTTTTTCCTTTACGTGTTTTTTCGCGAGGAAAACGGCAGGTTAAAGCAAAGAAACGCATAGGATTCTAAACTGATAATCTGCTAAATAACTCCAATTACATTTGTTCTGGTCAAGGTCTGAGAGGGTTCTCCTCCGTACCAAGTCCAAGTAATTTTTAGTATTCACTCCATAAATTCTTAAAGAAATGGGAAAGATTAATTTAGGTATTCTCGGAAGTTTCTCCGGTAAAGTGGGAAACGTTGTCGGTGGAAAGTGGAAAGGCATTAGCTACATGCGTGCCAACGCTACTTCGGTGAGCAATCCCCGCACCGACGGACAAATGAGCCAGCGTTCCAAGTTTGCACTTGTTTTGGCTATCCTGAAACCGATTACCGGATTTATCCGTGTTGGTTACAAGAAGTACACCACCAAGCAAACGGCGTTCAACGCTGCAATGTCTTACATTTTGGGCAATGCAATCACCGGGGCTTACCCCGATTTCAGCGTTGACATGGCCAAGGTACTTGTTTCTCGTGGTTCACTCACCGGAGCTTTGAACGGTGTTGCAACTTCTGCAAATGGTGTCGTTACCCTGAATTGGGCTGACAACTCCGGAAGTGGTACTGCTGCTGCAACCGACAAAGCTCTGATCGTTGTTCTGAATCCAGCCCGGGCGGAATCTGTTTTCGATATTGGCGGCAACCAGCGTGTAGCCGGAACTGAAGACATTACCGTTCCTGCTGATTGGGTTGGTGAAAGCGTGGAAGTGTTTCTGGGCTTCATTACCGAAGATGGTAAAGACGTGGCAAACAGCTCCTATCTGGGTTCTGTTGTAGTGGCCTAAGCGTAGGCAACTATCTGTTTTCTTGCATTAAAAGCCGCTCATTCGGGCGGCTTTTTTTGAATCAATAAATCTAACAATCAATTAAAATTGAAACAAATATGATACGATTAATAATGAATAAAGATTGGGGCAACTTTGATTCGCTCCTGACTGTTCTGGCAGTCCTCTACACCTGTGTTTTTCTGTCCGTACTGATTGACCTGTTCTTCGGGGTAAGGCGTGCAAAACGCCTGAAAATAGTCCGTACCAGTTTCGGCTACCGCCGCACCATTACCAAACTGACCAGCTACTTTGGTTTAATGATCATGCTTTCTATTGCCGATATTGTGGCAAGCGTGGTTTTTGATATGCCATACTTTACCGTAATAGGAGCTATCGGGATTGTCCTTGTCGAAGCGAAATCAGTTTTTGAGAACCTCAGGCAGGAAACTAAAAACGTGGACGAAATTCAAAAGGTCCTGCTCAAACTCTTTGAAAACAAAGAGGAGATACAAACCCTCATTTCATTTCTAAACTCAAAAAAGCAGGAGGAATAGTCATGAAATCAAGAGGGCTTCGGAACAACAATCCGTTGAATATCCGGCTCAATGCCGATAATTTTAAAGGAGAAATCAAAGGTAGAGACACGAGTTTTAAAACTTTCTCGTCAATGCCTTACGGTTACAGAGCCGCCTTTGTAACACTTGGAACCTATCTTTCGAGAGGGTGGAACACAATCGAAAAGATAATAACTAAATGGGCACCACCGACAGAGAACAATACGGAAAGTTATATCGCCCATGTTGAAAGATGGTCGGGTGTTCCCCGAAACAAGGAACTAACCGCCTGGGATGGCTCTGATTACATTTTAATTGTCGCGGCCATGAGCTTTGTTGAGAACGGACAGAACGCTGATATTTCAGCAGTACAGGCAGGTTTTAAACTACAAACTAAAATCAAGATCCAATGAAAAAGAAACTTATTTTCGCAGTAATAGCAACAATGTTGCTTTCCTGCAAATCGATCAAATACATTCCGGTAGTAACTACAAAAATAGAATACCGGGATAATTTCGTCAAAGACTCAATTTTCCGTTACGATTCTGTTTTTGTCAAGGATAAAGGCGATACCTTGATTCTGGAACGATACAAGTATCTGTATAAAAACAGGATTGTAAAAGATTCGATTTTTATCAATGACACAATCCGGGTTCCCTATCCGGTGGAAGTAATCAAACAGGTAAAAGCACCGCTTACAAGTTGGCAGAGTTTCCAAATATGGTGCGGTCGCTTTGCTCTTTTTGCTTTGCTGTTAGCCTGCATTTATGCAGTGTGGAAGTTGAAATAATCCCGATACGATTTGAACTCCTATAAAATCCCGCCCGAAAGTGCGGGATTTTTTGTACTTTTGCTGTTACAAGAAACGTTTGAGAAACGAAAACCTTCTGACGAGAAACGTTTGAGAAACGAATAAGAAACGGTTTTTTGTTTCCAGAAATTGAAATCAACGGAAAGTAACAGCAAATAAACACGCTACAACAGCAAAAATAAAAGCTCTTTTGCACAAAGTGGTTCTAAACCGTTTCTCAATACTATGTAATTTGTTGATTTATAGTGCTTATTGTGAATAGCTTTCAAAAAATTGTATCTTTGATCTGATAAACAACTATCAAATAAATTTATCTCTGGTACCCTTGTTGTGAATTGCTTTCAAAAAATTGTATCTTTGATCTGATAAACAACACGATGTGTGTAAGTTGTAATCAATCAATTAGTTATCGCGACATTCAGGATTAAATAACGTAAGCATCCCAATTCAGCCGTATTTCTGTTTCACAATCAAACACTGATCTTTGCCTTAAAAAAGGTATGTTCAGTTTGAATGAAGGCAATCGGTTTGTAGTTTGTTTGACAGGTGTTGATTTGCGCAAGGGATTAGACGGTCTGTGCGGATTGATCCGTTATTTGTCATTGAGTCCTGTCAATGGAGATGTGTATGTGTTCCTGAATAAAAGTCGTACAACGATGAAGCTTCTTCACTGGGAGCGAGGAGGCTTTGTAATTTATTACAAGCGCATGGAAAGCGGACGCATCAGCCACAAGATTTTTTTGAAAGAAGGAGTCGGATTTCGTACCATTCGTTGGGATGAACTGGTACTTTTTATGGAGGGAATCAGTGTGAAAATAAAACGAAGAAAACGATATAATTTTCAGTAAAATAGTTGCATATCTCGTTGTATATTAGTATCTTTACGTTGTAAAACAAGGATGGATACACAACAAATACTACGCGAAAATGCTTTGCTGAAAGAGCAACTTCTTTTGAAAGACGAACAACTTTTTCTCAACGAAAAGCAAATTCTTTTCATCGAAAAGCAACTTGTTTTGAAAGATGAGCAGATCCTTTTGAAAGAAGAACAGCTTCTTCGCAAGAATGAGCGCATCCTTTATTTGGAGCGCCAACTGTTTGGCCGCCGTTCAGAAAAGAAACTGCCCGACTACAATGAGGCGCAATTATCCCTGTTTGACCCTGAGCAGGGAAAGGCTGCCCTGGAACAGGAATCCCTGGTGCTGACTACTTTGGTAGAAGATATAAAGCAAAAGGCAGAACAGCGCCGTTCTATGCAAAAGCAACGTTTGGTATCCGGGAAACGTTCCTACAAAATCCCCCTCCATATTGAACGCAGAGAGACTGCGCTGGAACCTGAAAATGTAAATCCGGACACATGGGTTAAAATCGGTGAAGATGTAAGCGAAAGATTAATGCTTGAGCCTTCCAGGTTTTGGGTAGAGCGTACCGTTCGCCCCGTGTACAAGGTAAAGCAAGATGAACAAGCCCTTTCAGCTACCCTGGTTCAGGCACCTTCAACGCCCGTGATATTGCCGGGCTGTATAGCCGGTGAGTCGTTGTTAAGCCAGATAATAGTTGATAAATTTCTTTACCACCTGCCCGAATACCGGCAGGCAAAACGTTTCAAAGAACTGGGAGTAGAAATAAGCACTTCGAGCATGAACCGCTGGGTACATGCCACGGCAGATAAACTTTACGGGCTTTATGCCGCGCAAATGGAGCGGGTATTATCGGCCGGCTACATTCAGGTAGACGAGACCACTCATCCGATAACCGACCGACCCGGTTCGGCACGAAAGGGCTATATCTGGGTGGTTCGTTCGGTATTGGTTCCGGGCGTATTCTTTTATTATGACAAAGGCTCCCGTTCCGGGGAGGTGGTTCTTAAAATGCTGAAAGGCTATCAGGGAGCACTGCAAACGGATGGTTATGCCGCTTATAGTATATTCGAAGAGAAAAAAGGTGTGCTTCCCCTTGGCTGCATGGCTCATGTGAGACGTAAATTTGAAAATGCACTCACCACCACTCCCGAGGCAAAACCGGCACTTGATTACATTGCCCTGCTTTATATGTTGGAGGGAAATCTCAGGGCGGAAGGCGCCGACTGGGAGCAAATCCGCAGGGAGCGTGAAGAGAAAGCGTATCCGATATTGCAACAAATGGAAGCATGGATGAAGCAGGCGTTTAACAGTTGTACTCCCAAAAGCCCACTGGGCAAAGCTATCAGCTATGCTTTTGGGATGTGGCCGCGTATCAGCCGGTATTGCAAAGAAGGATATTATCAGATAGACAACAATGGGGTAGAAAATGCGATTCGCCCACTTGTTGTGGGACGCAAGAATTACCTGTTCTCAGGCAATGACAGCGGTGCAGAGGACAACTGCATATTCTATACGCTGCTGGGAAGCTGCCTGCAAGCCGGTGTGGATCCTCACACATGGTTGACTTCCACACTCGAAAAAATACCGACCCTGCAAACTCCAATAAACTGGGAAGAACTGCTCCCATAAAACCAAATAAAACAAAGATAAAACGGACTTAGAGAGTGATGTTACTCCCAGTCCGTTTTTTTTTAATCTATAAAGCGGCGGATTTGGGATGCTTACAAAAAAACTCCTTCAAAACATGAAGGAGTTTTTTTGGTTTAAAATTAAAATGTCTGATCTTTATTCTTTCCAAGCTGCAAAGGCGTTTGAGCTTATTTCGTGTACCAAACTTTAAACTCCGGAACACGCGCTTTGCTGACAATTATTTTTTCAGGAACAATAACATGAAGATTTACAGAAAGTTTACTCCCAAACCAGATTGAGATATCCTTAATGGACTTATGCGAGACAATAAACTGGCGGTTAGCGCGAAAAAACTGTGCAGGATCAAGCTGAGCATACATATCTTCAAGCGAACTGTCAATCGTATAGGTCTGATTATCGCCGGTAATAATTTTCACCATTTTATTTTCAGTATATAAACAGGCAATCCTGTCTACTGCCAATGGTATAAACTTATCTTTGTGAGGAATTAAGAAATTCGATTTATACACTTTCTTTGTGTCTTTAAAAGCGGCAAGTACGTTTGCCAGCATATCGGTATCATAGCTTTTTGTAGCAGCCAGATTCCGGAACTTATTCATAGCATGCTCAAAACTCTTTTCGTTGATCGGTTTGAGCAGGTAATCAATGCTGTTCACCTCGAAAGCTTTCAGCGCATATTCATCATAGGCTGTTGTGAATATGATGGGGCATGAAATCTGTACTTTATCAAAAATAGAAAAAGCAGAACCATCCGCCAGATGAATATCCATAAAAACCAGATCAGGAGCAGTATTCAGTGTAAACCATTCAATGCTTTCGTCCTCACTTTGCAGGATGGCAATCACCTGAATATCGTCGGTCGACTGGCTGATTAAGCGTTCCAGCTTCTGAGCAGCAACCAACTCGTCTTCTACAATTACTACTTTCATATCAAATTTGTTTTAGCAGGTTCAATATGTTTTATCAGGGGAATTTCCACACAGAAGAAATCCGTTTGGGTAATGGTTACTTCCTTCTGAAACAAAAGGTCGTACCTTGCGGCAAGATTAGCCAGCCCGATACCTTCTCCCTGTTCAGCTTCTTTTTTCAGATGTATCAGATTCTTTACCCGAATGGTATCCTTGGGCGTCGTTTCAATAGTAATGGTCAATGGATACTTTGTACTGATCACATTGTGTTTCACCGCATTTTCTATCAGCAATTGAATACTCACAGGCATGATAAACCAGCTCTTGTACTTTTCATCAACATTATAAACGATACTGAAATTATCGCCGTAACGAATCTTCATCAGATGAGCGAATGATTCGGCAAAATCAAGCTCCTCGCTGAGATGCATCACTTCCTTATTTCCGATAGCATAACGAAATACCGTCGACAAATGCTGTACGTATTCATGCGCTTTATCATCATCGGTTCCAATCAATCCATCCAGCGTATTCAGTGAATTAAACAGGAAATGAGGATCAACCTGGCTTTTGAGGACTTCATAACGGATGCGGATATTCTCAGCAATTAATTTTTCATTTTCAAACAATGTCTGCTGACGTTCATCGACAGAATAAAACATGAAGGTTAATAACAAAACCATCATATATACAACTACACTTTTTACGACAGCTGCCATTATCTGAAGGTTTTCGGGAAAAGTAACTTCAGGCAGAAAACGAATGGAAAGTTTCGAGAAGGTTAGATTGATTGCAATGGCAATACACAAAGATACTGTACTGATTACCCTCACCTTTGCTGCTTTGGTCCATCTGAGCTGTATTATTTTGAAATTAAACATGAAAAGTAAATAAAACAGCGTAAAATCGTTTATGAAGGCTGAAATCAACCGGATAAAGTTAACCTGCCCAATGTCTTTATTGAATATATACCCTAAAAACATAAGAGCACTCAGGAAAACACTTATCGTTAATGATAATTTTATTGCCGAGATATTAGAGAATGGACGAAACTTTTTGTTTTTCATACAATCAGTATTTGTGCATAAAAGTACAACAAATGGTGCAATTTTTGGATAACTTTACGAGTAAGAATTTATTTTTTAAGAATGTTATTCATTACAAATATCTTAGGCTTCAATTGCCTGAAAGTTCATTTTGTCTCTTACAAAATTTATGGTATCGCCAATTGTAGTCAGTTTAGTATATTCGCATTCGCTTATATGCAGTTGAAAATAGTTATTGATATAAATCACCAGACAGTTAAACTGGAATTCGTTAAATTCAAAATCCGTGACAAAAGATGCCTCCTTACGGACTTCCGCCCGGGGGATTCCTAAGTATCTGAATATCCTTGAAAATTTTTCTTCTACTACGTCCATATTTTGTTATTAATTTCGGGCTGATTACTATCAGCGTTTGATAAGGATAAATGAACAAAAGAACAACGACTATCCCGTTAACGCATAGTCGTTGTTCGTAATTTTATGTTTACGCAAGGCTTGCTTCGAGTTGTCTGGCTTTTACCTTTTTAATCAATTTCTGTCTGCGTCGGGAAATCCGTTTAGCTCCCAAGCGGTCAAAGATATAATATACCACCGGAACAACTATCAATGTAAGAATCATCGAACTGGCTAATCCGCCGATAATTACCCAGGCCATACCGTTTTTCATCTCGGCGCCGTTACCTGCGGCCAAAGCAATAGGCAACATACCGAATATCATGGCGAAAGTGGTCATCAGGATAGGACGCATACGTTCATTACCGGCTGCAATCAGCGCATTGAAAGTAGTGTAACCCTTATCATATTTCATGTGGTTGGAGAAATCGACCAGCAGGATGGCATTCTTCGCCACCAGCCCGACCAGCACAATCATACCGATAATACTGAATATGTTCAGGGTATTCATTGTCAGGGCTAACGCGAGTAAAGCTCCGATCATGGACAACGGAATAGAGAACAATACAATCAGTGGATCTGTCAGGGAGTTATAAAGTATAACCATAATCAGGTAAATCAGGACAATACCAGCTAAGAACGCTACTCCAAGACTTCCGAAAGCTGTACTCTGTTGTTCCATCATACCACCTTCTTTAATCGTGATATCGGATGGGATTTTACCGGCAATAGCGGCTTTAATTTCAGAACCAACTGTTCCCGAAGGACGTCCGATTACATTCGATTTAACCGTGATAGATGAAATACGGTCGGTACGTTCCAATGCCGAAGGTCCCAGGCCATAAGTAAGAGCGGCAAACTGACGCAACTCGATGATCTCTCCTCTTTTATTGATAAAGGCAAGTTTTGATACATCATCCAGTTTTGTTCGGTCAAAATTATCGATACCTACACGTATGTCGTATTCATAATTACCTTCTTTGTACTTCGACTTATCATTTCCGGTCAAAGCTGTACGAAGTGTTGTACCCACATCACTAACCGATAATCCCAACGCCGACATTTTCTCCCGGTCGAGTTTAACCTGAACTTCCTGACGCGGATCATCGATGGAATATTTGGCATCCGTTGTTCCGGGAGTTTTACGGATAATTTCGAGGATCATGGCAGCTGTTTGCTGAACATGTTCATAATCGGCTCCCTGTACAATCAACTGGATTGGTTCATTTGCAGAACTTTCGGCTGATACACTGGAACGTGCACGAACACCCGGAATTTGTCTCATGATATCTTCTTTGGTCTTTTGAGCAAAGTCCGCAACACCCATTTTACGTTTGTCCTTGTCCACCAGTTTAACTGCAATGGTGGTGATGTTGTTTTTGGTAGTAGTTGCAGACATACCCACATTGGTGTACACCCTCAACACTTCGGGATAAGTACGGATGATCTTTTCAGCCTTCATGGTAAGTTGATTATTCTCATACACCGTCAGCTGCGGATTCATATCCAGGGTAACAATGTATTCGCCTCTATCCATATCGGGCATAAATGCAAATCCGATAAATCCGGTTGGAATCAGTGCAAACGAAGCAATGAACATAACCGATGTCACAGCCAGTATGGTTGCTTTATGTTTCAGACTTTTTGCCAGTAAACCGGTATACCAGTTCTTTATTGAATCAAAAGTACGTTCAATATAGCGGGAGAATCTTGCCGACAGTGACATGCGGGTATCATCGGGCATCGTTCCGAAACGTGACATCAAAAGCGGGGTTACGGTAAACGATACCAACAAACTGGACAGGGTAGCGATCACAATAGGCATAGCAAATTCTTTCAGGATATTACCAATCAACCCACCGCTAATGGCCATTGGAAGAAATACCACCACGATTACAAGCGTAATAGCCAGACAGGTAAACATAATCTGTTTGCTGCCATCAAGCGCCGCCTGCCATTTTGTTTTTCCTTTTTCCATGTGGCGGGAAATGTTCTCGATGACCACAATAGAGTCATCCACCAAGATACCGACTACCAGCGACAGCGCCATCAATGACATCATATTCAGCGAGTAACCCAGCATGTACATAACAATAAATGCCGGAATAATGGAGAGTGGAACCGCAACCATTACAATGAGCGCGCTCCTGATATTATGAAGGAAAATAAAACAAACAAATGCCACAATCAGGATAGCCAGCACCAGGTCAATAACCACTCCGTTGGCAGATGCACGGGTATATACCGAATCATCCGTTGCAATTTCAAATTTCACATTGCTGGAAGCATATTCAGCTTCAACGGCTTTCAGTTCTTTCTTAGCCATATCAGCTACATTTACCGCGTTCGCGTCGTTTTGTTTCTGAACGGAAATACCGATGGCATCACGATCGTTGATACGGTTAATCAACTTTTGCTCCACTACTCCATCTTCCACTTCTGCCACATCCATCACTTTCACTTTTCCACCGTTGGGGGTAGTGGCAATCACGGTATTGCGGAGGTCGTTCAGATTTGAATACTTGGCAGCCAGACGTACGGAATATACAGCCTCTTTGTTTTCAACATTTCCGGCCGGTATTTCCATGTTGGAAGTCTGAATAGCCTGTAATACCTGCAATACAGATAACTTGTAGGCTTTCAGTCTTTCCTCATCAATATTAACTCTGATTTCACGTTCGCGTCCACCACTTATCTTTACGGTACCCACACCCGGAAGTTTAGCCAGACGGGGTTGAATCCGGTCTTCCACCAATTTGTAAAACTCGGTGGACGACATGGAGGAAGATGCAGCCACATTGAGGATGGCTTTTTCGTCCAGTGCCACCTTGTTGATAGAAGGTTCCAGTACATCTGTAGGGAGATTGGATTTGATTGCCGAAATTTTTCGTTGAGCTTCCTGAACGGCCAGATTGGCATCGGAACCTTCATTCAGCGTTACAGCAATAACAGATACGCCCTCCATCGAGGTTGAATTTATTTTCTTTAAGTTTTCGAGCGTTGAAAGCGCGTCCTCAATCTTTTTAGTTACCGAAGTTTCCACTTCCGATGCTCCCGCACCGGGATATACCGTTTGCACTGTAAGTACAGGCAGCTCAAACTTAGGTAATAAATTAAGGTTAAGCATTTTGAATGATATCAATCCTCCGAGAGCCAGCATCGTAAAAATTACGGTGATGATCAGAGGTTTCTTCATTGATGTTTCTACTATATTCATAATAAAACTGTTGGATTAAAATTAGTTGATAACAGATACTTTTGATCCGTTGGTTAAGTTGATTTGACCGTTGATTACCACTTTGTCACCTTCGTTCAATCCCGAAACAACTTCCAGTTCGGAGTTGTAATTACGTCCGGTTTGGATTTTTATCAATTGAGCAACCTGATTTTTCACTACATATACCGAAGGATCTTTCACACTGCTCACAATGGCATCACGCGTTATCATCAATGCTTTTCCGCTTTTGCCCATATCCACGTTTACGTTTACATACGTTCCGGCTTTCAATTTATCGTTGCCGTTGTTGGAAATCAACACTTCAACAGGATAGGTGTGTGAAGGGCTCGCTTTGGGACTGATATTTGCGATAGTTCCTTTGTAGGTAGTTTCAGGATGTACATCGGTGGTAATGTTTACCATTTGTCCCTGACGAAGTTCGTATGCATTTGACTCAGACACATCCAGGACTACTTTCAGGTTGGAAATATCGGCAATACCTGCAATAACGGTTCCCGCATTGACATAAGCTCCCAGCTCCGTATTTTGTGAAATGATATAACCGCTGAAAGGCGCTACGATACGGGTGTCATTCCATTGTTTCTGTGCATTTTCAAGTTGAATAACCGCATTTTCATACGCTAAATTAATGTCACGCAACTGAGTATCTGAAATTGCATCCCCTTTACGCAAAGCCTGATAACGGGTGACATCTTCTTTGCACTTATTGTAGTTGAGTTTTGCATTTTCATAGGCAAGACGTTTGTAGGTATCATCTATTTTGGCCAACACTTTTCCTTTGGCTACGAAATCGCCCATTTTGAAATTAACCTGAACAATTTTACCGGCACTTTCAGAAGCGATATTCACTTCTTTGGCCGCCTGAGTGGTTCCTACTAATTCAAGGCTGCCTTTTGTTTCTTTCATTTCGGCAGAAGCTATCGAAACAGCAATGCTGTTTTCAGACGATTTTACTTCTTTGCGCGAATCAATTACTTTTTTGTTGGAAGCCAGCGTCCAGGTCATGATTCCAAGCAGTACAACGACTGTTAAACTTATAAATATTGTTTTCTTTTTCATATTGTTTGGTATTATCGTTTTATAAAATTTGATTGAAGTTCGTGATATTCAAAACCTCTGATCAATAATTATTTGTTGATTAAATTTTTAATTTCTCCGTTGATTGACATGATTTTCAGTTCGGCTTCCTTATAGTTGTACAAGGCTGTCAGGTATCCGCCCTGGGCGCTGCTCAGGCTCATTTCATCCTGCAGCAGGTTGCTCATGGTTGCCATTCCTTCGCGGTATCTCAGGGCTGTTTCCTTATATACCTTATCGGCCAGTTCCAGATTTAATTTTTGTCGGCGAACCGTATTTTTATTATTTACGTAGTTATTCAGTGCATTTTTGTAATTCATGCTGAAACTTTCTTTGGTACTTTCAAGCGTTTCCTGTGTTTTTTTCACATCAAGATCGGCCTGACGGGATTTAGAGCGTTTTTCAAAACCATCAAATACAGGCACTGCCAGTGTTACGGTAAAATTGGCATAAGGATACCATTTGTTTGCATCTCCGCTTTTGAAATACGTACTAAAGTCTTTGCGCAGTCCCTGAAAAGCTGCCTGTCCCGAAAAAGAAAGTGAAGGCAGGTAACCGTTGTTGATCATTTTTTTGTTCAACAGGTTTAGTTCCTTTTGCGATTCAAGCATACGGATACTCACATGATCCGAGAAATCCGACATAAGAACAGGCGAGTTATTCAGCAACTCCATTCCAACGGTATCGGTTAAGATAAGATTAGCATCAAGCGGCATGTCGAGCATGTATTTAATCATATTCAACTGCTGCTCCTGCGCCGACTGTGTGTTGCTCTGCTGTGTGTACAGGTTTTCCAGACTCACGTTCACGCGGTCCAGATCCACTTGTTTTCCTACACCGTTTTCCACGATCACTTTGGTGATGTCTCTGAGTCGTTCCGTGCGACTGATATTTTCGTCGATCAGCTTGCGTTGTTCGGCAGTAGTAAGTGCCAGCGAATATATTTTAGCTACTTCAAGCGCAATATCCTCACTTGTTTTTTGAATATTCAAGTTACTCAGTTCAGATGATTTTTTGGACAGTTCCAGCGCTGTTGCTGCCGTTTTGTTGAATATAATCTGACTGATGCTCAGCATACCCACTGAGCTGTACTGGACTCCCATTTGCACCGGAATAGTTGTTCCGGGTTTCCCCAGAAACTCTCCCGGAAGTACGGTTGTGGGCAATTTCAGATTATCGGTGAAGTTACCGGAAAAATTAACCTTCGGCAGCAGTGCAGAACGCGCTTCATCCTTTTTGATTACGCTTTTTTCCTGATCAATACGGGCTGTTTTCATATTGATATTCTTTTCTACAGCCATTTGCACACATTCCTGAAGCGACAATCCAACTGTTTTGCTCTCCTGGGCAAAAAGAATGGAACCGGCGGTCAGAATTAGTGTTAATGAAAAAATAATTCGTTTCATATTTTAATTATCTGTTATTTTTGGTACAAAATTATGCTCAAGAACATGTTTTTAATCAAAAAACAGACTGAAACGACATTTTTTAGGATTGAAACGACTATTTCGAAGGTTAAAAAATCAGGTATCGGAAGCTGATTGACCCGTTGGCAGGTAAAAAAGTTCAATTACAGTTGGCTATTAGAAAATTCAAGTGAACTTCAGCATTGTGAGACTTCCCGCGCATCTGTGCACGAAGAGCTTCAGCATTGTGAGACTCCCCGTGCATCTGCAAAATGGATTCTCAGTGTTTTGGAGCTCCCCGTGCATGTGTACACGAAGAGCTTCAGCGCTGTGAGACTCCCCGCGCGTCTGTGCAAGTGAGCTTCAGCGTTGTGAGACTCCCCGTGCATGTGTGCACGAAGAGCTTCAGCGTTGTGAGAATCCCCGCGCGTCTGTGCAAGTGAGCTTCAGCGTTGTGAGAATCCCCGCGCGTCTG
>CALBZC010000013.1 GCA_937889945.1 uncultured Bacteroidales bacterium
TCAGCGTTGTGAGACTCCCCGCGCGTCTGTGCAAGTGAGCTTCAGCGTTGTGAGAATCCCCGCGCGTCTGCGCAAGCGAGTCTCAGCGTTGTGAGACTCCCCGCGCGTCTGTGCAAGTGAGCTTCAGCGTTGTGAGAATCCCCGTGCATGTGTGCACGAAGAGCTTCAGCGTTGTGAGATTCCCCGCGCGTCTGTGCAAGCGACCTTCAGCGTTGTGAGACTCCCCGTGCATGTGTGCACGAAGAGCGTCAGCGTTGTGAGACTCCCCGCGCGTCTGTGCAAGTGAGCTTCAGCGCTGTGAGAATCCCCGCGCATGTGTGCACGAAGAGCTTCAGCGTTGTGAGTCTCCCCGCGCGTCTGTGCAAGTGAGCTTCAGCGTTGTGAGAATCCCCGTGCATGTGTGCACGAAGAGCTTCAGCGTTGTGAGATTCCCCGTGCATCCGGGTGAACGGGTATTCGTACCCGTTTATATTTATTATGGACATAATATTCGGGGATTCGTACCCGTTTTTAATATATCACGGACAGGAATGTCCGTGCACCCGAATGTCCGTGCACCCGTAAAATTTATTTTTGTATGCATTTTTTATGCATTTATCTTTTTAGGGGTAAAAACGGGACTTTATTATAAAAAATCTACCTTTTTGACTGTTGAAATAGCATTTGAAACCAGTTTACACGATAATTTTAATTTTAAAAAAACAACTGCAACGAGTTGACGGAGTAGTATTAAATTTAAAACATCGTTTGAACGCAGTTTACACGATAATTTTAAAATTGAAAAAGCATCTGCAACGAGTTTTTTCGATAATTTTAAAATTAAAAAAGCTGTTGAAACCCGTTTGCTCGATAGTTTTAAAATTAAAAAAGCACACGCAACAAAAATTTTGCCATTTTATAAAATTGAAAAAGCACCTGCAACGAGTTTGCGGCGTTTTTTTGGCACTCATCCTCCCGTGAAACTAAATATTTATGCAATTTCAACTTTAGAATTACACCAAAAACCAGATTCAGGTCTCATTTTAAATTTAAAAAGAGGCAAATTTTTTGTTGCAATCGACGTTTTAAATTTAAAACAAGGCAAATTTTTAAAATTACACGGCAAATCAATTTTAAAAAACGTCCGTCAACAAGAATTATGTCCCGTTTAGGCACTCGTCCTCTCGTGAAGCTGAATAAATATACAATTCGGTTCATGAACTTTTTCCTCAAAACAGGCAGAACAAATAAGCAAAGAATGGCGCTTGTTTTGTGTAGAAAACAAACCTTTTTACGGACACCGTTGAACCTCTTCGTGTCGCAACCCGGGAAAAATTCAATCATGTTTTTTTAGTTTTATTTGTACTTATAACTTAAAATTAAATAAGTTCCTTATATTTGCTGTGGATAGTTGTTTCCGGATTGAAAATCCTTTTAATAAAAGAACTGGGATTGCAATTGGCTACGCCGAACGTTGTTTCCCAGTGACCAATGCACAAAGTGTTTACATTTAAAGAACATATCCCGAAGGACGGAATATTTATGAAAAAAATAAAAGCCGAAAATAAAATCAAAATAAGACAATACGTGGTTGTAATAATAGTAGGAATATGTATTTTGTATGCTATTTTTAATTCAGTAATAGTTCCTCTATTAATAAAGAATGGTACAACAGGCTGCATTAAAGCTAAAATATTTGCAAGATCTACTGGGAAAACTTCTTACCCACTCCTTAATTATTCTTTTTCTTATAAATCAGAGGAATATACTGGTGTTATATCTGAAAAATCAGGACTTAAAATTAACGACAGTCTATGTGTTGTTTTTTTAGAAGCTTATCCTAACATCAACAGACCGAAAACAGATTTTGAAGAGGAGGAGATAAAATGCGATTGTAAGTGATGAGTTCAGTATCTTTGTTTGGCCCCCGTCCCTTCGGATATGCAGAATAAAATGAGCAAAGAATGGCGCTTGTCGGCGGGATATGCCATCCCGCCTTTTATACTATAAGGAACTGTGTTCCGCAATTAAATAAATTCCTTATATTTGCTGTGAAAAGCGGTCTTCGTCATTCCGCCACTTTGTTCACAAAAACATAGCCCCAAGGGTAAAACAAGCAGCCTGAAAAAAAATCTCCAGACTTCGCTACACTTCAGCTTGTATTTTTTCGGCTGCCCTTGTGGCTACCGCTTCCACACTCATTCCTGCGCTCCGGTAGGTGCTCGTCATGGCGTGTTAGCTTGTTTTGTTCACCACGTTCTGTCATTCCTCAGTCATGGTTGCACCTGCCCCCTAAACCCCATTAAGGTATTCGCTACGCTCATGTATTTTTAGTAGGGGTCAGCCACCATTTAGAGTTTTGCTCGCCTGCGGTCGCTCGTGCTGTTATGGTTTGTCACATTTTTTGCAGCTCACTTTCCCATGTTGGCATAGCCGTGTTTGCTTTCATTCCACAAGTTCCATTTCATGCTTCACACCGCTATTGCCAACCGCACGCAAGAGCTGGCATTCATTCGCTCATTTCGTTTCATTCCACTCATTTCACTTTCAGGGTATATGTATTTTCCCGCCCACAAATCCTTGTGGTTGCAGCCGTGTTCCGTTTCACTCCACACCGCTTCACCACCGCACACATACACCCTTATCGTTCATTCGCTTCAATACACTCCATTCGTTCATTACTTCCAGCCCTTGCCTTTTCCAACGCACCGTTCGGGCAAAAAAAAATGCGCCAAACCAGCTGCCGGCAGCACCCGTCCACCGCGCTCTGCGCTTCCTGTGTCCGGGGCACTCGCTCCACTCGCAGCGGCTCGCACACAACGCACAGGCTGAATACTTCGTTTCGTTTCTCTTCTCTCGCATTTCAGCCTTGCTATCCACGCTGGCTCAAGGCTGTTTTTACTATTCGGTTTAAACCTGCTTCTCCCACACCAACCCCCGACCACCCACCCCTAAGAAAAAATGCAGTTGATATTTTTCAATAATACAAAATACAGAAGTTCGATAGCACGACAAAAAAAATGTTCACAAAGATAACAGCAATAAAATGAGTCAGTAAAGGTCAAGCCCTTCGGGTTTTTGTCACAATCTCCACACCTCCCGTTGGTCGGGTAGTATTCTGACAAAAAACCTTGACAGCCTCAACGCTCCGTTTCTCTTCGCTTTTTCTTGCAGTAAGAGGGTGTTTACATTTTCTTTTCGGTTTTCGTGTTTTTTTCGCGAGGGAAACGGCAGGTTAAAGCAAAGAAACGCATAGGATTCTAATCTGATAATCTGCTGAATAACTCCAATTACATTTGTTCTGGTCAAGGTCTGAAAGGGTTCTCCTCCGTACCAAGTCCAAGTAATTTTTAGTATTCACTCCATAAATTCTTAAAGAAATGGGAAAGATTAATTTAGGTATTCTCGGAAGTTTCTCCGGTAAAGTGGGAAACGTTGTCGGTGGAAAGTGGAAAGGCATTAGCTACATGCGTGCCAACGCTACTTCGGTGAGCAATCCCCGCACCGACGGACAAATGAGCCAGCGTTCCAAGTTTGCACTTGTTTTGGCTATCCTGAAACCGATTACCGGATTTATCCGTGTTGGTTACAAGAAGTACACCACCAAGCAAACGGCGTTCAACGCTGCAATGTCTTACATTTTGGGCAATGCAATCACCGGGGCTTACCCCGATTTCAGCGTTGACATGGCCAAGGTACTTGTTTCTCGTGGTTCACTCACCGGAGCTTTGAACGGTGTTGCAACTTCTGCAAATGGTGTCGTTACCCTGAATTGGGCTGACAACTCCGGAAGTGGTACTGCTGCTGCAACCGACAAAGCTCTGATCGTTGTTCTGAATCCAGCCCGGGCGGAATCTGTTTTCGATATTGGCGGCAACCAGCGTGTAGCCGGAACTGAAGACATTACCGTTCCTGCTGATTGGGTTGGTGAAAGCGTGGAAGTGTTTCTGGGCTTCATTACCGAAGATGGTAAAGACGTGGCAAACAGCTCCTATCTGGGTTCTGTTGTAGTGGCCTAAGCGTAGGCAACTATCTGTTTTCTTGCAGACAAATCCCGCCCGAAAGAGCGGGATTTTTTGAATCTACTAATTTAAAAATCAAACAAATATGATACGATTAATAATGAATAAAGACTGGGGCAACTTTAATTCGCTCCTGACTGTTCTGGCAGTCCTCTACACTTGTGTTTTTCTGTCCGTACTGATTGACCTGTTCTTCGGGGTAAGGCGTGCAAAACGCCTGAAAATTGTCCGTACCAGTTTCGGCTACCGCCGCACCATTACCAAACTGACCAGCTATTTTGGTTTAATGATCATGCTTTCGATTGCCGATATAGTGGCGAGTGTCGTTTTTGATATGCCATACTTTACCGTAATAGGAGCTATCGGCATTGTCCTGGTCGAAGCGAAATCCGTTTTTGAAAACCTCAGGCAGGAAACCAAAAACGTGGATGAAATTCAAAAGGTCTTGCTCAAACTCTTTGAAAACAAAGAGGAAATTCAAACCCTCATTTCATTTCTAAACTCAAAAAAGCCGGAGGAATAATCATGAAATCAAGAGGACTTCGAAATAACAATCCGTTGAATATCCGGAAAAATGCCGAACAGTTCCAGGGCGAAATCAAAGGCAAGGACAAAAGTTTCAAAACATTCTTGTCACTGCCTTTCGGCTACCGTGCCGGCTTTGTAATCCTTGGGACGTACCTTTCCCAGGGATTAAACACCATTGAAAAGATCATTGCCCACTGGGCACCGCCGACCGAGAACGATACCGAAAGTTATATCACCCATGTTGAAAGATGGTCGGGTGTGCTAAGAAACAAAGTGTTGACTGCTTCCAGTGGGGCAGACTTCATTCTAATCGTTGCGGCCATGAGCTTTGTCGAAAACGGACAAAACGCAGATATTTCAGCAGTACAGGCAGGTTTCAAACTACAAACTAAAATCAAAATCCAATGAAAAAACTACTTTTCCTCGCAGCAATAGCAACGATGTTGTATTCCTGCAAATCTGTCATATACATTCCGGTAGAAACTACAAAAATCGAATACCGGGATAATTTCGTCAGAGACTCAATTTTCCGTTACGATTCTGTTTTTGTCAAGGATAAAGGCGATACCCTGATTCTGGAAAAATTCAGGTACCTGTACAAAAACCGCATTGTCAAAGACTCAGTTTTTATCAACGACACAATCCGGGTTCCCTATCCGGTGGAAGTAGTCAAACAGGTAAAGGCACCGCTTACAAGCTGGCAAAGTTTCCAAATCTGGTGCGGTCGCTTTGCTCTCTTTGCTTTACTAATAGCCTGCATTTATTTTGTGTGGAAGTTGAAATAATCCTGATCGGTTTACCAACCAACTGAATCCCGCCCGAAAGTGCGGGATTTTTTGTTGTATAGTTGCTCAAATAACACTAAATTTGCATTGTATTTATATTGTTTATCTATGATTGTCAATTGTAATACAAAATACTGAATATCAATTTTATAATAGATATTATTTGATTTATTTTCTGTACCTTATTTGTACCATAAGGTCTAAAAGCCTTATAAATAAGGCATTTTTGTTTTAGAAGAAGTAAAGTAATTTCACATCGGAAACGATAATCAAAAATAATCAAATCGCAGTGATACAATGTATTGCTGCGATTTTTGTTTTGTGGAAAATGTTGTTTATGATGCTTTTATCGATTTTATGATTATACATGTAGCATACTTAGCGCGCAACTTAATTTTAGAAAATGTGCAACTTAGCAGACTTACTGTTTTGATTATCTGAAATAAAATATCTGCTATCCGCAAACAAGTGGAAAATATGAAGAGATGGTTAAAGATCAAGCGGAGAAGATAGAGCGGATGAGGTTGGAGGATTCTGAGGCGAATAGGTTGGAAAAAGAAGTGCCGGAAGTGAAAAGGAAATAAAATGGAATCCCTTTAAATAAATTCTTGTTTTTACGGGCAAAAACAAGAAAATAAACTTATCTTTGCAGTTCAGATTTGGAAAAATGACAAGTACTATAAAAACGACAATCAGCAACTTCCCTTTTGGATTTGTATTCACCCCAAGTGATTTCCCAATTGACATAAGTAAGCAGCCTTCTGTCAATCGAATACTTAATCATCTAGTGGCGGCAGGAGAAATCCGTCGTTTATCAAAAGGTCGCTTTTACAAACCGAAGATAACACCCTTTGGAGAGTTACCCCCGGATACATTCCAAATTGTAAAAGACCTGATTGAAAAAAACGGGAAAACTATCGGTTATATTACCGGATATTCGGCTTTTAACGATTTAGGGTTAACAACTCAAGTTCCCTTTGCACTACAAATTGGGGCGCGAAATGAAAAGAAAGCGATTACGCGTGATGTGTATCGTATCAGTTTTATCAAACAACAAAATACGATTACCAAAGAGAATATTCCATTGCTGCGATTACTTGATTGCTTGAGGTTATTTAAAAATATACCCGACACGACACCTGATGAAGCTTGTACACGGCTGACATACTTGTTTTCTCAGCTTGAAAATACGCAAATTACACGGATTAAAAAATTGGCCTTGAAGTATAACCCTTCAACAATTGCACTATTAGGGGCTATACTTGAAGTTCTTAATCGAAAGGAAGATACTAATATTTTACTGACTAAACTTAATCCTCAAACTTCCTACAAATTAGGAATTTCAGAAACGGTATTACCAACCCAACAAAAATGGTATATAAAATGACACTATATTTAGATAAAGAGCTGTTTTCAATCCTTGTTACTTTAACAGCAAAGCACTTCCGTATTACGCCGGAATTTGTTGAGAAAGATTATTGGATTACATTAATCCTCTATAACTTAGCAAAATCTCCTTATGTAGATAGTGTGGTCTTTAAGGGAGGAACTTCTTTGTCTAAAGGGTATCGGTTGATCAATCGATTTTCGGAAGATATAGACATTGCTATGATTGAGGAGGATTTGAGCGGCAATGCTTTGAAAACGAAAATAAGGAATATTGAAAAGGAAATTACAATGGGATTGGCAGAAATTGTAGTTCCTAATATAACCAGTAAGGGATCTATGTTTCGTAAATCTGTTTTTGAATATCCATCTTTCCTTTCAGGGGCATTGAACAAGAATACAACAAAACGGATCATTGTAGAAATTAATTCTTTTGCTAATCCGTATCCCTATTTCTCACAAGAAATTAGTTCATTTATCACTGAATTTTTATTAGAGAGCAATCAACAAGACACAATTCAAGAGTATGGACTACAATCCTTTTATCTCAAGATTTTGGATAAACGTCGCACAATGATTGAAAAACTTGTATCGCTTGTACGATTTTCATTTTCGGAAAATCCGGTTCAAGCCATTTCCTCTAAAATCCGTCATTTTTATGATTTATATTACTTAACTCAAGATGATGAATGCGTTAAATATTTGCAATCCCCGCAATTCAAAGCCGATTTTGAGGAATTGTTAGCACACGACAAAGAAGCCTTTGATACACCTGAAGACTGGCGAATAAAAGACCTCACGGAATCGCCATTGATTGTTAGTCTTCCGGCGTTATGGGAAGGCTTGCGAACCTCTTATCAAAATGAATTGACTCAATTGGCTTTTACCGAAATACCTAATGAAAAAGAGATATTTACCTCATTTGAAAAACTGATAAATAATTTGCATAGATAATAATTCGCCATAGAGAGAACGGTTAAAATAATATGAGACAAGAAAAAATAAAACTAAAGCGCCTCGAAAGGCTATTGATGGATGTGGCTGATGATTTGAGAGGTAAGATGGATGCCACAGAATACAAAGAATATATTTTTGGTATGTTGTTCATAAAGCGCATGTCGGATGTATTCGACCAAAAGCGGGAACAACTTATCAAAAGTGACTATAAGCATTTATTGGGGAATCCAATTTTAGATACAATCTTAGAAGACAAACAAACCTATGGTGAAACCTTTTTTGTTCCTAAACGAGCAAGATGGCATACTGGCTTCATTGATGAAAATGGAGTAGAACAACCGCCCATAAAGCACCTTCAAAATAACATTGGTCAGATGCTTAACAAAGCATTGGATGCCATTGAAGATGCAAACCCCGATACGCTCTCAGGTATTTTCAAAGACCGTATTAATTTCAATAAAGAGGTTGACGGAAAACAGATTGTAAAAAATGCCGACCTCAAAAAACTCATTGACAAGTTCAATGAGTTTCCGGCCTTGGTAAATGAAAACTTTGAATTTCCAGACCTTTTAGGTGCTGCCTATGAATATCTTTTAAAGCACTTTGCCGAAGAGGGCGGTAAAAAAGGCGGTCAATTCTATACCCCCAATTTAGTTGTTCGACTACTGGTTCAACTCTTAAAACCTGAAGCCGGAATGTCAATTTATGACCCGACAGCGGGTTCTGGTGGTATGTTGATTCAATCCTACCAATATATTGAAGAGCAAGGACAAAATGCCCAAAATCTGGAGCTTTTTGGTCAAGAAAATGACCCTACAGTAGTGGCTATCTGCAAAATGAATATTATTCTGCACAACATTTCAAAATACACTATTGATTACGGCGATACTTTGGCAGACCCTCTTAATTTGAAAGATGGTCAGATTATGCCGTTTGACCGGGTAATTGCCAATCCTCCATTCTCGCAAAACTACAATCGGGGGGAGATGAAGCACGCTACTCGCTTTGTTCACGGTTTTGCACCTGAAACGGGCAAAAAGGCTGATTTGATGTTTGTTCAGCACATGTTGGCTAGCTGTAAGCCAAAAGGAAAAGTAGTGGTAGTGATGCCTCATGGTGTATTGTTTCGTGGAGGAAAGGAAAAGGAAATTCGCGAAAGCATGTTGAGAGCTGATGTAATTGAAGGAATTATCAGTTTGCCCGAAAAACTCTTCTATGGCACGGGAATAGGCGCTTGTGTAATGGTGTTCAATAAAAATAAACCCGACAATCTGAAAAACAAAGTCTTTTTTATTAACGCAGATAAGGAATATGCCGAAGGAAAAAATCAGAACACCTTGCGCCCCGAAGACATTGAGAAAATTGACTATGTTTTTAATAACAAAAAAGAAGAGAAAGGTTACTCTCGCTTTGTGAATATTGTAAGCGATGATGAAAGTATAGAAACAATTGCCAAATACGATTATACGCTGAAAATTCGCCGATATGTGGATAACACACCGCCCCCCGAACCGCAGGATGTGAAAGCACACTTAATTGGTGGAGTTCCTTTGGTGGAAATTATGCAGATACAAAACACCTTATGTCCTAAGTTTAAATTTGACGGAAATCAATTCTTCAAAGCGAAGGACGAACACTATAAAGATTTTGCTATTATGGCTAAATCTGAAATCAAAACAATCATTGATGATGATGCGAATGTTACCAATACCCTGACCGAATTGGGGCTGCATTTAGCCGACTGGTGGCAGGATGCAAAACACGATTTTTCCACATTAGCTCCCGAACCTATTGAAAATAATGTGGTTTCCGATGACATGGCTGCATATCTTTCTATTAGCAGTGATAAGTTCACCAAGGTTCGCAAGCAATTATTGGGTTCGATATTAGAAAAATTTGTTCCCGTGGGTGTGCTTGATAAATACCAGATTGCAGGTGTATTTGTGAATTGGTGGGACAATATCAAATACGACCTTAAAACCATTATGAAATCAGGTTGGGAACCGGCATTGATTGAAGACAGTTATCTCATTGAAGAGTTCTTCCAGAGAGAACAAAGCATGATTGACCAAAAAGAAACCTTACAGGCTCAACTCGAAAACAATTTGAGCGAAGCAGTGGAAGAGGCAATTGCTTTGGTAGAATACGAACCTGACGAAGAAGACGGCGAGGTAAAACTTACGCCAAAATTGGCAAAAGACCAACTCAAAGAGCAGATTAATTACTATACAAACGACAAGAAGAAACCTGTCGAAGCGAAGCCATACCAGGAACTTGAAACAAAAATAAAAATACTTGAAGCAAAAATAAAAGCATGCAAAGCCGAAATTAAAGAACTTACGGCACAACTCGAACTAAAGCTTATTCTGAAACGCTATGGTGCTGATGACGAGAAAAGCGAAGCCAAAGCCCTGCTTGAAAGAATTGAACAGGAATTACCTTTGCTCGAAGCGGAGAAAACCGGGTTACCTACAAATACCGAGAACAAAAAGAAGATAAGCGCTTTAACTAAGCAAATCAACGCTTACAAAAAAGACAAAGAGTTACTTACCAAGAAGCTCAACAGTGTGGATAGTCTGCTTCGCTCCATTGGTGGCATAATTACGGAAGAAGAATCCCAAAAACTGATTTTGAAAAAACATTTTGATTTGATAAACGACCAGTTGCAACGCTACCTCGCTGCCGAGCGGCGGGCTCTTACGGTTGCTTACGAAAACCTATTCGATAAGTATTTTATATCTTCTCAGCAAATGGAAAATGCCAGAAACAAAACACTTGCCGAATTGAATGATTTTCTAACAGAATTAAAGTACTTATGATAACAGAAAATCAGACACATATACCCGAAGGTTGGATATTGACAAATTTTGGTGACAAAAATTTATTTGAAATTTTAGGTTCAGGTATTTCATTTTTTGAAAATGAAAAAGATTACTATTCTACAAGTTCAATTGAAAATGATAAGTTAGTTGCAATTGAACAAGTAATTACCTATCGTAATCGACCTTCAAGGGCAAATATGCAACCTGTTTCAAGTTCTGTTTGGTTTGCTAAAATGAAAAATACATTGAAGGTTATTCAACCAAATCAATTCCAAATTGATAATGTTATTTTCTCAACTGGATTTTGTGGAATTAAAGCAAATAATATTGATTGCTCATTCTTAATGCAAGTATTAAAGTCAGAGAATTTTAATACAAAAAAAGATAATCTCGCTGAAGGTACAACTCAGGTTGCAGTCAATAATCAACATGTAAAAAATATAGAGTTTTTGCTTCCATGTTCAATCTCGGAACAACAAAAAATAGCCTCTATTCTTTCAAAATTAGATGAAGCTATTACCCAAACCGAGCAGCTTATAGGGAAATACAAAAAGATAAAAGAGGGTTTGATGCACGATTTACTTACCCGTGGCATTGACGAGCAAGGCAATATCCGTTCGGAAGAAACGCATAAATTTAAAGACAGCCCGCTGGGAAGAATTCCGGAGGAATGGGAAGTTGTAGATATTACCAAATACACTAAAGATACTGATAATGCAATAAAACCTGGTCCATTCGGCTCGAGTATCAAAAAAGAATTTTACACTAAAAATGGTTACAAAGTATATGGACAAGAACAGGTTATAGCGAATAATCCATTTGTTGGTGATTATTATATTGACAAGAAAAGATATAACTCTCTATATAATTTTAGGGTAGAAAGTGGAGATGTACTATTAAGTTGCGTCGGTACGATTGGAAATGTATTAATCATACCAGATAATCATGAAGCAGGTATTATAAACCCGAGGTTGATAAAATTTAGTATTGACACAGCAAAAGCTAATGTGCAATTTTTTGCTGAATATCTGAAACAAACTTCAATAAATATCCAATTAATAAATATGGCTAATGGTGGAACAATGCCAGTCTTAAATAAAAGTATCATTCTAAATCTTAAGTTTATTTATCCAAGCCTAAATGAACAAGATAGAATACAAGAAAAACTGGATGCAATATCAAGTCGTATAAATTTAGAAATAGAGACTCTAACAAAACTTCAATTGCAGAAATCTGGCTTAATGCACGATTTACTAACAGGGAAAGTACGGGTTAGTAACCGCGAGGAGCAAAAAGAGCAAACTTCAAATGTAAATGTCGTTCCACTTAAAGCACAAGCACATAATCAGCATATTGAAGATGCGGTGCTGATTGGAGCCATTGTCAACGCGTTTTATTCCGATAAATACACATTAGGCAGAAAGAAAGTTCAAAAGTTATTGTATTTAGTTCGCCGTCATCAGGAGGCAAGTGTTGCCTGTTTCAAGAAAAAAGCAGCGGGTCCGTATGCTCACGAAGTTCGCTATAAAGGCGGTGAGCCTATTGCGGTAGCAAATAAATATGTAATCGCAAGAAAAGACAAACTGGGAACAATTTTTAGTAAAGGTGAAAAAATAAAAGAAGCATTAGAATATATCGAAAAGTGGGAAATGCTATCGGATATCGATTGGCTTCTAACTCAATTCAAGTATACAAAAGTCGATCAACTGGAACTGATAGCGACGATAGATATGGCTCGTTGCGATTTGGAAAAGGAAGGGATTCCGGTTTCCCTATCCACAATTAAACATTTGATTGCAACAAATGAAGAATGGAAAGCAAAACTAAAAAAAGACCATTTTGACGACTTTAGCATTCAACGAGGCATTGATGAAAATTATAAATTATTTGGAAGATAAAAACATAACTTTATGATACTCAACAACGACATAATATACAGAGGCGAACTCGGCAAAACACTGAAGTTAGACGAATACAGCAGCGTTGAATTTCCGTTTATGGAACAACTTCGCGGATTAGGTTGGAATCAAAACCTGAATCAGGTTATTGAGCTAAGTATGCAACAAACACCTGAACAGAGTTTCCGAAATTCATTTTCTGAAGTTGTGTTGTTGCCAAAATTAAAGGAGTCCTTGAAGCGAATCAATCCGTTTTTAACGGATTTGCAAATAGATGAAGTGGTTCGCCGCATTCGGACATTTGAAAAAAACAGTCTAATTGAAAACAATCAAAAGGTACTCGATCTGTTGCTCGAAAATACGACCGTATCGAAAAACGAAATAACGGGAGAAAAAAGTCCAACAGTAAGATATATCGACTTTGATAACCCCGAAAATAATACATTCACAGCAATTTCTCAATTCAAAGTTGCTATTCCGGGAACTGACCACCATATTATCCCCGACATAGTGCTATTTGTCAATGGATTGCCTTTGGTTGTTATCGAAGCTAAATCTCCAAAAGTAAAAGAACCCATACCGGAAGCAATTGACCAGTTTCTGCGTTATTCCGAACAACGTGGTGATAGTGGTGAAGGGAATAAAGAACTGTTTTTCTATAATCAGTTCATTGTCACAACTTGTCGTTCAGAAGCTAAGTTTGGTACAATTACAACGCATATTCCGAAACACTTTTATCGTTGGACTGACCCTTATCCCAAAACACTGAATGAATTAGAACATGGTCAATCTTCACCTAACGACCAACAACGTTTGGTTGCTGGTATGTTAGCCCCTCGTAATCTCTTGGATATTTTGAGGGTATTTACTGTGTTTTCAATAAACGACAAGGGGAGGAAGATTAAAATTGTGGGTAGGTATCAACAGTTCAGAGCTGTGAAACTTGCCACCAAAAGACTAATCGAGGGAAAGAACAAATTTGAAAGAGGTGGCATAATTTGGCATACACAAGGTTCTGGTAAGTCCCTTACAATGATGTTTCTTGTTAGGGCAATGAAATTGGAAACAGCCTTGATGCCTTGGAAAATTGTGTTTGTTACCGACCGTACTCAGCTCGAAGATCAATTGTCTGGTATCGCTAACAGTATTGGTTTTGCAATTAAAACGGCGAATTTTATTAATCCTCGTCCCACAACCGATGGTCGTAGTTTAAAAGAATTGTTAAATAATGACAATTCAGATTTGGTAATGGCCATGATTCATAAATTTCAGGAAAATGGAGATTTGGAGGGCTTACAACTTTTTCCGGAATTAAATAAAAGTGCCAATATCCTTGTAATGACCGATGAAGCTCACCGCTCACAATATTCATTGTTGGCAGCTAATCTGGAGCGAGCCATGCCAAACGCTACTTCTATTGGTTTTACCGGTACTCCTACTGCGAAAACTGAAAAGAAATACAAAGATTACATTGACAAGTACACGATGCGTCAGTCAATTGATGATGGCGTTACGCTCGAAATTGTCTATGAGGGTTTTACCCACAATGCAGAGGTTGAAGACAAAAAAGCGATGGATAAAAAATTTGAGGATGTATTCAGCGACTATAATCTCACCGAACGCCTTCAAATTCTTGGTTTTGGGTCAAGAGATGCCTATCTCGATAGTATTATAACCATAAAGGATAAGGCTAAGAAAATGGTTGAACACTATGTAGAGCAAATTTTTACAGGTGGTTTTAAAGCTCAGATTGTTGCAAACTCCCGTATTGCTGCGGTTCGTTATAAAGTTGCAATTGATGAAGCCATTCATAGCAAAATAAGGGAATTGAAGTCTGACAATCCGATGCTGGTTAATGTAGCTCTCCTTGAAAAATTGGAAACAGCAGTTGTGTTCTCAGGTAGTCATAACGACGAACTCGAAATCAAGGCATTTACAAATAGTGAGTACCATAAGAAAGCAATTAAGAGATTTAAACTTCCATTTGAAAAAACAGACGAGGAAGATAATTCGATAAATGGTAATGTAGGTATCATTATCGTGAACAATATGTTACTTACTGGCTTCGATGCTCCTATCGAACAAGTACTTTATTTAGACCGTGTAATGGTGGCTCACAACCTTTTACAAACCATTGCTCGTGTTAATCGGGTTGGTTCAGAAGGGAAAGAAAAAGGGTTTGTAGTTGATTTTGTTGGAGTAGGTCACCACCTGAAAAGGGCTATTGAATATTATGATGAGCGTGAGGCTGCTGTTGATGCTGACGAAATTGATAACATTCTTGCCTGTATCTCTAAAGATGAAGTGGAACTGAACGAATTGACTAAAGCCCATGAAGCTATTTGGAATTTCTTAGCCCAACATGGTTTAACAGACCTTTCTGATGTAGATGCATTCTTCGATTTGTTCTATGATGAGGATATTCGCTTTGAATACATGAATTTGTATAGGAAGCTGACCTCGTGTTTCAATAATGTGTTGCCTCGCAAAGAAGCATTGGACTTCTTTGTCGATTGGAAATCATTTACTGAAATCAATGCTTTGGCTGAGAAACATTTCAGAGATCAGCGTTTCAGCATGAAAGGCATTCCGCCAAAACTTCGGGCTATTGCCGATGAGTTTTTAATATCAAGAGGAATTGACCAATCTGTAGCACCGATTTCAATTATCGCAGACGATTTTCAGAAAAATATCAATACAAAACAAAGGGAAAAAACAAAGGCGGCGGAGGTAGAACATGCCATTAGACACTATATTGATATAAATATTGATGAAGACCCGGAACTATTTGCTTCGTTTTCTCAGGCTTTAGAAGAAATCCTGAAAAACTTCAAAGGCAATTGGAAAAAGATTTATGAAGAGTTAGAAAAACTCCGCGAAAAAATCAAAAATAGGGAGAAAGAACAAACTTATGGTTTGGATAGAAAGAAACAAATGCCTGTTTTCCGCATATTCAAAGCTGAACTTTTCGATAATCGGAATTTGTCGGAAGATGAAATATCTCTAAATGTAAATATCACACAGCATGTCTGTAATTTGGTAATCAATGAAATTAAACTAACTGGATTTTGGGATAGTATTCCGGCTCAAAACAAACTACGTGCAGAGCTGCAAAAGCTCTTGCTATCACCTGAATTTATTATTTATCCCCAAATAAACAATAAATACAAAGAGCTTATATCACGAATTATGGAGTTAGCTAAAGCCAATCATTTTAAAATGATTCAAGACTAATGCAAATTGAATATTCGATAAAATACAGCAACCGTAAAACGCTTAACATTACTGTTGAGCGCGATAGACAGGTCGTTGTACATGCTCCCTCTAATCTTTCTGAAGATAGAATCAGAGAGATTGTCAGTTCTAAAAAGGACTGGATCATGGGAAAACTAATGCATGTACAAAAATACCCGGCTGTTACTTCTACAAAAGAGTTTGTATCGGGTGAGGCGCTGATGTATTTAGGTAAAAACTATCAATTATCAGTTGTCGAGGCTGTAATTGACGGGATTAAGTTAGATAAACAGTTTAAAATCTCAAAAAACAACCAATCTGTTGCGAATGAATTATTCAAGCAATGGTATAAAAAAGAAGCTATTGAAAAAATTCAGCCTCTTGCCTTAGAATATGCTAAGAATCTAGGAGTACATTTCAATGAATGTAAAATATCCGAAATGAAATATCGTTGGGGATCATGTACGCCGAAAAACAATATCAATTTTAACTGGCGTATAATTAAAGCTCCCATGTTTGTTCTCAGATATATTGTTGTTCATGAACTTGTTCATTTAATAGAAAACAACCATACTCCAACATTTTGGAATATACTCTCAATACAAGTTCCAGATTATCAGAAAGCCAAAAATTGGCTAAAAACAAATGGGCATTTGCTTGAAGTCGATTTTTAAAATTATTATTATGAGTTTAGATATATACTTTATCAAGAAATGATTTGATGTTCAGAAGAGCAGAACTGACATTAATGCTGCTTATATGAAGTTGCAAGCCATAAAACAAGAGCTGGAGCGGCTAGAAGATGAATATGAGGCAGCAAAAGGTTTCTCTCTTAACATTACTCATAACCTTCACAGAATGGCAGAAGCCGTCGGACTATCTGAAGTTTTGTGGAGCCCTAAAGATATTGGCATTACTATAGCTTATCAAATGATTCCCTTACTCGAGAAAGGAATCAAAATACTCTAAGCTAATCCGGATAAATATAAAAACTTCAATCCGCCTAATGGATATGGCAGTTACGAGGAGTTTGTCAGCTTTTGTAAATCGGTATTAGACAACTGTCGCAAATATCCTGATGCGGTTATTGAGGCAAGTGCATGATGCTGTTCAGTTGTTCTGCGTGTTCATTGACAATGAACAGCATTTCAAAATGAACATAAAGCATTAAAAACGATAATGTAAGTGATGCCTTTGCTATTAATCTCGGCAATCATATTTGTACCATAAGAGAAAATCTATTTCACTATGTGTTTAAAATAAAAAATAAACTAACCTATTTTTTGCTTGCTACTTAAAATAATTTACACAATTTAGTCAATAGTGTCTATTTCAGAAATGTTTTACCCTTAAAACAAAAAAGGATTTCACATTGCCATGAAATCCTTGATTTTATTTGTGGGAGCAACAGGATTCGAACCTGTGACCCTCTGCTTGTAAGGCAGATGCTCTGAACCAGCTGAGCTATGCTCCCGTGTTGTAAAGAGGATGCAAAATTAATTATTTTTTTTAATTCACAAAACATTTTTATCATTTTTTTTATTTTCTTTATGCTTTATCCCTAAAATGTTGTAATTTTATTTTACTACTTTTGTTTTTCATTGATTTTAATTCTTAAAAAGTTGGTCTTTTCTTCATCTTCTAAACAATATAACTATCTAACTAACATCCTGTTTTTAATCAAAATAAAAAACAGGTTTAATTTGTTCTTTTCTATATTTCTTGTGCTGTTTTTAGCTTCATGTTCCACAACGGAAGCCGTAAAGAAACGAGGAGGATATTTACTGGTAAAAAACAAAATAAAAACCGACAATAGCTATCTGAAAGAAAACGAATTGGTAACTTTTGTAGAACAGCCTGCCATTAACAACAAATTAGCTACGTGGTTTCGTCCGGGCATTTGGTTTTATGAAAAAAGTAGCGAAGGCGGACAAAATAATCTCAAAAGATTTGTAAGAAAGAGTTTTGGCACTCAACCTGTAATTTTAGATTCGTTGAAAATAAACTCAACCCTCGTTAACCTTAAGCAATTTGTTACGGACAAAGGGTTTTACCATTCAGATGTTACCTATAAAGTAAAATACGGAAAAACTACCGCACAGGTTAATTACATCATAAAAGCGGGAATGCCTTGTGTGGTAAAAAAAATAAAATATGATATAAAAGATACGCTTATTTCTAAGTTTATAAAAAACACAAACAAAGATAGCAAGCTATATCCGAATATGATATACGATACATATGTGCTGGACGATGAACGGGCGCGCGTTACCAATATATTACGAGAGGAAGGCTATTTCAGTTTCACCAAAAATCATATTTACTACATGGTTGATACTGCAAAAGCACAAACCGAAGCAATCGTAAGCCTGGTCATTGATAAATACAAAATAAGAAACAGCAATGGCGACACTATTAAGGAAATAAATCATCCGCGCTATATTACCGACAGCATCCGCATAGAAACCGAAAAATATGAGGATGCCGTTAAAATGCCAATTAACCACACCTCTACATATTCATATAGAATTGGCAGGAGAGATACTACACTTTATGATTTGTATATACAATCAAACTGTCAGCCTTGGCTTCGTCCTCAATTTTTTTCTTCCAACTTAAAACTTTTGGAGGGTGAAATATACAATCAAAAAAACGCCAATTTAACTTATAAAAGATTAATTAACCACCCAACCATAAAAGCAGTAAAAATAAACATAACCCCTTCCATCTCCAATACAATGATAGATGGTGAGCTGCAAAAAATAGATTATGACATCAAAGTTTCAAAAACACCACCACATTCTTTGTCTATAGGAACAGAAGGAACAAACAGTGAGGGAAGGCTTGGCGTAGGTGTTAACCTCACCTATTTAAACAAGAATATTTTTAAAGGTGCCGAGGTTTTCTCTTTTAAAATTCGTTCAAATGGGGAAATACAAGCCAACTCTAAGGACGATCCGTCGCAGATAGGGAAAATATTTACCGCCTTTGGCTGGGGAGGAGAAACGAGTTTGGAGTTTCCCCGTTTACTTATACCATATAGGTATCCCATTATGCAGCGTGTAAAATTGGGAAAAACAACAATAGCAACATCCTTAGGTTTTGAATACAGAAAAGACCTGACAAAGACGGGATCTGCATTGGGAATTACCTATAACTGGGAACAAAGCAACGAAAAAATACGTCATATTTTAACTCCTTTTGAGTTTAACTATATTAAAACTAAAATCAGCCCTGATTTTCAGGAATACCTTGATAATTTAGCCGACCCTTTATACAAAACCCAGTTTACCGACCATTTCCTTACTATCATAAAATATTCAATTATTTATACAGATGCCATTACATCTACAGGATTGTACAAATATTTCGTACGTACCAATGTAGAAAGTTCAGGTAACTTAGTGTATGCTTTTGATAAAATGTTTAACAATACTTTGAAAAATGGGTATTATGAACACTTAGGCGTTCGTTATTCACAATATATCAAAGGCGAAATAGACTTTCAACGTTTTTGGCGTTACAGCCTCAACCATACCCTGGCTATACGTTTCAACACCGGAATTATAGCGCCTTATGGAAATTCTATAACCGTTCCTTTTGAAAAAAGCTTTTGGTTAGGCGGCGCCAACGACATGCGCGGATGGAAATTACGCTCATTAGGACCCGGAGGCTACATTTCGCCCAATAAGCGTTTCGATAAAATAGGTAACATCCTATTACTGGCAAATATAGAAAGAAGATTCCCCCTATCAGGAATAGTAAAAGGCGCTTTTTTTGCTGATGCCGGTAATGTATGGCTGCTGAAAAAAAGTGCTAATTTCCCCGAAGGCGAGTTTAATTTTTCAAAATTCTTTAAGCAGCTGGCTTTGGATGCCGGTTTCGGCATACGTGTGGATGCTTCATTCCTTATCGTGCGTTTAGATTGGGCGCTAAAAATACACAACCCGGGAGTTACTGAAAACAAATGGTTTCAGCCTAAAAATTTCACATTTAGTGATATTAACTGGAATATTGGTATTGGCTATCCTTTTTAATAACGCATAAACTTTTTGTTTTGAAAAATTCATCAGTATTGGAGCAAGCGATATTTGCAGAATTTCCTTTCTCGCCAACACAAGGGCAAAAAGAATTGATTGCCAAACTTGCGGCTTTTCTCATATCAGATGAAGAATTACCCTTGTTTTTATTGGAAGGATATGCGGGAACAGGAAAAACCTCCGTAGTGAGCAGCTTGGTAAAATGCTTGCAAAAAAAAGAAGTAAATATCGTTTTGCTTGCCCCTACCGGAAGAGCAGCCAAAATACTTTCTAACTATTCACACCATCATGCTTTTACAATACATAAAAAAATATACCACACAAAACTAAATCCCGACGGATACTTGCAACTCAGCTTGCAAAAAAACAGAGAGAAAAACACACTGTTTATTATAGATGAGGTTTCAATGATTGCCAACACGGCATATACAAATGCAAGCGGCTCATACGTACAAAGCGGATTGCTTGACGATCTTATAGCCTATGTTTATGAAGGACAAAACTGTAAAATGCTTTTTATAGGAGATGCCGCACAATTGCCTCCTGTAGGCATTGATGAAAGTCCGGCAATGAGTATAGAATATCTTAAAGCCAATTACTTTTTAAATATTACACATCACAAACTTACAGATATTGTACGTCAGGCGCTGGATTCGGGAATTGTAAGCAACTCCATGAGCGTTCGTAAAAAAATAGACAAACAACCTTTTAAATTTCCTCTTTTCGATAAAAAAAACATTTTTAAAGATGTAGCCTGCATATCGGGTGAAGAGTTAGCCGATTGTTTGCAAGATACATACAGTGAATATGGTGTCGATAATGCGGTTTTTATTACACGCTCCAACAAACGCGCCAATCTTTTTAATCAAGCCATAAGACAACGTATTTTATTTAGGGAAAATAATCTGTCTGCCGGCGACAATGTAATGGTGGTACATAACAATTATAGCTGGATACCGCAAAACAATTTTACCGAGTTTATTGCAAATGGTGACATACTTGAAATACTTAGTTTACGCAATTGGCAAGACATGTATAATTTTAGTTTTGTGGATGCTACCGTAAAAATGGTCGATTATCCCGAATTGGACAGCTTTGACGTGAAACTTTTACTTGATACCATTACATCTGAAAACGCATCCTTGAGCTTTGAAGAAAAAAACAGGTTATACCAAACCATTGCTGAAGACTATGCAGATATACCTTCAAAAAAGAAACGACAGCAACTTATTAAACAAAATCCCTATTACAATGCGTTGCAAATAAAGCATGCCTACGCCATGACTTGTCATAAAACACAAGGAGGACAATGGGATGTAGTATTTTTGGAGAAAGGATTTTTGAAAGAAGAAATGTTAAATAATGAGTATCTTCGTTGGCTTTATACGGCTATTACACGTGCAACAAAAAAGTTATTTTTAATTAATTTTGACGATAAGTTTTATAAATAAAACACAACAAAAACATTATGCGAGTAGGTTTTGGATATGATGTACATAAATTTGCCAAAGGAAAAGATCTTTGGCTGGGAGGAATAAAAATTGAACATCACAGCGGATTGGAAGGACATTCCGATGCAGATGTGCTCATACATGCTATTTGTGACGCATTGTTGGGTGCTGCAGCGTTGGGCGACATAGGCAAGCATTTTCCCGACACAGATATGAAATTCAAGGGTATCGACAGTAAAATTCTACTGCAGGAAGTCGTAAAAATCATAGAAAAAGAAAACTATACCATTGAAAACATTGACAGCACCATTGCTTTACAATCGCCTAAAATCGCCGCTCATATACAACATATGCGCACTACATTGGCTGAAGTAATGAATATACCCATAAAAAACATATCAGTAAAGGCGACAACAACCGAAAAACTTGGTTTTGAAGGAAGAGAAGAAGGCGTTTCGGCATACGCGGTGGTGTTGCTGAAATAAAAAAACACAGCCTATTTTTTTATCTCAGTAGATTTTTTATACTTAATCTTATCCAAATCAACAGATAATGCCAAACTAATTGAATTTGGCGAAGCATTAATTGAGTTTACAGAAATTTGGTATCCTAAATCAATATGCATATAGCTATAAGTGAAACCTGTGCCCAACGCTACATAGCTACGATAGCCCTTTGTTTTATCCTCATGAAAATAACCTCCACGTAGAGCAAACATATTTTTGTATATATATTCTGCACCAAACCCCACATTAATTTCGCGCATTTCTTCGGCAAACCCGTCAGGAGCATCCGCAAAAGAACGAAAAATTCCTGAAAGCGATGATATCTCATTTTGTTTACTCTCATTTTCATCTACTGCTTTTAGCCCCCCATAACGCGAAGGCGCCATCACTTTGGTAATATCCACTGCAAAAGTTATGATGTTTAACTTATCTATCTCATAGGTGAATGCCGGTCCTAAACGCAACATGGCAGGAAGAAACGATTTATGCGATTTATCCTTAAAATATGACACTTTAGAACCTATATTAGACATATTAACACCCCAAGCAAAATAAGCATTATGCGCATTAAATGTAATAGGTATTTGTTGATAAAGAGATATATCGGCAGCTACAGCATTGCCCGAAACCAGTTCCGCATTTTGCGCATGTTGCTGCTGTGCCAATGAAGAATGGATGTAACGTGCCGTTACAGCCATTGCCAAACTTGAAGTAAGCATGCGCGCATAGGTAAAATCCCAGGCTAAATCATAGGAACGGTATTCGCCTATCGACATTCCTATATTATCAGCATAATTCACGTTGCCCATGTTAAAATAGCGCAGTGAAGTTGCCAATACCTGCTTTCCAAAACGTTTATACATGCTTAAATCGGAAAAACTAATATCTCCCGAAAGCTTATGAAGCCAAGGATTATATGACACCCCTACTTCAAAATCACTCTGTGCATAAGCATATTTGGATGGATTGTAATATCCCGAAAAAACATTTGTAGATGTTGCAACGCCCACATCACCCATAGATTTCCCGCGGGTATCCACCGAAATGCCTAAAAAAGGAACGGCTGTGATAACAGGGTTAAATTTGTCGGAAGGTTTTGACGGTTCTGGGTTTTGTGCCGATAACTCTAACGTTGTAAACAAAAAAGTAAAAAGGATGATAATATATAATCGCATAATATGCCTGCTTTTTAAAGCTGTAAAGATACACTAAGTTTCAGAAAGATTAAAATTTTGGAGCATAAGATAGATAAATCGCAAATAAAATGAAGTTCGTCATTAAATGTAACAAGGCTTTTTCTACCTTTGCATCAATAAGTTTCGTACTATATTATGCCATATTATTTATACAAAATTTACGCTTTGCTCTTGTTTTGCGCCATCTCTTTGCATATAGAGGCGCAAGATTTTTACCAAAGCTATAAGCCTGATTCGGGAAGTTTTATAAACAAGAATATTGCATTACACCTTGAGAATAATAATTTCATAAAAAACAATGAGTATTTTGGCGATTACACCGAAGGGCTCACATACATAGGTTCTGTATTTCAACCTTCGCTACGCTGGGAAATTACCGACAATTTAACCCTATCTACAGGCTGGTATTTCAGGTATTTTTATGAAAAAACGGATTTCAACAAATCTATTCCTTTTATACGCCTTACCTATAGTATAAATCCGCACATGCAGCTTACCTTGGGGCAATTAAATACACAACTCAACCATAACCATATTGAACCCTTATATGATATAGACCGATATTTTTCTCAAAATCCGGAATATGGCTTGCAGTTTATGGTAAAAAATAATAAACTATCGTCGGAATTTTATTTGGATTGGGAAAAATTTATTCTTCATGGCGATGCGGCACAAGAAATTATCAATGCGGGGATGGTTTCATCCTATCTTTTAACTACCTATGGCAGTAACAATGGCTTATTTGCCGAATTCCAGGCAACCATTAAGCATAAGGGCGGACAAGGCATCACCATAGATGCGCCCATGCAAACACGCAGCAATATCAGCCCTGGTTTCCGCTACACACACGCTATGCAAAACAACATTATTCAAAAAATAACGCTTGCTGCTTATTATATACAAGCATTTGAAATGTCGCCCAATAACAGGTTAAGCGCTAAACGCGGATTTGCAATATATCCATATCTGAGCTTACAAAATAAATACATAAACTTTATTAGTTCATATTTGTATGGCGATAATTATTTCTCACCTTTGGGAAGCTATCTATTTCAAAGCTTTTCCGAAATACACCAAGACGACCGTCTTATAAGTAAAAAACGACAAATATGGGCAAGCAAACTTCTTTTTGATTATCCTATTACCCACGGTGTATTATTTGGTTTTAAAGCAGAAACTTATTACGATTTAAAGGCGCAACATCTGGATTATAGCTACGGGCTTAACATAAGCCTCAACTTGGATGTTTTTAAAAAACACTTAAACGCACAACATTAACCCATGAATTATACACAAGCCATAGATTACCTTTTCAGCCGTTTGCCCATGTTTCATCGCATAGGGAAAGCTGCCTACAAGGCAAATCTTGACAATACGCTTGCGCTTAGTAACATACTCGGGAATCCCGAGCAAAAATTTAAATGCATTCATATTGCCGGCACCAACGGAAAAGGCTCAACCTCGCATTATCTTTGCTCTATCATGCAAGAAGCAGGTTACAAAACAGGTCTTTTCACCTCTCCTCACCTCAAAGATTTTCGCGAACGCATAACCATAAACGGTAAAAAAATAAGCAAAAAAGAGGTCTGCAATTTTATTACATCACATATACAAGACTTTGAGGAAATACAACCCTCATTCTTTGAATGGACATTTGCATTGGCATCGTGGTATTTTGCAAAAGAACAAGTTGATATTGCCATTTTGGAAACAGGCATGGGTGGCAGACTTGATTCTACAAACATATCTCAACCCATATTAAGCGTAATTACCAACATAGGCTTGGATCACGTACAATTTTTAGGAAACACCCTTGCAGCCATAGCCACAGAAAAAGCAGGTATTATTAAACCTGCCGTTCCTGTAGTAATAGGAGAAACGCATCCCGAAACCCGACCTGTTTTTATCAAATTCAGCCATAATTTGCATTCTCCTATCTCTTTTGCAGACAACGAAGTAAAATGCTTGGAAACGAGCTATACCTATCATCATAAACCGTTGCTTAAAGGAATTTTTTATGTGGAAAATACAAAGGAAACATATAATATTATATCGCCACTCACAGGAAGGTATCAACTTAAAAATATAGCTACCGTACTGTGTGCAGCCGAAATATTGCAACAAAAAGATGCGCGGATAGAAAAAAAGCATATAATTAACGGGATAAGGAAAGTAGATAAAAACGCCCTACTGATGGGACGCTGGCAAACCATTGCCGATAATCCGCTAACCATAGCCGATATTGGTCATAACACCGATGGCATTGATGCCGTGCTTGAGCAATTAAGTATCACTCCCTATAAAAATCTCCATATTGTTATGGGCGTTGTAAATGACAAAGATGTAGAAGGAATGCTTGCAAAAATGCCGGAAAAAGCCGTTTATTATTTCTGTAAAGCTGATATACCAAGAGGATTAGATGCACACACATTGTTAGAGTTAGCTAAAGCATACAATTTGAAGGGAAAGGTTTATAAAAGCGTAAAAGAAGCGTTGCTGGCAGCACAAAAAGCAGCAACAAAAGACGATTTGGTTTTTGTGGGAGGAAGCGCTTTTGTTGTGGCAGAGGTGGTATAATTACCCGCCGGTAACCAAATTTGCAATTATTACAATGTCATTTTGTTTTATAATTGTATGCTGCCGTTCATGGTTTTTTACCAACTTATCGTTTACTTTAATAATAAGAATTTTACCGGTAAAATTCTTCAATAGCAATAATTCACTCACGGTAAGTTGTTCTACTGATGCAAATTCTTCTATATGATTATTCAACGTAATTGTCATATCTGTATATTTTCACACATAGCTTTTAAGAATGTAGAAGTATTTCCAATACGGCATTTGCCTGCATATTAGCAACTATGCCTACACGCGGAGCAAGCAATGGAAGATTTTCAGAAACGGCACTTTCTCCATCGCCACAAACCGTTAAGGTTTTATCACAAATAACTTTTAAAGCATTTGAATTTCCCCAACCCGCCATTCCGCTTCCCATAACCAAAGGTTTACCGGGCAAATCATTTTGTATAGATTCAAGCATCATATACTTTACAGAGGCTTTATCCAACGCTTCCACAATAACATCGCACTGGCTGAAAACTTCCACCATATCGTTTTGACATAGTTCCAACTCAAAAGGATAAATTTTAATATCGGGATTAATAAGTTTCAGGTTTTCTTTCAAAGCCTGCACTTTAGGCAAACCTATTTGCTGACGAAAAAAAAACTGAGAATGCAGGTTTGCAGGCACTACCTTGTCAAAATCGGCGATGACCAAAGCGCCCACACCTACACGTGCCAATGAAACTGCACAATTAGAGCCAATACCCCCACACCCGGCAATTCCCACGGTTTTTGTTTTTAATATTTTTTCAATATCGCTAAAAATCATCTTTTTTTTAATCGTTTGAAAAATCTTTTACCAGTTTCCTATAAGTAGAAAAAACATTTGCCCTGGAAACAAATCCCACATATTTTCCATTATCTAATACCGGTAAATTGTAATGCGCCGTTTCGGCAAATTTCTGTGCCACACTCTCCATTGATTCGCCACGCTCAACCCAGGTATCAGGCATAAACATTAAGTTTTTTATGTATGTAGTATCGTAAATAGTATGGTCAAATATAATATTGCGAATATCGTTGATAAATATAACGCCCATAAAATTATTATCCTCGTCAACTACGGGAAATACGTTGCGTGCGGAATGAGATACCGTATTTTTCACAAACTCGCCTAATGTTACATTAGGATTAGTAACTGAAAAATTAGATTCAATAAGCTTTTCGATAGACATTCTGGACAATGCGGCTTTGTCCTTATGGTGTGTAACCAGTTCTCCCAATTGAGCCAACCGTTTTGTATAAATAGAATGTGTTTCAAAAGGCGATATGGTAAGATAAGCTGCTATGGTAGTAACCATGAGCGGCACAAAAAACTGATAGCCTCCGGTAATTTCAGCAATAAGGAAAATAGCGGTCAATGGCGCCTGCATAACGGCTGCCATTACGCCTGCCATGCCCGCTAATGCAAAATTGGCTTCGGGTAAAGAATGACCGAAGAATACGTTAATGATATAACTGAAAAAAAATCCGGATACTCCTCCCATAAAAAGAGAGGGAGCGAATACACCGCCGACTCCTCCTCCTGCGGTAGTAGCAGACATCGCCACTACCTTAAATATCATAATCATTGAAATTACAATGAGTAACAAAAACTTGTTATCTCCCAATCCGGCAAATAAACTACCGTCTAAAATCTGATGCCCGTTTCCGGTTAATAGGTCTGTAAGTGTTTTGTAACCTTCGCCAAACAAAGGAGGAAAAAGAAAAACAAGGAAGCTGGTAATAGCGCCTCCCACCAATACTTTCAAAAAACCGGATTTTATACGTTGAAATGACTTTTCTATACTCAGGTTAGCCCTTGTGAAATATAAAGATACAAATCCGCAAAAAATCCCCAATCCCAGATAAAATGGGATATTTATCAAGTTAAAAGGATGTGCGCTGACTTCAAAAGAGAAAATAGTACTATTGCCCATCACAAAGTAGGTGAGTATAGCGCCTGTGGCGGAAGAAATAAGCAAAGGAATAATGCTTGCCATTGTTAAATCAAGCATCAGCACTTCAAAAGCGAAAATCATGGCGGCAATAGGGGCTTTAAAAACACCTGCAATACCACCGGCTGCACCACATCCTATAAGTAAGGTAATGGTTTTATAATCCATACGCAAAAAGCGACCCAGATTAGAACCTAACGCCGAACCCGTGAGCACTATAGGCGCTTCCAACCCTACGCTTCCCCCAAAACTTACCGTAATAGTACTTGCTACTACCGAAGTGTACATGTTGTGAGGTTTGAGCAAGCTGTCTTTTTTAGATATTGCCTGCAATACACGACTTATACCATGACCAATATTATCTTTTACTCCATATTTAACATATAAATAGGTTAAAAATATACCTATAAGAGGAAGAATAAGATATATAATATTAAAATGCTCTGAAGAAATAAGTTTGAAAATAAAGCTTTGGCTTATATGCACTGCATTTTTTAAAATAATAGCGGCAAAACCTCCGGCTATACCCGCTAAAAAGCTCAGCAGCAATATAAAATTGCGTGGCGATATATGTTTTAACCGCCATGCATGTATGGTTTTATAAAATCTACTGCTGTTCATATCGTACAAAAGTAAAATTATTATTGATTTTCTAAAAACAAAATCGGTATTAATTTTTTTAAATCTTATACATTTGCATTTCATGGCAATTTTATGGTTCATACATCAGCATCAAAAATAAAATGTACAATGGGATACAAAAACAATATGAACGATTATATAAAGAATTGCTTTTACATGCGAAACACGTATTATTTATTAAACAAATAATTACATGAAGATAGTTACATATAACGTAAATGGCATACGGGCAGCCATAACAAAAGGGCTTTTAGAGTGGCTACAAGCGGTAAATCCGGATGTGGTCTGCTTTCAGGAAATAAAAGCACAAATAGAGCAAATACCTATTGAGCGTTTTGAAGAACTTGGTTATCACACCTATTGGTATCCGGCACAGAAGAAAGGGTATAGCGGAGTAGGTATTTTAACAAAGCAAAAACCAAATAATGTAGTGTATGGAATGGGGATGCAGTCGTATGATGATGAAGGGCGTGTGCTAAGGATTGATTTTGACAATATTTCCGTTATATCGGTCTATCATCCTTCGGGAACAACGGGCGAAGTGCGACAGGCTTTTAAAATGCAATGGCTCGATGATTTTCTGAATTACATAAATGATTTAAAAGCTACTATTCCTCATCTTGTAATAGCCGGAGACTATAATATATGCCATGAAGCTATTGACATTCATGATCCTATACGCAACGCCACAAGCAGCGGATTTTTACCTGAAGAAAGAGCTTGGATTACAAAATTTATAGAAAGTGGTTTTATAGACACTTTCCGCCATTTTGTAAAAGAACCGCATCATTATACCTGGTGGAGTTTTAGAGCAGGGGCAAGACAGAAGAATTTAGGATGGCGCATTGATTATGTAATGGTTAGCCGTGCATTGGAATCACACCTGAAACGTGCGGTAATATTACCCGAAGCCAAACACTCCGACCACTGTCCGTCATTGTTGGAGATTGAAATATAAAAGCACAAATTTAGTGAAGTAAACCTATCAGCCGAACAACACCTTGAAAACTTCTTCTATTTTATTTACACCTATAACTTCAATGGTGAGTTTGTCTGTTTTCAAACCTTTGATTGAGAATTTAGACACTATAATTTTATTGAAACCTAATTTTTGAGCTTCGGCAATACGTTGTTCTACACGGTTTACGGGGCGTATTTCGCCGGAAAGACCGACTTCTGCGGAAAAACACACCCTTTCATCAATAGGCATATCTACATTTGACGAAAGCACGGCACTCATCACCGCCAAATCAATGGCAGGGTCATCTACACGTATGCCACCTGCTATGTTGAGGAATACATCTTTGGTGGCGAGCTTAAAACCACAGCGTTTTTCCAACACCGCTAAAAGCATATTCAACCGGCGCGTATCAAATCCGGTGCATGAACGTTGGGGTGTTCCGTAAGCTGCAGAGCTTACCAATGCCTGCACTTCTATCATCAAAGGGCGCATACCCTCTATGGCTCCTGCAATGGCAATACCGCTTGTAGGTTCACTCCGTTGTGAAATTAATATTTCAGAAGGATTTTCAACTTCCCGTAAACCATTTTCACGCATTTCAAAAATTCCCAGTTCGGATGCAGAGCCAAACCTGTTTTTTACGGCACGCAGAATACGATAACCGTAATTGCGGTCGCCTTCAAACTGCAAAACAGTATCTACCATGTGTTCCAGTATTTTAGGACCGGCAAGGGTTCCTTCTTTTGTAATATGACCGATGAGAATAACGGGAACGCCCGAAAGTTTTGCGTAACGCTGCATTTCAGCCGCAGTTTCACGTATTTGCGAAATGCTTCCGGCAGAAGAATCAATCACGTTGGTTTGCAAAGTTTGTATGGAATCTACAATTACAAGCTGTGGATTTAGCGCAGCTAAATGTTGAAATATATTTTGTGTGGATGTTTCGGTAAGGATATAACATTCAGGATTAACAAGTTTTAGGCGTTCAGCCCGCATTTTTATTTGTTCGGCGCTTTCTTCGCCTGAAATATACAGCACTTTGGTATCGGGCATTTGCAGTGCAATTTGCAACATCAGCGTAGATTTGCCTATGCCGGGTTCACCACCCGTTAATATAAGCGACCCGTCAACCAAACCGCCTCCCAAAACACGATCAAGTTCTTTGTTATGTGTTGAAACCCTGTGTTCTCTTGTTTTGGTAATTTCGTCTATCTTCAAAGGCTTGGCGTCTGATGCTTTTAGCTGCACCTGTAGTTTGTGTGTAGCTTCATTTTGGATAATTTCTTCTACATAAGTATTCCACTCGCCACAAGCAGGGCATTTACCAATCCACTTAGCTGCCTGTGCTCCACAATTCTGACAATAATATGCTGTTTTTATTTTAGCCAATACCTAATTGTTTTTGATATATAAAAATACAAAATTATTTCTTACTTAATATTTTGTTTTCGATGGCTGAAGTAGAATATCCATCAATAAAATCAAGTGTTTCCACTGTGCCGTTTTTCGCTTTTACGATATCATACCCCACGATATTTTCGGGTTTATAATCGGCGCCTTTTACCAATACATCCGGTTGTATATGTTGTATAAGTTCATAAGGCGTATCTTCGTCAAAAAGCACCACTGCATCTACAAAAGCAAGTGCAGCCAAAACCATTGCGCGTGATTTTTGGTCTTGTATAGGTCGGCTTGTGCCTTTCAGCCTTGCTACCGAATTATCGGTGTTTAGTCCTACAACCAACATATTCCCCAAATCAGCAGCCTTAGCCAAATAATCAATATGTCCTAAGTGCATAATATCAAAACAACCGTTGGTGAAAACAATTTTTTCGCCTTTAAAACGCCAATAGCTTAGCAAACGGTTAAATTCGGGGTTACTCGGATAAAATATTTTCTTTTGTATAATTTCGAGTTTTGTCATTTTTTTTATGATTTAAAACAGGCAATAAAAGTAGCGAAATTATCCCTAATAAAACAATAACAATGTTTTGTGAAGTCCAGCTTAACCAACCTAGCGCATATCCTTTTGCCGAAGCTATACCATACAGTGCAAGCGTTTCGGCAACAAAAGCCGGAAAAGCGCCTATGCCTCCGGGGGTAAGCAAAATGCCCACCGAGCCGAAAACCAGTGTTGCCAAGCCTGCATCCATACCCAAATGTGAACATGCCGGAATACTGAAGAAAATAAGGTACGACATCAGAAAATATAACCCCCAAATGGCTAAACTGTAAAAAGCAAAAAGCCATATATTTTTAACTTTGGTAAGAGATTGGATACCCTCCATGAAACTTAAAAATGCGTTTTTAAGTTTCCGATAAAATTTAGTATCTATTACTTTTTTTCTAAAAAGGAAGAATAGAACAATAAGGATAGTAATACTTGCGAGAGAAAAAATTTTGAGAGAACCCGTTAACGCGAAGTCTATGTTAAATTTCCTTTGCAAAGCAGGATAAAAGTTAGCTTCTATATAAGCATATAAGCGGTTTGCCTGTGATAGGACAGTTAAAAAAAACAATCCGAAAAAGATGAGTACATCTATTACACGTTCGGTAATTACCGTGCCAAAAGATTTTGTAAAGGGAATATCCTCATATTGTTTCAATATTGTGCAACGACTCACTTCTCCCAACCGCGGCACGGCAAGGTTTGCCAAGTAGCCCACCATTACGGCAAAAAAAACATTACTTGTTTTAGGAGCGTAATTCATGGTATGTAGTAGCATTTTCCAACGCACAGCCCTTATGTAATGCGATAGTATGCCGATAGGCACTGTTAATACAACCCAGAAATAATTGGCATCCCTAAACGATTGAAATATATCTTGTATTTCGGAAGGTGTAAGTTTGCGGATAAAAAACCAAATAAAAAAAAAGCCTATTGTAAGGAATACAAGAAAGCGTAATATGTTTTTTAATTTAGGGCTCAATTTTTCAGCTTAGTTGGTTTTGAGCAGTAGGGAATACAATGGACGGTTTAAAAGTTTTAGCCTCTTCAAAATCCATTTGGGCATAAGAAGCAATAATAACCAAATCGCCAACTGCCACTTTGCGGGCTGCCGCGCCATTGAGCGATATAATACCCGATCCTCTTTTGCCTTTAATAACATACGTTTCCAAGCGCTCTCCATTATTAATATCCAATACCTGCACTTTTTCAAATTCTATCAAGTTTGCGGCATCCATTAAATCTTCGTCAATGGAAACAGAACCTATGTAATGCAGGTCGGCCTGGGTAATGGTAGCCCTGTGTATTTTTGATTTTAAAACCTCTATTATCATAATGCTGCAAAATTACACTTTTTATAAATGAAAAATATGTATAACGTTTATTTTTTACCCAAACATTCTTAGAGGTGAAGTATAATGTTAATCATCATCTTCAAGTTCAAAAATATCATCTACCTTTTTTTTAAACACTGCGGCAATTTTGAGCGCCAACACAGTAGAGGGCACATATCGGTCAGCCTCTATGGAATTTATAGTCTGCCGCGACACGCCTATTTTATCGGCTAAATCTTGTTGTGTGAGATGGGCAATGGCACGTTCTAGTGTAGTTGCTGATTTCTTATCCAAAAATAATTGTATTATAACTATTATTTAGGATTAGTCGATTTATAATATATTTTAATACAAAACTATATTGTCAATTAATCTTACTTTACCAATAAACGCGGCTACACACACTACAGCATGTGGCGAATCTATCCATTCTTCAATAGGTTGCAAGGTTTCCGTATCCACAACCTCAACATACTCTACTCTAAAATAAGGATTTTCTTCTATTTCACCAGCTACTTTCACAGCAACACCTTCGGGGGTAAACCATGCGTATGAATCTTTTACATTTATTAAAGCATCATGAATGGCAATAGCGTTTTCACGTTCTTCGGGCGTAAGCCTGGCGTTACGCGAACTCATTGCCAAGCCGTCAGCTTCGCGTACGATGGGATGAGCTATAATCTCAACCGGCATATTTTTTTGCTTTATCATGCTTCTGATAATAGCTACTTGCTGAAAATCCTTTTCTCCAAAATATGCCTTATCGGGTTTTACAATATCAAAAAGCTTTTTTACTACAATGGCAACACCATTAAAGTGCCCGGGTCGAAATTTACCTTCCATAACCTTATCCAATTCGCCAAAATCAAACTCGGTTTTATCTTCTTGCGGATACATTTCTTCTACACTCGGCGCAAATACCAATGCGCAACCGGTAGTTTCAAGCAAGGCTACATCTTTTTCAAGCGTTCGCGGATATTTTTCCAAATCTTCCTTATTATTAAACTGAATAGGATTGACAAATATGCTTACAACGGCAAAATCGTTGTCGTGTGCAGCTTTGCGAACAAGGGTAAGATGTCCTTCATGAAGAGCTCCCATAGTAGGAACAAAACCAACGCTTTTTCCTTGTTGCTTTTGGGCTTCAATAATTTGCCCAACTTCTTTAATAGTGTGAACTACCTGCATAATGAAAATTTGTTTTTAGCGTGCAATGTTAAGCATATTATTTGAGCTCATCACAATTTTCGACTAAAAGATTAAACAAAAATAAGCAATGCCGTGTTTGTTGTGTAACAAAATATAATACTATAAAAATAATTGTAATGAAAAAGATAGGGATTTTTTTTGGAGGAAAAGACAATGGCAGCACAATGCAAGTTGCCGAAAAAATAAAAGCGCAATTTGGCGACCAAGCAGATATATATAATGTGGCAAAATCTACGAAAGAAGATATTGAAAAATATGATAACCTGATTTTAGGTACTGCAGCTATGGGCATTGGAGAGATGAATAAGGACTGGGAACGTTTTATAGAAACCCTTGTATCTGTAGATTTAAAAGCAAAAAAAATAGCTTTGTTTGGGTTAGGCGATCAGAAATTGTATCCCGAAAGTTTTGTGGATGGCATGGGAACAATTTATTTGCGCATGCCACACAAGGAAAACATTGTAGGATTTACATCCACAAAGGGTTATACATACTATTATTCTACGGCGGAAATTGACGAACAGTTTGTGGGTTTAGCCATTGATAATGACTCGCAAAAAGATGCTACGGAAAAACGCATAGCTGATTGGGTTTCTGCCTTAAAAGAAAATTTTATATAAAATGGCAAAATCTATTTTTTAAGTTGCTCGCCATGGAACATAAAAGGAAGTAAATTTTTAACACCCTCTATAATCCATATTTTTTCGCTATCGCCTTGCAGAATAACGGTAATTGGTTTTTTTGCCAAATGTTCATATTCCGTAAGTACTTGACGGCATGCTCCACATGGAGTAATCGGATTTTCTGATTGTATTAATGATGTATTTGCTACAATAGCAATAGCTTCAATAGGAATATTGGGATATTGTGCCGAAGCCGCAAATATAGCCACCCGCTCGGCACAAAGCCCTGATGGATATGCTGAATTTTCCTGGTTATTACCAATTACAATTGTTCCGTTTTGTAATTGCAACGCAGCCCCTACTTTAAATTGAGAGTATGGAGCATAAGCATTGCGAAAAGCTTCCCATGCCCTGCTTAGTAAAATCCTGTATTTTTCTTCTAATTCTTTGCTATCATTCGTTTCCTGATAACAAATGCTTATGTTATGCGATTGCATGCTTATTTCTTTTTAATTAACGTATTGGCTGTGCCATTTAAAATGGAAGTGTAATAAGATTGATTTATTAATACATCAATGGCTCTTTTTATGTCATCATCTTTTTGAAGATAAGAAAGCACTCTTCCCTTTTGGTAATAATAACGGCTTGCTATTTCTTCATTCAAAATGTCTGTTATCTCAGTTTTATTTTTTAAAAAATCTTTTTTCTTATTTTCTTTAATGGACTTCTCTATCAATTCAAACTCCGGTTTAATTTCATCCCATGTTTTATCTGCTTCAACTGCTTTTTTCACTTGCAGTAGGGCTAATTCCGACTTGGTTTTGTAATCAAATTTTTTATCTTCGGTAAATTTTACAAAATCCTGAAAATCAGCAGATGAAATCGAAAATTGGTCTGCCGGCGCAATAGATTTATGTTCCCACGCATATTTGGTAGCATAATCAAAAATCATGTGTTTTAAGACCAAATTATAGATAATAGGGCTTGTGCGAACGGTATCACTCAACATATCGGGTTGTATGCCTTTTCCATCAGATACTAAGCGCCCATTCACTGTTTGATATTGTTTGATGAGAGAATCAGGTATTACATCCGGATTATTATTTTTATCTTTATGTGTATAATCAATAGCCTGAATACATCTGCCACTGGGGGTATAGTATTTAGCTATTGTCATTTTCACCTGTGTGTTATAATTGAGAGGGATAATATTTTGTACCAACCCTTTGCCGAATGTACGCCGCCCGATAACTACCGCCCTGTCTAAATCTTGCAAAGCGCCCGCCACAATCTCCGATGCCGATGCACTGCTTCCGTTTACCAATACAGCCAAAGGAATATTTAAATCAACGGGTTCATTGGTAGTTTTATAGTTCCTGTTTTTTTCGCTGAGTTTTCCTTTGGTGGATACCACCAATTCGGATTTTTTTACAAACAAATTAACTATATCAACAGCTTCGTTAAGTAATCCGCCTCCATTATCACGCAAATCAAGAATCAATCCTTTTAATGCAGCCTGTTTTTTTAATTTTACAAAAGCTTTTTTCACGTCATCTGCCGCATTCTGCGTAAAAGTAGTAAGCTTTATGTAGCCAATAGCCGAATTGCCGATAATACCACTGTATATTACGGGATTTATAACAACTTTTTCTCTTGTAACCTTTATATTTAAAGGATTAGCTTCTCCATAACGTTGCATCATAACCGTCATGGATGTGCCCGGAGTTCCTTTTAAAATATTAGTAACATCTTGCACATTTTTTTTATTTACATCTATATCGTTTACTTTCAGAAATTTGTCACCTGCCTTTAGTCCGGCTTTATAGGCAGGCATCCCTTCATATGGCTCTGAAATATAGACACCATCCTCTTTTTTCACTATTAAGGCGCCAATTCCTCCATACTCACCGGTAGTCATAAATTTGTAATCATCAATTTCAGATTCAGGAATATAAACTGTGTAAGGATCCAACTTATCTAACATGGCATTTATGCCGTCTTCGGTAAGTTGAGCAAGATTAACCGTGTCAACATATTGCCTGTTAAGCTCTTTGAGTAAAGTTACAAAAATGTCAATACTTTTGGAGGTTTCAAAATCTTTCTTTGACTGAGCCCAGGTAGGCGTTGATACCCAAGCTATAGAAATTAAAATGTAAAAAATGGCTTTGTATTTTTTCATCTTTTTATATGCATCTTTTTTCGGTTAAATAAAACACACCCGATTTATCTTTATTATGTATTAGTTATCTTATGCGTTTCATTTCTCTAAATAATAATATAATAGCGGGAGTAAAAGTAATAAAAAAATTAAGGAACAGGGTCATATCCACTTCCTCCCCATGGATTGCACGATAAAACACGCTTTATGGTTAGCCATAAACCTTTAAAAGGTCCATGTTTTTGTAATGCCTCTATACCATAAGCCGAACAGGTAGGCGTGTAGCGACATGAAGGGGGTAAATAAGGTGATATTGCCGCTTGATAAAAACGGATAAGTGCAATAAAAAACTTAACCAACATCTTTTTCATCTATGTATTTTTTTATTGATAACAGTATAAATAGTGTTAAGTTAATAGTAAACTGATTTAAAGAAAAACAAGTTTGTTACCTTAAACTTAACACGCAATCATATTTTAAGTTTTACGATGCATTAATTTTTTGAATAACAAACACAATAATTGTTGCGTGCTTTCAAAATCAATTATATCACTACCTGTGTAAATTATGGCTAAATGGCATTTAAGTTGTTGTGTTTCATAGTGCGCAATGAGGGAAGACTTGTTTAAACGGTATGCCTCCCTTATTAATCTTTTAATCCTGTTACGTTCAACGGCGTGTTTAAAACGCTTTTTAGGCACACTAATCAGCAATCGCACGGGGGCAATATCATCCTGGGCATGTTCAAAAAAAATTAACCGAAAATTTTTACATGCCAACGTTTTGCCTTTACTAAAAAGCCTGTCAATAAAAACTTTTTCAGTAAGTTTTTCATATTTCCGGAAAGTATTTTCATTAACTGCCAACGCCATACTATTTTATTAACTGCAAAGTTAATTATTTATTAACAAAAAAGCCTGCTAAACTATGTATTTTAGCAGGCTTCATTTATATCGAAGTTTTAATTTACTTATTTTTGGGAAGTTTCATCAAGTAATTATCTATGGCAGTAGTAATAGAAGGTGTTACCTCGTTTGGAGCAAACACGTTAACTTCTAATCCTGCTTCTTTTGCGGCTTGCGCCGTATTGGTACCAAAAGCACCAATGATGGTTTTATCCTGCTTAAAATCAGCCCAATTATAAAATAGCGATTTTATTCCTTGCGGACTAAAAAACACCAGCATATCATATTTTGATATATCCACGGCAGCTTTCATATCTTCAGGCACCGTACGGTATAAAGTTGCAATACTGTATGTTATTTTATTGGCTTCCAATAAATCAGGAATCTCCTTATTTGGATTTTCAGAGCATGGATATAAAAACTTTTCATTTTTATTTTTCTTTATTAAGTCCATCAAATTCTGAAGATTTTGGTCGCAGGAAAATATTTTACGTTTACGAAACTGAACGTACTTTTGCAAATAGTAGGAAATAGATTCAGACAAACAAAAATATTTCATTGTGTCGGGAATTTCAACCCTTACATCTTTTGCCATTGTAAAGAAATAATCTACTGCGTTTTTACTGTTAAAAATAATAGCAGTATATTGATCTATGTAAACTTTTTGATCTCTGAATTCACGGACAGAAACGCGCTCTATCTTAAAAAACTTGATAAAATCAATATTGACATTATACTTTTTAATGATTTCACCATAGGGTGATTTTGCCAAATCTGCCGGAACCGGTTGTGAAACTAAAATATTCTTTACTTTTGCCACTTTCGTCAATCTTTGCAGGTTAATGTATATTTATTCCCGTCCGTTAAGCTGCCCATAGAATGTAAATCAGCGAGTTACCAATCTATAAACAACAAGTAAAGGTAGAATTTCGAGGGTGCAAAGGTATAAAAAATTATATAACAAATTATTTTTTCGGTTGTTAAAAAACAGAAAAATAGAACGAACCAAATTATATAATACCGAAATACTTATTAAACAGCCACATATAATAACAAAAAGCGGCGTATTAAAAAACAAAGTTATCACTACAAAAGGCGCAATAATAATACCTGATACATTATTTACAATAAAGGTATTAAGCTGATAAACGTAAGCTTCTTCTTTGGTTTGATAAAGCACACCTATCAAATATATAAAAGAAGATTTAATAAGTTTAAATAATACAAATCCGCATAATATTAAACCAAACAATGCATAGTTAGGCACATTAAAAGAAAGCTTTACATGATCTTTAATAACTATATATGCAAATAAAGAAATTGTAAGATAATATATAAACACCAACCCTATAGTAATAGGTTCTTTAAATATATTACCTTCTCTTTTAATCTGATTCATGTAATGGGGCTGAAAAAAACCCCTGAAAATTTGATTTAACCTGCTTGATGAATGGCTTTTTATCCAAGCACCAATTACAAATAAAAACAGTAATACAAATAAAAACCAATTGGGATATCCGTTGTCAACTCTGGTTTTTTCATACCTCCCCCCTATTACTTTCATGGCATGCGGTTCAAAAACAGAATTTGTTTGCTTATGTCCTTTGAACGACGAAACATCAATATCTATGTCAAAAGCGTATGGATTATAAAAAACTTTTAAAGAATCGTGCTTGGGAGTTTTAGTCCAGTCAATAATAGGACTAAAGACTTTCTTAGCCCCAAGACTATCAGAAGCCGGCACAATGGTTTTATGAATGCCCACACTATCGGCAGCATGTATATTATTTTGTGGTTTAGTTAATGTATCATTCATAAAACGAAAGCAAAAGTATGAAATTTTAATTTTAAGTTGAAATCTACAATAAAAAAACAAAATCAGCAAACAGTACTTTTACTTTTAAATTAATCCTACCTTTGCAAAAAATATTTTTATAGTTGTAATTTACAATGCAACAATACAGTTAGATTATTTATACATATTTTAAAACACACAAAATAATCCGAATTATGAGTGAAATTATTGGTAAACTTGAAGATTTCAGCCTCGGCAAAAGTCCTAAAAAAATAGGCTCAATCCAAAAGATAGGCGTTATTGGATGCGGGGAAATAGGGCAAGAGATATCCAAAACAGTGAGTAAAAAAGGTTTTGATGTTATTTTTATGGATAATGATGCCGATTTAATAAATAAAGCCATAGAGGGCATTGGAAAAATGCTTGACAATGAAATAAGTAATTGGGGTATGACCAATACGGAAAAAAGACTCATTCTATCACGCATTAAACCCTCAACTTCGTACAAAGATTTAAGCGATTGCGATATTGTTCTGGAAGCTTTCAATACAAGCAAGCTGAAACCGGGCAAAGATATACGCCAGCAAATTTTTAAAAATGCCGAAGAAAATATGCGCGAAGATGCCATTTTAGCTTCCAACACGGCAACACTCATGATTTCGGATTTGTCCTCTATCTTAAAATTTCCGGAAAGAGCTGTAGGACTTCATTTTTTAACACCTGCCGACAATTCAAAAGTGTTGGAAGTTGTGAGAAGTGCTAAAACATCTGACAGCGCTTACGAAATGGCATTGCGCTTTGCACGCATGCTCGAAAAAACACCTATTGAATTAATGGAGTCACCCGGAAACATCAGCACCCGTATGATATGCGTTATTATAAACCAAGCATGCGAAATTATGATGGAAGGTATAGCTTCCGTAAAAGATATCGACCATTTGATGCGCGACAGCTTGGGGCATCAGTTCGGACCTTTTGAACTGGCAGACCGCCTTGGACTGGATAAAGTGCAAAAATGGATGGATAACTTGTATAACGAGTTTGGTGAACTTGCATTTAAAACATCTCCCGTTATTAAAAGATTGGTAAGAGCAAATAATCTCGGCTATTCAACCGGCAAAGGATTTTATGAATATAATGAAGACGGGAAAATAATTGGCGAAACTATCACCACGCCTGAGTATAAATAATTTTTAATATAATATTAAGAAACCGATATGAAGATTATTGTTTTAAACTGCGGAAGTTCATCCATAAAATACCAACTTTTTGAAATGCCTTCGCAAGAGGTAATTGCCAAAGGATTAGTGGAAAAAATAGGGCTGAAAGGCGCATCCATAAAACATACCAAAGCCAATGGCGATGTATTGAAGATGGAAGGCGAAATACTTGATCATCAACAAGGGATAGAGTATGTATTAGGAATTTTGACACACAAAGATCATGGGTGCGTTAAAAACCTGAATGAAATAAACGCCGTTGGCCATCGCGTGGTACACGGTGGCGAAAAATTTAACCAAAGCATCAAGATAACGCCCGATGTTATAAATGCATTGGTAGAATGTATTGAGTTAGCGCCCTTACACAATCCGCCAAACTTGGAAGGCATCAATGCCATTACTAAATTGTTGCCTGACGTGGCTCAGGTTGCCGTGTTTGATACTGCATTCCATCAAACCATGCCTGAATATGCTTACTTGTATGGTATCCCCTATTCATTATACGAAAAATATAAGGTGCGCCGTTATGGATTTCACGGCACAAGCCACAGATATGTATCACAACGGGCAGCAGAAATATTAGGCAAGAAAATTGAAGATTTAAAAATTATAACTTGCCATTTGGGAAATGGAGCATCACTATGTGCCGTAGATCATGGAAAATCAGTAGATACAAGCATGGGTATGACGCCTATTGAAGGATTAGTAATGGGAACTCGTTGCGGAGATATTGATGCCGGCGCCTTACTTTTTATTGCCGATAAAGAAAAAACAAGCATAGCCAATACCAACACTTTAATAAATAAACATAGTGGAATGCTGGGTTTATCAGGAATATCAAGCGATATGCGCGATATAGAAACGGCAGCTAAGGAAAATAATGCAAGGGCAAAAATGTCGTTGGAGTTATATTACTATCGCATAAAAAAATACATAGGTTCCTACGCGGCTGCTATGGGCGGTGTTGATGTTATTGTATATACCGGCGGAGTTGGGGAAAACGACTGGATAACACGCCAAAACGCTTTAACAGGATTGGAATTTATGGGTATAGAATTAGACCCCGCCACTAATACCAATCTGAGAGGTAAAGAAATGATTATAAGTAAAGATTCTTCCAAAACAAAAATAATGGTTGTGCCTACCAATGAAGAACTTGTTATTGCACAAGATTCTTTTAATATTGTAAACAACTAAAACCAACTTTGCTCATAAACATAAAACGAACTGCCTGAAAAAGCGTTACTTTTTTAAAGTATGTTTTCAGGCAGTTTTTTTATATAAAGTTCTTATAATTTTGCGGGATCAAACATCACAGAAACCGTTTGCCACACTCTTTGCGGCACACCGCTTTCCTTACCTGGTCTCCAGGGAGGCATAGATTTTATAATACGCAAAGCTTCTTGATCGCACAAAGGGTGTATGCCTCTTAACACGTGGATCTGGGAAAGTTTGCCATCTTTTTCCACTACAAATTTAACAAACACAATGCCTTTAATCGCTTGATTCATAGCAGCAGGCGGATATTTGAGGTTTGTTTTTATATATGCTTTCATGGCATCTAAGCCACCGACAAACAAAGGCATATCAGCAACAACATCAAGTACTGCCGTATCGGATTGCGGGATTTTTATATTTGAAAGAGCAGGCGACACAACATCAATTACTTGTGAACTTTCTTTCCCTTCTGTTTTGTAGAAAGACAAGGAGAATAATAAAATTATAAAGAAAACTGCAAACAGAATTCCTACTTTTTTCCCCCACATTATATTCTTTTGCAATACATACATAACTAAAATACTTTATATTGATTTTTTAAATACATTACAATTCTTATACCAAAAAAATTACTTTCAATATTTAAAAATACAGTTCAAATATATATTAAAATAAAAGCACATGCAAATTTTTGACCGTTTTTTTTAATAAAGATAACGCGCTTTCTTTATATTTATTATGTTTAAAACATATTTTTATAACTCATCCACAAGTTCATCAGGAATTTCCATGTTGTGATAAACAGCTTGTATATCATCATCCTCTTCAAATATATCTATAAGTTTCAACACTTTACGTGCCGATTCCACATCCATTTTTGTAGTATCTTTGGGTATGCGTTGCAACTCTGCGCTGGAAGGTTCTATTTTCAAGTCTTCCAAACGTTTCATTAAGCTGCCGAAATTTTCCATAGCAGTTGTTACTGTATATTCTCCTTCTTCTAATTGAATGTCATCGGCTCCTGCATCTATCATTTCCATTTCAAACTCGTCGGCATTTAGCTCTCCTTGGGGAATAACAAAAACACCTTTTCTGTCGAACAAAAAATTTAAAGAACCATTAGTCCCCAAGCTGCCTCCATATTTATTGAAATATGCGCGTATGTTGGAAATGGTGCGTTGTTGGTTATCTGTTGTGCACTCTAAAAAAATAGCGATGCCTCCGTTGGCATATCCTTCATAAGAGCATTCTATAAAGTTTGCAGAATCTTTATCTGAGCCTTTACTTATGGCACGCTGAATATTTTCTTTGGGCATACTGGCGCCCTTGGCATTTGCAATAGCTAAACGCAACCTGGGATTGCCATCCGGATCGGCGCCCCCCTCTTTTACAGCCACAGTAATATCTTTAATTATTCTGGAAAAAATTTTAGAGCGTTTGGCATCTAAAGCGCCTTTTTTTCTTTTTATGGTTGACCATTTATTATGTCCTGACATATAGATACAATATATTATTGAACGATTTCAATATGCAAAAGTAAGCATATTGAAACTAAAAAAAAATTGCCTGAAAATTCATCAGGCAATTTTTAAAGAGAAAAGTAAGTTATTTTTATGTTAATTTATTGACAAACCTACTGAAAACGGGTGAATTACAGGACCTTTATTGTTTCTGAACATTTCTGTTAAAGAATATTTACCGAAAATACTCACGTGACCAATTCCAAGTCTAACGGTTGCATCAGCTTTTAGCGGTGAAATAAAAAAGTCATCATGGTTTTTATCTTTTTTACGACTACCGTCGTTATAAACAACTTTCGTGTGCGATCCCAAACGGATACCTCCTATTACGCCAAACTCGCCATGAACTCTGTAATCGCTTACCACCGGATTGGTTTGAAAACCTAACAGCAAGGGCACTTCTAAATAACTAACTACCAGTTTACTTTTTTCATATTTCTTTTGAAGGTCATTATCATACCCACCCGAAAGTACTCCATTTTGTGAACTGAGAATTACGTTTTTGGCAAACCTGAAATTATTCCAACTCAATCCTAAACCTGTGGTTATACCAAACTTATCTTTATATAAAGGAATTGAATACTGAAGAATATTTAATCCTACATAAATAGATTTGTTATAGTTTAAATCAAGGTAAGGGTAATTTTCAGGATAATCAATTGCATTTTTATCATTCAGAAATCCGTTTACACCTAAATCAAAACCAAACCAGTGCCCTTTATATTTGGATGAATGATCTTGAAAATCAACCCATGTAGATTTACCAACTTTCACGGATGTTTTGTTTTTTTTATGTGTGGTATTTCCAGCATCATCTATATCTATCACTTCTATAACCGGTTTATTATTTACTTTTATGGAAATGGTATCTCTTTCCCTTTTTTTCATAATCGGCTCGTCATAGTTATAATTGTAATTATAATCATAACTTTCATCATCACTATCATTTTTGGTTACTACAGTTCTATCGGTTCCAAAACGGATTTGATAATTACCTGATTTTTTAAGTGTTTTGAGGGTCGATTTATCAAGGTAAGACAACTTTGACATGCCAGATAACTCGGCATTAATACTTTCCTTGGCATTAATTTTAGCATTGGATGCGCCCGAAACATCAGCCGTAACCGAATTAGAAACAAAGTTACCGGCATCAACAAAAGATGCACCCGATATATCTATGGAATGGATATTGGCAGAGCCTTCCAGTTTCACCCTTGAAGCTCCGTTGGCATCTATTACAAGTTTTTGCACATGGGTAATAATATCTAAATTGCTGGCTCCACTTGCATCTATGGTAAGATTATCGGTTTCAATCTGCATTTCTACCCGTGAAGCGCCCGAAGTAGATAACAAAAAGGATGACTTGTTTACAATAGGAGTATTGGCTTTAACAGATGCCGCTCCGCTGGTTTCTATGCCTTTTAACTCTTTAAATGTAACGTAAATATTCATTTTAGTAACAGAACGAACGTTTTTACAACTCAAAACCAACACGCCGGCATTGGCTTGCGTAGTAATGTAGGGTTGTAAATTTTCGTCGGTTTCTACTTTTACAGTATTTTCGTTACCTTGGGTAAGGTAAAGTTTTATAGCGCAACCTACATCTATACGGTTAAAGCTGCCCACATTACGTATTTGGGTGGTAATATTTCCGTTACCATATTCTTGCGCATTTGCAAATAAACTTGCAAAAACAAGAAATAACAAACATGCGATATTTAGATTTCTTTTCATGATAAAAATAATTACGGGTAAATAATTGTGTTTTTATATAATACGGAAACGAGGGGCTAAAAGTTACAACTTAAACAAAAAAAATCAATTTTTGCGTTCCATATCATCTCCATTTTCTTTATTAGAGGGTGTTTTATAGTTTTTTTCTTTCACAATATTCACCTCTGCAACTTTTGAAGAAAAATTTTCTATGGTACTTTTGCCAATGTTTGCCAACGTATTAATAGGGTTAAGAATGGTTGTATTAGCTCCTATTTCCACATTCTCACTTTTCTTGAATATATTCTTTGCTATTTCTAATATTCCTTTATTTTTATCTAAGTTGTTTTTAGACAATAAATTTTTATTATGCTCAATTCTTTCATTATATGCCAATTGGTCTGCCAAAAGAATACTGTTTATATAATCTTCGTTTTCCTTAACATATAAAGCGGTTTGCATGGAAAACATGCTTTCTTCGTGCTGTTTTACCATAGCGGAAGTCTCATGTTGTAGCTTGCGCGATAGCAATAATGCTATATTGCCTTGTCGGGGCTCTTCTAATTTCTCAATATTTGTTGCAGGAAAGGTAATACTTTCAGCGCGAGGAGCTATAATATGCTGCTTTTGCGCGGCTATGCCGTTATCCTTTTTTATTACTTTGTTAGCGGCTACTTCAGTTGCAGGATTTACAGTTATGGGCGCATATTTTTTATTTTGCAATGGATGATTATTGGTTACAAATTCTGATGGTGCAACTGTTTTTTTATCAAAAGTAAAATAAAAAACCAAGAGTAGTGCAACTGAAGCAGCCACAGATAAAGGAGCAATCCACCGTTGATAAGTTGTGAGTATATGCTTTTTCAATAAACGTTTATCAGGAAAAACAATCTTTTTATCGGGACGCAACTTAACCAAACTGTATAATGCCCGTTCTTTTTCAATTTCCGGATGTTCTTTTATATAACATGTTAGCGCTTCCTTGTCAGACAGGTTTAATGTACCTTCTGCTTCCGCGATAAGAAAATTTTCAATGGTATGGGAAGTAATAACAGTATTATTTAGGGTTTTATGTAATACCGACTTTTTAGGAAAGGGTATAGATTCTTCATTCGTTAGTTGAATGGGAGCAAAAGATTCAAAAACCTGACGCACTTCAGGATTCAGTTCCACAAACAATAATACTTCCGCAACTTCTGCAGGATTAAGAACTCCTTCGTAATAGTCGAGGAAATACGCTTCGCAGTTATTTTTATTTATTTGCATCATGCTTATAGTACTAAATCCAATTTACCAATATATTCTTTTAAAAACGTACGGGCTCTGTATATATATACCTTTACCTGTGTTTCATTCAGATGCGTAATTTCTCCTATCTCATCGTAAGAGTAACCTTCATAATCACGCAATAATAATACCGAACGTTGAATTTCGGGTAATTGCATAACCGCTACATCCAAAATTTCTTTTACATCGCTGTAGCTATTTTCCGTTTCCGGTTCAGTTGTCTGCAATGATTGCTTATAATGTGCCAGACGATTATCACGTCTGATATTGTCAATCATGCATCTATAGGCAGTAGTAAACAGAAACGAACGCGCCTTATCGGCTGCAATCTCTTTTACATGCTCCCACAAGCGGGCAAAAGCATCCTGAACCACATCTTGAGCCGTTTCTTCGTCCCTTATGTTTTTAAGTATAAAACGATACACTGCATCCGCATACATATCAACACATGAATTGTACTCGTGTAAAGTCATTTTATACTCTTTGTTAAATTATACCTTGTATTTATTACTTAAGACGAACAAACGATTTAAAATGTTACAGCAAACGCAAAAAAAATTTGTTTCTATGTAAAATGCTGTGGATAACAAGAGTTTAGTTTGAACGAAATAAAATAAAGCATGTTCATAAAACTTCTGGAATTTCTGTATTCTCTTGCCGTTTCTTATGCAATTAAATTTTAGAAATTATCACACGTTGATTATTGGTAAGGTTGTTTTTCTTTTTATGCCTAAGTGTAACACATTATATAAAAAAGGAGTAGTTTTAAAAGGAACCTTTTATACAATTTCACTACAAAGCTATGTTTTTATAAAAGATGAGTCGGGCAATAATGATATTTTTAAACAACTCGGATATCCTGCTATTCGCTTCCCTTAAAAATATCCTCTTTATTTTTAGGACATTCATCGCCACGCCATAAAAAACCTTTCAGCTTTCGCTGGTCGGCAGGCAAATCTTTCTCGGGATACATTTCGCCTGAAGTTTTATCCAGATACAGTATCCTGTCTATTTTATTATTTTTTACATAAATACGCATTTTGCTGCCTGCCGATTTTTTAATACCTACCAGTTTCTTGTCGTCCTCACGTGCAAAATAGATAGATTCGGCATTCCCGTTTACATCAATATAAGAGAGTTTATTATCTTTAAAATAGCCAATCATCTCACGTCCTTTTATTTGATTGTAAGAATCTGTAGTATCTTGTGATACCATAAATGCATTAGACCTTATAAACATCTGCTTTATGGAGCCACCGCCCGTGAGTATATTGATTGTGTCAGAAGTTAATTGGCTTTTATCTGACCATATCACAGGTTGTTTATACATATTAATGACCGAATCTTTAAAACTATAATATAAGGAATCGCTTGCCCCTTGTAAATCCTTGCGATAAAACTTTGCGTTTGTGTAAGCAAAAAGTTCTTTTCCTTTATTGGTGACAGTATCAAAAACTGCTTTCAACAATTTTGCATGTAAATATAAGGTGTCGCTTTCTTTATTGTTTTTTTCTGATAACATAGCTACTGCCCTTTTGGTAACCAATGCATACCCCTTTCCTTGCCAATATTCGGCATAGTTGCCCCTCACTTTCAAATTCTGAGCGGTATCTATCATTTCTACGTGGCTCACTGCCGTTCCCACCCGTTTATATTCATCATAATATAAGGTATCTCCCGAAAATTTACGGTTATTATCCAACAAATAAGCATTTTTGCTAAACCTCGATTTTTTGGAAATGCTGTTATACTCGCCATCTTCACAATACATATAATTTTTTTTACCCTTAATGTGTGTGGGACTTAAGAAATAGGAAATTTCGGTTTGGGTATTATATTTTAAAGTATCGCAAGTAATTTTATAATCAGGGTTGGTGAGAATTACGTTTTCCTTGAAAAACATTGTTTTCATATCGGCATAGTAGTAACCGCGTTTGCTTTTCAGCGTATTTTCTCCGTTAACAATAGTACCCCCTGTATTGTAATATGCAATGCCTGTGTTGCGATCATAGGTGAGCACATCCGTTGTAAGCGTTGTAGATTTATCGACAAGGCGCACGTTTTTATTTACATTTGCAATGCGGGTATTGCCATCGTAGTGAATAACATCTCCATAAAGCGTTAAGGTATCGCTAAGCCGCACGGCAACATTACCAAAACAGTCCACGCTATTGGAAGCATCATTCATCCAAGCGCTGTCGCAGGTCAAAAGTGCACCGTCATGTTCAAAAACAGGACTGTTGACAGCCCTAAAAATATTTGGACCGATGGCATTGGAATGCATAAGCGTTCCCGACTTCATATTAATGTGTACCATTTTCTGCCCCTGCGCGCTTGTGCTGATAACAAACAATGCCCATACAATTATCCATCCCGTATTTTTAACTTTATAAATCCACATATTAAAACATAATGATATTATTATATTATCGTTTTTTGGGGAACAAATATACACAATAGTATGGCAACCATGCTAAAATTATATTGTCTTGCACGTGTTAAATAAATATAAGCACTGAAGGATGATTACATTAATGTTATTTTTGAAACTACATGGAAATAGAGGTAGAAGGGAAAATAATAAGTGATAAGTGATACGTGATAAGTGATAAGTGATAAGTGATAAGTGACGAATCACATTGTAATATGCCCCATGCTCCATGCTCCATGCCCCATGCCCCATGCCCCATGCTCACACATCACCCTTCCACTATTCAATCGTCCAACCATCCCACCTTCCAACCATTCAACCTTCCAACCACTCAACCATCCCACCATCCAACCCAAGCTGTTTTTTGCCTACTGTTGATCTAGAAAAACAGGTATAAATTTATTTACCATTACTTTTTTTATCCGATGGGTGTTATAAAATCTTTTATTTTTTACATTTTCTAATTTAGAATGATTAAAAATTATAAAAAAGTGTTAAATTTTAAGTTTTTTTTGGTTAAAAATTATTAAATTTGTGAAACAGCAAAGTGTGTTTAGATTGAATTATTATAAATAAATAAATAAATATCATAACACTTGATACCCTTTGGCTGTCCTAAACGCTCAAACAAGTAACTAAATACTAAAAAATAAAACGTATGAAATCCTTTTTCTCACAATCTCACACTTTTTTTAGAAAAGGAGCTATTCTTTTTTTAATTATTGCTTTATTTTCTGTTTCCAATAGGGTTTTTTCTCAAGCTATGACTGTCAAACCTTGGGATAAGGTTATTTTGGATTTAAATGATGCAGATAAAAAAGAGCTTATGAAATATGCAAGTGAAATTTTTCCTTCAGCATATATTAATGAAAGCAATAAAGTAAATATTTATACTGAAGAAAATGAAGATGTGGTAACCGTATTTTGCAATATAAACCACATTTCTACACTACTTTCAAATAAGACTAAGTATAGTAAAGCAAAATTTTTAATGCTGAAAATAGAAAATGACAGTTATAAAAATATAAAAAACTTGGATGCTGCACTATTCAGAGATTTTAGCGAGCTAAAATATATTATTTATCAATTTTCTTTTAATCCTAAAGACTTGCCTACGGTTATGAATGCCGACAAAAAAATGGTTTTCGCCTATTTAATTTCTATTCCTCTCTAACCTTAACTCTCAAAAGCCTTTGATTATGAAAAATATATACTTGGTAAAGAAATTTACTTTATGTTTTTGTTTCAGTTTTTTGTTTATTTCCCTTTCTCCATTTGCATATGCGCAGAAAGAATTTACAAAACGTATTAATAACCTGCATATAAAAGGAGATTATATCTTATTTGGTAATACCAATATGACACTACTAAATTATGCAACATCTACAAATAATTCACTAAATCAGATGATTTACGTGGATATAGACAACGATGCATCAACGCTAAATTCTTCTAAATCGAAAGCATATTTCTCAACAGAAAATGGCGCTATACCAAGTTGTTCTAAAATTAAATTTGCAGGACTTTATTGGATCGGAAGAGCGCATGATTATGCAAATCCGTCACAGAGTCCTAATACGTTTACTGTTACAAAAAATGGCACTACTTATAATTTAAACAAAAGAAAAGTACTATTAAAAGGACCTCGCGCTTCCACTTATACTGAGTTTACTGCCAATGCCGAAGATATTTTATATCCTTCATATGAGAACGATAACTTATATACAGGTTTTGTGGATATAACAAATTATGTAATAGCACAAACACAGGATAAAATTACTTCCGATGGTGATTATTATACAGTAGCAAATATTGCACTGAGGGAGGGAAATGGCGGTAGTGTTGGATATTGTGGAGCTTGGGCTATTATTATAGTTTACGAGAATTCTAAAATGAACTGGAGAGATATTGCAGTTTTCGACGGATATAAATATATGAATGCTGAGAATAGCCCCAAAGATTTAGAAATAGATGGCTTTAAAACTTCTTCTAAAGGCAATGTAAATATGAAAATGGGACTATTAGCATGCGAAGGTGATGTTGGTATTACTGGAGATTATTTTTATCTATTGTATAACGGAAATAATACATACCCTTTAAAGCACAGTTTAAATTCCACCAATAACTTTTTTAACAGTTCTATATATACAGGAAAACCCTTTAGTGTTAATGATACGGATAGAGACCCTAACTTAAAAAACAATACTGGTATTGATATTTGTATGTTTAATATTTACAATCCCGGTAATACATACATTAAAAACAATCAAACAAGCGCAACTTTCAGATATGGATCATCGCAAGATGTTTATTCGATATCTCTTATAGCCATGAGCGTGGATGCTTATGTGCCGGAAATAGACGGAAGTAATTTGGTTACACAACTTAACGGAGTAAATGTAACCAACACCAGCCCGCTGACTATTGAACCCGGACAACCCATTGGATATACCCTGGATTTACAAAATAGCGGAACGGAAAATATCCTTGACTCTAAAATATACATACCACTATCCTCGGTTACACAAAATATAAAAATTTTAAAATATGAGGACGGCTATCCGGAGCCTATAATTATACCCGGCGGGGCAAATGTTTCAATTCCCGGCGACCCAACAGCCGGATATGCAAAAATACCTGCGCCCTATGGATATATAGAATGGAATATTGGTGAATTCAAAGTCGGAAGCCATGCCCAACTTAAATATTCAGTAGAGTCCACGACCAACTGTTTTAGCTTACGCAATCCCGGTTGCAATCCCGACGGATTGAACATAACAACACAAGCTATTATCAGGGGAAAAGGTAAAACATCCGAAACATACATAACAGACGGGATATCTAATTTTGGCTATACACAAGGAATTTGTAAAGACCCTATATGGGAAAAACAAAAGGTAAACATTACAAATGTAGATGCATTCGTTGCTGCCCATTGTGGATTACCCGAAAACAAAAACCTTTGTCCGGGGGTACCTGAAGCAAAAACAGAATTTAAATTTGCGGGAAGACCTACTGACTCTCCTATAGGAACTACCTACTCGTGGAAAAACGACAACACTGCTATAGGTTTAGCGGCAAGCGGAAATGGAGATTTACCGGCATTTACCCCTATTAACAACGGCACTACGGTGCTTACAGCAAATATTACCGTTTATCCAACCAAAAATGGATGCACTGGTAATAGCATAACCTTTAAAATTTATGTTAATCCTGCACCTAAACCCACTGCTCCGGATATAACTTCTTGTCCTCATAGAGGAGTAATTACGTTTGCAGCAATAGCTACACCCGGCTATGAGCTACAATGGTATGATGCAGCTTCAGGAGGAAGTCCTTTGTCTAATGCACCTACAGCCAACACGGAAGTTCTAACACCTACCACGTACACAAAATACGTGAGCCTAAAAATGACCACTCCCCCCTACTGTGAGGGTCCCCGCGTTGCAGTAAGAGTTATTGTTCAGGATACGGAAAAACCTGTTATTACAAAATGTCCTCCTGCATATTCTGCAGTAGGATGTAATGAAAATGATATAAGCACTAATTTACCTTATAGCCCAAGCCCAAAGTCAGTTTCAAAAACAGATTTTGAAAATGTAGCAGGAGGAGGAGCAACAGACAATTGTGATATCATTGACTGGTCATACCAAGATACCAAACAAGTTAATACTACCAATATAATTATAAGCAGAACATGGACAATTAAAGACTGGATTGGAAATAGTGCATCATGCGTTCAAAGAATTACCATTACAAATGCCACCCCGCCTACTATAACATGCCCTGCTGATATTACCCAAACTATTACAGATGCTAATGCTAATTGTACAAAATCTATATTAACCCCAAAACCAGTCATACAGCAAGATTACAAATGCGACTGGACAATAAGCTGGGTAATGACAGGAGCCACCACCAGTTCTTCTGTTATAACCGGACAAAATTATGTAGATGAACATATATTTAATATTGGCGTAACTACAATTACCTATACAGTTACCAACTCTTTTGGAGCAAGCTCAAGTTGTACTTTTAAAGTAACGGTTTTGGACGGTACTAATTTAAACATTACCAAATGTCCGCCTGCCATCACAAAATCAGGTTGCGCTGTAAACGATTTATCGAAATCCGGCATTCCTGCATACAAAACCACAGAAACAGAAGTTACGCAATCTATTTTTGAAGGACAGTTAGGCACTACTTCTAAAATATGCGGCACCGTTTATTATTATTACCAAGATGTTTTAGTTAATTCTTCGTGTCCTGTTACTATTAACCGCACTTGGAAAGTTACAGATAAGGGAACACGAACAGCAACATGTGTTCAGGTTATAAATCTTAACGACGGAATAAATCCGTATTTTAAAACCTGTCCTCCTTCTGTTACAAAAGATTTAACAGGAGCAGCTTCTACTATTGCTATCACTATTGCTGATCCTGGTGCTACAGATGATGGGTGCGGCATAAAATCACTTTCATGGAAAATTGTGTACCCTACAGGATATGTACCAACTAATGCTTCTGGAACAGGTGTAATTGGAACCCATAATTTCCCTTCAGGAATAAGCACGGTTACATATACAACTTTAGACCAATGCAATAATGCTGCAACTTGCACTTTCACAGTTACAGTTTCGGACATAACGCCACCAAATATACCTACATGCCCTCCTGATAAAACATTGGAAGGTTGCTCCACAGCTGATTTGTTAACTTCTACCGTGGTAAACCCGGCTCCTGCTCCTGCAACGCATTTAGGCTATTCAGAAACTACGGTTATTGTAACTAAAGCCCAATTTGAAGCTGAAGGAGGAACAGCTACAGATAATGTAGGAGTGGTAGAATATGCCTACTCCGATAAAAAAGAAGCTACAATTTGTCCTATAACTGTAACCCGCACTTGGACAGTAAAAGATGCTTCCGGTAAAACTGCAACGTGTAAACAAGTATTTACTATTGAAGATAAAACACCACCCACCCTCAATTGGTCTCAGACAAATGTTACAGCAGACGCCGCTAGTAATTGCGCAAAAAAAGTGAGTATCGCACTCCCAACCTATAGTGATAATTGCACCTCTAACCCCTTAACATTAATTTGGGAAATTAAGGATAATAAAAATGTCACTATTGACAAATCACCAACCACAGGAATAAACACAATTAATGAATATGAATTCCCTATCGGCATATTGACTTTTACTTACACATTGACTGATGCATGCAACAACTCTATTACAAAAAGCTTTACTGTGAACATACAAGACCATACGGCTCCTGTTATTACAACATGCCCTGAAGATAGAGATATAACCGGATGCAATACAGACGCCTTATTAGCCAAATTGTCACTTGCTTATAACGAAACAGGCACAACGGTAACTTCAACACAGTTCTCTAATGCCGGCGGAGTTGCCAGCGATAATTGCGCCATAAAAACATATGCATACAAAGATTCAAAAACAGGTGTTTGCCCTATTATTGTTAAACGTACATGGACAGTAGAAGATAAATATGGAAATAAAAACGCCATCGCATGTGTGCAAACTATTACCATTAAAGATAATACGGCACCTGTTTTATCATGCCCCCCAGCTCCTGCTCCTATATCAATTACAGACAACTCGAATAGTATAATTGTAAATACGCCTAATCCTACTGTAATTGAAGATTGCACAGAGAATCCGGTTACTTTAACTTGGGAAATTAAATTTCCAACAGGCCATGTTCCCCCTACAGAAACTGGAACAGGAAATATTGGCAACCATCAATTCCCTATTGGCACAAGCACTATAACATATACCGCTAAAAATGTGTGCAACTTATCTTCAACTCCTTGCAGTTTTGAGATAAAAGTAATAGACAACTCCAATCCTACTATCACCAAATGTCCTCCCGCCCAATCTATAGAAGGGTGTGACGAAAATGCAATTGGAGCTAAATGGCCCACCTTACCGTTTAGCCTAGTAAAGAAAACCGTAACGGAAAATGATTTTACTACTATAGCAGGCGGAAGCGCGAGCGACAATAATGGAATTACCGAATATATATATCAAGATGTTATTACCTCCGCTGCCAATGAATGCCCCATGAAAGTAACCCGCACATGGACGGTAAAAGACGCACAAGGAAATGCAACCACTTGCGAACAAGAAATAGAAATAAAAGATTCAACCAACCCTACCATTGCTCAGTTAGCCAATATAACACAAAATCTGTTAGCTGATTGTAAAGCAACTATAATTACTACAAATCCAACATATAATGATAATTGTAAGGTAGCGTCTTTATCTTATATCATAACCGGAGCATTAACCGACCAATCTGCTACCACAGGCATTCATTTTGTAGGAAAGAAAGATTTTCCGGTAGGTACAAGTACTATTACTTATACTGTAACAGATGTTTGTGGTAATACTGCAAGCATGCATTTTGATGTTACCGTAATAGATAATATTCCTCCTAAAGTTTCATGCCCCATAAACAAAACAATAGAGGGGTGTGATGAAAAAGCGATAGTTCCTGCATATAAAACAACAGAAACTACCATAACAACAACCGAATTTACTAATTTAGGAGGGACAGCTGACGATAATTGCGGAATAAAATCTATCACATATAAAGATGCAATTACGCAGGCTTCGTGCCCAACTAAGGTAGAAAGAACTTGGACTGTAACGGATAATAACAATCAAAGGGTTTCATGTGTCCAAACTATAACAATAGAAGACCAAAAAGCACCTGAATTTACTACATTCCCCGCAAATATTACTCAAAATATTGACGGAACTACTTGTTCGGCATCAGTTATTAATAATAATCCCGGAGAAAAAGATAATTGTGGTGTAAAAACATTAACTTATATTATACGTGGAGCTACAACAAAGGATTCTCCTCTTATAGGGATAAACTATGTAGGAACTCAAAACTTTAATGCGGGAGTAAGCACGGTTACATACACAGCTACTGACGTATGTGGGAAATCAACCACACAGTCCTATACTGTAACAGTAGTAGATAACTTGCCTCCTACCATAACCACTTGTCCTCCTACACAAAATCTTTCCGGATGCTCTACCAGTGCAATTGTATCTCCATTGCCAGTATATAGCGAAATCGAAACCAACGCCACGGCTGCCGAATTCGGAACTGGGGCTTCTGATAATTGTGGAGCACTCACATACAGCTATAAAGATTCTCAAAAAATAGTAGGCTGTGTTATCGAAGTAAGCCGTGTATGGACAGTAAAGGACCGTTTCAACAACACATCTACCTGCACGCAAATTATTAACATTAAAGATAACGACCCTCCTACAATTACACCTCCTGCAAAAGTTACCCAAGCTGCAGGCGCTAATTGCAAAGCTACCGTAACATTACAAAAGCCTTCATATGGCGATAACTGCAAAGTAGAATCCCTTACATGGGAAATAACGGGAGCTACTACGGGAGTATCTCCAACCACAGGAATAAATGAATTGACGTCATACGAATTTAATGTAGGTATTAGCACAGTTACATATACCGTAAAAGATGCTTGTGGTGCTGCCAACACAGCTTCATTTATTGTAGAAGTAAAGGATCAGAGTGCACCTACCATTACTAAATGTCCAACCGACAGAAATATTTCGGGATGCTCTGAAAATGATTTAACAGGTCCTGTATTTAGTAGTACCCAAAGAGCATCCACCAAAGAGGAATTTGAAAATACAAACTTAGGTGGGGCATCAGACAATTGTGGCATTACACAGTATTTATATCAAGATACTAAAATAGATGGTTGTCCCATAACCATACTTAGAAAATGGACGGTTGTGGATGCTGCAAACTTAAGCGCAACATGCACACAAACCATTAAAATTGAAGATACTGAAGCGCCTATATTCAAAACATGTCCGTCAAACATAACGGCCAATGTAACTTCTGAATGTTTGGCAAATGTAACAACCCCGGATCCTGGAGTGGATGATAAATGCGGTTTAAAATCTTTAACCTATAAAATTGAATATGGAACAGATCCTCCTATCAACTCATCCACAACGGGCATTAATCTTATTGGGTCAAGAGATTTTAAAGTTGGCGTAAGCACTGTTACCTATACTGCCACAGATCATTGCAACAAAACAGCAACCTGTAGCTATACAGTAACAGTTGTAGATAATGTACCTCCAACTGTTATTTGCCCGTCTGATGTAAATGTAAATACAGATTTAGGAACATGCGAAGCAACAGTGGTTCTTACAACGCCATTTACAGATGATAATTGCGGAGTGGCAAGCGTTACAAACAATGCTCCTCCTACATACCCTAAAGGAACTACTACAGTTATATGGACTGTAATAGATATACATGGAAATACCACTACATGTTCACAAAAAGTTACTGTTACTGATAATGAAAACCCTATTATTAAAACATGTCCATCAGAAAAAACCTTAAATGGGTGTGATGAGGCTGCATTATCATCAACAGGGCTACCGTTTAGTTTAAACACATTACATACGGCTACAAAGATTCAATTTGAAGGAGAAGGCGGTGTAGCTTCTGACAACTGTAATGTCACAGAATATAACTATTTAGATGTTAAGAGAGGCTCATGTCCTGTAATAGTAACTCGTACTTGGATAGTAAAAGATGAAAATGGAAACACTTCACTTCCTTGTACACAAACCATAACAATTAAACATAATAATAAACCCGTAATAGGGACTCCAAACGGATCCAAAATAGTTAATTGTATTTCAGAGCTTGTAAAACCTACTTTGCCTGTTGTCAATGATTATTGTGGCAATTCCATTAATCCTACTCTTTATAGCACCACAGATAGCCCTAATCCTTTAACATGCCAAGGAACAAGAGAGTATGTTTACAGATACCAAGATTGCTACGGAAATTTTGCTGATTGGAAATTCGTATACTCTTTACAAGCAAAAGACTTTACATTGCCTCCAAATGGTAGTAGTAAAATAAATTGTATATCGGAAGATGTACAACCCACTCCTCCCACAGTTAAAGATGCATGCGGTACACACAACCTAACTTCTATATTTAAGACACGCGTAGTGAATCCGAACATATGTGACAGCAAAGCTACAATTACCTACACTTATACTTACACGGATTGTTCAGGCAACTTTAGCCATGATTGGAAGCATGTAGTTACTGTTTTAAATGATATACCCCCAACAGCCACCCAACCTTTAGATATAACTGTAGAATGTGTTGGTGATGTGCCTGGTCCTAATGAAAAGAGTATCCAAAATGTAAAATCGCATTGCGGAAGTCCCGTAAACGTAACTGTTACTGATGACATAAGGGGAAATACTTGTTCTAAGACGCTGCCATATATTATACGGACATATACTTTAGAAGATTGCAGTGGCAAAAAAAATACCTATACACAAAATATTTTTGTAAATGATATTACGCCTCCTGTAATGAGTAAGTGTCCGGATATGATAAAAACTACAACTGCAGGGGGAACGGCATCTATTATTATTCCTACTCCAACAGTTACAGATAACTGCGGATCCGTTACAATTACACACAATAGTGCATATGGCACAAGTTCTACCAATGCAAGTGGAAATTATCCTATTGGATCTCACTTGGTAACTTTTACTGCTACAGATGCTTGTGGAAATGAAAGTACATGTACAGTACCCGTTATAGTAGATGACGACAACGCACCACATATGACATGTCCTCCGATAAGTTCTATTATATGTGAACGAGAACTTCCTACTATTCCTATTTATACTACGTTAGATGAGTATGAGGCTGCAGCCGGAGCCACGGTAACAGACGCAGGAACAGGCGTAGACAGGGCATCCTTTAAATTTGACGGTGCAACAAAATCCGGGACTTGCCCCACTTATATATATCGCTGGTATTCAGTAAGTGACAATGCCAATCCTAAAAACTGGGCAAAATGTGTTCATACAATAACCGTCGATGATAGGCAAGCTCCGGTTATCACAGGTACATTACCAACATTAAGTGTAGAAGGTTGCAAGCCTGCTGATGCGCCTGCAGCCAAAACAAACGGAACGGATTTAGCCGCACTACTTACAGGAGCAGGTGCAGGAATTACAGATAATTGCCTTGAAACCAAAGACTTAATCGTTACAAGCAAAGATACATATTCAGGACAATGTCCTATTACTTTAATTCGTACATATACTGTAAAGGATTTGTGTGGAAATAACGCTACCATACAACAAACCATAGAAATAAATGATACACAAGCTCCAGTAATCACCGGAAGTATACCCACCGAACATATAAGCGGATGTGAATTGGCAGTTGCTAATGAAAATTTGAATACGGTACCTCAATTTCTTGCTCAGTTTACTATGATAAGTATAACGGATTGTATATCAAATGACTTATTGAGCATTACCAAAAAAGATGTAGTAACTAAAACATCTTGCCCTATTACTATTGAAAGAACTTATACTATCACCGATATATGTGGAAAATCAAGCACGATTACCAGAACCATACTCATTGAAGATAATGAAAAACCTACTTATACAGGTAGTTTAAGTGATTTGAATATTAATGGTTGCCCATTATCGGATAAACCCTCAGCAGCTACAAATTATAGCGAACTTGTAGGATTAGGATTGTTCGCCCATGATAATTGTACGGCAGACAATGATTTAAAAGTAACATCTTCCGATGCAGTTCCAACATCTGAATGCCCAATTAAATTTGTCCGCACTTATACCATAAATGATGCATGTGATAATAGTTTAGTTCTTACTCAAAATATTTCTATCAATGACAATACAGCTCCTTTAATTACCGGAACTTTACCTACTACACCTATCCCCGGATGCGACATTAGTGCAGCACCTGCCCAATATAAAAATGTAGCTGAGTTAGAAGCTGCCGGATTAACCATTACCGATTGCACCACAGATGATAAATTAACAGTAACGTGTGAACAGTCAACGGATAAAACGTGTCCCATTGTTGTGAAACGCGTATATACTGTTACTGATCTTTGTGATAACAGTAGTTCATATACCCAATATTTCACAATAGAAGACAAAACGCCACCGACTATTAAAGATAAAGTTAACGGATTAATTGTTTCTACGCGTGATACACATGTCAATGGTTGTAAAATAACGGATGTTCCCGCTGCTAAAACAACAATTTTGGATATAGAAAAAGAGCTAAATGTTGATATTGCGGATGCTTGTTCAGGTAAAAACTTAACTTTCACAAGTACGGATAAACCCGTTCTTCTTACATGCCCATTCCATGTTGAACGAACATATACGGTTAAAGATGAATGCCAAAATTCTATTACAGTCATTCAAAATATTTATATTGAAGATAAAATAGCCCCTTCTGTTTCGTTACCTACCAAAGAAGTGAACCTAAGCGGCTGCAATACAAATATATTGCCATCTGCAACTCATAGTATCACTCAACTTGAAACGGATTTCGGATTTACTATTTCGGATAACTGTACGGCTAAAAACGAATTAACATTTGTTTTCGATAAAGACACCCCCAATGGCAGTTGTCCTATTAAAGTTACACGCAGTGGATTTATTGTAGATAAATGTACAAATAGAACACCTATTAGCTTTGTATATAATATTGTAGATAATGAAGCACCTAAACTTGGCGGCATATTACCTACAGGAGAAACAAATATGAATATTTGTAGAGCTAATGCACCTACAGGTCCTACAGAGGCTGAAATAAAAGCATTATATACAGACAATTGCAGCGATGTTACCGTAACAAAAACGGGAGGTGTTACAGGCGATGATTGTAGCTGGACTGTGACTTATACTTATGCTATTGAAGACGCCTGTCATAATAAAGTTACGCCCTCACCCACAATCACTTACACTGGCGGAGACACAGAAGGTCCTCAGTTTACGCCTCCTGCTAATGTAAATGTAAATACGGATGCAGGCCAAAAATTTGCAACAGTAACCATTGCCGTTCCCACTGTTACGGATAACTGTGATGCTTCGCCGTTATTGGATAATAACAAAAACTCCGGTACAAATAACGCGAGTGGGCAATATCCTATTGGTACAACCACTGTGAAATATACTGCAAAAGACAAGTGTAATAATGTAACAGAGAAATCATTTACCGTAACGGTCACGGATAAAGAAGATCCTAAAATAACATGTAAAGCAGGCGGTCCTTTCAACAAGGATACCGATCCGGGTAAAGATTATTATACCGTTATAGGAACCGAGTTCGACGCGACAGCCACGGATAATTCAGGCACCGTTACATTAACAAACAATTTAAACGGCGGAATTTCCCTAGCCGGTGTTCAACTTGGCTTAGGACCTAATTCTATAATATGGACGGCTACAGATCCTTACGGAAACAGTAAAACTTGTATTACTATTATCAATGTTTCAGATAATGAACCGCCGCACATTGAATGTAAATTAGGTTCGCCGTTTAGTAGGAACACTGATAACGGACAACCTACTTATACGGTACAAGGTGAAGAATTTGATCCTGAGAAATTTGGAGATAATGTTGCAGGCGCTACTATTTCACACAACTTTACAGGAGCGCCAAGCACTACAACCTTAGCAGGAGCAAAATTACCTATAGGTACGCACGATATTATATGGACTGTAAGAGATGTAGCCGGCAAAACAGCAACATGTACAACACGTGTAATAATAATCGATAACCAAAAACCTGAAATTACTTGCGTAGCAGGTTCTCCTTTTAGTAGAAACACAAATTCAGGCGCTAAAACATATACTGTGGTAGGCACAGAATTTAATCCTACAGTTGTAAGCGACAACTCTGGTACTTATACGCTAACCAACAGTTTTAACGGAACAAACACCTTAGCAGGCGCTACATTGCCAATCGGTTCTACTGATATTATATGGACAGCAACTGATCCGTCAGGATTATTTGCAACATGCCCAATAAAAGTTATTGTCACTGATATTGAGCCCCCTGCAATTACATGTGCCGTAACAGGAAACCAAACCATTACATTGGCTGCCGGAAGCAAAACATATACCCATAACGGAAAAAGTTGGGATGCCACGGCTACAGATAATGACGGAACAACTCCGGTTATGACCTATACATTAAAAGATGACAAATCTGGAAATGTGATAGGAACAGGAAATTCATTAAACGGCGTTGTATTTAATATAGGTGAATATACTATTACCTGGGTGGCAACAGACCAAGCAGGCAACACGTCAACCAATCCTTGTGAGTTTAAACTTATCGTAAAAGACGATGAAAAACCTACATCATCAGCTAATTGTAATAATGGCGGACATTTTGACCGAAATATGGATAACGGCAAAAAAACATATACCATTAAAGCTACAGATAATTGGGATGTAGTATTTACAGATAATGACAAGGTTACCACTCAAGGTGTTACCTTAAGCGGAGCCACTACCACAGCCACAACCTTAAGCACTTTGGTCGGGGTAGTACTAAACAAAGGTACTACAACCATAAAATGGGATGCTATGGATGCAAGTGGCAACACATCCACTTGCCAATTTACGGTTACCGTTACAGATAATCAACCTCCGGTTATAAGTGTTTGTGAAAACAATATAACGTTACATGAAGCTAATACCGATGACGGAGTTAATACGTACACGGTTAAAGCAACGGATAATTGGGATGCCACTGTAACTGACAATGACGCTATGGCAAGTTTTACGGCTGTATTAAGCGGAGCTACCACAGCCACCATCAGCGGAACCGCTTACAGCGCCGGACCTCCTCCAGTAGCTTATATTCCGGCAACATTGGCAGGCACTACATTTAACATCGGAACCACTCATGTGAAATGGACTGCAACAGACATAAACGGGTTAACATCCGAATGTAATTTCACGGTAGAAGTTAAAGATATTGAAAACCCCAAACCTGATTGCCCTCCTACTTTGGATAAAATATACTATACGGATAACGGTGTGAGCACGTACACTATCAAAACCACCGATAATATAGATATTTCCGCAACAGATAATAACGGTATTTTAAGTATTTCTTATGAATTAACAGGAAAAACAACCGGAACTGCTACAGGAACACCTAGTAGTCCCCCATCGTTGGTAGGGATACCTTTTAACATGGGTATTACCATGGTAAAATGGACTTTTACCGACAACTCCGGTAATAAGGCATATTGTTCCTATACTGTAACAGTAAAAGACTCTGAAACGCCTAAAATCACTAACTGTGTTGGGCAAGGATTATTATCTCCTGCTAGCGCGCCTGTTGATCCTGCCACCATTACCGATGCCATGCTTATAACTGGAGGCTATGTGCAAACTGTAAATCCCGATTCCCATGAAAAATATTACACCCAAACAACTACCGCTTGGGACGCCACGGCTACAGATAATGTAAACTTAGTTTCCATGACTTATAATTTAACGGGAGCTACAACAGGATCCGGCAACTCGTTACAAAATGCGAAGTTTACAGTAGGTCGAACACGTGTAACGTGGACCGCTGTTGACGATTCCGGCAACAAATCTTACTGTATATTTATTGTAGATGTAGTGGATATCGAACCACCTACTTTAGATTGTAAAGGTATAGGAAGCCAAACAAAAAATACGGACGAAGGTAAAAATACTTATACTGTTCCTGATAATACTTGGGATGCAACAGCCACAGATAATGTAGAGTTATTTTCATTTGGATATACGTTAACAGACCCTGATGGAGTAGTGGTAACAACAACAGGAACTACATTATATAACGTGTCCTTCAAAATTGGCACAAGTCACGTGAAATGGGTGGCTCGAGATATTTACGGATTAGAAGCTACGTGCGAATACGATATTACAGTAGTAGATAATCAACCGCCAAAATTCACAGACTGTGTAAATAGCCCTCTTGGTGATAGAACTGTTGAAAACACACTAGGTAATACTTCATATATTCATAGCGGAACCGGATGGGATGCACACGCTACAGATAATGATTTTGTAGATGTATTTAATGTTGAGCTAAGTGGCGCCACAACATTAACCATTGTAGGAAACCAAACAAATCCGCCTTCGTTAAACGGAGTTGAATTTAAGTCAGGACTTACCACCGTACTATGGACTATTAAAGATAAAGCAGGACAAACAGTAACATGTTCATTCACGGTAAGAGTAATTGATACAGAACCACCTAAGCCGGATTGTGGCGCATTGGTAGATCAAACTAAAAACGCGGATGACGGTGTATCTACATATACACATACGGATAATTCTTGGAATGTAACCGCAACAGACAATGACGCGATAAAATCCATGGAATACGTTCTTTCAGGTGCAACCACAGGTACGGGAAATACGTTGAACGGGGTTAATTTTAATGTAGGTTTAACACATGTATTATGGGTAGTAACGGATAATTCAGACAATACAGCCACTTGTAAGTTTGATGTTACGGTTAAAGATAATCAACCGCCTAAATTAGACTGTGAGGCAGGTTCTAATAAATTGGTTACCACAGACCCTGGTCTCAATGTATTTATTAAATCAGGAACGGATTGGGATGCGAAAGTAAACGAAAACCATCTGCTTAAAAGTTTAACATACACACTATCCGGTGCAACCAAAGGAACCGGTAGTACGTTAAATGGAACCGTATTCAAAATGGGAGTTACAACTGTTACTTGGATAGCAACAGATGTTTCAGGAAACGTATCTCTGCCTTGTGAATATACCGTTACTGTTGAAGATAAAGAACCTCCTGTAATTACCAACTGCGCCTTGATTACGGCAAATCCTATAATTACAGTTGTTGCAGAAATTGGCACCAATAAATATATTAAATTAGGAACAGACTGGGATGCAATTGCCACAGATAATGATGAAGTGAAGAGCGTGATTTACACTATGACAGGAGCAACCACTGGAACAGGTTATACACTAAATGGTGTACAGTTTAACATAGGCGAAACAACTATTACTTGGATAGCAACAGATAAGAGTGGTAATACCTCTGCTCCATGTACATTTATATTTAGGTTGGAAGATAAAGAACCTCCTAAAATATCAAATTGTAAAGATGGAAGCAACAAGGATGTGGATGCAGAACACGACAAAACCACTTACACTGTTACCGACAATACATGGGATATTTCTGCTACCGACAATGATGCGATTAAATCTATAAAGTATGTACTTACAGGACAAACTACCGGCAGTGGCGATAACACGCTCAATGGAGTAACATTTAATTTGGGTGTAACAACTGTAAGTTGGACAGTGCTTGACGCAAGCGATAATTCAACTACATGCACCTATACTGTTACTGTTCATGACAGACAAAAACCGGATATTACCAACTGTCTTGATCAAAATAATAAGCAAGTACATACTGATCTTGATGTAAATACCTACACTCATAAAGATAATACATGGGATGCCAAAGCCAAAGACAATCACATACTTGAATCATTAAAGTATGAATTATCGGGAGCCACCACCGGAAGCGCCACAGGCGATGGAGTTAACACACCCACGCTTAACGGCATTGTATTTAATATGGGACTCACTACCGTAAAATGGACGGCAAGAGATGTAACAGGTAACGAATCTTACTGCATTTTCACAGTAAATGTAAGCGATATACAACCTCCAAAAATAGACCATTGTGTAGATAACGACGACAAAACCGAATACTCCGGATTTGGCACTCCGACATACATCAAACATGGTACCGATTGGGACGCTACAGCCACCGACAATGATCCTCCTGTTAAATCAGTTACCTATGATTTAAATGGAGTTACAACAGGAACGGGAGCTTCATTAGATGGCGTTGCGTTTAATGTGGGTGTAACCAATGTAACTTGGACAGCTATTGACAAGAGCGGTAATTCATCCTATTGTATATTTAAAGTAACTATTCCTGAACAGGCTAAACTTGAGATTATAAAAACGGCTAACCGTCCGAATGTTTCAGCTGTTGGAGATACCGTAAAATACAGCATTGCGGTTAAAAACCTAAGTAACGTGCCACTCCATCAAATAATTGTTACCGACCCGTTAACAAAACTGCAGGATACAATTACTTCTCTTGCTATTAACGAACAAAAAATAATTAATACAATGTATCTCGTTAAGCAGGAAGATTTAGATGTACCTAATGGGTTATTGACCAATATTGCTAGAGGCATAGGCACAACCCCCGGAGGCATTGATACTGAAACAAGCCATAGCGTTGATGTAGTTATTATCCAAAATCCAAGGTTGGAATTAGATAAAACAGCTGATAAAGAAAGCGTGAAGACTTTAGGTGAAACTATAAATTATACAATAAAAGTTCAGAATACCGGAAACGTAACATTAACAAATGTAACTATTACCGACCCGCTGACCGCACTGAACCAAACTATTGCCAAATTTAGCCCGAAGGAAGAAAAAGTATTTACTACTTCTTACGCGGTTACGCAAGCCGATTTGGATAGAGGTTTTATTGAAAATATAGTATCAGGCACTGCCGTTAATCCTAATGGCACAAACAGCACAGCTACTGACATTGTAAGAGTTAAAGCTATTCAATTACCAAGCTATAAGACGACAAAAGAATCGGATAAAAACTTGGTTAAGGATGTCGGAGAGGTTATTAATTATACCATAACTGTGACAAATAGCGGCAATGTAACATTAACAAATACTGAGGTTAAAGACCCGTTAACCGGACTATCTCAAACTATACCGAGCATGAAACCGGGAGATGTTAGTTCATTTGTAACTTCATACACGGTAACACAAGGCGATATAGATAAAGGATATATTAAAAATGTGGTAGTTGCGAAAGGAAATTCACCCGATCCAAAAGTTCCTCCTATTGAAGGAGATACTACTAAAATTGTGTATGTTGCCATTGTTGCACGTCCGGATACTGCCAGAACAACAGTAAGAGTTCCTGTAGATATTAAAGTATTAGCAAACGATACTACTTACAACAGGACGTTGGCTATGACTATAACGCAACAACCTATAGGTGGTTCCGTAATTATTAATCCGGATTTGACCGTAACATACATACCGTTAGCTGGTTTCTACGGAACAGACAACTTCATCTATCAAATCTGCACTACTAATCCTACAATACCCGTTTCATGCGATACGGCAATTGTACGAATAAATGTAATTAAGTTACCTATTAAACCATCTGTAACTGAACATTACACCATGTATGTAGATGATCCTCCAATTCAACTAAGTAACTTGCTTGATAGCATTACCAAAATAAAAGGAAAGTTAAAAATGATATACCAACCTTTCCACGGAACAGCTACTGTTAATGATGCTGACAGCACTATTTTCTATAAACCTTTACCCAAATATGTGGGCGACGATAACCTCACCTATGAAGTATCTGTTGATAACAAATGTGTAATTCACAATGCGGTTATACATGTATTACCAAGACCGGTACCTACAATTATCGTTCACAATGTAATTACGCCTAACGGTGATGGAATTAACGATTACTTGGTAATTGACAGTATTGAAAAATATCCTGTAAACAAAGTAACTATATTTGACAGATGGGGTAATACCATTACGGTTATAGAAAATTACGATAATAAAACCCAACGTTGGGGAGGTATGTACAAGGATAACAGAAAAGTCGTTGACGGAGTTTATTATTATAAAATAGAATTGCCCGACAGAAAATCTATTTTAGGATGGATACTGGTTCGCAGTTCACGAAGTTAACAAGGTTTAATATAAAAATAGCGCCTCGATTGAGGCGCTATTTTTATGTATATTCCTCCTCTCCTATTTATCAGGAATTTAATTTTAGTTTTTCGTTAAAGCATTCAAAAACATTTTTAAATTTATTGCTTCAATATTTTCAAAAATACCATCTATGAATAACCCTTTTGATGCTTTTGCCAATTACCAACAAACAAAAAAAGATATAGGTTATGTAGCGCGCCGGCAAGCTACGCAAGAAACATACAACCAACTGGGCTTCATGTCGGGATTGGAAGTGCACCAGCAACTCAACACCAAAGAAAAACTTTTTTGCCGTTGTCCGGCAGGTGTTTTTCAAAAACCCGATGACTTTGATGCGGAAGTTATACGCCACATGCGCCCCACGTTGAGCGAACTCGGCGAATATGACGGTACTGCATTAATGGAATTTAAAACAAAAAAGGAAATTATTTATCGCTTAAAAACCAAGAGCACATGCACATATGAAGTAGATGACACACCTCCTTTTCCTTTAAACAGGGAAGCTTTGGCGTATGCCATAGAAATATCGCTTGCATCAAAGCTTAATATTGTGGGAGAAGTACACATTACACGCAAGCAATACTTAGACGGCAGCATTCCTGCTGGATTTCAACGAACGGCAATTATTGGTGTGGAAGGTGAAATCTATTTAAAGAATAAAAAAATACGTTTAATACAGCTTAGCCTGGAAGAAGATGCTTGCCGCGAAGTTAGTGATATAGGACATAGGCGCATATACCGTACTGACCGCTTAGGTATGCCTTTAATTGAAACGGTTACATATCCGGAAATGGTGAACCCCGACGAAGTAAAAGAAGCCTGCAATTATATACGTTTCTTAGGGCGCAGCACAGGTAAAGTGCGTACGGGAATAGGCGCGGGAAGGCAGGATGTAAACGTAAGTTGCAAAGGAGGAACACGCGTAGAAATAAAAGGAGTAGCACACAGCAAGTGGATTCCTGAACTTACACATAATGAATGTTTCAGACAATGGGCATTGCTGCATATTAAAGATTTATTGGCACAAAAAGCAGAAAAACAACAGGAGTGGAAAATTTCACATGTAAAACTTGATATAAACACATTAAATAAAGAAAATGATTTTGTAAAATATGCGCTGGATAATAAGTTAGAATTAGTCGCGGTAAACCTTTCAGGGTTTAAAGGTATCCTTTCTCATTTTACACAACCCGGAAAAATGTTTGCTAACGAAATCGCGGAAAGATTGAAAGTAATTGCCTGCATTGAATTACCTAATATGACTCATTCCGAAGAACTTATACCACAGTTGGATAAAGATATATGGGCTAAAATATCAAGGTTAGTAAACGCTGCCCAAAATGATGCGCAAATTATTGTACGCGGACCTTCAGAAGATATAACAATGGCGCTGGATGTGATAGAAGAGCGTTGCAAAATGGCATTCAGCGGTGTACCACCCGAAACACGCAAATCTTTTGAAGACGGCACAACCATTTTTGAGCGCGTGTTGCCCGGTGCAGATCGTATGTATCCTGATACGGATTCTGCCCCTATCCCTTTGGATAATGCATACATCGAAATGTTAGGAAAAAATCTTCCGGAAGAAATTATCAACAGATATCGTAAATTAAAATCGTGGAATGTGCCTGAAGATTGTTACACGTATATTTTCTCCAAAAATTTATATCCCTTAATCGAAAAAATTAATACCGAGCTTGATATTCCTGCAACATTCGTAGGCAGGTTTTTAGGACATACCGTAAAATGGATTGAAGGACAGTTTAAACCGGCTTCGGCATTCGAATATTCAAAAATTTACGACATGTTTAAGTTTTTAAAAGAAAAAAATCTGAATCTGAATATAGCTAAACGCCTTTTAATGATAATATATCAACATCCGCAACTTGATTTTGAATCGGGGCTTTCCATGTTAAATTTTAAGCCTTTTACCGAAGATGAATTATTAAGTAAATTGCCATTTCTTAAAAATAAGTTTAAAGAAATTAAACTTTCTAAAGGTGATGTAGCGCATAAATGGCTGATGGGACAACTACGCATGCAAGCCGAAGGCAATATAGAATTAACAGCGCTTGCAAAAAAAATTAGCTAAGCGGATTTTTTATTAATGATTTTAAAAACAAATTTTATGAGCGACGATATTTTTCAAGGATATAAAGGCGAAGCTTTAGAAATATTAAAGAATTATAATGTGCGCGTGTGGGGGCAGGCTGTAGTAAAAACCACACGGGGAGAGTTTATGGGAACCGTTTTACCCAGAGCGGAAAACGATGATACAAAGCACATTGTAGTAAAAATTTCTACGGGCTATAATATTGGCATTGACGTTGCCAACATTACCGATATGCAGGAAACCGGTTACAAAAAAGCCAATTATAAAATTCCAGAAAAAGAGTTTCCATATACACAAGGACTGCCCAAGGTAAAACTCATCGGCACCGGTGGAACAATAGCGTCGAGGCTTGATTATCGTACAGGAGCTGTTATTCCTGCTTTTTCGCCGGGAGAATTATATGGCGCCGTTCCCGAGTTGGCTCAAATATGTAATCTTACTACAGAGAAAGTATTTGCCGTATTTAGCGAAAACATGGCGCCGGAAAATTACATTAAACTGGCAATTGCTATCGGCAAAGAGATAGAAGCCGGAGTTGACGGCATTGTGATAGGACATGGAACAGATACGTTGCATCACACAGCTGCCGCCTTAACATTCATGGTTCAAAACTCACCTATACCCATTGTTTTGGTAGGCTCGCAACGTTCCAGCGATCGTCCCAGCTCGGATGCCGCTCTCAACCTCATGCACGCCTGTACTGCAGCCGGCCATGGCGATATTGCCGAAGTAATGATTTGCATGTTTGGTCCTACCAGCGATGAATACGGATTTTTGCACCGCGGCACTCGCGTGCGCAAAATGCACTCCTCCTATCGCTCTACATTCCGCACATTAGGCGATACACCTCTTGCCACAGTTACACGCAACGGCGTTAGCCCAATAAAGGATGTTTACAACAAACGTCGCCACGATAAAAAAGCCACTATATTGCCTTATTTTGAAGAAAAAGTGGCTATTGTATATTATTACCCTAATATGCAGCCTGACATTATTGATGCACTTGTTAATAATGGTTATAAAGGCATTGTGATTGCCGGCACAGGCTTAGGGCATGTCAACAAACCGCTTTATCCTGCCATAGAGCGGGCAACCCAAGCCGGTGTTGCCATATATATGACCGTGCAAACGCTATGGGGCTATGCGCACATGTTTGTTTACGATACGGGACGCGATTTGATGGCTAAAGGCGTTATACCTGCGGCAAACATGCTTCCCGAAGTAGCTTATGTAAAATTAGGGTGGGCTTTAGGACAAACTTCCGATTTGGAAGAAGTAAAACGTTTAATGCTCACACCCGTAAACGATGAAATAACACCGCGAGAACCATATAATGGTTATCTTGTTTACCAAGGCGGAGTACCCGAGGTGGAGGAGTTTATAAGAAAAGTGCATAAATAAATTTTAAAAAATAATTTATCACACGTAAAGTTTAAAAACAGAATACCCAATTCATCCCTAATATAAACCACATAAGAACATAGTTTCTTATATAGTTGTTTTAATTGTTTTAAACAGTTTCACATAATTACAAAAGCATAGTTTTTGCCGCCTTTATGCCCCCTATTGAATTGTCCTGTAGTTTTCATGTGTTTATAATTTTATTTTTGGTCACATGGAACTCGCACATAAACATTCCCTTGTGTGTCCAAACTTAGTTTGTCGTGCTCGTTTCTTAGCATCAAATTCAATACTTGCGCATGCTAAATATTCAACTATGTTACCATGGGGCTTATTATCATTAAAATTTGATTGAGCAAAAAGTATATGGGGAACTTATTTTTCCCAATTATACTAAGAGTAAATAAAGAGAAAGAACATTTTTTATACCATACATCACATAAACTTCGAGTACTTATTTCTTAAACCCTACTAACTATCAAATTTTAATACGGCTAAAAACGCGCTTTGCGGCACTTCCACGTTGCCTATCTGACGCATCCGTTTTTTTCCTTTTTTCTGTTTTTCCAACAGCTTACGTTTACGCGAAATATCGCCGCCATAACATTTGGCAATAACGTCTTTGCGAACGGGGCGTATGGTTTCGCGAGCAATAATTTTAGCTCCTATGGCTGCCTGGATGGCAATTTCAAATTGTTGTCGCGGGATTAACTCTTTTAATTTTTCGCAGATTTTGCGACCAAAATTGTAGGCGTTATCTCTATGAATAAGAGCGCTTAATGCATCCACAGGATCGCCGTTCAGCAATATATCAAGCTTCACCAAATCTGCTTTTCTGAAATCGGAGATGTGATAGTCGAAAGAGGCATATCCTTTTGAGATGCTTTTCAGCCTGTCGTAAAAATCAAATACAATTTCGCCCAAAGGCATATCAAAACTAAGTTCCACGCGGTCTTGCGTCAAATATACCTGATTACGTAAAATTCCGCGCTTGTCTAAACAAAGTTTCATGATAGCGCCTTGGTATTCCGATTTAGATATAATTTGCGCTGCAATATAAGGCTCTTCCACAGTATCAATAAGCGTAACATCGGGCATGCCCGAAGGGTTGTGAACATCCAGTATTTCGCCTTTTGTGGTGTAAACCTTATACATAACGTTAGGAACGGTAGTTATCACATCCATGTTAAACTCCCTGTCCAAGCGTTCCTGAATAATTTCCATGTGCAATAAACCCAAAAATCCACAACGGAAACCAAATCCTAATGCGGCAGACGATTCGGGTTCAAAAGTTAACGATGCATCATTGAGTTGCAATTTTTCGATAGAAGCACGCAATTCTTCATAATCATCGGCATCCACAGGATAAATGCCGGCAAATACCATGGGTTTCACATTGCTGAATCCTTCAATAGCTTTACTACAAGGACGTTCTACATGTGTGATGGTATCTCCAACTTTAATTTCTTTTGCCGTTTTAATACCAGAAATAATATATCCCACATCTCCGGCTTTAAGCTCTTCCATGGGTTTTTGTTGCAATTTCAATGTCCCGATTTCGTCAGCGTGATATTCTTTTTGGGTGGCAACAAATTTTACAAAGTCGTTTTTTTTGATTGTACCGTTAAAAATGCGGAAATATGCAATAATACCACGAAAAGAATTGAATAAAGAGTCAAAAATAAGCGCTTGTAAAGGAGCATCGGGGTCGCCTTTGGGTGCGGGAACACGGTTAACTACTGCTTCCAGTATGTCGTTTACGCCCATACCTGTTTTGCCACTGGCTTTTATAATATCTTCGGGCTTGCAGCCTATCAATTCCACAATTTGGTCTTCCACAGCCTCAGGCATTGCCGATGCCATATCCATTTTATTCATTACAGGAATAATTTCCAAATCATTATCTAATGCCAGATAAAGATTGGATATTGTTTGTGCCTGAATGCCTTGTGTAGCATCCACAATAAGCAAAGCGCCCTCGCAAGCAGCTATGGCGCGTGATACTTCATATGAGAAATCAACGTGGCCGGGTGTATCAATAAGATTAAGCTTATAAGTTACTCCTTTATACGGGAAATCCATTTGTATGGCATGACTTTTAATGGTAATGCCACGTTCGCGCTCCAAATCCATATCATCGAGCACCTGATCCTGCTGTTCACGCTCGTTTAACGTGCCGGTTGCTTCCAACAAGCGATCGGCCAACGTGCTTTTGCCATGATCTATATGTGCTATAATACAAAAATTCCTGATATTCTCCATGCTTCTATATTTCTGTTTTTTTTATACTCCCTTTTTCGGGAAAAATTTACATATTTATCCATTACATTTAATAAGCATTCCCTAAAGGCAACTAAATGTTGATTTTATGTAAAATTTTATTAGGGGTGCAAAAGTACGAAAAATCATGAAAATTTCACACGTCTAAATTATTAATATCTTGGTTAATTTTTTAACGTTATTAATGCTTACACTTCATATAGGTTTGTTTTTAAAAGGTGTATGGGAAAGCGCATGAAAATCCATAATTTAATCATTTTTTCGCGCGTAAATCTTTGATTTTTCTGTTTAGTTTCACACTTCTAATTTTATTAAACACATCTAAATTTAGTCTTATTGATTTTTAAAATAAACGCATTGATAATAAGTTTATTAACTATAAAACATACTTTATCTATTGCTTTTATGAATGGCTTTTTAATAAGCAAAGCAGGCGTTTAAATTTTACACGATGTTTAAAAAATATTTTTTTGCAACCGTTCTTTTTGCAACTATTTTTTTAATTTTGTACTCTATCCTTTCACCTTACAAAACAAAACATTTAAATAAAATTAATATATCAAATTTATGAATAAAAGAATATTATTATTCCTTTTCTCTATTTGCTTTTTTTCGAACGTAACACATGGACAAAGCACAGAAAAACCTCGAGGCAAAGTAGCGCCTGTAACCGGAATAGAATTTGGCATTTTAGGAACTGATCTTTATCATGAGCAATATATCGATAGAGAATGGGCTTTACGCTATCAAATAGGCTTGATAAATGAAACCATAGGCTACCGCAGCAAAGAGGAACCTAATTTTGCTTTCAGCTTAATGCCTTCGGTTTCGGTATCTCCCAAATGGTATTACAATATTGGCAAACGCGGCTTAAACGGAAAAAATGTAAAAAACAACGCGGCTAATTTTGTTTTATTCAATTTCGGATATGCAACCAACAGGATAAGGGTTAGCAATTTAAAAGAAAAAATAATGCAAGACCCTTATTTTCCTAATCAAACATATTTGCAAGACGCTTACAAGAAATTAGATTTAATATACCTCACTCCATCATGGGGATTGCGTCGTAGCTTTTGTAAAAATTATACATATGAATTTAAAATAGGCGCAGGCGCGGGAATTTTTATGAAAAAAGATGAAACAAAACTATCTCCTACTTTTGACATAACATTTAAAATAGGGTATGTGTTTTAATAATCTAAATACCTAAAGACCAAATATATATTACCGGCTTAACAATAATTAACGCCGGTATTTTTATTTTTTAATATTCCCCATTCTAACCATATATGTATTTATCTGTTACTTTGCACAAATAAATAAAATCCGATATTTTTATATTGTCAATATTCTATGTCTTCGCCTAACAAACCTGTTTTTTACACCGAAAACCCATCGCGCTGGAAAACTTTCTTATGGATTATAAAAATCATGACCGTAATTATCGTAATTGCAGCCATATCCATATTGCTTACCCTCTTACACAGTAACCATTTTCAAAAGCCTTCGTTACAAAAGCATCCCCAAACAATAGAAAAGTTGGTTATCTCAAAAAAAACCAACGATTTACAACGAAAAGATGTGGAATCTTTTTTGTCTTTAAAAAAGAAATACGAACAAAAAAAGCGGCATGACTTTTATTGCAAGTCTCACTTGGTTTACAATCCTCTTAAAAAACTATTACCAGTAAGCGCAGGATTTATGGTAAACTGGGACGTGCAATCGCGCTATTCCATGCACAAACACATATCATCCATGAATATGATATTGCCCGAGTGGTTTTTTATTCAGGACAACTCAGATGAAATAGCTACAACCATCGATACCATTGCGCTCAACATCATGCGCAGAAACAATGTGGCTATCGTGCCCATGCTCTCAAACTTTTACAACAACAAATGGAACAGTGATAATGTACACCGCATTATAAGCTCCAAAGCACGGCGTTCAAATCTTATAAGTTCCATAATTACCCAATTGGACAAATATAAATTTTCGGGCATAAATGTAGATATTGAAGATTTAAGAAAAGAAAATACCGATGAAAATATTATCGCTTTTCAAAAAGAGCTTTATGAACGTTTGCATAACAAGGGGTATATCGTGTCGCAGGATGTAGCGCCTTTTAACGCCGACTATAATCTGGAAGAGCTTAATAAATATAATGATCTGATTTTTCTAATGGCGTATGATTTGCATAATGCGCCGTCAAAAGCGGGAGCCGTGGCTCCGCATAAGTGGGTTGAGCAGGCTTTATTGGAAACATTAGGAAAAATACCGCCGCAAAAAGTAGTCCTCTGTTTGGCAGCATATGGCTATGACTGGCCCCAAAACCAAAAAGGCGAAGATGTTACCTACCAAACGGCTATTGCCACAGCGCTTGAAAGTGAAGGCAAAATAAAATTCGATTCTCTGACGTACAACCTTAATTATACCTATTGGGATGAGTTTGATAAACAGCATGATGTATATTTTACCGATGCCATTACAAACTTTAATGCCATGCGTTTGGCTGCAAACTACCAAGCAGCAGGGGTAGCTTTATGGCGGTTGGGTTCTGAAGACCCACGGGTGTGGAGGTTTTATAAAACAAACCTTAACGACTTTTATCTCAGCAAATTACCATTACAGTTCAAACAGTTTGAACACATTGCATCTTCTTATGGGGTTGACTATTTAGGAACTGGTGAAATTTTATATGTAAAAGCCAAGCCCGAAACAGGAAATGCCGAACTAACTTATAATGCCGCATCACAATTTTTTACGGATGAAAGGTACAAAAAACTACCCACAGATTATGTGGTGGACAGAAAAGGACGAAAGGTAAAAAAAGTAGTATTAAGTTTTGACGATGGTCCGGATAAAAGATATACACCTCATATTTTGGCTATATTGAAAAGATATGATGTACCCGCGGTTTTCTTTGTTACGGGCATTAACGCGCAACAAAACTTGCCTTTGCTGGAACGTATATATAACGAAGGACACGAAATAGGAAATCATACTTTTCTGCATCCCAACATAGCTCATATTTCAGACAGTCGCTTCCGGCTTGAACTCAGATATACTAATTCGCTTATAGAAGCCATGACGGGGCATAGCACTATATTATTCCGCCCTCCTTATGATATAGATGCAACACCTGCTGATGCCGAACAGCTTATCCCTATCAACGTGGCGCAGTCTGAGGGTTTTCTCACAATAGGTAATGCCATTGACCCTTGGGACTGGAAAAAAGGTACTCCCGCGGATAGTATTTACCAAAGAGCAGTAGAGCAAAAGGATTTAGGAAATATCATATTACTACATGATTCGGGTGGCGAACGGGAAGAAACAATAAAAGCACTTCCCCGTATTATCGAATATTATAAAAATCACGGCTACCAGTTTGTGAGCTTATCCAATCTTATGGATAAAAACCGTGATTATGTGATGCCTGTAGAAAAAGGCATTATAAACGATTATTTGCATTCTACCGACGCTACTGTTTATAAGGCAGGATATTATTTTGGTCAATTCTTGTCGGTATTATTCATGCTGGCGCTTATTCTTTCCGTTTTTAAAATAGTAATGATGGCGATTCTTTCTATTTATCAGAAAATAAAAGATAATAAAGAGCATACCAAAGCCAAACACAACGTACAACCTTTACCAAAGCCGCTTGTAAGCATTATTGTTCCGGGATATAACGAAGAATTGACGGCAGTGAAAACCGTTGAAAATCTTTTAAAAACAGATTATCCGCATTTCGAAATTGTTTTTATTGATGATGGCTCAAAGGATAAAACCTATGAAATTGTACACGATACTTTTAAACAAAATGCCAACGTAAAAGTACTTACCAAAGTTAACGGAGGCAAAGCATCTGCTTTAAATTACGGCATTTCGCACGCAAACGGAGATATTCTTGTATGTATAGATGCCGATACGGTATTGAAAAGTGATGCCATATCCAAACTTATTGAGAAATTTAATAATCAAAAAGTAGCGGCTGTTGCAGGCAATGTAAAAGTAGGAAACCGGAACAAGCTTTTAACGCGTTGGCAAAGCATTGAATATATTACCAGTCAAAACTTTGAACGCAGGGCTTTTGACATATTAAACGGCATTATGGTAATTCCAGGCGCCATTGGAGCTTTCAGAAGAAGTGCCGTAATGGAAATAGGCGGTTTTGCCACAGATACTTTAGCCGAAGATTGTGATTTAACGTTGCGCCTGCTCAAGCAAGGTCATATCGTACATACCTGCAATGAAGCCCTTGCCTACACAGAAGTCCCCGAAACGCTTACCATGTTTATGAAACAGCGCTTGAGATGGACTTTTGGAATTATGCAATCTTTTTGGAAACACCGCAACACGCTTTTTACCCGCAAGCCGGCAAACCTTGGTTGGGTTATATTGCCCAATATTCTTATTTTCCAGATGATATTACCCTTATTTTCACCATTGGTAGATATCATGCTTGTTACCTCCCTTTTTATGCCCGATCCGCAAAGTACCATCATTCTTTATTTTTCATATTACGCGCTCGATGTAGTAATATCATATATGGCATACCGCTTTGATAAAGAAAAAATGAAAATGATGGACTTACTGAATATTTTTATACAGCGGATAGTATATCGGCAGCTACTGTGGTTTGTGCTGGCAAAGTCTTTTCTGCGCGCCATTAAAGGAGAACTTGCACAATGGGGCGTTCTTAAGAGAACAGGAAACGTAAGTCATTCTATCAATTCATAATAAAGTGAGGGATTAATCAAAAATAAATTTAACTTTTTTATGGTATTTATAAAACTATAAGTTCTATCTTTGCCAAGCGAAATACCGTAATTTAAATAAAAAATTAAAAATCAATATATTATGGCAAAAATCAAAGTTGGTATCAATGGCTTTGGTCGTATCGGCCGGCTTGTTTTCCGTGCATCTGTTCTTCGCGAAGATATGGATGTTGTTGCAATCAATGATTTGATTGATGTAGAATACATGGCATACATGTTAAAATATGATTCCGTACACGGCAGATTTAACGGAACAGTAGAGGTGAAAGACGGACATCTTGTTGTTAATGGTCAAACCATTCGCGTTACCGCATCAAAAGACCCTGCAGCCATCAACTGGGGAGAAGTAGGCGCTGAATATGTAGTAGAATCTACAGGTTTATTCCTTACTAAAGAATTAGCCGAAGCACATATCAAAGGCGGCGCTAAGCGCGTAATTATGTCGGCTCCTTCAAAGGACGAAACACCCATGTTTGTATATGGCGTTAATCATAAAAAATATGCCGGCGAAGCTATTGTTAGCAATGCATCATGCACTACCAACTGCTTGGCTCCTTTGGCAAAAGTTATCAATGACAAATTCGGGATATTGGAAGGCTTAATGACCACCGTACATGCTACCACCGCCACACAAAAAACAGTTGACGGACCTTCAGCCAAAGACTGGAGAGGCGGACGTGCAGCAGGCGGCAATATCATTCCTTCTTCTACAGGCGCTGCTAAAGCAGTAGGCAAAGTTATTCCCGAACTCAAAGGAAAACTTACCGGAATGTCATTCCGTGTACCTACCCTTGACGTATCTGTTGTTGACTTAACCATTCGCTTGGCTAAAGAAACATCATACGACGAAATTAAAGCTGCTGTAAAAGCTGCTTCCGAAAATGAATTCAAAGGCATATTAGGTTATACCGAAGATGCTGTTGTATCAAGTGATTTCATAGGCGATGCGCGCACTTCTATTTTTGATGCGGAAGCCGGTATCATGCTAAGCCCTACTTTTGTAAAGGTTGTGTCATGGTATGATAATGAGTGGGGATATTCTAACAAGATTCTTGAGATGGTAGCCCATATGTCAACAGTGAAATAAACTTAAAATAAAAAACTAATTTGAAAATAGGCTGTTCATCAAAACCGGACAGCCTATTTTTTATTCTTTTCATCTTAATAAAAACATTTAAAATCATGTAAACAATACTATTTTATATGGAAAATTTTGTAATACAACAACATCCGGCAGATATAGCCGAACAACTGTCAGCTTTAGACAAAAAAGAGAGAAATCTGTCCTTTCTCAAACTCTCAGGCGAGCAAAAAGCCGATATATTTCCTTTCCTTGACCTTGGCATACAACAAGAAATTATTAAAAATTTAGGAAATAAAGAAACTAAGGAGCTTATAAACAAGCTGGCTCCTGACGACAGAACCCTTATTTTTACAGATTTTCCGGATAATATTATCAAACAAATCATCAATTTGCTCGATGATGAGCACCGTGCAGAAGCGCTTAATTTACTGGGATATGAAAACAACAGTATCGCAAGGCTCATGACGCCCAACTATATACAGGCAAAGCCCGAATGGACGGTAAAACATGTAATGCAGCATATCAAAAAATTCGGCAAAAAAGCTGAAACGCTTAACTTTATCTACATTGTGGATAATCAAAACAAACTGATTGACGACTTGCGCATAGGACAATTATTGATGGTGGATGACAATACGCTCATATCCGATTTGATGGACAGGAATTTTGTATCCATTACTACTACCCAAACCGTAGAAGACGGGCTTCTGATTTTCGATAAATATGAACGCGAAGCACTGCCTATTGTCACAGAAAACGGAACGCTGGTTGGCATCGTCACTTTCGACGATTTACTCTCTAAAATAGAACAACGCGATACGGAAGATATGCAGAAATTCGGGGGTATGGAAGAGTTGGATGTTTCATATACCCAAACCAAGCTACTTGATTTGGTGAAGAAACGTGCCGGATGGCTCATTATTCTGTTTATTGGCGAAATGCTCACCGCTTCAGCCATGGGACATTTTGATGATGAAATTTCACGCGCTGTGGTATTGGCATTGTTTGTGCCTCTCATCATTTCCAGTGGAGGAAATTCCGGCTCCCAGGCGGCATCGCTTATTATACGCGCCATGGCGCTCAAGGAACTCACGTTAAAAGATTGGTTTTATGTGATGCGTAAAGAAATTTTGTCAGGTTTGATGTTAGGGGTTATTTTGGGAACAATAGGATTTATACGTATTTTTATTTGGCAAAAAACAGGCATTTACGATTATGGACAATATTGGTTTTGGGTTGCCATGAGTGTTTCTTTTTCTTTGGTTGTTATTGTAATGTGGGGCACGCTCTCGGGGTCTTTAATACCCTTTGTCCTCAGGCGCATAGGATTGGATCCGGCTACCGCATCGGCGCCTTTTGTGGCCACACTGGTGGATGTAACAGGACTTATTATCTATTTTACCATTTCGGCAATATTTCTGGCAGGCAAGTTATTATAAATAATTACATCTTGCGTATTGACAAGTCAAAGATAAAAAGTAATTTTATAGACTGAAATTTTCAGTTAACACATCAGGGAATATATGTATGTAATCGACACGGAAAAAGAAAAAAAAGAAATTATAAGACGCTACCGCGCCATGCTTCGCGCGTGGGATGCCAGCAAGGGTGTAAAAAATAGTTCGTCGGTAAAAAAAGCTTTTAAGATGGCGCAGGAAGCCCATAGTTCTATGAGGCGTAAAACAGGCGAGCCATACATATACCACCCTTTAGAAGTTGCAAAAATTGTAGCAGGCGAAATAGGCTTAGGCGAAACGGCTATTATTTGCGCCTTATTGCATGATGTGGTTGAAGATAACCCTGATTATACAATTGATCTGATTAAGGATGAATTTGGCGAAAAAGTTGCATATATTGTTGACGGACTCACCAAAATAAAAGATAATTACAGCTCTGTTAATTCATCGGCACAAGCGGAAAATATCAAAAAAATGCTACTCACCTTAAGTGATGATGTACGCGTAATTTTAATAAAGCTTGCCGATAGGCTCCATAACATGCGCACGTTAGATTCCATGCCTGCCGACAAGCGCCACAAAATAGCTGCCGAAACACTTTATTTATATGCACCGCTTGCTCACCGATTAGGATTATATACAATAAAAAGTGAACTGGAAGACCTGGCATTAAAATATAATGAACCCGAAATTTATCAAACCATAGCACAAAAGCTTAAAGACACAGAAAGTGGGCGTACAAGGTTTATTAATAAATTTATATATCCTTTAAAAAAAGACCTCACAGAACAAGGCTTTCAATCTGAAATATATTCCCGCAACAAGTCCATATATTCTATTTATAATAAAATGAAAACAAAGGTTGTACCTTTTGAAGAGGTATATGATTTGTTTGCCGTGCGCATTATCATAGAATCACCTTTGGAAATGGAAAAAATAAATTGCTGGAAAGTTTATACCTTGGTTACCAATCATTACAGACCCAAGCAAAGCCGTTTACGCGATTGGATATCTACGCCTAAAGCGAATGGTTATGAATCCTTACATGTTACGGTAATGAGCTACACCGGGGAATGGGTTGAAGTGCAAATCCGTACGCGTCGCATGCACGAGATAGCCGAACGGGGCTATGCGGCACATTGGAAATATAAGCAAAACAGCGCAAGTCCTGGCGCCAAAACGCAAGATTTCGGACTTGATGAATGGTTGGCAAAGGTGAGAGAAATATTAAATTCTCCTGACTCGGATGCGCTGAACTTCTTGGATAACATAAAAATGACCTTATTCAGCGACGAAGTGTTTGTGTGGACACCCAAGGGGCATTTAAAAACCTTACCCATAGGCAGTACAGTGCTTGATTTCGCTTATTTAATACATACCGATATCGGCAACCGTTGCATAGGGGTAAAAGTAAACCGCAATTTAGTTCCTCTTAATTATATACTTCGCAGTGGCGATCAAGTAGAAGTAATCACATCCCGAAAAAGTATTCCTAAAGAAGAATGGCTTGAATACGTAAACACCCCTCATGCCATAATGAGTATAAAAGAAGCGCTGAAAAAGGAAAGAAAAACACATGCACAGGAAGGCAAGGAAAAACTCGAAAAACTATTTGCCCAAAACAATATTGTTTATGACAATGATACGGTGCAACATTTAAGCGATTTCTTAGGCTTTTCCCATATAATTGATTTGCTTTACAAAATCAGTCAGGATGAAGTATCGGAAACCCAATTGATAAAATTTAAGGAAGCCGAAAAAAACAACAGAAAAAAAAGTAATTTATTACCCACAGACAAAGCGCTCCCCCTTGTAAAAACATCGCGTGTAGAAAACCTCGAAAACCTTGACTATGCAATAGCTAATTGCTGTAATCCCATAAATGGAGATGAAATTATAGCCGTTCCCTCAAAAGAATACACATATATGGTGCATCGTTCCGATTGTCCTGTGGCTATTGAAAATCTTTCCCGTTTCGCCCACAAAGCTATTCATGCACAGTGGCCCAAAAATAAAATGCTTAAATATTTGGGTGGCATAAAAATCAACGGATTTGACCGCAAAGAAATGATTAGCGATATAATTAAAGTAGTAAGCGATAAAATGCACCTCAATACGCGATCTTTCCATATTGAAACAAACGTAGAACTATATGAAGCCAACCTTATTTTATATGTTCACAATACCGAAGAACTAAATAAAGTAATTGAAAATATTAGGCAAATAGAAGGCGTAACAAGCGCTACAAGGTTAACAAATTTTTCTGTTTCATAAGGAATATACAAAAAATATCGAAATTTATTTTTATTTATTCTAAATATTAATAATATTTTTTTATTTTTGTAAAAAAAATTAACGGCATGACACCTGAAGAATCTAAATCCAATTTTGAAACGGTAAAAAAAATATTTACCGAATATCTTGAGAGTTTAGGACATAGGAAAACGCCCGAACGTTTTACTATTTTAAAAGAAATATATTCCACAGATACACATTTTGATATAGAATCACTCTATATACAAATGAAAAACAACAAATACAGGGTAAGCCGCGCTACATTGTATAACACCATTGATTTGCTTTTAGCTTGCAACTTGGTAGTTAAGCATCAGTTTGGAAACAATTGCGCACAATTCGAAAAGTCGTATAAGTTTCAGCAACATGACCATTTTATTGATACCAGAACAGGAAAAGTACTTGAGTTTTGCGATCCCCGCATTCAGGAAATAAAAAATTCAGTGGAAAAAAGCTTAGGCGTAAAAATATCCTCCCACTCCTTAACATTCTACGGCACAAAAGAAGAAGAATAACATTTCTTTTTTCATTTTTTAACACGTTTGTTGCTGAATAATCTTATCTTTGCTTATTATTAAAATAAGCTATTTAAAAGCGTTAAAAGTATTTAAAATAAATGTGCCATAAACAACACAACTAACTGTTTATGTGCATTTTGTTTGTGTGTATTTTCAAATAAAAAACCACTAAAAAACACGTATACTTTCCCTGCTTTTAAAAAATAATATAATAAAATTAATTAAGAAACATATAAAAATACGAGGAAAATGACAGTAGATGTTTTATTAGGACTACAATGGGGCGATGAAGGCAAAGGCAAAATAGTAGATGTTTTAACCCCAAAATATGATATTATTGCACGTTTTCAGGGAGGACCTAACGCGGGACACACGTTGAAAATTAACGGGCAAACCCATGTACTGCATATTATTCCTTCAGGTATTTTTCATGCCGATAAAATAAATATTATCGGAAACGGTGTAATTATAGATCCCAAAATATTACTTGCCGAAATAAAAGGACTAAGGGAAAAAGGAGTAGAACCTAAAAGAAACCTCAAAATATCAAAACGTGCACATCTTATATTACCTACACACAGGGTGTTGGATGCCGCATACGAAAGCGATATGGGCGCGGGCAAAATAGGCTCAACCCTCAAAGGCATAGGACCTTGCTATACAGACAAAATTGCCCGCTATGGCTTGCGCATAGGCGATATACTTGCCGATGACTTTAAAGCCCGCTACGAAAAATTAAAACAAAGACATTTACGCATTTTATCGCTTTATCCTGCATTTAACTTCGCGGAGCATCAAATTGACAAAATGAATTTTGAGGCATACGAGCAACTTTGGTTTGATGCAATAGAAGAACTAAAAGGTTTTGATTTAATTGATAGTGAATTATATATAAATAACGCATTGGCTACCGGAAAAACCGTGCTTGCCGAAGGCGCGCAAGGATCTTTGCTCGACATTGATTTTGGCTCCTATCCTTTTGTAACGTCTTCAAATACAGTTACTGCTGGAGTTTGCTCCGGCTTAGGAATTGCACCATCGAAAATAGGAAAAGTTTTTGGCGTTTTTAAAGCATACTGTACAAGGGTAGGCAGCGGACCTTTCCCTACAGAGCTGCATGATGATATGGGAGATACGCTTCGCAAAAACGGAAATGAGTTTGGCTCTACTACAGGACGCCCACGCCGCTGTGGATGGTTAGATTTACCGGCATTGCGTTATGCTATTATGCTCAACGGCGTTACAGACCTTGTAATGATGAAAGCCGACGTGATGAATGAGTTGGAAAACATAGAAGTATGCACAGGATATGATATTAAAGGCAAAACGATTGAAGATATTACGTACGAAGTAATGTATGAAAACGTGAAACCTGTTTATACACAACATGCCGGTTGGAACACATCGCTTGACAATGCTACTTCCTATGCCCAGTTACCGGTTCAAATGCACAACTATATTGATTTTATAGAAGAAACCATTAAACTACCTATAGCCATTATCTCCATTGGCCCGGGAAGGGAGCAAACCATAGAAATGTAATATATTTGCATAGTGAAAAAGGGGTTATGTTGCATTTTAGTAGTGATATATACAACTCCACTATGGGGACAGCAACATAGTGGCGATACAACAAAGCCCAAACCCATCAGAAGCATTTGCATAACTACCCATAATGATAGCTCAGGGGCGTTGAAATCGTTATTAGGCAATGGCAATGATTTTGGGAACACTTACGGATTATGCTTAACGCTGAATGGAGATTTTAATTCCTCTTTGCACTATAAAGCCGATATAAAAACAACAGAATATTCAACGCCTTCTCCTTTGTTTTCGTTCACCGAAAAGCATATTTTTTTCACAGAGGAGAACCTCTTTAGCTTTTATCTTACAAAAAGATTTAAAGGCAATCACTTCGCATTCGTTGGCGGGGTAAAATTATACTCTTTTAACAGCAAACACACCTCTGCGTTGGGCGCAACCGCGCAAAAACATGCTTTTCATAATTTTATGTTCCGTCATAAAATAAGCAACAACAACTACATATATAACGGACAGGACATTCCTATATGCTATGCCTTAGCTATATCCGCAGGAACAAACTACGGCAAAATTTTTAATAAGCAAGGAAAAGTAAATTATTTGCTTAATGGCTCCATAAATACAGAATTTGCCACTAAAGAAGATATGCAAAATATAAACATGAGTGTTAGTGGCAACGTTTTATTTTTGCCTGATTCTTTTGTAAATTTTAACATATATGCATCCACAGCGTGCATGCAGGGCTTTGATTATACTGATTATTCGTTTGAGTGGGGCTTGGGATGCAAAATAGCAAAAACATCATTAAATTTGGGAATGGAACATTTAAATACGCCCCGTTATGCAAATAATGAAAGATTATATCAGGATAATGACAAGCTGTTCAAAATTTCTATTTGTCAGTTTTTTTAGTATCTTTAGCGAAATTTAGAACTATTTTATCATCAAACTGTTCTATTTTATTGAATATTGAAGCTTTTAATACTATAATTTTATGAATTCCAAACTCAATAAATTATTACAATTAGGCATAGCCACCAGCTTAAGCGACAGAGATACGGCTATTGACAAAATCAGTTCATTATTACAAAATAAAATGGGAACAGATCCGGAAAAGAGCATGCGCATAGGAGAGCAGATATTTTCCGGTATTGAAAATTTAAGAGACCAACTTACGTTGGATCAGGTGCTATCTTCTTTTTCTAAAAACGAAGATAATTTGGAAACTAAAATAGGCGACCTTACAGAAGCTGTAAATAAATTAAATACCAACTTGGAGAACCTTATTAAAGTACAATCCAAGAAATAAATTTTTATATTTACATTTGCATTGTAAAAAATTAAATTACCATTCATGAAATTATTTCGGATATATAATGGCATTTTGCAGTTTTTCAGAGCTTTACAAATTTTGAAAATAATTTCGGGATATGCTATTAAAGAATGGTATTACAGAACCCGCTTAGGCAGGCGCAGACTAAGAAGAAAGAAAAACATACTGGGGGGGCGCACTACAGCCGAAAGGCTTAGGGAAGCAATAGAAGAACTCGGTCCCACTTATATTAAATTCGGACAGATACTTGCTGACCGTCCGGATTTGATTTCCGATAAATTCAGAGAAGAACTCAAAAAATTACAGACCAACGCTTTCCCACTTAATGATGAAGAAGCAATAGCGTTGATAGAAGATGAATTGGGCGATAATATCGAAAATATTTTTGCTGAATTTGACCACCGTTGTATTGCATCGGCATCTATAGGGCAAGTTTATCAAGGACGACTGAAAAACGGAGAAGATGTAGTCATTAAAATTCAACGCCCCCGTATTATCTCCAAAATAAAACTCGACATTTACCTTATGCACTTTATTGCAGTGCGCATGGTTCGTAACTATCCTGATTTGGTAGCCATAAATGTGGTAGGTTTTGTTGACGAATTTGAAGATAAGATTACCAAAGAACTTGACTATAGCATAGAAGCCGCAAATATAAAGCGTTTTGAATATATGTTTCAAAACGACTCCAATATTCATATTCCAAGAGTATATACCCAATATACTACAAAAAGACTTCTGATTATGGAGAAAATTGTGGGTATAGCTCCTGATAACATCCAAAAACTTAAAGACGAAGGTTACAACTTAACCACTATAGCCACAAACGGGGCACATGCGTTATTGAAAATGATTTTGGAGGAAGGCTTTTTTCATGCCGACCCGCATCCGGGCAACGTGTTTATTCTACCCGGCAACATAGTTTCCTTCATTGATTTTGGCATGGTGGGGGTGCTACGCCCGCGCGAAATGAACTTTCTATCACAGTTTGCCTTAGGTTTTGTGCGCCGAGATACCAAATCCATAGCAGCAGCACTCCTATCACTATGTGATGTAAAGTTTTTCGATAAAAAAGAGGATTTAGAATTCCGTTTAGACCAAATACTCAAGCAATATGGGCACTTGAAAATTGAAGATGTAGATTTCTCCAATGTAATGCAAGATTGTATCAACGTGGTGGTTATGTTCAAGCTGCAGATACCTTCCGGAATTTTTATGTTGGCAAAAGCGTTGGCAACTTTGCAAAAGTTTGCCGGCAACCTCGACTCTACAATTTCGCTAACGCCTATCATTATTCCTTATGCAAAAAGACTGATTATGCACCGTTTCAGCCCCATGAAACTTGCAACAAATATCTATGATGTTTTAACGGATTTTACAGCACTCGTATCTTCGTTTCCGTCAACCGTTAACGAAATTTTGTATAAAGCCAAAAAGGGCGTTATTAAAATGGATGTAGATATAAATGCAAACAATCCGGTATTAAAAGTTTTCAGGAATATAGCCTATCGCTTTGTTGGCTCATTCCTAATTATAGGGCTGTTTGTGGGGTCTATTCTTTTACTTGTAAAAGACCAACATGTAATATTCGGCAAAGTTGGATTTATAATATCTACTTTCCTTTTAGTGATAATGCTTTTCAGGGTATTATTTTTCAAAAAACGTTACTATCCTGACGAATACGATTAAACGTTCAATAACGATTTTACCACATCCAAAGTTTCTTTATTTTCAGATAATATAAACAACGTATCATTAGCCATAAGCACAGAAGAACCATTAGGTGTTATATATTTATCGTTTCTTTTTATCATGGTTATCAATGATTTGTTGGGAAAATCCATATCTACCAGTTTTTTCTTGTTTTTATAGTCAGCGGGTAGAATAATCTCTGTTAATTCATGTTTCGAATTTTCCGTAACTTCAAGATAAGTGTAAATTTTTGCTTTACTCTTTGGAGGCGCGGTAACGCGTAGCAGTTTTGCAACATACTTAAGTGTTGTTCCTTGCAATAAAACAGAAGATATGGAAATAAAAAACACAATATTAAAAATCATGTGTGATTTGTGAACTCCCGCAAGTAAAGGATACGTAGCAAAAACAATGGGTACGGCGCCCCGCAATCCCACCCACGAAAGGAATGCCTTGCTATTGTTTCTTATGCCTTTAAATGGCAACAGGCTTATATATACACTCAAAGGGCGTATAATAAAAATAAGCGCCAACGAAAGAATAATACCTATATCCATTACCCTTACTACATGCGAAGGATAGACGAGCAAACCCAGCGTGAGGAATAGTATAATCTGCATAATCCATGCAACACCGTCAAAAGACTTGAGAATGGTTTTTTTATGTATAATAGCCTGATTTCCCACATATACTGCACATATATAAACCGCTAAAAACCCATTACCGTGAAAAGTATCTGTTAATGTAAATGTAATAAACATCAACACAATCATGAGTAAAGGATATAAACCCTCAAATTCCAAATTAATACGGTTTATCAGTTTTTTAGAAAATCTCCCCATAAGATACCCCATTGCTCCGCCAATTAGTACTTCCTGAAAAAACAACGGAATAATAGTCCAAAAACTTTTTTCGGGGTGCATAACCAAGCCCAAAAAAGCAATGGTAAGAAAATAAGCCATGGGGTCATTGCTCCCGCTTTCCAGCTCTAAGGTTGGTCGTAATTTATATTTAAGCCCTAATTTAGATGCACGTAAAATAGAGAAAACCGCAGCCGCATCCGTAGATGACACGATGGCGCCCAGCAACAAGCCTTCGTATAATGTAAAATCGGTTAAATAGTGTACTAAAATACCCAGAGATGCTGCCGTTATAACAACACCCACTGTGGATAGAGATATGCCCTGCCACAAAATAGGTTTCGAATAATTCCAATCGGTATCCAAACCACCTGAAAATAAAATAAAATTAAGTGCAACAACACCTATAAACTTAGCTATGCGGGCATCATTAAAATAAATACCCCCAATGCCTTCTGAGCCTGCAAGCATACCCACACATAAGAAAAAAATCAAGGTAGGTATTCCAAACCGCCCCGATGCTTTCACTGCCAAAATGGAAACAAATAAAAGAATTGATCCTACAAGTAATACATTTTCTGTTGTTAAAATCATATATATAAAAAAGCAATTTAATCACTTTTCGTAAAAATATATTTTTTTTATACGCTGTCAACATAAATTTAAAATTATTATCTTTATAAAAAGATTAAAAATGAAGAAATATATAATATTATTGTTTTTTCTATCTTTCGTTCTCCTATCTTTCGGGCAACAAGGATTTAGGCTCAATATAGAAAAGCCGTTACACATTCCTTTTAAATTTATCAATAATCTGATTTTTATACCCATGCAGGTAAATGGAGTAGAGCTTACTTTTATGCTTGATTCCGGCATTGATGAAACAATATTATTCAGTTTGGAAAACAAAGAAGTTCAATTTAATAATGTAAAGAAAGTTAAATTGAAAGGCTTAGGAAGCGCCAATGAAATAGACGGAATGATATCGCAGGGAAATAAAGTGAATATAGGCAAACACCTTATCGACACTTTGCATAAAATAATTATTATTCTTAATGAAGATTTCAACTTTTCATCACATATAGGAATTCCTATCAATGGTATTATTGGCTATCAATTTTTTAAAAATTATCCGGTACGCATAAACTTTGAAAACCGGAAAATTTATATATATCCTAATGAAAGTAAAAAATATAAAAGGTTAATAAAAAAGAGGGAGCCTTATAACATCAGCATAGAAAAAAACAGACCCTACATGCAGGCTGTTATCAACATGAACACGCAAAAAGTAGATTCAAAACTATTGATAGACTTAGGAAATAGTGATGGGATATGGTTGTTTTCAAAAGAGTTAAAAGACTTTATATATCCCTTGCCTAATTTTGACGACTATTTGGGTCGTGGTTTTAACGGCGATATTTACGGAAAGCGAAGCAAAGTAGAAGGCATTTATATAGACAAATACTATTTAAAAAGACCTTTTGTAGCCATCCCTAATGATGCTTCCATTACATCTTTGGAATTAGTGGAAAACCGCAAAGGTTCTATTGGCACCGAAATTTTTAAACGTTTTAATATAATATTAGATTATCCCAATCATAAAATATATTTCGATAAAAACACACTTTTTGAAGAGGAGTTTAAATATAATATGGCGGGAATAGACTTAAAATATGATGGTACGGAATGGGCAGAAGAGTCGTTCCTTGTGGTAGATTTTCAAACCACCAAAGCTACCAATCCCCAAAAAGACGACAATAAAATAAACGAAATACCCGTTAACAAAATGCGGTATAAATTTGTGCTGAAGCCTATTTACTCTGTTGCCGGAGTGCGCAACAACTCTCCCGCATCGGAAGCCGATATCCGAAAAGGAGATGTGTTGCAAAAAGTAAACGGACATCCTGCAAGTAAATACAAATTGGAAGATTTAAACAACTTGTTTGTTTCAAAAGAAAACAAAGAGGTATCTTTTGAGCTAAAGCGCGGAACTGAAATAATTAAAAAAACGATAATTTTAAAAGACCCTTTAAAATAAAGCAGCTTTTAATTGCATCGGCAAAATGGGTTTTCACACGTTTTATTTTATTAATTCCTTATTTAATTATTGATATATTTTTTATAAATTTTTCATCAGGTTTACCATTTCTATAGCAGAAACAGCGGCATCAAAGCCTTTGTTGCCCGATTTTGTCCCTGCCCTTTCAATGGCTTGTTCTATGGAGTCGGTTGTCAACACCCCAAAAATGATGGGTTTACCCGTATCCAAACTTATATGGGCAATTCCTTTTGAAACTTCATTGGCAACATAGTCGAAATGGGGAGTGCTGCCACGTATTACAGCGCCTAAACAAATGACGGTATCATACTTTTCGGACAGAACCATCTTTTTAGCCGCAAGGGAAATTTCATAAGCGCCAGGCACCCAGGCAACAGATATGTCAGTTTCTGCCACACCATGTCGGCGTAGGCTATCCAGAGCGCCTGACAATAATTTGCTACCAATAAATTCATTAAAACGGCTTATTACTATTCCTACTCTAACACCGTTTCCATTAAGATTTCCTTCTATTATATTCATGTTTAATAAGTTAATTATGATTTTGCTTAATTATCGGATTGTTATTTTCTACATGTAATATGTGTCCCATTTTTTCCATTTTGGTAAGCATATAATATTCATTATTCTCATTGCATGACATTTCGTGAGGCACACGCTCCGTTATTTCAATTCCAAATCCTTTTAATCCTATTATTTTCAGCGGATTATTAGTCATAAGGCGGATTTTTTTAACACCCAGCTGTGCCAACATTTCCGCGCCGGTTCCATAAGTGCGCAAATCGGGTTTAAAGCCCAACATCTCGTTAGCTTCTACGGTGTCAAATCCTTTATCTTGGAGGCTGTATGCTTTGAGTTTATTAATAAGTCCTATACCTCTTCCTTCTTGGCGCAAATAAAGAATAACACCCTTACCTACTTTTTCTATGCGCCTCATCGCCTCATGAAGCTGTTCTCCACAGTCGCAGCGTGATGAACCTAACGCATCTCCGGTAAGACATTCCGAATGCACCCTAACCAATACATTATCGTTATCCGATATTTTTCCTTTCACCAATGCAATATGATGCTCTCCCGTAACTTTATTTATAAAACCTACCGCGTTGAAATTTCCATAGCGTGTAGGCAAATAAGTTTCGATAACTTTTTCCATCAACGATTCCGTTTTTCTTTTATAGGCGATTAAATCTTCGATAGTTATTATTTTGAGGTTAAATTCGCGGGCAAACAAAAACAGATCCGGCACCCGCGCCATTTCTCCATTTGTTTTCATAATTTCACAGATAACTCCGGCAGGATACAAACCGGCCATGCGTGCCAAATCTACCGCGGCTTCGGTATGTCCGGCTCTTTCCAACACCCCGAATGGACGTGCCGACAAAGGGAAAATATGTCCGGGACGTGTAAAATCATCAGCTTTAGACTGAGGAGCAATTATTTTATGAATAGTAGCGCACCTTTCATGAGCCGATATTCCCGTGTGGCAATCTGCTGCATCCACAGAAACGGTGAAGGCTGTTTCTTTCTTATCGGTATTGTGATGTACCATCATATCTATCTCCAATGCTTGCAGCCGGCATTTTTCCATGGGCATGCAAATGAGCCCGCTACCTTGTTTAGCCATAAAAGCAATATCTTCAGGCTGTACTTTTTCGGCGGCCATAAGCAAATCGCCTTCATTTTCACGCGATTCGTCGTCAACCACGATAATCATTTTGCCATCGCGAATAGCAGCAATGGCTTCTTCTATGGTATTAAATTTATCTGCCATAATATTTTAAACTATAAATTAATAAAAACCGTTTTCTTTAAGAAAGTCGGCAGAAATACGCTGTTGCTTTGTATCATAATTCATCATAAATTTTTCGATATATTTTGCCGTCAAGTCGCATTCAATATTCACATGGTCGCCTGTTTTCAAGTATTTTAACGTGGTATGATGTAAAGAGTGTGGTATCACCGAAACGGAAAACCAATAATTTTGCACCTCCACCACTGTTAGCGAAACGCCATTAAGAGCCACAGAGCCTTTAGCAACAATATAACGGGCATATTCCGGATGTAGCTCCACGGTGAACCAAACCGCATTTTCCTGATTTGTAATATTTTTTATCATTCCTTTTGTATCCACATGCCCTGATACCAAATGGCCTCCTAATCTGCTATTGAGTGTTAAAGCCCGTTCGAGATTTACTTTGCTACCCACTATTAATTCCGATAGCGTTGTGCGGTGCATGGTTTCAGCCACTGCATCGGCAACAAAATGTTTATTATCAAACTGTGTTACCGTAAGGCATGCACCATTCACGGCAATACTATCCCCTATTTTCAAATCCTGCGTAATCAACGCGCAGGCAATATGCAACTCGCAGGAAATTTTGTTCCTTTTTATGAGCAGCACACTTCCTATTTCCTCTATTATTCCTGTAAACATATCTATTGTTTAAGTTTTCCCGTTATCATCAAATTATCGCCTATTTTTTTACATTGCAAATCATTTACATACAAAGCATTTTTCATTATATCTATCCCCAATCCTTCCACAGGTGTCAAGGCATGTTTTCCCCCTATAATTTTAGGCGCCACAAAAAACAAAACTTCGTCAACACAACCTGCCTCTAAAGCGGAATAAGCCAATGTACCTCCACCTTCGAGCAACACACTGTCTATTCCCATTAATCCTATCTGTTTGAGCATGCAATTAAAATCGACATGCCCGTTTTTTTCTTCTACCAGCAAAGTGTCAGCGCCTTTTTCTTTTATTTGATTCAGTTTTTTTATGGGAGCCTTATCAGTATGAATAACAATAGTTTTAGCCGCTGAGAGGGTGTTTAAAACCAAGCTGTCCGTTGAAATATGGGCGGCTGAGTCCATAATGAGCCTGACAGGATTTTTTGCCTGCTTAGGAAGACGACAAGTAAGCATAGGGTTGTCCGCCTCCACGGTATTATATCCTACCATTACCGCTGCATACTGCTTGCGTAAAAGATGTACTTTTTTTCGGGCTTTTTCATTGGACACCCATTTGCTGTCTCCTGTGCAAGTAGCTATTTTGCCGTCTAACGTCATAGCGGCTTTCAGCAATACATAGGGCACGCCTTGGGTAATATATTGTATGAATATTTTATTGAGTTCTTTGGCTTCTTTTTCCAACACACCTAGAACAACCTCTATTCCTGCATTTTGAAGCATTTTTATTCCATTGCCGCTAACCAAAGGGTTAGGATCCGTCATGGACACCACAACCTTGCTTATCTTTTTTTGAATGAGTAAACTGGTGCAGGGCGGCATTTTACCATAATGGGAGCATGGTTCAAGATTAACATACATGGTAGCGCCTTCTACATCGGCAATCGCGTTTTTTACAGCATCCACTTCGGCGTGCAATCCGCCAAATTGGTGATGAAAACCTTCGCCTATAACACGATTATCTTTCACTATTACGGCGCCCACCATGGGATTGGGGCTCACATATCCCATTCCTTTTTTTGCCAATGCAAACGCGCGCCTGATGTATTTTTCATCTATATCCATAAAAAATGCCTCTCATAATTATTAAAAACTATTCGAGGCAATGTATATGTTCAAATAAAAATTACAAGCGGACCACGCGCAATGCATAATCTGTTCTTATAATAATCCTTCTACCATCCGGACTATACCGTCGGCAACGGAATTTCACCGTTTCATGACTCTGTTAAGAGCCTCGCGGGCTATAACCGCCGGTCAGGAATTACACCCTGCCCCGAAGAATTAACGGTGCAAATGTAATTTTTTTTTAGATATAAAAAATTTTTGCATAACTTTTTTAAAATTATTGCTGCATGTATGCATAATCTCTTAAATTAGCTTGATGTGGCAATAACCCTTCTCGCGTTTTTTTGTTATAATAAGATGAATAAAACACCTTTTCGATGAAATATACCAATGCACTTATACACGAAAGCAGTCCTTATTTATTGCAACATGCACATAATCCCGTGAATTGGATTGCTTATGGCACTAAAGCTTTTGAAACGGCGAAAGTCTTAGACAAGCCTATTCTGTTCAGTATTGGGTATTCCTCATGTCACTGGTGTCATGTAATGGAAAAAGAGTCTTTTGAAAATGAGGATATTGCACGCATCATGAATGATTATTTTGTATGTGTAAAAGTGGATAGAGAGGAACGACCCGATGTGGATCATGTGTATATGGATGCCGTGCAACTCCTTAACGGCAATGCCGGATGGCCGCTTAACTGTTTTGCGTTGCCGGACGGGCGTCCTTTTTGGGGAGGTACATATTTTCGCCCCGACCAATGGGCTTATATTTTAACGCAAATACATGATTTATATCAAAACCAAAGAGATAAAATAACCGAACAAGCCGATGATCTTACAAATCATGTGAAAAGTTTTCAGCTTGCTATTGATTATACGCACGAACAACAAAAAGCAAATTTTGATACTATTTTTGAAATTCTCAAAAATAATTTTGATGAAGAAAACGGAGGCATGTATGGCACGCCCAAATTTCCTATGCCTGTAGTATTTGAATTTTTATTTTTGTACGGACAGCTTAAAAATGAAGATATTGCGCTACAAATGGTTGAAACTACGCTTTTTAACATGGCAAAAGGAGGCATTTATGATCAGGTAGGCGGCGGTTTTGCTCGTTACGCTACGGATAAAATATGGAAAGTGCCTCATTTTGAAAAGATGTTATACGATAACGCGCAATTGGTAAGTCTTTACGCAAAGGCATATAAAAATAACCCCCATTTATTTTACGGGCAAATTATAGAAGAAACACTTGCATTTATAAGCAGAGAGATGACTGCACCGCAAGGCTTTTTCTATGCAGCTTTGGATGCGGACTCCGAAGGGGAAGAGGGACTATTTTACACATACACACAACAGGATTTTACTGACACCTTGGGAGAATACGCAACACTCATCGCTTCCTATTATCAATTACAAGATAAAGGATTGTGGGAAAACGGGCGGAGTATTCTCATGGCTTATCATGATGACAGCGCTTTTGCGCAGCAGCATTGCCTTTCCGAAAACGAACTGCACGCATTGCTGAAATTTAGCAAAAAAGAATTATTAAAACTTAGGGATAAACGCGTAAAACCGGAGCTCGACGATAAAATGCTGTTAAGTTGGAATAGCTTGATGTGTATGGCTTATATAGATGCCTATATGGCTTTGCAACATGATGCCTATCTTGAAAGTGCTTTAAAGTGTATTGATTTTATAATGGGGAATTTAAAAGACAAAAATGGAGGCTATTTCCACACATATAAAAACGGGAAAGCAACCATAAACGCATTTTTAGATGATTATGCCTTTTTTATACAAGCCCTGCTGGTAGCATATACTTTTACTACAGATGAAAAATATCTCTACGAAGCTGAAAGCCTTTCTAATTATGTATTACATAATTTTCAGGATAAACACTCCGGCTTTTTCTTTTTTTCGCCTCATCAAAATAAAGATATTTTTGCCAACAAAATAGAAACCTACGATGGTGTTATCCCCTCGGGTAATGCGACAATGGCAAATATACTATACAAACTCGGCATTATGCTTGACAATTCGTTATTTCTTGAAACAAGCCGGCAAATGATATTAAAGATGCTTCCATTAGCAGAACAGCATCCTGCAGCATATGCCGCATGGGCAAAACAAGCGCTATTGTCGGAAAAAGAGCCGGTAGTTATTGCCGTTGTAGGCAAAAATGCAAAAAGCATGATCCTAAAAGTAGCAGAACGACACAAAGAGTCCTTTATTATTTGTGGAAGTGAAGCCGACTCTCCATTACCTTATATAAAAAACAGGTATAAAGAAAATCAAACCCTCTTTTATATCTGCAAGGGAGCCTACTGCTTAGAACCTTTCAATTCACCAGACAACGTTTTGTTGCAACTGCAAAACCTTTGATAATGCTATTTTTGAATTGTTGTTGTAGGAGTGGTAGTTTTTATTTTGGGAGGAAATACGGAAAAATGCACATATCTGCCAGGATTTGCTTTTATGTCTTTTATCAATAAATCTAACTCTTTGCTCGACTGATCAAGGTTATGATACAATTTATCATCGTTGATAAGCATGCCCAACGAGCCTTCTCCATTTTTCACTTTATTCATGCTGTTTGCAATATTGTCAACTGTGGTGTTCAGCTTACGTATGGTATTTCCTAAATTAGCTTTTGCCAATGTATCGGAAATAAGGGAAAAATTATTCACCGCGTTACTTATCGTCTGATTATTGTTTTTAAAATTTTGCGAGATGGATTCTAAATTTCCTAAGATATTAACAAGCCGTTGGCGTTGACCATATACCAATGTATCTACATAAACAGAAGTTCTATCCAAGTTTTGTAATGTACTTCTGATATGTTTAAAAGACATCTGAATGTTATCCCGTGTTTCGGCATTCAAAACGCTTTGCAATTGCACAACCAAGGTATCCAAGGAACCTAACAAACCTTCCGTTTTTTGCTTGAGCGGACTCATTTGTCCGTTTATTTCTTCCATCAATGAAAGTTGCACATCAGCCTTCAACGTATCGTTTGATAATGCTGCAGTTTGCATGCTTCCTAATATAAACTCAACGCCTTTTGTACCCATTAAATCCACGCTGGCAATGCGGGCTTTTGTGTCCTTGGGAATAAAAATTTTATTGGTTACGGTAAATTCAACCAAAATCATATTTGCTTTATTATTGGCAAATCTTATATCACTCACCTTCCCTATTTTCAAGCCATTTACGGTAACAGGTGCGGAAACGATTAGCCCATTCACTGATTTGTATAAGCCGTAATAAGTCCTGTTTCTGTTGAACAAATCAACGCCTTTAAGGAAATTAATACCAATAAAGAAAAGAGATAATACGATTACGGTGAAAGCCCCTATTTTGACTTCGCGTGTCAACTTCATGGATGTATAAATTTAATGCGATGCAAATATAATTACTTTTTATTTATCAATTCCCGTGCTTCATCCAGCGAAATCCTCTTTGTCCCTTTAAACGAAACAACAAAAGCATCTTTATACCCTTGTCTTTTCACATATTTTTGATGTGCTGCGGCAGAGTCAATATCGTTAAAAGTTCCTGAAACAAAACGATATGTTTTATCCTGATAATATTTAAAAACATCAGGCAAATTCTTAAAATCGTTGATGCTCTTGTCGTATGGATAGGCAGCAAATTGAACGCCAAATGTTACTGTTTCCGCAGCAAATGATTGAGGTAAAGGATTTTCTTCTACACGGGTTTGGACAATAGTGACAGGTTTATTTTCAATATTTGTATCTTGTGGTGTAGCCGGTTTTTCAACTATGGGCTCTACCTTTTTTTCTATTTCGTTTTTCTCGTTTTTTGCAGGTTTCAGGGTTTTAACAACCAACCTGTCGTTTCCTTTTCTGTTTTCGGTATCATTCCTGTACTCAACTATCGCTTTATAAATAGAATGAGCAAATTTGTTCTTCCCATCTTCGCTCATTAAAAAAGTTTCATCGTCCCAATTGCTTACAAACCCCAATTCTACTAAAATGCTGGGCATAGATGTTTTATAGAGTACCAAAAAACCGGCTTGTTTAACGCCCCTGTTTAACATACCCAAATTATCAACCATTTCATGTTGCACCTTTGAAGCTAAATCTAAACTTTTATTAAGAAAAGCATTTTGCATCATGCTGAAAAAGATAGTTCCTTCGGGAGAATTAGGGTCAAAACCGTCATATTTTTCCACATAATTATCCTCCATTAAAACAGCTGCATTTTCTGTTTTGGCAACTTCCAAATTAGCCTCGGTTTTATGCAACCCCATAACAAAGGTTTCGGATCCGTAGGTAGCCCTGGATTTTGTTGCATTGCAATGAACGGATATAAATAAATCGGCTTTGTTTTGATTGGCGATTTGCGCTCTCCGGTATAATTCCACGAAATAATCATCGTCGCGTGTAAGAATCACTTTCACATCTTTCATGTTTTCTTTTAAGTAATCTCTTAATTTGAGTACCACATCCAGCGCAATATCTTTTTCTTTAACCCTTCTACCTTTTGCGCCCGAATCTTTACCGCCATGCCCCGCATCCAAAACAATAGTCCTCACTTGCTGTCCCCAAACCTCCTGACACATAAAAAACATAAGAAAAACAACAAAAATTCTCACATATAAAGGTTTATAATTCATCTGTTCCTGAATTTTAAAAACATTTAACACTTACAAAAGGTAAAAATAAACACATTCGGCAAAAAGATGTAAAAATATTCATTTGTTTAACTTAATTTTGCAATCCTGAAAATAGTATAATTTATTACAAACATAATATAAAAATTTACATTAAACCCTTCGTGTTTCCGAAGTTACAAACAAAATATTGTTTAATATTACTCATTTGCTTACTGTCGTTATGTATTACCTCAGTACGGGCAAGGGTTTTGGGTATTCCCTATGCTCTTTTATCAGATACTGTTACAAAACCGCTACCGCCTGAAGCCAAAGGCAACAAAGTAAGTTTAACTTCCATTATTGAGTATTCGGCTAAAGATTCTATTATTGAAGATGTAACGAACAAAGCCATTTGGCTGTATGGTAATGCCAACATAAAATACGGAGATACAAAGATAGCGGATGCCGCCGTTATAAAAATAGATTTGAAAACCAATACCTTATCGGCTTATGAATCAACCGACTCTGTTGGTAAAAGAACAGGCATACCTCAAATAACGCAAGGCTCCGAAAGTTTCAAGGCAAAAAACCTTTCTTTCAATTTCACATCCAAAAAGATTTTGGTTCACAATGTTATCTATAAAGAAGGCGAAGGATATTTGCACGGTTCGGTGGTAAAAAAAGTAAATGACACGGTAACCAATGTAGGAAGAGGCATGTACACCACTTGCGATTTGGAAGAACATCCGCACTTTGCCTTAAAATTTTCGCGCGCAAAGGTTATTTCGCAAAATAAAATTATAACAGGTCCGGTAGTTTTAACCATAGAAGATGTGCCCTTGCCCATCGTGTTGCCTTTTGGCATTTTTCCTAACAAAAGAGGACGCAGCTCAGGGCTCATTATGCCTCGTTGGGGCGAAATGGCAAACAGGGGGTTTTATTTGCAAGACGGAGGATACTATTTTGGACTGAGTGATTATTTTGATTTGAGACTAACAGGCGATATATATACACGTGGTAGTTGGGCTATAAAACCGCTTATTAATTATTCGAAAAGGTACAAGTTTTCCGGCAGCTTTGACTTTAACTATGCTGTTAATGTTTTTGGCGTTAAAGGCACCTCTGATTACAGCAAAGGAAAAGATTTCTTTATCACTTGGTCTCACCGCCAAGACCCAAAGGCACGTCCCAATTCGGTTTTTTCGGCAAGTGTAAGAGCCGGTAGTAGTAAATATAATCGGTATTCACCCCTTAGCTTTAATGATTACATAACCAATACATTTAGTTCGAGTATTACATACGACCGCCGTTTTGGTGATTTTGGAAACCTCACCACCAGTTTACGCCATAACCAGAACATTACTACGCATGCCGTTTCCCTATCACTGCCCGAAGCTTCTTTTAATGTAAACCGCATATACCCTTTCAAGCGCAAACACACAGTAGGTGATATGAAATGGTATGAAAAAATAAGCCTTGCCTACAACATGAATTTGCGCAATGAAGTAAACACATATGATTCTTTGCTGTTTTCGAGAGATATTTTTAACAAAATGATGTCGGGCGTGCAACATACAGTTCCTATCTCGGCATCTTTTAATATTTTCAAGTATTTTAACTGGTCTAACAGTATAAATTATAACGAACGCTGGTATTTGAAAACCATCCGAAAACATTGGTCGCCTGATACGGTATATGTAAACGGAAAAATGTTCCCCGGCATGGTAATAACAGATACGATTAATGGATTTATGGCAGCAAGGGATTATAACTTTTCATCGTCCATAGGAACAACATTGTATGGCACCAAACTTTTTAAAAAAGGTTTTTTGAAAGGGATAAGACATGTAATAAGACCCTCCGTCGGATTCTCATTTACCCCCAACTTTGGCAGCGAGCGCTTAGGTTATTGGAAAACAGTACAAACCGACAATACCGGCAGAACAGAGAAATATTCTGTTTTCGGAGGAAGCGGAACTTTTTATCCCCTATTCGGAACGCCTCCCATGCAAAAGTCAGGGGCAATAACCTTTAATGTAGGCAACAATCTGGAGGCTAAAATCGCATCCAAACGCGACAGCACGGGAGAAGGGCAAAAAATAGTATTAATTGACAATTTATCACTCTCTACATCTTATGATTTAGCAAGAGATTCATTAAGGTGGGCGCCTATCTCCATATCAGCATACACTACGCTATTTAAACGTGTGCAACTCAACTTCTCCGCAAGCCTTGACCTCTACCATTACGATGAAAAAGGACATAGAGTTAACAAATTTGAATACGAAGTAAGCAAGCGTTTATTTAATCTTACAAACTCCGGTTGGAACTTAAGTTTTAGCTACGATCTCAATCCTAAATCTAACAATAACCAACATTCCCACACACACAACCACGCAATGCATGAGCATGAGGAAGAATATTTATATGAGTTAGCTGATATCAACAGCAACGGATTATTTATAGACTGGAATAACCCTTGGTCATTGCGTTTTTCTTATAACTTAGCTTATAATAGTTATCTGACATACAATCCCCGAAAAATGGATCGCAAAATATCCACAAACACATTATCGCTGGATGGAAGTATCTCTATTACAGAAAAATGGAAATTAACTGCGCAATCCGGTTACGATTTTAAACAAAAAGAATTCACCTACACAAGATTAAGCATCGCAAGGGATTTACATTGCTGGGAAATGAACTTTAGTTGGGTTCCCTACGGACCAATGAAACAATGGAATTTCAAAATCAATGTCAGAGCCAATACCTTAAAAGATTTGAAACTTGAAAAGCGTAAAGACTCCCGAAGTTATTATTAAAAAATAACTCATGTTAAGTTAAGTATAAAATAGCATGTTGGGTGTTTCGTAAATATTTATTAATCAAAACAATACATCTCTAAACGCTGAACTCATTACTCTTAACTAAACACTAATTTCTATTGATTTTTTTCTTACAAATGTTTGCAAATAAAAAATTATTTTTATTTTTGCATTTCAGTACTTAAATAATTAATTAAAAATATTTTTATGAGCATGTTTTGCAATCAATGTCAAGAAGCCGCCAAAAATGTAGCCTGTACAATTAACGGGGTATGCGGTAAAACATCAACAGTTTCCAACTTACAGGACCTACTGGTTTATACCTGCAAAGGTTTAGCTTATGTGGCGGCAGAAGCCCGCAAGCAAGGCGTGGATACCAATAAAGCAGATAAATTTATCGTGAACGGCTTGTTTATTACCATTACCAACGCCAATTTTGACGGACAAGCTATTACAAAAACGATTGAAGAAGGTATTAAGTTACGCGACGAGTTAAAAAAATCTTTGAATAACGCGCACGCTCTCACCCATGATTGCGTTACATGGAACGGCAACACGGATTCATTCGAAGAAAAAAGCATGCACGTAGGGCTTTTATCTCTTTCAAGTCATGAAGATCTCCGCTCGTTAAAAGAATATATAACCTTTGGGTTAAAAGGGTTGGCTGCATACGCTGAGCATGCGTTTAATTTAGGCTATGAAGATGAAAGTATTTATGAATTTTTGGAAGACGCTTTGATTGCTATGGTGGAAGACAAAACCATTGATGAATTGCTTGATTTGTTGATGCGCACAGGCGAATATGGCGTAAAAGTAATGGCACTGCTTGATAAAGCAAATACAGAAACGTTTGGCAATCCTGAAATTACAAAGGTAAACATAGGTGTAGGAACCAATCCGGGCATTTTAGTGAGCGGGCATGATTTAAAAGACCTGGAACAATTGCTTTTACAAAGTGAAGGACAAGGCGTAGATATTTATACACACTCTGAAATGTTACCTTCGCATGCCTATCCTAAGTTTAAAAAATATGCTCATTTAAAAGGAAATTATGGAGGTGCATGGCATCAGCAGTTAAAAGATTTTGAAAGCTTTAACGGTCCTATTTTATTTACAACCAACTGCTTAGTTCCTCCAAGAAGAGATAATACTTATAACGACAGGGTTTTCACGACAGGAGCTACCGGCATGCCGGGCTGGAAACATATCACCAACCATCTTGCTGACGGACAAAAAGATTTTAGTGAGATAATAGAAATGGCTAAGAAGTGCGCCCCTCCTACAGCTATCGAAAGTGGAGAGCTAACCATAGGTTTTGCACACAACCAAGTACTACAGTTGGCAGATAAAATTTTGGATGCCGTAAACTCCGGAGCCATCAAAAAAATGGTTGTAATGTCAGGCTGCGATGCCCGCCAGAATTCAAGAGAATATTATACCGAATTTGCCAAACAATTACCCAAAGACACTGTTATATTAACTTCCGGTTGTGCAAAATACAGGTATAATAAACTCCAACTCGGAGATATAGGAGGCATTCCGCGCGTATTGGATGCCGGTCAGTGTAACGACTCTTTTTCATGGGCATTGGTGGCATTAAAACTGAAAGAAGTATTGAACTTAGACGATATTAACAAGCTTCCTATTGTATTCAATATAGGTTGGTATGAGCAAAAAGCGATTATAGTTCACCTTGCATTGTTATACTTAGGCATAAAGGATACGCACATAGGACCTACGTTGCCTGCATTTTTAACACCTAACGTGTTAGCCGTGGCACAGGAAAAATTTGGCGTTGGAAGCATTACTACCGTGGAGAATGACATGAAAGTATTTGGATTAAATTAGCAATATATGGAAAATGACGAACTCATATGCTCTTGTAATTCGGTTTACAAAAACCGGATTGTGAAAGCTATAAAACAACAAGATTTAAAAACGGTAGAAGAAGTAAGCAATGCAACAAATGCCGGTACTGTTTGTGGTGTTTGTCATGGCGACATTCAGATGATTCTGGATGAAACAAGGAAATAGTTTTTTGTTAATGTGATGAGAAACGGCTTTCTATCTGCAAGGATAGATGCCGTTTTTCTATTTTTAAAGCTTTTTATAATTTTGCATTTGAAAAAAGTAATACTTTTGATAAAAAATACATTTACATATTCTGTTATGTAATTATACAATATTTGTGTCCTTTTATACATGCAATGCAAAAATGGCATGTATATTTTTTACAGCATTATAAATAATAAAAAATAATAAAAAAATGAAAAAAGTAATTCACACCGACAATGCGCCGAAAGCTATCGGACCTTACAGCCAAGCTATTGAAAACAGCGGGATTTTATTTGTTTCCGGACAAACTCCCATTGACCCTGCAACAGGCAAACTTGTAGAAGGCGGCATAAAAGAACAAGCTGAACAGGTAATGAAAAATATTGAAGCTATCCTCACCGAAGCCGGATATACATTTGCAGATGTTGTAAAAACAACCTGCTTATTGAGCGATATGGATAATTTTGCTGCCATGAATGAAGTTTATGGTAAACGTTTTCCCGAAAAACAACCTGCGCGCGCCGCGTATGGCGTAGTAAAACTTCCTTTGGGATGCATGGTTGAAATTGAAGCTATCGCGATGAAATAAAAAGTTTTATGCATAATACAAAGGCTGCCATCCTGTTTTGGATGCAGCCTTTTTTATTTGCTTTTCAAATACAAATAAGTTACCCCTCATCAATTAAATTTTTCATAAGAACATACGTTTATAGTTGAATATACGCAAATAACCTTTTTTACGCTATCGGAAGAAGTAGTATTTGGTTAAGAGTAATCAGTTCCGAGTTTAGAGATATATTATTTTGATTAATAAATATTCACAAAATACCAGACACGCCCTTTTATATTTAACTTGACAGTAGGTAAATAAAAAAACGATTAAATAATCAATAACGCCGGATAAATGAAGGCATCCTGAAATAAAAAAATACTGAGTTTTGACTTTCGGGGTTAGTAATAAAAAATAAATGTTTAAACTTGCACTCTCAATCAAATTTATATCACTATGAAAAAAATATTTTTCCCTCTTTTCTTATTTCTTTTTTTATTCACTACCGTAGCCCGTGCAGGCGAAGGTATGTGGCTGCCGTTGCTGCTGCAACAGCTTAACGAAAAAGAAATGCGCACAATGGGCATGCGCATCACTGCCGAGGACATCTATTCCATTAACAAATCGAGTTTAAAAGATGCAATTGTGCAATTTGGCGGCGGATGCACAGGCGAACTGGTTTCTAACCAAGGATTGTTGCTTACCAACCACCATTGCGGCTATGGAGAAATACAAAATCACAGCACATTGGAACATGACTACCTGCGTTATGGCTTTTGGGCGCAATCGTTACAGGAGGAGTTACCCAATCCGGGGTTAACCGTTACTTTTTTAATTCGCATGGATGATGTTACAAAAAGTGTGTTGAAAGGTGTTACCGATAAAATGACACAAGCCGAACGTACAAAAAAAATAAATGCAAACATTGATATCATTGCAGCCAATGCAGTAAAAGGAACAGGCTATGAAGCTTATATTAAACCTTTTTATAACGGCAATCAATATTATATGTTTACTACCGAAACTTTTAAAGATGTAAGATTGGTAGGCACGCCACCTTCAAACATAGGCAAGTTCGGCGGCGACACCGATAACTGGATGTGGCCCCGCCATACAGGAGATTTTTCGGTTTTCAGAATATATGCAGACAAGAACAACAAGCCTGCGCCCTACTCCAAAGACAATGTGCCTTATAAACCCAAAAAGGCGCTCACCATTTCTTTAAAAGGAATCCAAGAAAACGATTTCACCTTCGTTTACGGATATCCGGGCAGAACACAAGAATATATTCCCTCCTACGCGGTTGACATGTTCGCCAACAAACAAAATCCGGTTGCCATAGGACTACGTCAACAACGACTTGATATTATAGGCAATGCCATGAATGCCGACAAACTGACACGCATTCAATATTCATCTAAAGCCGCAGGAATTTCAAACGCGTGGAAAAAATGGATTGGCGAAACCAAAGGTATTAACAGGCTTAAAGCCGTAGAGAAAAAGCAAGCTTTTGAAAATGCTTTTCAGCAATGGGCAAAAACAAATACGTCTTTTAACGGGAAATACGAACAACTTCTACCCTCATTCAAAAATAATTATGAGAAACTGGTTCCCGTACAAATTGCAAATGTATATATAAATGAAGCCCTCCTCGCTCCTGAAATTATACGTTTCGCCTATCGTTTCAACAAGCTTATAAATGCTGCGGCTCAAAGTTTAAACAATGCGGAAACACTAAAAGAAATTGCAGACCAAAAAGCTTATGTTGCCGAATATTTTAAAGATTATAATGTTCAGGTGGACAAAAAAATATTTAATGCAACCTACAATACCTATATCAAAAAAGCAGAAGCTTCTTTACAGCCGCCTGTTATAAACGAAATAATGAGCAAAAACGGTGGAAATATAGAAAAATGGGCTGATGAACTATATGGAAAGAGTGTTTTTACAAATGCCGATGAAATAAACAAATTACTAAATGATGCGGATGCAAAAAAAATAGCCCAACTGGCTTATGATCCTGCATATGTATTGGCTAAAGGTATTATGGAATATCAAAAAAATGATATTATGCCCCGTTTAAATGTTATAAATGCCGTTAACGACAGCCTACAACGCTTATACATGGCAGGGCAAATGGACTATCAGCCTAAGAAAACATTTTATCCTGATGCAAACTTCACCTTGCGCGTAGGCTATGGAAAGGTGAAAGGTTTTTATCCGTATGACGGGGTTTATTATAACTGGTTTACAACGCTTGACGGAATTATGGACAAGGAAAATCCGGATATATACGATTACGTGGTGGAACCTAAACTAAAAGAGCTTTACAAAAATGAGGATTATGGATGCTATGCCGATAAAAAAGACAAGAAAATGCATGTGGCATTTATAGCCACCAACCACACAACAGGCGGCAACAGCGGAAGTCCTGTATTTAATGCCGACGGACACCTGATAGGTTTAAACTTCGACCGCGTATGGGAAGGCACCATGAGCGATATGATGTATGATCCCGATATGTGTCGTAATATTACGCTTGATATCAGATATTGCTTGTTCATCATCGATAAGTTTGCTGGCGCCAAACGCTTGATTAACGAGATGAATATCGCGAAATAACGACATATAATTTCTTTTTAAAAAAGGCTAAAGGGTTAAATTTTAGCCTTTTTTGTTTTTATCTTCTAAACATGCATTATAACTAAGGCTATTTTACGGATAATTCTTTTTTTAATGCTTATGAAAATTTTTAAAAATAAGCTACTCATATAGTTGTTGTTCCATCAAATTTTAATGATAATAAACCATATAGTAACATAGTAATATTAAAAAATAATTCATCACATTTTGATTAAATTTAAGGCTCCGCTAAGTTTTTTTGCATCCTTTCTTGTATCAACCGAACTACACGAAGTGGAGTGAGCTCGCTGAACACCTTTAGAATAAACAACAGGTGAAGCAACCAAGAAAGGATGTAGGGTTTGAGGCAAAGCTCCATTAGTTAAAAAGAATAAATAAAGAAAAAAAACGTTTTTATATTCAATTATAAACTTACATTTTTGTAAAAAATTAACCTTTCGGCAGTGATTTTAAATTTTTGTCATGTGCCAAAATCACACATTTTAACTATCGATTATTGTAAAACATATAAACGGCATCTGCAAAACCATTAAACGAACTGAAATCTTTGGAGATTATTTTCACGTTTAATCCTTTTTCTTTGGCAAAAGCCGCGGTATAAATCCCAAAACAAGCGATATCAATATCTTTTAAAACCATACTCTTTCCAATACGCGAAAGTAAAACTTCAATTTCGGCACTACTTGTAAAAGCAATACAATCAATCTTTTTTAATTTTATCAATGCTATGGATGCTTCAATATCAGCAGCTTGTGTTGTATATACATTTACTCGTGTTACTTCCATGCCCATGCTCTTAAGTTTATCTATAAAATCAGGAACAACAGGAGGCTCTTTTATGCCTAACACTTCAGGAGCAAGCACAGCTATAGTTTTACCTTTTGCATCTCCCTGCTGAAATATTTCATCGGCAATGCCCATGGGACTTGGTTCTTTGGGAATAATGGAAGCCCTTACATGCAATTTTTCAAATACATAGTCGGCATCTTTGCCAATGGCACACAATTTTATTCCCCTCAGGATAGAAGGCGCTATGTTTGCTGCCTTAAGTCCCTGAAAAAGAGCATCTACTGCTTTTCTGCTCGAAAACATAACATAATCATATGTAACAATCCTATTCAAAAAACTTTTAACATTACCCTTTATATTTACAGGCACTGTGGTTTGTATGAAAGGACTCGCAATAACGTTAAAAGATTTTTCGGTGAAAACTTTTTGCATCCGTTCCGAGTAGCCCTTGGGAGCCGTAATCAAGATAGTCTTATTAGTTATACGTTGTGCACGGGCTTCACATTGTATAATAATAAAAAAAACAATACATTGCAAAACCATTCCTGCAGTAAAAAATCGTTTCATTTTTTATTTGAAGTTAATTATGCAAAAATATCTCTATTTTTGTAATAGAAAATATAAAACCAATTTCGACCAATTATAATACTATGGACCAATATAAAAAAAAGCTGTTTGGCACATTTCCTCCGGTATCTACCGAAGACTGGGAAGCGAAAATTATAGAAGATTTAAAAGGTGCCGACTACAACAAAAAGCTTATCTGGAAGACAAACGAAGGCTTTGATGTGAAACCATACTACCGCCAAGAAGACCTTCAAAACTCTTTTCACAAACCCAACACTTCCGAATATGACTACGTAAGGGGCATCAACCGCACTTCCAACAGTTGGGAAATCCGTCAGGATATTGAAACAGATGATCTTGAAGAAGCCAACACATTAGCGCTTGACGCGATCAAGAGAGGAGCAACCGCGTTATCTCTGGTTGTTTCGGAAGTGGACAAAAGCAGCGATTTTAACATATTGCTTAAAGACATTGATGTTGCCCACGTCAATATACATTATACAGGAGCTGATTCGAACATAGCCATCGTTAAAATATTATCAGGGTTTCTAAAAGACAAAACAAACGGTACCGAATTAAGAGGCTCTTTCGATTTTGACCCATTCAGCAACCTCATATTAAACGGAGAATTCAATGAATCGGAGAAAGACGATTTGGCTAAAATTCCCGAAATGATAAAACTGGGCAAACAACTTGTCCCTAACATGAAAATGATAAATGTAAACGGGCATTACTTCAATTCTGCCGCTGCTACATTAACCCAGGAGTTAGCATACAGTTTAGCTTCGGGCGCCGAATACATACAACAATGCGTGCAAGCCGGCATCAGCGTTGATGATGTAGCCCCACGCATCATGTTTTCCTTCGGCTTAGGCTCCTCATACTTCATGGAAATAGCGCGCTTGAGAGCCGCACGCATACTGTGGGCTAAAATAGTGGAACAATATAACCCTTCCGAAGAATCGGCAAAACAGATGTACATACATTGCAACACATCTGCATGGAACAAATCGCTATACGACCCTTATGTTAACATGCTCCGCACCACTACCGAATCCATGTCGGCAGTGATGGGAGGCGCGCAATCGTTGAGCGTGTTGCCTTTCGATACTTTTTATAAAGACCCCGATGCTTTCTCTAACCGTATAGCCCGCAACCAGCAAGTTATTCTCAAGGAAGAAAGCTATCTTGACAAAGTTGTTGACCCTGCTGCCGGCTCATATTACATAGAAGCGCTTACATCCGCTATTGCTGAAGCCGCTTGGAAACTGTTTTTGGAAGTAGAAGAAAAAGGCGGCATGCTGGCTGCCATAAAAAGCGGATTTATTCAAGATTGTGTTGAAGCATCGGCAAACGAACGCATAAAAGATATTGCAACCCGCAAAACCGTAGCTTTGGGGACAAACCAATATCCCAACCTCAACGAAAAAATGCTGGATAAAATCAATTTTTCGGAAGATGAAGAAACGGATGAAGAAATGTATGCCAACGAAAACGATGAGGTTGACAATGATGAAGATGAAGAAACTACCTACAAAAAGATAACATTGTTTGGCGCCACAGATGTTTTTGACCAATTGCGCTTAGCAACCGAACAATACGAAGCCGAAGGCAACAAACGCCCTTCCGTATTCCTATTCAATATAGGTAATTTAGCCATGCGCAAAGCCAGAGCTATGTTTGCTACTAACTTTTTTGGTTGTGCCGGATATGAAATCATTGATAATAATGGGTTTAACACAGTTGATGAAGGCATCAAAGCTGCCCTTTCATCAAAAGCTGACATTATCACCATTTGCAGCTCTGATGACGAATATGCTACATTAGGTGTTGAAATAGCCGGAAAATTAAAGAGCAAAATGCCCGAAAGCATTATAGTTATTGCCGGTTATCCTAAAGAGATACTTGAAACATTGCAGAAAGCAGGCGTTGAGGAATTTATCCATGTGCGGAGTAATTTACTTGAAACACTTGAAAAGTTTCAGGAGAAACTTGGTATTTTCTAAAAAAATCATTCGTTCAACTTAAAATAAAGTTTTAAATGCGACCAAATTTTAAAAATATAGATATTAAAAGCGGGTTGAAATCGACATTAAAAGCACAACCCTCCACGGCTGAATGGATGACCAATGAGCAAATCCCTGTTAAATCCATATACACAGCCGATGACCTTAACGGAATGGAGCATTTGCAATATGCTGCCGGATTAGCGCCCTTTTTAAGAGGACCATACAGCACCATGTATGTAATGAAACCTTGGACTATACGCCAATATGCCGGTTTTTCAACTGCCGAAGAGTCAAACGCTTTCTACCGCCGCAACTTGGCTGCCGGACAAAAAGGACTTTCGGTAGCTTTTGACCTTGCCACGCACCGTGGCTACGACAGCGACCACGAACGTGTAGTAGGCGATGTAGGAAAAGCAGGCGTTGCCATTGACTCCATTTTGGATATGAAAATCTTGTTCGACCAAATTCCATTGGATCAAATGTCGGTTTCAATGACCATGAACGGTGCGGTATTGCCCATACTCGCTTTTTACATTGTAGCTGCCGAAGAGCAAGGCGTTTCCATGGACAAATTGAGCGGAACCATACAAAACGATATCCTTAAAGAGTTTATGGTACGCAACACTTATATTTATCCACCTATTCCAAGCATGAAAATTATCGCCGATATTTTTGAATTTACTTCCCAAAACATGAAGAAATTTAATTCTATCAGCATCAGTGGCTACCACATGCAGGAAGCAGGCGCCACAGCCGACATTGAGCTTGCTTATACCCTTGCCGATGGGCTGGAGTATATAAAGGCAGGCATCGAAGCCGGTATTCCCGTAGATTCTTTTGCCCCCCGCTTGTCATTTTTCTGGGCAATAGGCATGAACCATTTTATGGAAATTGCCAAGATGCGAGCCGGACGCATGATTTGGGCTAAGCTCGTGCAACAGTTTAATCCTAAAGATTCTAAATCTATGGCGTTGCGCACACACTCCCAAACTTCGGGGTGGAGCTTAACGGAGCAAGATCCTTTCAACAATGTGGCACGTACGTGCATAGAAGCTATGGGCGCAGCGCTGGGACACACACAATCTTTGCATACCAACGCCTTAGACGAAGCCATAGCCCTGCCTACGGATTTTTCCGCCCGCATAGCACGTAACACGCAAATATATTTGCAGGAAGAAACCAATATAACCCGTGTAGTTGACCCATGGGCAGGTTCATACTACGTAGAGTATCTCACCCACGAAATTGCGCACAAAGCATGGAAATTAATTGAAGAAGTGCAGGAACTGGGCGGCATGGCAAAAGCAATAGAAACAGGTATTCCTAAAATGCGTATAGAAGAAGCCGCTGCCCGCAAACAAGCCAAAATAGATTCAGGTAAGGAAACCATTGTAGGCGTTAACAAATATCGTTTGGCAAAAGAAGACCCTATCGACATTTTGGAAGTGGACAATACCGCTGTGCGCAAAGCCCAGATTGAACGTCTCCAAAAACTACGCGCCGAACGCAACCAAGCTGAAGTGGACAAAGCGTTGGAAGCGCTTACCCTTTGCGCGCAAACAGGCGAAGGCAATCTACTGACACTATCTATTGACGCGGCACGCAAACGTGCTTCGTTAGGTGAAATTTCGTATGCATTAGAAAAAGTTTATGGGAGGTATAAAGCCGTGATAAGATCCATTTCAGGAGTTTACGCTACCGAGAGCAAAGACGACAACCAATTTGACAAAGCCTGCAAAATGGCTGATGAGTTTGCAGCCCTTGAAGGACGCAGACCCCGTATTATGATTGCCAAAATGGGACAAGACGGGCACGACCGTGGCGCCAAAGTAGTAGCCACAGGCTATGCCGATATGGGTTTTGACGTGGATATGGGACCTTTGTTCCAAACGCCCGCCGAAGCTGCCAAACAAGCGGTAGAAAACGACGTTCATATTTTGGGTGTGTCAAGCTTGGCGGCAGGACATAAAACGTTGGTTCCTCAGGTAATTGAAGAACTAAAAAAACTTGGACGCGAAGATATTATGGTGATTGTAGGCGGTGTTATCCCTGCGCAGGACTACGATTTTCTGTATAAATCTGGCGCAATGGCTATTTTTGGTCCCGGCACCAAAATTGCGGATGGCGCCATTAAAATGCTTGAAATTTTAATCGAAAGTAGAAAGTAGAATATAACGCCAACGTAATTGCGCATTTTATATAGTTTAGAAAGCAAAAAACACACATGCCTTTATAATAAACTATATAAAATGCGCAATTCTATTTATTTAATGATCAATTACTTATAATAAATTAATTAATTGTTATTTTTATTGCAAAATTGCGTATATTTGTGCGTTAGCGGCAACCTTGAGAAAGACATAGTACTCTTTGATAACCAATAAAAAAAATCTAATACTAAAACTTTTCGAAAAATATTTTATCTTTGTGGCATTATGAGGCAGTAATAACACCATATTGTAATCTTTATTCTCAATCAATTCTGATTGGGATTTTTTGCTATACATTTATAGTTAAACAATTATATATGCTGCTCTGAGAGTAACATATAAATTTAATTGCTTCATAAGATGAAATCAAATAAAAATTCAACGCTAATATTTATTATTGTTGTAGTCGTAATTGACACAGCAGGTTTTGGTTTAATATTTCCAGTACTTCCACAACTTTTAAACAATTTACTTCATTCTGATATAAGTACGGCAGCTAAATATGGAGGCTGGCTCTCGTTTGCTTATGCCGTTATGCAATTTGTGTTTGCACCAATTCTCGGCAATTTAAGTGACCGATATGGAAGACGACCAGTGCTTTTAAGTTCGTTGTTTGGCTTCAGTATTGACTGTGTTTTTCTTGTTTTTGCACCCAATATTTTGTGGCTCTTTGTTGGGAGGACAATCGCAGGAATAACGGGTGCAAGTTATTCTGTAGCATCTGCCTGTGTTGCAGATATAAGTACAGACGATAATAGGACTAAAAACTTTGGGGTTGTAAACGCAGCATTCGGTCTAGGATTTATTATTGGCCCAATAATTGGAGGAACATTAGGTCAGTTCGGAACGCATACTCCCTTTATAGTTGCAGCCATACTTAGTTTTATCAATTTCACCTTTGGCTATTTCTTTTTCCCCGAATCTCTAAACATTGATACTCGTAGAACATATGAGTGGAAAAGGGCTAACCCATTCGGTTCCCTAAAGCATTTAAGTGAATTCCCATTGATAAATACACTGGTGCTTTCAATGATTTTTGTATCAATAGCAAACCACAGCATGGAAAGCGTTTGGGCTTATTTTACAATTGAAAAATTTAAATGGGATACTTCGCTTATTGGTTATTCATTAGCCGTGATAGGTTTGTTATCAATTATTGTTCAGCTGTGGTTAGTCGGCATTTTGGCAAAGAAACTTGGCGACAGACGAATGGCAGTATTTGGCCTCATGCTTACGATGACTGGATTTTTCCTTTTTGCTTTTACAGAGTGGCAATGGTTGCTTTTAGTAGCATTGTTAGTATATATTGTAGGAGGAGTCCAGGGAACAGCTATTCAGAGTATTACGTCTTCTACAATACCAGATAATGAACAAGGAGAATTGCAAGGTAGTCTTGGAAGTTTAATGGGTTTAACAACACTCATTGCCCCACCACTAATGACAAGTAGCTTCTCATATTTTACGGGTAAGAATTCTGCAATTTATTTTCCAGGTATTTCTTTTTTAATTGCAGCCTTACTTACACTGATTAGTTTAATTTTGTTGATTAAAAGTTTCAAAAAACACAAAATGAAAAAATAAGGCAGCCGCTAACATAGGCTCATAAGCAATTGGGGTTTAAGTGGTTGGGCGTGCGTCGCTCTCGCTTGCAAGCTTTCTGCTCGGTTGATAAGAAAGCGTCCACGTAGTCCCCAACTGCTTATAGCCTCATCCGTTAGCGGCAAGCGTATCCGAACACCGCCACGAAACCCGACAAGACTTAACAGAAGATGAATAAAAACATTTGGAATTTATACAAAAACTCAGAAAGAGGACATCAAGCTATTTCTCTATTCACATTCGACATCGAGAAAGATGATTTAGAAGTAAAAGTGAAAGAAATTTTTCAGAAGTATAATGAGTATTTTGGAGGAATTAAAGTTGAGGATTATTTTTTAAACAATTGTTTTCTTACGATTGACAGCATTGTTGCCGACAAACTTTTTCTTGCTGAGAATGAAAATTCATCTGATTACTTTACAAGACTTGTTGACAATCTGGAAATATTTCTTGTTGAAGAAAATTCAGCAGGAGAATTGATTAGAAAGGAAAATGAACTTCCGCTTATTCTTCAAAAAGATTATAAAACCTATTGCTCAATTTTATCAGAAATTTCTCTCGTTCTTTATTTTTATAGCGACTTATTTTTTATCCCAATTCTTTTTCGGGAACAGTTCGATATTTTTATGAAAATTCTTGATGTATTGGATATTCCAATACCAGAATTGCCAGCAAAATCAGACAAGAGAGGAAGACTTTTACTTTACAATGCTCTGAACGATAATATTGCGAATTTTGCGGAAAAAAATGGGTTGACAATTGAAGAAACTTGTGCTTGTATTTATGACTTTGCTTTTATGTTATTGGAGGAAAACGAAGTACAAGATGAACTACCCGAGCCTACAAACATTTGGCTAACTGGTGGAAGCAAAGAAGATTATAAAACATTTTTACAAAAACCAATAAAGGGAGAGAAATCTGTTTGGACGTGCAATGAGAATACAAAACGAGGCGACATAATTATAATGTATGTTCTTTCGCCATACAGTTGCATCCAATCAATTTGGCGGGCAGATATTGACGGTGTTTATACACCTTTCAATTATTATAACAGCAGAACTAGAGCGACAAACGGAATCATTATTCCGCAAATAACTTTGGCAGAACTAAAAGCAGACCCCTATTTTTCACAACTTGGAATTACAAGAAAAAATTTTCAAGGTGTAAATGGCGTACAGTTTTCAGCAAATGATTACAAAGAATTACAACGCTTGCTAAAAGAAAAAGATTTTGACACTTCCATTTTACCGCAATTATATCGACCTGATTTAGAAATTGAGGGCAATTTGAAAAACGAAAAAGACGTTGAGGAAAAATTACTTATTCCTTTGTTAAGCAAATTAGGTTTTAAAGAAACAGATTGGACACGACAACTATCACAAAAGGCAGGTCGAAAAGAAAAAGCAATTCCTGATTTTGTATTTTTCCCAACGGGCGAAACTCACTTTCAAAATGCACCTTTAGTTATTGAAGCTAAATTTGATATGAGTTCGAATATCGAAAAAACGAAATCATATAATCAAGCACTATCGTATGCAAGAATGATGAAATCGCCAATATTTGGCATTTGTGACAAAGACAGATTGATAATTTACAAAGAAAATAATGGGCATTTTGACCGCTTTAAACCGACTTTTGAGAAACATTGGCAAAATATAAATGATGCCGAAACTTTTAGACAACTGAAATTAATAATAGGAAAAGACGCAATAACATAAAACGCCAGCCGCTAACAAGGGTTTTGCAAAATGGCGGGCTTCTCGGTAAGTTGAAAGTTTGTGCTTCGTAATCCGCAAAAGCCAATTTTATTGGCTTTTTTCATAATTTAGCAAATAGAAAATTGGCTTTTGCTACGTGTCGTCTAAATCGAAAGTTTCCGCTTCGATTTCCCGCCACTTCGCAAAGCCCCAAACCGTTACCTGCTATGTTAGAAAGACGACCGTGAAAAATAACAACGACACGTTTTGACGGACTGATAATTTAACTTTGCAGACAATATAAAAGGGGAAGCCGAAAACCTAATAGAGTAAGCATAAACAAAAAATATAAAAATTATGGCAGTTTTTCGTTTTAGAGTTAAAGGTAATGGTTCTGTTGGTGTTGTAAAGTATACTGATGGAATGAATGTAGAAGTTGCAGACCCTCAAGCAAGAAAAGGGGACAACCCGTTTAACACGAGAGTTGAAAAACTTTTCGTTCAAGAGTTTGCTAGCAAGTATAACCTTAAACAGGATTCTTCTACAACTTCTGCAATTAAAGCTATGTTTAAAAGAGACAGGCTTGATGTAACAGAAATTTAAAACAAAAAATTATCAAAGGTGGCTTCGCCACCTTTGATAATTTTAATTCGATTTTCAAAAATGGAAAGACAAACAACAATTAAAAAATTATTTCACGAAGACGGTATTCAATTTGCAATTCCAGCATATCAAAGAGCCTATTCTTGGGAACTTGATAAAGACAAAAAACAAATTGAACAATTTATCATAGACATAAAAGACCAAAACCCAAAGAAAAAGTATTTCTTAGGGCATTTTCTATTTGAAAAAGATGAAAATAAAGAAACTAAATTTTGGATTATTGATGGACAGCAACGAATAACTACAGTCATTATCTTTTTCAGTTGTTTAATCAATGAACTTGAAAACAGAGAAAAGGAAAATGGAAGGCTGTATGACAGTGAAAATAACGAAATTGAAATTTGGAGAATAAAAGAAAACTATATCAAACTTGGCAAAAATTACAAATTTGAAACAGTTGCCTACGACAATCCATTTTTTGAGAGTTTTGTTTATGAGAACAACGTAAATGCAATTCAAGACACTTCTTCCTCAAGAAGAATAAGCGTTGCAAAAAGTGCCTTTCAAAAGTTGTTTAAAAAAGCAGAACTAAACGACATTTTGAATTGGAAAAGAATTATTGATGATGCAGTAATTACAACTTTTGAGGTAACAGACAAAGTTCAAGCAACTCAAATTTTTGCTTTCCAAAATGACAGAGGAAAAGACTTGACAACATTAGAAAAGTTGAAGGCGTTTTTAATTCACAAACTATATGCTGTTTCAGAAAATGACAATCCAGAAAGCCAAATAAAAAACATTGAAACCGTTTTTTCGGACATATACAAACAATCAGAAAGAATTAGCTATGATGAAGACCAAGTTTTAGGTTTTCACAATACGGCATTTCTATCGGGCTGGGAAAGTCCTTTGAAAAATGTAAAAGACGAAATCAATAAAATATCAGACAACACGCAAAGAGAAAAATGGATAAAGGATTTTGTAAATAATCTCAAAGAAACTTTTGTTTCAGTTGAAGCGATTGAAAAACAATCAGAACAAAATTGTTCAGTGTCAGATGTTTTAATTTTGGATACTTACAATTCAATGCCATTATTGGTAAAACTCTACCATTTCCACAAAAACGACCAACAATTAATTGAAAACCTTTCCAATATTGTTGAGCAAATTTTATTTAAACTTGAATACAAAATTGCAGACTACCGAACAAATAGCTTACACGCAATCGCTAAACATTATTCGGGCAACTCAACAAATCTTGAAAATAGCTTGAAATATCACGCTGACAAAGGATTCCAAGATTGGTGGAATTTCAACGGAAATTGTAAAAATTATTTCAATGGTAATTGGCATTATCACGGCAATATCAAGTATGTACTTTGGAAATACGAAAACCATTTAAGACTAAACAACCGAACAAGACAAATGACACCGTTGGAGTTCAAAAACAAGTTCAACACAAAGCGTTTAGAAAATACAACTGACCACATTACACCGAGAGACCCAAACTTTACGAAATATGAAGAAGAATTTCAAAACAAATTCGTTAACAACATTGGTAATCTTGTTTTAATGGTTTGGGGCGATAATTCAGAGAAAAAGAACAATAACCCTATTGACAAAATACATTTATTTGACAGCGACTTTTATTCACACAAAGAAATTAGAGACACATTAAATGAACGTAAAATTTGGGGAGAACAAGAGATTACAGAACGTAAAGAAAAAATATTAAAATTTGTATTTAACAATTGGGACATAAAATAAAATTGAAAAGATGAAAGAAACACAGCAGGTAACACGCGGTATAAATAATTGCCGGTTTAGTCGGTTATTCAAGGGTTATAGCCCGCTTTAACTTTTGTATAACTTGACAGGAAATCGCCCGCAATCGGCAACTTTTCATACCGCCACCGTTACCAACAAGGCTAAAAAAAGACAGTACGTTTAACCAAAAACAATAGATTATGAAAAAAGCATTTTTGATTTTATTAGTTATGTCAATGTCGACTTTGATATACTCACAAGAACCGTTGAAATGGGAAGAAGTTGTGACGGTTGATTCAACAGTTAATAAAACTGAATTATTTAATCGAGCAAGACAATGGTTCAGTAGTACTTTTAAAAGCGAAAAAGATGTTATCAGCATTTCAGATAAAGAAAGTGGTGAAATTTCAGGGAATGCAGTTGTCGAATATAAAAGTGGCCGTTTTTATTTTGGAGTAGTTTGCGTAAATGGATATGTGAATTTTAAAATTAATGTTTTCGTCAAAGATGGTAGATACAAATATGTTTTTCATTCATTTGACCATGAAGGTTCGTTTTATGAGGGAAACAAACCAATAAGTTATGGCATTTTAACTAATTCAGAAATTGCTCCTAAGCCAACAAGAGGAGGTGCAAACAATAAAGCGTGGGCAGAAATAAAAGAACAGACTGCAAGCCAGGTAATCGCATTGATAAATTCATTAAAAATTGCGATGTCACAGAAATCTGAAGCTCAAAACAACTGGTAAGGTAATTTAAAATTGGGACTATGAAAGATTCTTATACAAATCAATCCAACTTCGATGCATTACTTGTGGCGATTCCGATTTTGAATTCAACGAAGAAAAGACGTGGATAAAATGTAATCGCTGTGGTAAAGAATATATGGGAGGTTATGATGAACTTGTTGAATTAAATCAGGAAAATATAAATAAAGAATTAGATGAGACTAAAAAGGAAATATCTAATGATTTAAAAGACGATATTACCAAAATGTTTAAGGATGCTTTTAATGGAAATAAGAACATAAAATTCAAAGACTAATGGAAATTGCTGGAATAATAATATCAATTTTGGCCTTGTCTTTTTCAACATTTACCTACTTTAAACACGACAAAAAAATAAAGCAACAATCAAAATTGCTTAATAATTATCATCTTGAAAAAATTGAAAAAGAAAAGGAAGAAGAAAAAAAAGCAAAAATTGAAGCATTTGTTGTAAAGGAACACAATGGAACACGGACAATAAAAGTTTACAATAAAGGTAAAAGTATTGCTAATAATGTAAATGTCATTATTCCAGAGAACGAAGGCTATCATGTTTTTACAAATCCTTGCCCAATTGATATAAGACCTCAAAATTCAATCGAAATTAAATTAGGTGCATTAATTGAAAATCACACTGATAAAATAAGAATTGAGTTTGAATGGAGTGATAACTACAATGATAAAAGCAGAGAATATCAAATGATTCAAATATAAAAAAGCCCAGTTGGTAACATGCGGTATAAAAAATTGCCGGTTCAGTATGTTATTCAAGGGTTGTAGCCCGCATCAATTTTTGTGTAACTTGATAGGGAATCGCCCGCTATCGGCAACATTTCATACCGCTACCGTTATGGGCAAGTTTAAAAAACGACACAACGGAATGACACAGACAAGAGAACCGCCAGTTTTTGACTCATCTTGACAAAAAAAGTTGAGTAAGACAAGAAATTTAAAAAAGTGGAGCCAAGTAACCACTATAAAAACAGGGCGTAACCGAAAAGCCAAATGAGTAGGAATATAATTAACGTAAAACAAATATTAAAATGAACAAAATTTATCTTAAAATGACAGCCATAATGATGGCATCAGTTTTCTTATTTTCAAGTTGTGCTTCTATCGTAAGTAAAAGCACATATCCACTTTCAATAAATAGTAGTCCAAGCAACGCTAAAGTAAGCATAACCGACAAAAAAGGTAAAGAAATTTACTTAGGTAATACACCTGCAACTGTTAAGTTGAAAGCGGGAGCAGGATTTTTCTCTAAAGCCGAATACCAAGTTAAGTTGACTAGTCCAGGCTATGACGACAAGATTGTGCCAATCACTTTCAAGTTAGACGGTTGGTATTTTGGGAACTTACTTTTAGGTGGAGTTTTAGGGATGTTAATAACCTGAGTTCTGTTTAAGAATCTTTCGTAAAGTAACCCTGCAGTGTAAA
>CALBZC010000014.1 GCA_937889945.1 uncultured Bacteroidales bacterium
AATCGCCTGAATTTGATAAGAATTTTTACTGACACAGTTTATTTTACGCTACCTAGCACATTATAAAAATGTTACCGTTCAAAAGCAAAAAGGAGGCAGAATGTGATTTACGTTTTGCCTCCTTTGGTATGTTATATAAAGTTAATAAACTTATGCTTTTCCTGCACTACCTAATACTTTTTCGGTTTTGTGCATATACAGTTTTTTTAGTTCTTCGCGTGCAGGTCCCAAGTATTTGCGTGGGTCAAACTCGGCCGGATTTTTGGTTAATTCTTCGCGCACTTTGGCGGTCATGGCTAAACGTCCGTCGGAGTCGATATTTATTTTGCATACGGCAGAGGCTGCGGCTTTGCGTAATTGTTCTTCCGGAATGCCAATAGAGTCCTTTAGCTTTCCGCCATTGCTATTGATAACATCTACATATTCCTGAGGAACAGAGGATGAACCATGTAAAACAATAGGGAATCCGGGAATACGGCGTTCTATTTCTTCAAGAATATCAAAACGCAAAGGAGGTGGTACCAATACACCTTTTTCGTTACGTGTACATTGCGCGGGTGTAAACTTGTAAGCCCCGTGCGATGTGCCTATGGAGATGGCTAAAGAATCCACGCCCGTGCGTTTAACAAAATCTACCACCTGATCGGGCTCTGTATAGGTATGGTGGTCAGCTTGCACATCATCCTCTATGCCGGCTAATACGCCAAGTTCACCTTCTACCGTAACATCATACTGATGTGCATAATCAACTACTTTTTTGGTTAGTGCTATGTTCTCTTCATAGGGAAGGTGCGAACCATCAATCATAACGGATGAGAAACCATATTCGATACAACTTTTGCATATTTCAAAGCTATCGCCATGATCCAAATGCAGTACAATAGGAATGTTATATCCCAATTCTTTGGCATATTCCACAGCTCCCTGTGCCATGTAGCGCAAAAGTGTTTGGTTGGCATATTTTCTTGCTCCGCTTGATACCTGCAATATTACAGGTGATTTGGTTTCAACACAAGCTGCAATAATAGCTTGCAATTGTTCCATATTGTTGAAATTGAACGCGGGAATGGCATAACCACCCGTAACGGCTTTTTTGAACAACTCTTTAGAGTTCACAAGCCCTAATTCTTTATAGCTTACCATAATTATAAAGTTTTTATTTGTTATATTCAGTTTCTTCGGGCAAAATTAGTCTTTTATTATAACAAACAAAGATAAAGCATAAAATATTTAAAAATAGTTGATAAGTATGTTATGCCTAACAACTTTACAATATAATTTATACCAAAGGAATGTATGGGATTTAAGCTATCTTAAGAGTCGTATGCCATACCGCTCTTCAATAAATTTGAAATAGCAATACAGTTTTTTGTTAAATTCCAATCCATAGTTGATATTGGAATCATAATCAATGGAATTTTCTATTACTCTACTATACCTGTTTTGCATGTAATAAGAGTTCCAGCTTATAGCTCCCAAGCGGTTCCAGGTCTGGTAAAATTCATTTGACATGTTGCTGTATTGGTGCCCGCTGATAATATACCAACGATCGAAATTATTGTCAATAATAATTAACTCGTATTCGCCGTTGTCTTCCTTTTGCGATACAATTTTATTATTATCCTTTTTTTCGGGAGTGGTTTTAGAACCACTAAAGGTAGTGGTGCATGATACCGCAAAAATTACGGGAATTAATAATAAGAATATCTTTTTCATGACAGAATAATTTAAAAAACAGATTCGGATCACACTCGCATGATGAATTTTTATCCGTATTTAAGTTTAACGAATCATGCTCGTTTTATAAAGCAATACATTTTAAATGCCTTCTAATAAAATACATCAAAAAATATGCCGATATGACTAAAATAAAAGTTAATTTTCAAATAAACTATATTGATAACCAATATTTTGACGTATAATTTCTACTTCTTTATGCAGTTTATTAATGGTGTCAATAATAGGAGCAGGCAAGTTAGGCTCAGGGAGCGCAGAACTTATGTAATGTACAAATTTCCACACTTCTGTAACTTCATTTACATGTATTGCATAGGGTTCATATAAAGGGTTGAGAGAATGAAGTATCAGTTTTTGTGTGGTTTCTATTTGGTTCTCCAGAATTTTAAACATAATACCTTCGTTGAGCGTAACCACAATATAGGGTTGGCGGTTGCGTATCATGTGCCAGTTTTGTACAAATTCGCCCGTAACGTATGATTTGTCGGGTATGGGCAACATAGAGTCGCCACTGATTTGGAAAGTGCGGTATTTTTTATCTTTAGAAAGAAAAGGCATTTGAAAAGTAGGCAGAACTTTTATAAATTCAGGATCGGCAAAGCCTTTGGTATAGCCTGCTGATGCTTTCAAGTGTACCAATTCAATATTTTCGTTGTTGTCGCTATCGACAGTAGTTGCCAATACACGCAATTTGTTTCCTTTGCTGTATTGACTGTCTTGCAAAAGCTTTTTTAGCTCTTCTTGCGTAAGTATATCCAATTCTTTTTTCAGCAGCAAATCTATCGAAATATTAAAATATTCCGATAGGGCTAAAAGCGCTTCTATATTAGGGAAAGCAACATTGTTTTCGTATCCGCTGTAGGTAGGACGCTTAATGCGAAGGTCCCTGGCAACTTCCTCCTGTGTTTTACCAAGTTGTTTGCGCAGGCACTTAAGGTTTTTGGCGAAAAAATCACTCATTTTTTATGATTAAAGGATAAGCAAAGATAATGATTAATTTTTAATCTTTTGCATAATATACCTTGTAAAATAATTGAAATATATATTTTTGTAAAAATAAAATTTACAATGGCATCCTATCTCAAAAAATATCTCTTCATTACTTTAATGTTATTATTGTTTACCAATCTTGTTTTTGCACAGCAAAAAATAGTGAAGAACACGGGCAAGCCTAAGGTGGGTCTTGTATTAAGCGGAGGCGGAGCCAAAGGGTTTGCTCATTTGGGTTTGTTGGAGCTTATAGATTCATCGCAGATTAAGGTAGATTATATTTCCGGTACCAGCATGGGCGCTATATTGGGCGAAATGTATGCTATGGGCTACACTGCCAAAGAGATTAAAGAAATAGTTACCACAACGGATTGGAGCAGAATTCTTTCGGATAAAGCGCCGCTTAACAAAATAAATATGGAAGAAAAATCGGAATATAACCAATATGTTTTAGAGTTTCCTTGTGTTAAATTTATGCCGGGCTTGCCCGTTTCTTTAATAGAAGGACAGTATATTTCCGAAACTTTTAATCAATATACTTATCCGGCACGTGGCGTAAATGATTTCTCAAAACTTCCCATACCCCTTGTTATTACAAGTTCAGATATAGTTAAAGGCGAACTTGTGTTGCAGAAAAATGGTTCGTTGCCCTTGGCAATGAGCGCTACATCAGCTATTCCGGTAGTGTTTGCGCCGGTTTATATTGATGGCAAACTGTTGGTTGATGGAGGATTGATGAAAAATTTTCCTGTTCAGGAAGTGATAGACATGGGAGCAAACCTTATCATTGCCGGCTATACGGGTTTCAGGATGCATAAGGAAAACGAGTTAAATAATCCCACAAAACTCATATCTCAAACCTATGCGATTACTTCGGCAAAAGATTCTGACGAAGAGAAGCAAAAAACGGATGTATATGTTGATTTTAACCATGATTTGGGTTCCTATAGTTCTTCTGACTTCAATAAATGTGCTAAAATTATTGAAATAGGAGAAGGGGCAGCACGAAAAGTTCTTCCTCAACTTATTAAAATTGCCGAACGGCAACGTGCTGAGAAAATAGAATATGTTCATGAAAAAGTAAATGATACTTCAAGTATTATTACAAACTATAATTTTATCAATGAAAAAGGAGAAAAAATAAAACGCCGTAAGGAAATACTTACTCTCCGAAAGTTGTTGCAGCTAAAAGATAACACATATTATACTTCGGAAGAAATAAACGAAGCTATGGAGCGTATATACGGAACACGTATATACAGTAAAGTTTTTACTGCATTTGAAAACAGCCCAAAAGGGTTGGAAATGAATGTGCATTTGAAAAAAGGTCCCAAAGCTTTCTTAAAAACGGCAATACATTACGATAATGAACAAAAAGCCGGAATTTTATTGAATTATACTTATTATAATGCTTTTGACTACCATTCCAAATTGATAACTACCATTGATTTAGCTGAACGTTTTAAAGCGCGCCTTAAATATGCTTTTATCGTAGATCCCAAAAACAGGATTTGGCTTAATTTAGGCGCGGAATATCAAAATTTGAAAAATAATGATTTCCTATTAAATTCGTTATATTCAGCAGAAGTAAGTAAACAAACTACCGATTTTTACAAAAAAATATACAACGCATATCTTGGCATAAGCTACGGTATGCTTAAAAATATGTCGTGGGAAACCGGTGTTGCTTATGAAGGTGAAGATATTGCACGCATTACCAACGCAATTGATTTTATGGATGAAGAAGGTTTTATTTCCAATAAAAAAGGACGTGAAGCTTTTTATAAGCACCACGATTTTGCTACCTATTTCCGTATCAAGCAAAATTCAATGGATGAAGCCTATTATGCAAAAAAGGGAAATCGTTTTATTGCCGAAGCCAAATATGTTTTTTATAACAAACTGCATGTTATGGATACGGCATCATTGACCGAGGGTGAAAAAAAAGTTTTTACTTACGTAACGCCTAATCCTTATTCGGATTTGTCTGCCCTCGACGGTTTTTTGCGTATATATGCCAATGAAGAATATGCGCTTAAGATTTCAAAGAGGTTTACATTTAAAGTAAATGCCTTTTATGGTATTTCCATTTCCAGAGAGGGTGTTGTTGGGGCTGACTCTTATATGCCTTTTAACAACAAGTTTGCATTTGGAGGCTATCAACGTAAGCATTTTAATGATAATCCTGAATTTGCCGGTTTCAAGGAGGGGGCGTTACCTTTTAATTCAGGGACAGCCGTTTCGCTGGGCATACAATATAATCCTTACAAAAAACTATATGTTACACCGGTAGTGAGTTTGGGATGGATGAACGATAATTTTAACGTTTTTAAAAACATCAGCGAAGAAGGTAAAGCTGCTGTTGGTGCAGGTTTTAACATTGGTTATATGTCGTTTTTAGGTCCCATAAACTTTAATTTCAATACAGGCGCCATGGAGTCAGTAACTACATCACGCACATCTATCAGTATAGGTTTTAAATTTTAAGGCTAAGTAAAGGACAAAATTTTCAGCATTTGCTTTTAACTGCATTTTTATAGTGGGCGCAGTTATGTTTTTGTGCCACGGCTGTTATACTTTTAGCATTAGCCTTGTTTAAAATAAGTTTGTATGGCTTCTAAAAGAGGAGCGTGTAAAATAGAATTACTTGCCAACAATTGTTTGCCAAACACATAATTATTTCCACCCTTGAAATCGGTAACTTTTCCGCCGGCTTGCGCTACAATAAATACCCCTGCTGCCACGTCCCAAGGCTTTAACCCATATTCGTAAAAAGCTTCATAACGTCCGCAGGCTGTATAAATTAAATCTACAGCGGCAGAACCCAAGCGGCGTAGCCCCGAGGTGTTAATGGCAAACCATTCAAAAAGCTTCATGTATGCCTGCAATTCCTGGTAATCATAATAAGGGAAACCCGTTGCAATCAAAGAACTTCCAAGCTTGTTTTGTTTACTCACTTCAATGATGTTTTCGTTCATATAGGCTTTCCCTCCTTTCCATGCATAAAAACATTCGTCCAGATTGGGTTCGTACACAACACCCAATACAATTTCATTTTTCTCCATTAAAGCAATGCTTACAGAAAAAAGAGGTACCTGATGTAAAAAATTTGTGGTACCATCGAGGGGGTCAACAATCCAATTCAACACTTCACTTTTTTTGTCTGATGTGCCCTCTTCTGCAATAAAACCCGACTCGGGAAGCAGTTCCGATAAACGCTTTACAATCATGGCTTCGGCAGTTTTGTCCACATACGAAACAAAGTCGTGCGTTCCTTTTTCTTCTATGTCTGATGGTTTAACGGATTTTATTTCGTGCAATAGAAACTTTCCTATTTCTTTCGATAACTTTACAACCTCTAAACAGATATTTTTATAATCCATAATTTACAATGTTTTTATGATTTCTGATGCGCAACAGTTGTCATCAATAATTCCTGTGATTTTAACGGTGCTTATTTTATTTACTAATTCGCTATTGAACAAGGTGCGGACTTTTATGTAATTTCCTGTAAAACCGAACATGTAACCTTTGGCGTTTGTAGATTCCCAAAGTACGTTTTCTGTTTTTCCTATATTTTGATTGTAAAAATCGAGCTTTTTCTTTTCCGATAATTCATGTAAAGCTTTGCTGCGGTACTGTTTTTCCTTTTCGGTAACTTTTCCGTCCATGGCAATGGCTTTGGTGCGCGGACGTTCGGAATAAGAAAACACGTGTAAATAGGATATAGGTAAGCTTTCTATAAAATTATATGCGTCTTGGAAATCTTCGTCTGTTTCGCCCGGAAAACCAACTATTACATCTGCTGCAATGCACGCGTCAGGCATGGTGTTTTTTATATATTCAACCCTTTTGGCAAACAAACTGCGCTCATAATTGCGTTTCATTAATAGCAACACCTTATCGTTTCCGGATTGTAGCGGAATATGAAAGTGAGGCATAATTTTGTTGTTTCGGGCTACAAAATCAATAATTTCATGCGTAAGCAATTCAGGCTCTATGGATGATATGCGAATGCGCTCAATACCCTCAAGTTTTGCCAGTTCTTGTACCAATTCATAAAAATTTTCTCCTGTGTGTTTCCCGAAATCACCTATGTTTACACCCGTTAATATAATTTCTTTTATGCCCGAACGCGCAATTTCATGTCCTGTTTGTATGGTGCTCTTTATATCGGCGCTTCTGCTTCTTCCGCGCATAAAAGGGATGCTGCAATAAGTGCAAAAATGATCGCATCCGTCTTGCACTTTAAAAAATGAGCGTGTCCGATCGCCTACCGAATAGGATGGTATAAATTCTTTTGTTTTGTTAATATCCGACACCATACGTATGTTACCATGCCCATAATTATCCTGTAAACTTTGGCTAACCAATTCGCCCAGTTTAAACTTATCCTGATTGCCTAATACCCAATCAACACTTTCCATTTGCGAAAAAATACCGGAATTAGCTTCCACGGCACAGCCTAATACGGCAATATGAGCCTGTGGGTTACGACGATGCGCGGCATGTATGGCAGTACGGCATTTTTTTTCTGCTACCGCCGTAACAGAACAAGTGTGAATAACATATATATCGGCAGTTTCTGAAAAATCGACAACTTCAAAATCATCCATACCAAATTGACGTGAAATGGTACTGGTTTCTGAAAAATTAAGCTTGCAGCCTAATGTGTAAAAAGCAATACGTTTTTTGGAATTCATGTTGCAAAGATAAAAATTAAAATGCTAATGTTTGAATGTGCCCATTTAGCAAGTAGATATTTAAGGATAAATAGGGATAATTTGTCGTTTAAAAAATCTATTATGCCCAAAAATAAAAACCCCTTGTTTAGTCAAATTAAATATTTACTTTTGCTCCTTAATTGAATAAGAACATTTCTATGAAAAAATTAGCAGTTGTAGCTTTTGGTGGTAACGCGCTGCTTCGCGGCGACCAAAAGGGAACTATTCAGGAGCAAGAGCAAAATGCAAAAGAAACTTGCGAAAAACTTTTAACTCTTATTAACAGAGGATACAATGTGGTTTTAACACACGGCAACGGTCCACAGGTAGGTAATATCCTGTTGGCAAATGCTGCCGGAAACCAAGTGTATGGCTTACCCGAAATGCCTTTGGATATATGTGTGGCATATTCTCAAGGATTTATCGCTTACGTATTGGAGCAACAATTAAGAAATGTGTTGCGTGCCAATGATCTGGATCGTGATATTATCAGTATTGTTACACAAGTGATGGTTGATAAAGATGATCCTGCTTTCCAAAATCCCACAAAACCTGTAGGTCCTTATTACACCAAAGAAAACGCTGATAAAATGGCTGCTATCGACGGTAGTATTTTCAAGGAAGATGCACGCGGCAGAGGATGGCGCAAAGTTGTAGCCTCTCCCAAACCATTGGTAATTACTAACCAACATTCAATTGAGCGTATTGCAAGAGATGGTCAAATAGTTATTGCTGTCGGAGGCGGTGGAGTTCCTGTGTATTATGTGGCTGAAAATAAATTGCAAGGTATTGATGCTGTAATTGACAAGGATTTAGCTTCTTCTTTGTTGGCTTCAAATATCAATGCCGATAAATTATTTATTTTAACCGATGTGCCTAAGGTTTGCATCAATTTTAATACGCCACAGGAAAAATCAATAGACCGCATGAGTGTGAAAGAAGCTAAACAATATTTAGAAGAAGGTCAGTTTGGTGAAGGCAGTATGGCGCCTAAAGTACGCGCAGCAATTAATTTTGTCAAATATACAAGTCGCGATGCTATCATTACTTCGTCTAACGTATTAGGTGTTGATAATGGAGGAACCAGAATATCTATCGTATAAAATAATATTAAAAAATAATTAGTAACAATTTAAAAATAAAATAACATGGCTTTTAACTTGAGAAACAGGCATTTTCTAAAAGAATTAGATTTTACTAAAGAAGAATTAGTATTTCTTCTAAAATTGGCAAAAGATCTTAAAACTGCTAAATATACAGGCACAGAACAGCCTAAAATGAAAGGCAAAAATATTGCTTTGATTTTCGAAAAAACTTCAACCCGCACACGTTGCGCCTTTGAAGTAGCTGCACACGATCAAGGAGCTCAGGTAACATATTTGGAACCAAGCGGTAGCCAAATAGGACATAAAGAAACAGTTAAAGATACTGCCCGCGTTTTGGGTAGAATGTTTGACGGTATTGAATATCGTGGCTTTGGTCAGGAAGTTGTTGAAGAATTAGCACAGTTTGCAGGCGTTCCCGTTTGGAATGGTTTGACTAACGAATGGCATCCTACGCAAATGTTAGCCGATGTACTTACCATGATGGAACACTCCGATAGTCCATTGGAAAAAATTTCATATGCTTATTTAGGAGATGCACGTTTTAATATGGGACGTTCATTGTTAACAATTGGAGCTATTTTAGGTATGGATGTTCGCATTGGCGCGCCAAAATCATTATGGCCCGAGGCAGAATTGATTAATCAATGTAAAGAAATTGCCAAAAAATCAGGTGCACGCATAACTATTACCGAAAGCGCTGAACAAGCCGTTAAAGGAGTTGAATTTGTACATACCGATATCTGGGTTTCAATGGGTGAACCTAAAGAGGTATGGGCTGAAAGAATTAAGCTGTTAACGCCTTATCAGGTTAATGCCGAAATGATGAAAAAAAGCGGAAATGAAAATGTTAAATTCATGCACTGTTTGCCATCATTCCATAATGCAGATACTAAAGTGGGAAAACAAGTTTCTGAAGAATTTGGTTTGAAAAACGGGATTGAAGTAACAGAAGATGTTTTCGAAGGCACTAATTCATTGGTATTTGACCAAGCCGAAAACCGTTTGCATACAATTAAAGCAGTAATGGTTGCCACATTAGGCGCATAATAAGCTTTAGTGATTGAAATAAACTTTAAAGAGGAAGGCAGAACGCTTTCCTCTTTTGTTTTATTGGGTAATCATATTTTTTTTCAATGTAAAAAAAGCTAAAAAATTATCTATCGATATTGATATTTTAAAAAAAAGTTTATTTTTGTTGCTCCTTAATCTTATTAAATTAAAAAAATAAAAAATTTAATGCCTTCTGTTAAAAGCGGTTTTGCTAAATTTATGGAGATTTTCGGCTATTGCATGGTCGTGGTGTATGTAGGTATGGGCGTTTTCCTATTAGTTCCAAACAAGTTAAAAGTGCCGGTTAATATACAAATTGCCGTAGGTTTGTTCTTCATCTCCTATGGAATATACCGATTAACGAAGATTATTTCTAAACACAGGGAAAATCAGGCTGAAGAAGAGTAATAAGATGTTATTATTAAAAGAATTTTAAAGTAACCCCACATGAAAACAAAGTTTTATTTTTATAGCTTTTTATTAAGTAGTACGTTAATCTTGTTTTTTGCTTGCAGCAATCCTGTTGGCAAAACAGAGATTGTGGAATCTCCTTCGCAAGGAAACATAAAAATAAGCGTGGACGAGTCTTTCAAGTTGTTGTATGATGCTGAAATTTTTGTTTTTCAGAACGACTATCCCAATGCCAAAATAACGCCATTGTACAAGCCCGAAGCTGATGTATGTGACGATTTTATGAATACGGACAGCATTAATAACGTGGTTATGACAAAAACGCTTACCGAAAACGATAGTTTAATGCTCATGAAAAAGCAACTGATTGCCAAAACGGTGAAAGTAGCTCAGGATGCTATTGCCATTATTGTTAATCCTAAAAGTAAAGTAGATAAAATATTGGTTTCGGATATAGAAAAAATATTTAAAGGTCAGATAAGCAATTGGAATCAGGTTGACAAAAATGCAGGCAATACCCCTATTAAAATAGTTTTTGATAATAAAAAATCGGCTAATCTGAGATATTTTAACGAAAGGTTTAACCTGCAAGGTAATTTTACCGAAAACTTGTCGGCAGTAGAATCAAATGAAGAGGTGGTAAAATTTGTAAACAAAAACCCATCTGCTTTCGGCATTTTAAGTGTTAACTGGATCAGCGACAGTCAGGATAGTGTTTCAAATAAATTTTTACAAGATGTAAAAGTTTTGGAAGTAGGTCATAGTTTAGAATCTGCTTGCAAACCTTATCAAGGATACATCGCCAATGACAGCTACCCCATTATAAGAAATGTGTATATGATTAGTAAAGAATCATTTAACGGTCTTGGCACAGGATTTGCAGCTTTTGTAGCTGGAGAAAAAGGGCAACGGATTATATTAAAATCGGGTTTGATACCCGCAACCATGCCCATACGACTCATACAAGTAAAAAAATAAAAGATAGAATTATAAAACTAATAAGGAGATAATAAATTATGTTACGAATGAAAAAATTAATCTATTTAACCATGCTGGGACTTGCGTTTGTATTTGCAACAAGCGTGCAAGCGCAGGATTTAAATTCAGCTTTAAAACTTACCTATAACGAGCAGTTTGATGTTGCTGAAAAAGCTTTTGATCAATTAATTAAGAAAGAACCTGCCGTGGGTAAAAATTATTTTTATGCCGGAGATAATTATTTAGCAACATATTTAGTTGACACTGTAAATGTTGACTTAGAACCATTAGCCAAAAAAGCGTTAGCTAAATTTCAACAAGGTACAGCCGCAGCTCCTACAGATGCTTTTAGCTTTGTAGGGTTAGGCAAGGTAGCTTTATTTCAGCATAACCTAAATTCTGCTAAACAATATTTTACCACAGCAGAAAATATGATACCTAAGAAAATATCCAAAAAAATGCCTAAAAACGACTATTCCATGATTTTGGTTAAGATAGCCGAAGCATACGTACAAATGGGCAGTAGAGATTCCGCTACGGTATTGAGTTTGCTACGCAAAGCTGAGGACATTGACAGTAAAAACATGGAAGTATTCTTGGTAAGAGGCGACTATTTTATCAATACTTTTAACGAAGGTTCAAAAGCTATTGAAGCATACAGAATGGCTCAGTATTTAGCGCCTGAATCTCCCAGGTCAAAAGTGAGATTAGGAGAGTTAAATACAAGAATCAATAGAAACAACGAGGCAATGAACTATTACAAAGAAGCGTTGGAAATTGACCCCAATTTTGCACCCGCTTATTTAAAAATGGGTACGTTGGCATCAAAAATGGGTAGCCTTGCAGATTCAAAAACATACTATAAAAAATATATAGATTTATCAGCCGGAAACGTGTCTGCAAAACGTCGTTATGCAGCTACCTTGTTGCAAAATGGAGATTTTAAAGGAGCTATTGAGCAAATCCAATTAATAAGAGCTACCGATTCAGCAACATTTAATGATTTGAACAGGGCTTTGGGATATGCTTATTTTGAAGATAAGGACTATAGCAAAGCTAAATACTACATGGATAAATATAGCCAAAACTTAAACGGTTCAAAATTAAATGTATATGATTATATTTATTATGGTAAAATAATGGAATCCTTAAACGATTCACAAGCTGTTGCAAATTATCTTGAAAAAGCATACGCTATGGATAATAAAAATAATGATGTTATAGTAGCCTTAACCAATGCATACAGAAAAATAGGATCGGCAGATAGCACAAAAAAAATACAATGCGCATTAAGAGAAGCCGATATATATAAAAACAAGATAGGAGACGTAATAAATAAAGATAATCTTACCGATTATTACCGAATGGGTATTGCTTATTATAATGCCGGAAGATATAGCGATGCAGATGTTGTTTTCTCAAAAGTTATACAAGAAGAACCTGATTATATACCTGCCTACGCTTTTAAAGCACGTTCGGCATCAGGAATGGACCAAGACAGCAAGCAAGGCTTAGCTAAACCGCATTATGAACTTTTAATACAAAAAGCCGAAGTTGATCCCGTTAAAAACAAAAGAGAATTGGTAGAAGCATACCAATACTTAGGCTCATATTATTATTTTAATGCCAAAGAATATTGCTTAGCTGCCGATAATTTTAAGAAATTTTTGGATTTGCAACCAAACCCACAATTTCAACAAGTATATGATGATGCACAAAAAAGATGTGCCGGACCTAAAGCGCCTCCCGCACCCACTAAAAACGGCAGTAATGGTAAAAAAAGATAAAAAAATTAAATACGTAAAAATGAGAGGTTAATAATTTTAACCTCTTTTTTTTATCTAACATTTGTTTTTTTTAAATTATATAATATCTTTGCGATTGCTTTACTGTGTTAGAACTTAATAGTAAAACAAATAAATAATAATCATAAACAAACATTAATCATTTAAATTTATTACAAATGAGCAAAAACAGTCAACCCAAACAAGCACGTCCGGAAAAACAGAGCAACGACGCTGCAAGGTCTGTATTTACTGCCGGAGCTATGATATTAGCTTTTGTTGCAGCTTTATTAATTTACAAAATCGTGTTGGGAAACCCTGCTAATTTTGTAGGCGGAAACCCTAACGGTCACCCACTTCCTGGAAATTATTTAGGAATGGTTTACAAAGGCGGATTTATTGTACCTCTTTTGATTACTATTGTATTAGTACTTTTAATTTTTGTTATCGAAAGATGGATTACCTTACGTAGAGCAAAAGGTACTGGACGTATCAATACTTTTGTAAGAAACCTACAAAATTATTTGAAAAACAATGAAATTGACAGAGCTATTGAAAGCTGTGATAAACAAAAAGGTTCTATTGGAAATGTAATGAAAGCAGGTTTGAAAAAATACAAAGCTTTACAATCAGATCCTACATTAGACAAAGACCAAAAATTGGTTTCTTTACAAAAAGAATTTGAAGAAGCTACAGCATTAGAATTACCTATGCTTTCAAGAAACTTGGTTATCTTATCTACTATTGCTTCTATCTCCGTACTTACCGGTCTTATTGGTACTGTACTTGGTATGATCCGTGCATTTGCTGCTATGGGCGGTAGCGGTGGTGCTGCTGATGCTTTAGCTTTGGCTACAGGTATTTCTGAAGCTCTTATCAACACTGCTTTTGGTATCACAGGTTCTACACTTGCCATCATTTTCTATAACTATTTCTCAACTAAGATTGACCAAATGACTTATAAAATTGATGAAGCAGGTTTCAGTTTAGTTCAAACTTTTGCCGCTAACAATTAATATTGGCATTATCGTTAATATAACTGAAAATTTCGGATTTTAAAAATCCAATTATTTAAAACTTTTTAAAAAGATAAAAAATGCCAAAAATTAAGCTACCGGTAAAATCTCCACATATAGACATGACGCCTATGGTGGATTTATTTTCCCTTTTGCTTACTTTCTTCATGCTTACAGCAACTTTTAAAACTCCTGAAGCAGCTCCTATAGATTCTCCCAATTCGGTTAGCGAAAAGAAAGCTCCCGAATCAGACTTGATTACAGTTCTGGTATCTAAGGATGGCAAAATTTTCTTGAATTTTGACAACGGTAGAGATACCGCTGCAAAAATCAGGGAAAATGTGTTTAAACACATAGGAGAACAATATAAGCTTAACATAACCAATGGCGATGTTAAACAATTTAACAAAGAAGCATCTTTTGGTATGCCCGCCAATAAAATCTTACCATGGTTAAGAACTGAAAACAGTGAAGCCAAAAAAGATTTTCAGGTAGGTATTCCTTATGACTCTCTCAATAATGAGTTCAACATGTGGATTCGTTTAATCAGGGTTGAAAATCCTAATGCAGAGGTTGCCATTAAAGGAGATGCTAATGCCGATTTAAAAGCAGTTAAGCGCGTTATTGATATATTACAAGAAAATCAAGTTAATAAATTTAACCTGATTACAAATCTTGCTAAGAAAGAAGAAGGTAAAGACGAAAAGGAAGCAAATAAATAATATAATTAAAAATTTAAAGGAAATATTATATGGCTGAAATAATTGAACAGGAAGGCAAGCAGAAAGGCGGCAAAAAAAAGGCTAAAAAGCATTCCGTACACATTGATATGACCCCTATGGTTGACTTAATGTGTTTGCTCATCACTTTCTTCATGCTTACCACAGTTTTCAGCAGAGCCAAAGTAATGGAAATTACCATGCCCGAAAAGAAAGATGCAAACGATAAGACAGATGCACCTAAAATTTCTGCCGATCGTACCATGAACATCTTGATTACCGGTGACGATAAAATTTATTATTACTATGGTTTAGCTGACGCTAAAAAGCTTCCTTTGCCACAACTTATTGAAACCAATTACAGCAAAGACGGTATCAGAAAAATTTTGATAGAAAAAAACAAAAACGTGTATGACGCTGTTAAAGATTTAAAAACTAAAGTTGAAAAAGGCCAGCTTAAGCTAAGTGATTCTGCTTTGAATGCACAAATAAAGCAAATTAAAAAAGATGATAAAACATCTCCTATAGTTCTGATTAAGAGTGACGACAAAGCAAAGTACAAAAATTTTGTTGACATCATCGATGAAATGGCTATATCTAACATAGCAAACTATGCTCCTGTAGATATGGATCCGATTGAAAAACAAATGATAGCTACTTATAAAAAATAATCGGAATATTAATTAATTAAAATAAACAAGATGGCAACGCAACAAAAACAACATACGGCTCCGATGGACGAAATTGTTTTCGAAAATCGTAACAAAGCCTATGGAGCTTATATTTTGCGTAAGTTGTATCCAAAAAGTGTTACAAAGGCGTCTATCCTTGCTTTGCTCATTATGTTGGCAGGCTTGGCATACCCTTTTATCAGCAGTTTGAATGCAAAAGGACGCAATATGCATAAGGATAAAGCTACTACTGCGGAAATGATGGAAATCAATAAGCCGCAGGATGATGCTGCACCTCCACCACCTCCACCACCTCCACCACCTCCACCAACACAGGAGATTGTGAAACAGGTTAAATTTACTACACCTGTGGTTACAACCGAAGATGTGGTAACCAATGATAATATCTTCAACCAAGATGAACTAGCAAAAACAACCACCAACCCACCTGTTGTTGATGCAGGTCCTGTAACGGTTGAGAAGATCATAGAAAAGGTTATTCCTACAGAAGAAGATAAAACTCCTCCTGTAACCGTAGTTGAGGAAATGCCTTCATTCCCCGGCGGCGATAAAGCGCGTTTAGAATTTCTACGTGATAATATTCGCTATCCCGAAGCTGCTCGTGAAAACGGTATTCAAGGTAAGGTGTATGTACAATTTATTGTAGATACCAAAGGTAACATTACAGATGTTAAGGTACTTCGCGGTATAGGCGGAGGTTGTGATGAAGAAGCTGTAAGAGCCGTTAAAAAGATGCCTAAATGGAATGCGGGAAGACAAAATGGTCAAACTGTACGTGTATTATATACAATGCCGGTTGACTTTGTTCTTACTGCTTCAAATTAATAAGTGCATTTAGCAAAAAAAAAATAACCACTTGAAAAAGTGGTTATTTTTTTTGCTGTTTTTTTATTCTCCAAAACTTATACCTAATCCCCGCGCTGTTTTTACGAGGGCTGTGTCAAGCGTTACTAAATTAGGCTTTTGTATGGCTTCTTTTAGCGTTACGCTGGTAATATAAGGATGTTGGTAAGAAACCATAGTGCCATATTGCTGAGCCAGCACTAATTCAAAGGCTTTTACCCCAAACTGTGAAGCTAATACCCTATCATATGCCAGTGGAATACCTCCGCGTTGTAAATGACCCAACACAGTTGTGCGTATGTCGTGTTCGCATCCTGCTTTTTTCAGATCTTCCTGTAGTTTAAAACCAATTCCGCCCAGTTTAATGTTTTCATAGCCCACTTCGTTTACTTTTTGCCCCACAGTGGTTCCGTCTTTGGGTTTAGCGCCTTCGGCTACTACAATAATAGCAAATCCACGATCTTTATGAAAGCGGGCGTTTACTTTTTTCAATACTTGATTAATATCATATGGTATTTCGGGTATCAAACAAAGCTCGGCGCCGCCTGCCACCGCACAATTCAGAGCAATCCACCCCGCATCGCGCCCCATAACTTCTAAAATAAAAACCCGGTTATGGCTTGCCGCCGTAGTTACAAGTTTATCAACAGCTTCGGTAGCTACTTGTATGGCTGTTTGAAAACCGAAAGTAGAGTCGGTTGCCGACAAATCATTATCAATCGTCTTGGGTACGCCTATAATATTCAATCCTTTTTCGTATAGTTTTTGAGAAATGCGTTGCGAACCATCACCTCCGATATTGATTACGGCATCTATACCCAAATATTTTATTTTGCGGATCATTTCATCTGAGCGGTCGATATAGTCCCATGTGCCGTCATTGTTTTTTATGGGCCAGGCGAATGGACCGCCTTTGTTGGTAGTTTGTATTATGGTACCTCCCTGGTAGTGAATCCCCGCCACTTTTTGTTCATCTAACACTACCAGTTCGGTAGGTTCATTCAATATTCCGTCAAAAGCTTTTATGGAGCCTAAAATTTCCCAGTCTTTTTCTTGTGAAGCCCTTTTTACAATGGCTCTGATTACTGCATTTAAACCGGGGCAATCTCCACCGCCGGTTAATATCATTGCGCGTTTCATAAAAATATAATAAATTATTTTGTGCAAATATACTTCAGTTTAAACCTATCAGGTATGATTTTTTTAAATTAATTTTAATTAAGTACTAAACAATAATTGCCTTATATTATTTTTTAAACTACATAGATATATAGATAAGATGTAATGAAGCCGAAAATAAATGTTCAGAGATAAGGGGATAAACAGACAACCTCAGAGGGAATCTTTGAAGCACAGCTTCAAAGCCATATAAACTTAATTAAAGCTGATAAACAAAAATCTATGAGTCCATGTGCTTACACTAAAAAATAAAATGGACAATTTTTTGCTCGCTATTTACTATCAACAGGCTGTGTTTTCTTTGCTATATAAGTAAATATCAATTTTGTAAAAAAAGTTTTTTAACTCTTGTTTAAATAAAAAAATAGTCGTTTATTTGTATATTGTTTTTCAATAAAATATAATTGTTTTTCAAATAAAATTTATTTAATAATAATGAAAAATAGGAATTTCATAAAACAGAAATTTAAAATTTTGTGTTTATTAATATTCTTAGCATTGGCATTTATCGTTAGTGTGTATGTTTTTGAAGGTTCTACCTATTTTAGAATGGGGTGGAATGCAGGGGCTGACAGAGCCAAAGCTGAAAATGCAGGTAAGGATGCTTTCGAATCATATGCTATAAACGTAATTCCAAGTGATTTGACTAAGTTTCCTGATTCTGTATTTAACCAAAAACAGCATGTGTGGACACCCTCTATTCATGATAAACTATTTGTAAAAGCTCCTGTATATACCCACTCTTATTTAAGAACATTATTAACGGTATCTGAAATTATGTTTGTAGGAATAATTATACTGATAATAAGCGTTTTTATAAAATTTATAATAAATATCAATAAAAATATCGTTTTTGATAAAAAAAATGTTTCCATATTGAGGCGTATAGGTATTTATCACTTGTTAGGCGTTTTTTTTAATTTTATGTCAACTTATACGGATTTTAGGATAATTAAAAAAATAATAGCAATTCCTGATTATGAAATAAAGTTGAACGGAGCTGTTGAGTCGGGTATGTTAATTATAGGACTCATTGCTTTACTAATGGCAGAAGTGTTTGCTATTGGCATTAAATTGCAAGAGGAACAAGATCTAACAGTTTAAAACAAAGGCGAGATGATTATAGTGAATTTAGATGTGGTGATGGCAATGCGTAAAATTTCGTCCGGAGAATTGGCGGAACGCTTAGGTATTACACAAGCCAATCTTTCTATTTTAAAAACAGGAAAAGCAAAGGCAATCCGTTTTTCAACATTGGAGGCTATCTGCAAAGAACTTAAATGCCAGCCAGGTGATATTTTGGAATATAGAGAAAATGAAATCAATATATAATAAACACATAAAAAATGAAAAAAAAGTTAGTTTTAATGAGTTGTGCAATACTGTTTTTAGGCTCAGTATTTGCTCAACAACAGCGTGTTAAGTTTACCGAGTTTAAACTTAAAAACGGATTGGATGTTATTTTACATCAGGATAATTCAACTCCTATTGTGGCGGTTTCTGTTTTGTATCATGTAGGATCAAAAAATGAAGTTGCCGGCCACACGGGATTTGCCCATTTCTTCGAGCATTTGATGTTTGAGGGATCTAAGTATATCGGACGTGGCGAATATTTCAAAACCGTTTTAAATGCAGGAGGCGAATTAAATGCAAATACGTCTTTTGACAGAACTTATTATTACGAAGTATTGCCGTCTAATCAACTTGAATTGGGCTTGTGGATGGAATCTGAAAGAATGCTGCATTTGAAAATAGACAGCATTGGTGTTGAAACACAACGTGCAGTAGTGAAAGAAGAGCGTAAACAATCATACGAAAACAGACCTTACGGAACTATTCTGGAAAAAACATTTGCCAATGCTTTTAAAGTGCATCCTTATCAATGGACTCCGATTGGATATCCGGAAGATATAAACAAAGCCACGCTTAAAGAATTTATGGAATTTCACAGCATTTATTATGTGCCAAACAATGCAACCCTTTGTATAGCAGGTGATATTGATGAGCAAGGAGCCAGAAAACTCGTGGAAAAATATTTTGGCGATATACCTGCCGGAACCAAGCCTATTTACAGACCCTCTGTAGTTGAGCCTGTTAAAACACAAGAAGTAAGGGAAATTGTTTACGATAATATTCAATTGCCCGCTGTGATTATGTCATATCATATTCCTGCACAAGGAACAGAGGATTATTATGCACTTTCTATGTTGGGCACTTTACTTTCCGGTGGAGAAAGCTCCAGATTAAACAAGGCATTGGTTGACCAACAGCAAAAAGCGCTGCAGGTAATGTCGTTTCCTTTCCCTTCTGAAGATCCCGGTTTAATGCTTATGTTTGGCATTTGCAATATGGGTGTTTCGGCTGACGATTTGGAAAAAGGAATGGATATGGAAATCGAAAAATTTAAAAAAGACGGTCTTAGTCCAAAAGAATTTGAAAAGCTACGTAATCAAGTAGAGTCTAATTTTGTAAAGTCAAGCAGCTCTATGGAACAAATAGCTGAAAATTTATCGAACTACAAAGTTTATTATGGAGATGCAAATCTGATAAATACAGAACTTGACAGATATTTAAAAGTTACATCGGAGGATTTAAAAAGAGTAGCGCAAAAATATCTAACCAAAGAAAACAGGGTGGTGCTTCATTATTTATCCAAAGCAGATAAAAAATAAAATGTATGACGAAATCAACAAAATTGTTGTTTTTATTGAATATTAAATTGTAAATAATACCCATAAGCGTATTAAACGAGCATGATTCGTTAAACATAAACAAGGATGAAAATTCATTATGCGACTTCCATCCGATTTTAATTTAAAAAATTATTCACGAATGAAAAGATATACAATTATTATAGCCTTGCTTTTTAGCGCCTTTTATGTTTCGGCGCAAACAAAAAGCAGCACGTTGGACAGGAGTGTACGACCTCAGGCTGCTCCTGCAAAACCTATAAAAATAGCAGATTACCAAACATTTCAATTACCCAACGGGCTAAAAGTTTTTGTGGTGGAAAATCACAAAACACCTACTGTTACATATTCTTTAGTTTTAGACTATATTCCTTTTTTAGAAGGTGAGTATGCCGGCACAGCCGATATTACCGGCGAATTAATGAAAACAGGAACTAAAACACGTACAAAATCACAGATAGACGAAGAAGTTGATTTTATTGGAGCTACACTAAGAACAACATCTTCCGGCATATCAGGCGAGGTTCTCACAAAACATAATGAGAAACTACTTGATATTATGTCTGATATTTTGCTGAATCCTAATTTCAAACCTGAGGAAATGGAGAAAATCCGTAAGCAGGCATTATCGGGATTGCAAGCAGAAAAAGATGAACCCTCAGCCATAGCGAAAAAAGTAGGAAGCGTGCTGATGTATGGTAAAAACCACCCATATGGTGAGCATATGACCGAAAAAACATTGAATAATGTTACAATTGAGAAATGTAATGAGTTTTATAAAACATATTTCCGTCCCAATATTGGCTATTTAGCCATTGTGGGTGATATTACGCTGGCACAGGCTAAAAGTTTGGTGGAAAAATATTTTGGTACTTGGAAAAAGGGTGAAGTGCCCGCTACTAAATTTACAATGCCTGCACCGCTTGCCAAAAACGTAGTTGCCATAGTTGACAGACCTAACGCCGTGCAATCTACCATTAACGTTATATATCCGGTTACTCTAAAACCCAATACCATTGAAGCTTTGCAGGCTAAAGTTGTAAATACCGTGTTAGGTGGGGGGTCATTCCGTTTGTTTAACAATTTGAGAGAAAAACATGCGTGGACATATGGCGCTTATTCAAGCTTACAGCCCAGCAAATTTATAGGATCTTTTAAAGCCAATACCGAAGTGCGCAATTCCGTTACAGATAGCGCAATGGTGCAAATTTTGCACGAAATGAAACGTATAGGCACAGAACCTATAACCAAGGATGAATTAAACCTTGCAAAGAATTTTATTATGGGAAACTTTGGCAGAAGTTTGGAAGAACCCTCTACCATCGCAGCTTTCGCTGTTTCATCAGCTATAAACAATACGCCCAATACTTATTTTAAGAATTATTTGACCAATGTGGCTGCTGTTACTCCTGAAATTGCAAAACAGGTAGCACAGAAATATATAAAACCACAAAACGCATATTTATTGGTTGTGGGTAAAGCTTCTGAAATAGCACCTAAACTCCAACAGTTTGCCGAAGGAACAGAGATACAATATTATGATATGGAAGGAAACAGATATAACCCTGCTGAAAAGACAAAGAAAGTGGAAGGTGATATGAATGCAGAAAAAGTATTGGCAAATTATATAGAAAAAATAGGCGGAGAAGCTAATATTAAAAATATCAAAGATGCGGTTATAGTTGGTCAAACCGAAATGCAAGGGCAAAAATTGAGCTATGAAACGTATTACAAAATGCCCGATAAGTTTATGGTAAAAATGACCATGCAATCTATGGTTGTGATGCAACAAATTTATAATAGCGGTAAAGGACAAATGTCTTCTCCTATGCAAGGTGTGAAAAAAGATTTGGAAGGAGAAGAATTGAATGCAATGAAAGATCAAACCGTTTTATTCCCCGAAACGGAATATCAAAAATTAGGGTATGCCGTTAAATTGTTAGGCATAGAAAAAGTGAACGGAAAAGATACCTATAAAGTTGAGTTTTCGAGAGGTGCAATAAAAAACAACGAGTTTTACGATGTAGCTTCCGGCTTAAAAGTTCGTACCGAAAGCGCTGCAGGTGTTTCTGAATATGCTGATTACAAAGCGGTAAACGGCGTTCTGTTTCCTCATGCTTTAACACAATCTGCCGGACCCATGAATTTGAAATTCAACATTTCTGAAATACGTATCAATACCAATTTACAAGACAGTTTATTTGAAATAAAATAGATGTTATCGTGTTTGTTTAAAAGCAGGCGAAAGCCTGCTTTTTTTATGATATTTTGATTAACTGAAGTTTTAAAAAAAACAAGCACCCAAAGGGCATCTATGGCATAAAAACGTTGCTTAAATATAATCAAAATAATGATAAATTATTTTTTAAATGTTACTAATGTTAAGTATAAATAGTGTGTTTGATGTTTCGTAAATATGTATTAATCAAAATAATACATCTCTAAACTCGAAACTCATTACGCTTACCTAAATACTAAGTATAATTTAATGAAGAAGAGGATTTCGTTTCCAACGCATATAGCACTTCTTGGGGGGTAATACTTTCTATGCAACTGCAGGAATTAGTTTTTTTGCAGTTGGTGCATTGCGCATCTCCTTTGCTCAAAATAACGACATTTTTGCCGATAGGCGCCCAACGTCCTGCGTGAATAGGACGAATAGGCGGAAATAATCCGACAGCCAACTTATCCAATGCCGATGCAATATGCAGCGGACCTGTGCTGCATGCTACCAAAGCACTTGATGCATTTATGAGCGCTATAAATTGTTCTAAGTTTACTTTTCCTGAAATATCGTGCACAAAAGGGTAGGGCTTGATAAGTTTATCTCTGAAAAGTATCCCTTCTTGTTCCGTTCCCGATACAAAAATATTATATTTCTCTTGTGGCAATATATTGATTAGTTCGGCAAAGTTATCCAAGCCCCAGTTGCGCGCGCTTCCTTTTGAGAGCGGATGCAAGACAATATTGAGTTTCTGCGGATTTAAAAGTTTTTTTATTTCTTCCTGTAAAACATAGTTGCAACTAAAATCAAGAAAATCGTGCATTTTTTTTATTTCCACATTTTCATGAATATTTAGAGGCGATAATAATTTCAGGTTTAGTTGAGATTCGTGCAAATCTGAATTTTTGCGTGAAAAATTCAATAAGCTGTTGCAGGTAAACCAATGAAACCAGCGGTGTGATGTGCCTATGCGCATTGCTACACCGGCATGTTTTGCAAGCCGTGCTATTTTTTTATTGGGAAAAACATGGATAACACAGTCAAAACTTTGCGTGCGCATAAATGTTATTTGCTTATGTTTATCCCATAAGTTTATTTCATCCCAATTTAAAAAAGCATCTACATGTTGCGATAAGTTAACAATAGGCTGTGTATAGGTTTTGCCTAAAACAGTAACTTTTGCATGCGGATAGTGTTTTTTTATAACTCCCGCCATAGGAAGCGTTAACACCATATCTCCAATGCTGTCTGTGCGACTTAATAAAACGCTTTTAATTTCCTGCATTCTTTTTTAATTCCTTAAGTTTTATATACTTTGCGAATGTGGCAAATGCCGAAATTTTTACTATATAACAAAAGTATAAATCATTAAAATTAGCAAAATAATAGATGGAAAATTTAAAAATATCGATGATATCCAGCTTTTTAAAGAAATTTTTTCACATATTTCTCTATTAAAAATAGAATACCATTAAAGGCTATAAAAGTAAGCAATTAGCGGCAGTTTTAAAAGAAAATATCGAAAAATGATTCGAGGATAGATAAACCGCGTTTAAAACTCATGGCGATGACTATTCTTACCCTATGCAAGATTTAAACCGTGAGTTTTTACAAACTTGCGTTGGCTTTTGATTTACAAAGTAACCCCAATTCTTTATTGATAAGACTATAACGCTTTATTGCTGATTTCAGCCTGTGTAAGGATTTATTAACCCGACGTGTGTATAAAGCAATTAATAATTATTTAATAATTTGAATATCAACATATTACATCTAATATGTTTTCGTTAAATATACGTAGAGCTAATTATTGCGCAGTTGATATTCGGATTGTTTACCTGTGAAAACGAATTGGAAACTTGTCATCGACCGCACGAATTGGAGGTTTAGGAGACAAGACATCATATCAATTCTATAAGCGCCGAAAGGGAGTTTGTGGGGAAAAAGCGGATGGCGTATCTAAACAGCGAACAAATACGATATTACCTTCGTATAGGAAACAATTTTAAGGTTTTCCTGCTGCGCAAGAATACCCTAACACTAGTATCTTGGTTATTTTAGGATCTTAATGTAGGTCAAATCAGCCATTACTACAGAATTGTAAAATTCAATGGCGAATACCGTTATATCTCAGCTACGATGAGCAAAGAAAGAGGCGAAAACCCATGAGATGTTCATCATCAGCTACAACAAAATAAGCAAATTTTCTTAAATTAAAAAGGAAGATAGCAGATTAAAACCTGTTTCAGAGCTATGAAATCGAGCAGATTCGATATAGAGAATGTACAGTTGAAAGATTTGCAAAGAATTCAAAAGCTTCTTTGTATGGTTATGTTATAATATATTTTGTGTGGTGTTATCTAGTAGGAGATTATTTGGACAAAAACGTGAATGCAATCATCATAAAAAAGTATGGACACAGAGTAAAATTTGTATTAAAATATGGCTTAGAGTATATCTCCAACTGTGTGCTAAACCCTTGCAGAAAAGTGTTTCAAGAAATTTTAAATAAAATTGTCATGTAGTAAGAAAATGATTAATTGTTTTATTGAAAAAGCAGGATTTATTCCTGCTTTTTCATTAGTTCGTATTCGCTTTTTTTGGTTAAAAAAATAGATTGATTAATTGCATCTAAGTATGAGCGAATAAATCCTATTTTCCCGTCTTTTATACCTCCTTTTAAAAAATAAGTTTTTATAAAAAAGAATATAGGTCTGTATAATAACGAGAATGAGCTATAATGTTTCTTTTTTATATCTAACTGGTTGTCAGAGTATATATTAGATTTGTTTATTATTTCCGTAACAGATTCGTTGGCTAGATGGATGAAAGCTAAATCTTTTCTTTTTTGAGGGACTTCCACAACCTTTCCTTTTACGATAGGAACTGCATGAATTATAGGAGGCCAAGTAGTTATATCTTTTTTGAAAAAACGTAAAATTTTATCAGGATAATAACAGTGCATGAATTTGCCCATAAAGTAATTTTTACGTGGAATTTTAACACCGTCAGGAGCATTGGGATTATTTACTAAATCGTATAAATACAGTCGCAGTTCTTTTGTAACGATTTCGTCGGCATCTACAACCAATACCCAAGGGTTTATAGCTTCATGAATGGCAAACTCTCTTGCCGGCTCAACAATATTATACTGTTTTTTTTTAAATGTTATTATTCTACAGCCATACTCATTTGCTATAGATACGGTTTTATCTGTACTTTCCATGTCGCAAATTAAAATTTCGTCAAAAAGTTTTACACTATTTAAAACCTTTGTTAAATGCTTTTCTGCATTGTATGTGTTAATAACAACAGATATTTTCTCCATAAATTTAATGTGTTAAAGGTGCAAATATCGGTGTTTTTAAAACGTAAAATTATAAATTGATAGTAAAAACTTCATGCTGCTTTTCTATGTTGCTTCGGCAAAAGCACAATAGGTAATATTTTTACGTTTTTGTATTTTTTAATATAGTAATTTTGGCATAAAATAACTAATTTTGCAAACTTTATTTGAAATAATATATTATGTCGATGATAAATATTACATTGCCTGACAATTCGGTACGCCAATATCCGCAAGGAACTACTGCCATGCAGGTAGCACAAAGTATTAGCGAAGGATTGGCTCGTAATGTGTTGGCTGCTAAGGTAAATGATGAAGTATGGGATGCGTTACGCCCCATTAATGAAGATGCACGTTTACAATTACTTACATGGAATGATGCCGAAGGCAAAGCTGCCATGTGGCACTCTTCAGCCCACTTGATGGCAGAAGCTATTGAATTGCTGTTTCCCGGCGTAAAATTTGGCATTGGTCCGGATATAGAAAACGGTTTTTACTATGATATGGATTTTGGCGGATACCAGATTACACAAGATGATTTGACGAAAATTGAAGCCAAAATGCTTGAACTTGCACGACAGAAACAAACATACACACGCAAGGATATTTCTAAAACCGATGCATTAGATTATTTTGGTAAGAAAAACGATGAATACAAGTTGGAACTTATCAAAGATTTGGAGGATGGAAAGATAACTTTTTATGAAACAGGCTCTTTTACTGATTTATGCAGGGGACCTCATTTGCCTGATACTTCACCCATCAAAGCGGTAAAATTGTTGAATATTGCCGGCGCATACTGGCGTGGCGATGAGAAACGTAAAATGCTTACGCGTATTTATGGAATTACGTTTCCCAAGCAAAAAGAGCTGGATGAGTATCTTGTATTGCTTGAAGAAGCAAAAAAACGCGATCATCGTAAGTTGGGCAAGGAATTGGAATTGTTCACTTTTTCTCAGCGCGTAGGGCAGGGGCTGCCTTTGTGGTTGCCAAAAGGAGCTTTGCTGCGCGAAAGGCTGGAAAATTTTTTGAAAGCCGTTCAGCGCAAAGGAGGATACCAACCCGTTATCACACCTCACATCGGTAACGTGGAACTATATAAAACTAGCGGACACTTTCAAAAATATGGCAAAGACTCATTCCAACCCATTCAAACACCTGTTGAAGGAGAAGAGTTTATGCTCAAACCTATGAATTGCCCTCACCATTGCGAGATATATAAGTCAAAATCCCGCTCATACAGGGATTTGCCGGTACGTTTTGCAGAGTTTGGCACCGTGTATCGCTACGAGCAAAGCGGCGAGTTGCACGGATTAACACGTGTGCGTGGTTTTACTCAGGATGACGCGCATATCTTTTGCCGCCCTGATCAAATTGAGGAAGAATTTAAAGCCGTTATAGATATTGTTTTACATATTTTTAAAACATTAAATTTCAGCGAGTTTATTGCGCAGGTTTCTTTGCGGGATCCTAATAACAAAGAAAAATATATTGGTTCCGACGAAAATTGGGAAAAGGCTGAAACGGCAATCATAAAGGCTGCCGAAGAAAAAGGGCTCAAGACAACGGTAGAGCTTGGAGAAGCCGCTTTCTATGGTCCTAAGTTAGACTTTATGGTAAAAGACGCCATTGGAAGAAAATGGCAATTAGGAACCATACAAGTTGACTATAATTTACCTGAACGTTTTGAACTTGAATATATTGGTAGCGATAATCAAAAACATCGTCCTGTTATGATTCACAGAGCACCTTTTGGTTCTATGGAGCGTTTTGTTGCGGTTTTGCTTGAGCACACAGGCGGCAATTTCCCGTTGTGGCTAACGCCGGATCAGGTTATTTTGCTGCCAATCAGTGAGAAATATTTAGAATATGCAAAAAAAGTTGCACAATTGCTGGAAAATTCCGAAATTCGCGCCCTCATTGATGAAAGAAATGAGAAAACAGGGAAGAAAATTAGGGATGCCGAATTGCTGAAAGTGCCGTATATGCTCATTGTTGGTGAAAAAGAAGAAGCTGAAAATACAGTTTCGGTGCGTAAACACGGTCAGGGTGATTTGGGTGTTTTCACGGTTGAAAAATTTATTTCACATATCCAGGATGAAATAAAAGCCTTAACTGAATAACAATATAAAACTGAAATAATACATTATAGTACTAATTAATTTAGAAAGGAGTATTTACCATAGCAACACCAGGATTTGGCGGCAACACTTCTAATAATTCTCAAGGGAATAACCGTTTTCAAAATAGGAGACAACCACCCCAAAAAGAAGAGCTGCATAAGATTAATTATAAAATTAAGTCGCCCGTAATTAGAGTTGTGGGTGAAAACATAGAACCGGGTATCTATAACCTTAAGGATGCTTTGGCTATGGCTGAAAGTTTAGAATTAGATCTTGTGGAGATATCTCCTACTGCGAGCCCTCCGGTGTGTCGCATTATTGATTACAATAAGTTTCTTTACGAATTAAAAAAGAAACAAAAGGAAATTAAAGCCAAAAGCGCTAAAGTTGTGGTAAAGGAGATAAGGCTTGGTCCTCAGACAGATGAACATGATTTTAATTTTAAACTTAAACATGCACAGAAGTTTTTGCAGGAAGGAGCCAAGGTAAAGGTAGAAGTGATGTTTCGTGGTAGGTCTATCGTTTATAAAGACCAAGGAGAAATTATCCTTCTCAAATTTGCACAAGAGCTGATGGAATATGCCAAAGTGGAAAAAATGCCATTGCTTGAAGGAAAACGCATGATGATGATACTGGCACCTAAAAAATAATTAAAAAAAGTGCGTATCTTTGTAAAATAAAAATTAAATAAAATAACTATAAATTTAAAGTAACATGCCTAAAATGAAAAGTAAATCCGCTGCTAAAAAAAGGTTTACAACCACCGGCACCGGAAAACTAAAAAGAAGACATGCTTACCACAGTCACATTTTAACCAAAAAATCTACAAAACGTAAACGTAACTTAGGTTACTCTGCTATTGTAGATAGCGCAGATGTGAAAGCGGTAAGAGATATGTTAGCTTGCTAAACAAATTAAATGTTTAACCTTACTCTCAGCCATAAAAGAATTTGTTTGATTACAAATCGCTGAAGTAAAAAAATCAAAAAAAATGCCAAGATCAGTAAATGCAGTGGCTTCAAGAGCCCGCAGAAAAAAAATCCTTGACCAGGTTAAGGGTCAATTTGGAAGGCGTAAAAATGTTTGGACGGTCGCTAAAAATGCATACGAAAAAGGTGGCGTATATGCATACCGTGACAGACGCAATAAAAAACGTAATTTCCGCGCATTGTGGATAGCCCGTATTAATGCAGGCGCTCGTGAATATGGAATGTCTTATTCCGTTTTTATGGGTAACCTTCATAAGCAAAATATAGCGCTGGACCGCAAAGTGCTTGCAGACTTAGCTATGAATAATCCCCAAGCTTTTAAAGCTATCGTGGATTTAGCTAAGAAATAGAGTTGAAAGTTAAAATAAAAATAGCCGCTGCAAAGCGGCTATTTTTATTTTATGAATAGTTAAAAAAACAACGCCATTACTTAGCTTTTCTTCTTTTTAATTCCTTATTAATCAAGCTTAGTTCTCTGCCTGTTTGCCCGGCAATTGATGTGTTTTCTTCTGCGCGACGGATTAAATAAGGCAAAATGTTTTTTACAGGTCCGTAAGGAGTATATTTTGTAACATTATATCCTTCAGCTGCCAGGTTAAAGCTGATATGATCGCTCATACCATATAACTGAGAAATCCAAATGCGTTTGTCATCGTTGGCTAAGCCTTTTTTCTTTATCAACTCAACGAGTAAATGGTTGCTCTGTTCATTATGCGAGCCTGAAAATACTTGTATTTTATCAATATGATCTATGGAAAATTCAAGTGCTGCATTGTATGCATTATCAGTATCCTCTTTTGTTTCATGAATGGGTGAAGGATAGCCCTTTTCTTTTGCCCGCTCGCGCTCATGTTCCATGTAAGCCCCACGAACGAATTTGGCGCCGAAAAAATAGCCCCCTTGTTCTGCCTTTTGCAAACCCTGTTTCAGAAAATCCAAACGGTCTTTTCTATACATTTGTAAAGTGTTATAAACAATAGCGCGTTCCTTATTGTATTTCTGCATCATTTCCTCAATAAGCTCATCTAAAAAAGGCTGATACCATGAATCTTCAGCATCTATAAGTATAGGCACATTATATTCGAAAGCTGTTTTGCAAAGTTTATCAACAGTTTCCTTAAACCAGTTTATGTTGTCTAATGTTTCTGCATCGGGATTTTTATTTTCTGTGGCTTCGGTGAGTGTTTTTATGGAAGCAAAAGCGGTAGGCTTAAAAACCGCAAAAGGAATATTGTCTTTTTTATCGGTAAATAAAATGGATTTTAAAACTTCATTTAACGTTTTCTGCATATCCTCTCGCTTTTCGGTTGCCTCTACCGAGTAGTCAAGTATGGATTTTACATTGTATCTGCCCAGCATCTCTACCGTAGGAGCACATTCATTTAATGATTCGCCTCCTACAAAATGCCTGTATAAGGTAGGTTTTATAGCCCACGAGATAGGAAGTTTACACTTGATGGCAAATTTGGTTAAAGATTTACCCATTTTTACAAACGTAGGACTCGCGATAGTTTTAAACAGCACTTTCGCTTTTTTTAGTTCTTGGCTGCTTTTGTATTTAAAAGCAATTTCGGTATTGTCGAATGATATCATAATAATTTTAGGTTTTGTAATAGGTCACAAATATAATATTCTGCGTTTAAAAATAGCATGCTTTTATTTATTTTTAATTTATAATCTACAGAATTCTCAAAGGGATGTTATTATCTTTGTAGAAATAAAGACTAATTTATGCAAACAGTTGATAATGTATATTTTTCAACCCTTGCCCTACATCATTTGTCCCATGTGGTTGAAAAGCATAAAAACAACGGTATTTTTATTATTGTGGATGAGAATACGCGCCGGTTATGCTTGCCCATTCTTATGGAATATGAGAGCGAGCTGCAACATGCAGAGGTTATAGAGATTGCTTCCGGCGAGCTCACTAAATCCATACAAACAGCATCGCAAATATGGAACATACTTGCTGAAAAACATGCCAACAGAAACTCTTTGGTTATTTGCTTGGGCGGCGGCATGATAACGGACTTAGGTGGTTTTGTGGCTGCTACTTTTATGCGTGGTATAAGTTTTATTCATATACCTACAACGTTGTTGGGCATGGTTGATGCTTCCTTGGGAGGTAAAACGGCGGTGAACATGGGAGTAATAAAAAACCAGATTGGCGTATTTGCATTGCCGCAAAGCATTCTTATTTTTCCGGAATTTCTCAACACATTATCATTAAGGCAAAAACAATCCGGCTATGCCGAAATGATTAAAACAGCCCTTATTCATTCGCCTGCGCTTTTTTACAAAATAGCAGATATAAAAAATATGGAAGATGCGTGTAATGAAGATATTATTGCCGCCATAGCCCATGTGAAACTTGCTATTGTGCAAAACGATTTTTTGGAAACAGGTTTAAGGAAAGTATTAAATTTAGGTCATACCATAGGGCACGCTATAGAAGCATATGCCCAAACAACGGAAAATCCTTTGCTACATGGTGAAGCGATAGCCGTAGGTTTACTATGCGAAGCATATATATCCAACAATATTCTTAATTTCCCTGACGAAGATTTCTCTATGTTGGAAACACTTATACGATCAAAGTTTACATGGTATGAATTGCCATCAGGCGATATAAAAAAAGTAATGAGCTTTATGCGCCACGATAAAAAAAACACAATGTATGACAACAGGTATAACTGCACACTGTTAAAAGCATTGGGAGAGCCTGTTATAGATCAAATGATAGATGAAGATATGGTGCGCGAAAGCTTAATATACTATAACCGTTCAAATTCATAGTTTTTATGTATCGTGTGCAATATACGGGGCAGCCTGTCCACTGCGAGATAGAACTTCCTCTGAGTAAAAGTTTGAGTAACAGGTTGCTGATTATCAACTATTTGCAGAAAGGAGCGGTAAGCAACAATTTGTCGGATGCGGCTGATACCGTGTTAATGCAATATTTGCTCAATACCTTGAAGCAGAACGAGGATATAAATGTTCCGGTTTCAATACACACCGGCAATGCAGGAACGGTAACACGTTTTTTATTACCCCTACTTGCTATCACAAAAGGAACATGGATAGTAACAGGCGACAGGCGCATGCTTGAACGCCCCATACAACCCTTGGTGAAAGCTTTGCAGCAATTAGGTGCGGACATTACATATCTTCAGAAAGAAAATTTTTTACCCCTGTCCATAAAAGGAGGCAATTGGGATGTGAAAACCCATGCAATTTCAATGCATGCGGGTATCAGTAGCCAGTTTGTAAGTGGACTTATGATGATTGCACCTTTAATAGGAGGATTGCACGTTGATTTGCAAGGAAACATAGTTTCTAAAAGCTATATATCAATGACGGCTGCGTTAATGCGCCAAGCCGGAGCCGATGTTATTTTCGAGGAAAATTATATAAAAGTAAACAATAAGCCTTATGCACAAACTTTACCTTCATATAATCTAGAGAGTGATTGGAGTGCAGCTTCATTTTTTTACCAAATAGCAGCTTTTACTAAGGATGCAGAAATTGTTTTACATAATTTGCACCTTCACAGCGCGCAAGGTGATGCGTGTTTGCCTGTGTTATTTGAAAATTTAGGTGTTAAAACAACATTTTTTGACCGTGGCATTTGCTTAACATCTTCTCAAAATAAAGTGCAAAATTTTATATATGATTTTACGGACTGCCCCGATTTGGTTCAACCTGTTGCTGTTACATGTGCCCTGCTTAATATAAATGCCGAATTAAAGGGGATAGAAACTTTATTTCATAAAGAAACCAATAGGATAGAGGCTTTAAAAAATGAACTTGGTAAATTGTGTGTCAATATTACATATAACAATCATTCACTATTCATAAAACATACCCCAAACATGGTTTTTGAAAATGATGTGGTGATAAAAACCTATGCCGACCATCGTATGGCAATGGCATTTGCACCTGTTGCTGCCATAAAAGGTTCGGTTTTACTGGATAATTTGAATGTTGTTGATAAATCTTTTCCTAAATTTTGGCAAGAAATGAACAAAGCACATTTTACCATTTAAATTTTGGATATTTTTGCCGATATTATTTTGTTTTGATATGACCGTTGACATTTTTATTCCCTGCATCATAGACCAGTTCTTTCCTCAAACAGGGATGAATATGGTTAAAATATTGGAAAAGGTTGGTATTGAAGTGAACTACAATACAGAACAAACCTGTTGTGGGAAAATAGCGTACAACAACGGTTTTTGGGATGAAGCCAAAGCTATGGGCGAAAAGTTTATCCGTGAATTCTCGGGAAACCGCTATGTAGTTGCGCCAACAGCTTCATGCACGGGCTTTGTGCGGAACTATTTCGATCAAATGTTTTATAATTCGGCTTTGCATATAGAGTATCATCAGCTAAAGCGTAATATGTTTGAATTCACTGATTTTCTTGTTAACATTGCCGATATTAAAGATGTGGGTGCTGTTTTTGAACACGTGGTAACATATCACGATTCGTGCGCCGCACTGCGTGAGTATAAACTTGACAACCAGCCGCGCATATTACTTAATGCGGTACGCGGTCTCGAATTGCGCGAAATGGCAGATACGCAGTCATGTTGCGGATTTGGCGATAGCTTTGCTTTAAAACATGAATCCATTTCTACATCCATGGCAAAACAGAAAGTAGAAAACGCCCTACAAACAGGAGCGGAATATATTGTGAGCACGGATGCTTCGTGCCTTATGCAACTTCAAAGCTATATCGATGAAAACAATATTGCTATTAAAACAATGCATATTGTAGATGTATTGGCTTCAGGATGGTAAAATAAAAAAAACTGAACCTTATTAAAGATTCAGTTTTTTCAACTAACTAACCTATGAAAAAAATTAAACAGTATTTTGTTTTTTTAATTTCTCATTAAACATTTTCTTTTTTTGTTTTGTTTGAAATAAACAGGCTGTTTTTATCCTTTGGCTATAAAAATCATCGATAAAATACGCTTAACTCAAGCAATGACAAGCGATATAGTCTAAATCATAAATAATATTAAAAACAGGAATTATTCTTATTAATAATTCTTAGCTTTGCAATTAACCTAATATTAGGAATTGAATCAATTAAAAATTTTTTACAATTAAATATAAATTTTTCAGTTATGATTAAAAAAATGAAATCGTTATTAGTAGTATCTTCATGTGTACTATTAATGGCATCATGCGTAAGCAAAAACACCAACAATGCAACATCTGTTCAACCTTCTGATTCTGCTAACAACACAGAAGCCGTAGCTCCTCAGGCAGAGTTTTCTCCCTTAACATTTACCGGTGATATTAAAGGAGACAATACCAACAAGCACGAAATCAAAATTGATGCGGAAGGCACATACACACTCGAAGCTACTTCTGCAAACACAGGACTTATGTTTGTATTGCAGGATAAAGATGGCAATAACATTGTTGACGAAAGTGCAAGTCCTAAATGGACAGGTACTTTAAAACAAGGTACATATACTGCTGTTGTGGGTTTAACAAGAAATGCCGCACGCAAAGCTAATGCTGCTGCAAATTATACCTTGACGGTGAAAAAGTAAAAAAGTATTTTCATATACGACAAAAACGCGGGCTGAAATCTACAGTTCGCGTTTTGTTTTTATAGGCATACCCGCGAACAAAAAAAAATCCTATTGGTTTATTTATTAATTAATTACTCAAATACTTATTAATTTCTAAATATAATCATAATATGCCACAATATAAAGACTTTGGTATTGAGATAACAGATAAAAAAACACTTGAAAAATGGTATTATTTGCTCAGTTTGGGGCGCAAATTAGATGACAGGGCGCCGAATTATCTTAAACAGGCATTAGGGTGGTCCTATCATGCGCCCTATGCAGGTCATGACGGCATACAGCTTGCCATAGGGCAAATATTTGACCGCACTACCGATCATCTCTTTCCTTACTACCGCGATATGCTTTCTGCTTTATCGGCAGGGTTGACTGCCGAAGAAATTATTTTAAACGGGTTGTCTAAAAAAGATGATATGGCAAGTGGTGGAAGGCACATGTCAAACCATTTTGCAAAACCGGAATGGAACATTCATAATGTTTCATCTTGCACGGGTAATCATACCTTGCATGCAGTGGGCGTGGCGCGGGCAATGAAAAAGTATGGGCACAAAGGCGTTGCTATTAGCTCGCAAGGCGAATCATCCACTTCTGAAGGATATGTATATGAAGCCATTAATGGTGCAAGTAATGAAAAATTGCCTGTAATATTTGTTTTTCAGGATAACAGATATGGAATATCGGTTCCACAGCGCGATCAAACAGCCAATAATTTTGCGGCTGACAATTTCAAAGGATTTAAAAATCTTCGTATCATCCATTGCGATGGCAAAAACATTTTTGCATCTATGCATGCAATGGCAACTGCCAAGCAGCACGCCATAGAAAAGCAGGAACCTGTGATTGTGCATGCCAGTGTGGTGCGTATGCATTCACATTCAAACTCTGACAGGCACGAACTTTATCGCGACGAAAACGAATTGGCATCTGCAAAAGCGGCTGACCCACTGGCACGATTCAGGATATTACTCCTTAAGTCTAAGCGTTTTACCGAAGACGAGTTGCTGGCTATTGAAGAAAAAGCACAAAAAGAAATGATGGCGGCACATCGCAAGGTGTTGCAAGCCCCTGATCCTGATCCCCAAAGTATTTTTGATTATGTATATCCACAAGTGTATGAACCCGTTAAGTTTGCGGATGGTGTTCATAATCAAACCACAGGGGAGAAGAAGAAATTTATACAGGCATTAAATGATACGTTGAAAGATGAATTCAGGCGTAATCCTGACACCTTTATCTGGGGGCAGGATGTTGCAAATAAAGAAAAAGGCGGTATTTTTAATGTTACCAAAGGGATGCAACAGGAGTTCGGCAACGAACGTGTTTTTAATGGTCCTATTGCAGAAGACTTTATATTGGGAACTGCCAACGGAATGAGCCGTTTTAACGATAAAATACGTGTGGTGGTAGAAGGAGCCGAATTTGCGGATTATTTTTGGCCCGCTATGGAGCAATTTGTAGAAATGACACATGAATATTGGCGTACAAACGGACAGTTTTCTCCCAATGTTACTATTCGGTTGGCTTCGGGGGGATATATAGGCGGCGGATTATACCATTCGCAGACAATTGAAGGCGCGCTGGCTACTTTCCCCGGTATCCGTATCGTATATCCTTCTTTTGCAGATGATGCCGCAGGACTATTACGTACCAGTATGCGCTCTCAAGGACCAACTTTGTTTCTTGAACCCAAAGCTTTGTATAACGATCCCGCTGCGGAAACGATAGTGCCCGATGATTTTGAGGTGCCTTTTGGTAAAGCGCGTGTACGCAAACAAGGAGTTGATGCCACGATTGTTACATATGGAAATACTACGCACATGTGCTTGGCAGTCGCCGACAGGTTGCATAAAGAAATGAACAAATCGGTAGAAGTAATTGATTTACGCTCTCTTATACCGCTTGACAAGGAAACCATCTTGGAAAGTGTGAAAAAAACGGGAAAAGTATTGGTGGTGCATGAAGATAAAGTATTTGGAGGGTTTGGTGGTGAAATAGCTGCAATCATTTCGGATGAGGGATTTTCTTATTTGGATGCTCCTGTAAAACGTGTAGGGTCAACTTTTACACCCGTGGGATTTAATCGCATTTTAGAAAAGGCTGTTTTGCCTCAAACAGATACTATTTATAAAGCTATGCAGGAATTATTGGAATTTTAACAAGTAAGTACAGAACAATAATTGCATTATATTCTTTTTAAACCACATAAATACTATGTGGTTTATATTATGGATGAATGGGGTAATTTGTTTTTTTTAACTTCACTAAACTGTTTTTTTGATTACCACCTATGATTCATAATATTATATTTAAAATAGATAATTGTTACAAAAATAATTTATACTTGTTTTATAAATAAGGAATATCATTACCTTTGTCTATTAAACCTATAAAACAAGTTGTTTATGATTACTGCTGAAGGAAGCCTATTAATTGCAAAATCAGGTATTGATATATGCATTAACCCTAAAATGGCAAATCGCCACGGATTAATAACAGGAGCAACAGGAACGGGCAAAACGGTTTCGTTGCAGGTGCTTGCAGAATCTTTTAGCGCTATAGGTGTTCCCGTATTTATGGCTGATATAAAAGGCGATTTATCGGGCGTTAGCAAAATGGGAGGGAATAATACAAAAGTTGCCGACAGGTTGCAGCAATTGAAAATAGATGATTTTAACTATCAAGCTTTTCCTGTTACTTTTTGGGATTTATACGGTGCCCAGGGGCATCCTTTGAGAACAACCGTTTCTGAAATGGGACCGTTGCTATTAAGTCGTATCCTTAATTTAAACGATATTCAAAGTAGCGTGCTCACCTTGGTTTTTAAAATAGCGGACGACAACGGATTGCTACTGCTGGATTTGAAAGATTTGCAAAAAATGTGTGAATATGTGGGTAATAACCGTGCAGAGTTTACTACCACCTATGGAAACATATCTGCGGCAAGCATAGGCGCTATCCAAAGAGAGTTGATAAATCTTTCGCAGCAAGATGGTGAAAAACTTTTTGGCGAACCTGCTATTAATGTTTTTGATTTTATCCAAACAGACTCCAAAGGGAAAGGTGTTATCAATATTTTGAGTGCCGAGAAATTGATGTTGGTTCCCAAAACGTATTCCACCCTTTTATTGTTTTTATTGTCTGAACTATATGAAAATTTACCCGAAGTCGGGGATGTAGAAAAACCTAAACTTGTATTTTTCTTTGACGAGGCACATCTGCTTTTTAACGATGCCCCCAAAGTGCTTCTTGATAAAATAGAGCAAGTAGTGCGTTTGATACGTTCAAAAGGTGTGGGCGTTTATTTTTGCACCCAAAATCCCATAGATATACCCAATACCATTTTAGGGCAATTGGGAAACAAAATACAGCATGCTTTGCGTGCCTACACACCACGCGACCAAAAAGCAGTGGATGCCGCAGCCGAAACATTCCGTCTCAATCCCGCTTTTGATATTAAAAAAGCAATTACCGAAGTAGGAGTGGGGGAAGCGTTAGTTTCATTCCTTGATGAAAAAGGAGCGCCCACTATGGTAGAACGTGCTTTTGTTTTGCCTCCTCAGGCACAAATAGGACCCATAACTCCTAATGAAAGAGCTATGTGTATGCAAACATCTAATGTTTCGGGCGTTTATGAGAAAGTGGTGGACAGAGAGTCGGCATTTGAAATTTTACAAGGTCGTCTTTTAGACCAACAAAAAGCTAAAGCGGAAGCCGAACGCCAGAAAGAGGAAGCAAAAGCCGCACGTAATAAACCGCAAGAAGGCGGCATTTTAGGTGATTTAACCAAGGTTATAGGGCAAAGTGTAACCCGTCAGATAGGCAGTCAGGTGGGAAGAGCTTTGGTAAGAGGCTTACTCGGTGGCTTGCTGGGCGGCAAAACTACACACAGAAAATAAGGATAGGTAAATAATGTTAAAAAGTAAGAGGTATGTCATGCATACCTCTTACTTTTTGTAATAAATCTACTATTGTCACTATTTAATAATGTTAAAAAACAGGATCTCCTTCATCATCGCTGCTCATATCGTTCATACGTGACGGGATAATCATAGAATTGGTTTTTTGGTCGAATCCGGTATTGGGAGCTAAGGAAGAATTCTGTTCCATCATTCCTAAAATAGGAACATCCTGAAAGCGTGCGAACTTGCCAATAAATTGCAGCCATATTTCAGCCGTGGCGCCATTTCTGTGTTTTGCTACAATAATTTCGGCTTTCCCTTCTAATGAGTTACCTTGCTCGTCTTCCAAAATTTTGTAATATTCAGGACGATAAATAAATAATACCATATCCGCATCTTGTTCAATGGCTCCCGATTCGCGCAAATCGGAAAGTTGGGGTTTTTTACTGCCTTGTGGGTTTGCCCTGCTTTCAACCGAACGGTTTAGCTGCGAAAGGGCTATAACGGGGATATCTAATTCTTTAGCTAAACTTTTCAACGAGCGCGATATTTGAGAAATTTCCTGTTCGCGGTTACCGCCTCCTTTTCTTTCTCCGGAAGTCATGAGCTGTATATAGTCAATGACTACCATTTGTATATCATATTGTGCTTTCAGCCTCCGGCATTTAGCGCGCAATTCGAACATGGAAAGTGCGGGTGTATCGTCAATATAGATAGGCGCTTTGATGAGAGGGGTTACGCGGGCATTTAGTTGTTCCCATTCATAGTTTTGCAAGGTTCCTTTTTTTAAGCTTCCTGCAGGGATTTCGGCTTCCGAGGCTATCAAACGTGCTACTAACTGACTTGCAGTCATTTCTAACGAGAATACGGCTACGGGTTTTCTTGCATCTATAGCCATATTACGCGCCATGGAAAGCACAAAAGCTGTTTTACCCATACCGGGGCGGGCTGCTATAATAATAAGATCGCTTTTCTGCCACCCTCCGGTAAGCCTGTCAAGTTCTGTGAAGCCTGAAGGAACGCCGGTGAAAGAGCCATCATGCTTGCGCGCGTGGTCAACTTCGTTTAACACGGTATGAACCAAATCGTCCATTAACTGTGTTTTGCGCCGCAGATTGTTTTCGCTCACCGAAAATAAATCTCTTTCAGTTTCGTCAAGCAAATCGAAAACATCGGTGGTATCTTCAAATGCTTTACGTATGGTTTCGGTAGATATTTTTATCAACTCGCGTTGAAGGAATTTTTGTTTCAGGATACCTACATGATACTCAATATTGGCAGATGAGGCTATCCTTGATGTAAGTTGGGTAATATAAAAAGGACCTCCCGCCAACTCAAGTTTACCTTCTTTGCGCAACTGGTTGGTAACGGTAAGTATATCCACCGGCTCATTAGCTTTAAACAAATTGCTGATGGATTCAAAAATTGCCTGATGCGCTTCTTTGTAAAAAACTTCAGGTATAAGCATATCTATAACTGCGGCAACGGCATCTTTTTCAAGCATCAAAGCCCCTAAAACAACCTCTTCCAAATCAATGGCTTGGGGAGGAATTTTGCCATGAGCGGCAAATGCCGATTGTACGGATGTTGTTTTTGCTTTTCTGAGTATATTTGAGGTTGGTGCATTTTCTTCCATAAAACAAAATTAGAAAATTTAGGCGCCCATAAGCCAATTTTTGAAGGATATAATTTAACAATGAGCTTAATTGCCTGAAAATAAAAGAGAATAAAAATAAAAAGGCTGTTATTAACAGCCTTTTTCAACAAATTACTAAAAACTTATTTTGCGGATGCAGTAGCCTTTTCTACTACTTCTCCTTTGATGTTCAATTGTATAGTGCCGTTTTTTGCATTGCTTTGTACACTTATATATTTTGAAAACGGTGATACGGATTGTGTGTTATATTTCACTTTAATTACACCGGTTTTACCTTTCAATACAGGTTCTTTAGTCCATTCGGGGCTGGTGCATCCGCAAGAAGGAGCCACGTTGGTTAAAATCAGTGGTTCGGTACCCGTATTTTTAAAAGTGAAAGTGCACACACCTTCTGAACCTTTTTCTATTTTTCCGTAATCGTGTGTTGTTTTGTCGAACGTAATTTCCGGAGCATTAGGATTAGCTTGTTGTGCATAGGCTCCAATACCAAAAACTAAGAAAGTGAGTAAAGTGAAAAGTATTTTTTTCATGATTTTAAAATTTTATAATAAAGGTTATATAAATATTGTATGTAAACGAACTAATTTTTGGATTAATATTTTTCCGGATAAAACAAAAAATAACAGTTTAAAATCGTGTTGTATCTTAATTTAAATTTATTCGGTCAGCTAACTTTAAAGCAAGTTTTATGCCATAGTTAGTGACTGTGCAAAAATATGAAATATTGGTGAACTATATAAAACATGTGGTTGATTAATTTTACAAATAAGTTTTTATTGATATTTAGCGTGTTTTTGGTATGTCCATTTATAAAAAAAGTTAAGGACGATAAAATATATAAAAAATGATGAATAATTATGTACTTTTGCACCGCAAATGGACTTAAAATAATTGCTGAATGCAATAAAATTTAAGCGTAATTTTTTTGTATTGAAAAAGCCTGATATACTTACTGATAAAATTGACGGAAAGCGTTTTTATTACGCTTTTCTTGCGGGTGCGCAGCGTATTTTCGAAAATCAAAGTCTTATCAACAAAATAAATGTTTTTCCTGTTGCTGATGCTGACACAGGTACCAATTTGGCGAGCACGTTTCGTTCTATTGTAGAATCGCCGGTGCCTACAACCAACGTAAAAACTGTGGCGGTAGCTTTGGCTGACGCTGCTTTGGTAGGCGCGAGGGGTAATTCAGGTATAATATTTGCCCAGTTCTTATATGGTTTCAGTAACGAAATTCCGGAAGACGAAACTTTTACTATTGAAAATTTTGCCCGTTCGGTTAAAAATGCGGTAAAATATGCTTACGAAGCCATAGCCAACCCTATTGAAGGCACCATGATATCCGTTATTCGCGAATGGGCTGAGTTTATTAACCAGATAAAAAGCACCGTAAACGATTTTGTGGAATTATTAATGAAAGCCTTGCAGGAAGCAACAAAATCGTTGGCTGAAACAACAAAAAAATTAGAGTATCTGCGTAAAGCCAACGTAGTGGATGCAGGCGCCAAAGGGTTTGTTCTTTTTTTGGAAGGCATGCTCGACTTTTTCAAGACTAAAAATTCACTCAAAAAAATATCATTGCCATCTAACGAATTTGTATTGGAAGAACCCATTGCCGATTCGCACGAGGTTATTACATATCGCTATTGTTGCGAAGCTCTGTTGTCATTGGAAAACCATAAAGGAAACAATAAGAATACGATAAAAGAAGCGGTGCAGCATTTTGGCGATTCTTTGGTAATTGCAGGCTCAGACAAAAAAGTGCGCATGCACATCCACGCAGACGATCCTATACAGCTTTTTGATGAAATTAATAAAAGAGCCGGCATTATATATCAAAAAGTGGATGATATGGTAATGCAGCAGGAGATAACACACCACCCTAAGTTTCCTATTGCTCTGGTTACGGACTCTACATGCGATATTCCTGCGGAATTGATTGAAAAATATCAAATTAGCGTGATACCCCTTAGTGTAAATATTGATAATACAAACTTTCTTGACAGGGTTACCATATCCAGCGATAAATTCTACAAAGCGCTGGACACGGCTGCCACATATCCCACTACTTCACAGCCATCCTATAAGGACTTTATCAATAAATATGCTTATTTGAGTTCTCATTTCGATAATATTATAGGCATTCATATAAGTAAAAACTTAAGCGGCACATTTTCAAATAGTTCAAAAGCGGCAAAGGCTGTGAGTGAACAAAGTAAAAAGTCAATAGAAGTGCATAGTTCCGACAGGGTATCATCTGCCTTGGGATTGCTTGTTTTGCGCGTTGCCGAAGCCATAGAAAAAGGATTTTCCTATTACCATATTAATGATATGATGGAAGAATGGAAAAAGAAAAACCATATTTATGTGAGTGCCAAAACAGTAAAATATTTGGTTAAAAGCGGGCGTCTGAGTCATACCAAAGGACTTATTGCTAAAGCATTGAATATCAATCCTATTATTTCCATGGATAATGAAGGTAAAGGAACTACCTATGGCAAGGCGTTTTCGGAAAAAGGCAGTTTGCATCTGATTATGAAGGATGTAAAAAAATTGCTTAAAAGCGGTCGTCTTTGGAATTACTCCATTACACATATTGATAATCCGCAAATGGCTGATTTATACATAGCTGAAATGGAAAAACTGACGGGGAAAAAACCGTTGTTTATAAATGATTGCAGCCCTGTGTTGGGAGCCAACGGCGGACCTGGGTTAGTAGTGCTTTCTGTGATGGAAGAATAAAAACAGCGTATTTTAATTACATGTTTTTTAAATAGGCAAGGAACAATTCCATACCTTTTATCTTATCGGCGTCTAAATTGTAGCTTATATCATTGTTAAGGTATGAAATAAGCTCTTCACTGTTTACGTATGCGTTGTTTGCTAACATTAACGATTCGTTTTTGTGTTGCACGCCCCACGCCAACGCGGCTTCAAAATCTTTTAAAAATCCTTTAGCTATGGGACTTACACTTACCCACACGGCAAAAACAAAAGGTAAGCCGGTAAATTTTATCCATTCGCCGGCTAAATCGTAACACTGTATATACTTATTGCGCAAGGGAAATGTTTTATCGCCAATGATAACCATGCCTTCATCATCAGCAAGGTTATGGTTGAGGTTAGAAAGGCTTTCCCATTGCGGCATAATTTGCCAGTAATGCTTTGCCAAAACTTTGACCAAATTCACGGACGTAAGGCTGTCGGTATCCAAATATATTTTCTTTAGCTCCTTATAAGGTTTGTTGGCAACTAAAATCACCGTTTTTACGTTGTTTACCGCGCCAATACATTTATTCCCTATAAAATCGTAATTTTTAATATGCGGCAATGCGCCCACAGGCACCAAACCTATATCCGCTTTTTTTTCTATCAGTTTTTGGGCTGAAATGGAAGGAACTTCCAGCGTTAATTCGTAGTTGTGCAATAACCCTGAGTATTTCAATCCGTAAATAAACGGTATAGAATTAAGGTATGATATGGCGGTGATGCGTGTATTTTCCATGCCACGAAAATACGCAATGTTATGTTATCGTGCATAAAATAGTTTGTAAATATAAACGATATAAGGAGGATAAATTTTATAAAGGTGGATGATAAAATTTAAAAAAGGCAAATATTTTATATTTTTGGAAATTCTTTCCATGTTTGAATATTTAAATCTTTATTGTTATACCCTCTAGCTGGAGCCAGCGTCCTCGCTCGTGCCAAGAATAAAAATAAAGAAACTAAATGCAAAAACTTTTAAAATATATATTACTGTTACTATTGCTAAGCTTGCTTATGCCAAGCAAAAAAGTAAAAGATCATAAGATATAAGAAAGAGAATAGGTGTATTAAAAAAATAAAAAAACCAAAACCCCAGCTACCGCGCGATTGCATCGCGTGGTTAAATAAATAAAAAAGTAAAAGAATAAAAATAAATGCAAAAACCTTTAAAGTATATACTGCTGTTACTATTGCTAAGCTTGCTTGTGCCAAGCTATGGTAATATACCGCCAAGCGAAAGAGCCTCAACAAAAGTAGCTGAAAGCGTAGATAATGTATGCAATAATTTTTCTAAAATTTATTTTACCGATTGCGACAAAACTACTGTAAAAGGTGTACCCCCGCTAGCGCGGATTTGCAATCCGTGCTACAATAGAAATGTATAAAGTACCCCGCTAGCGCGGATTTGCAATCCGTGCTGCAATAAAAAAATATAAAAGATAGAAAACTAAATGCAAAAACACTTTTACATATTATTGCTTTTCTTTACCTGTATGCAGGCATACGGGCAAGGAATGTATTATGTAAAAGATACTGTTACCGCAAAAACCAATGTGCCTGACACTAAAATCTTAGACAAACTTTCAGACAAGGCAGTAGTAACCTTCCGCGATGCGCCGGCAGCCAAATATGCTTTTGACACCTACAACAGTGTATATGACAAGGCATTGCAGATAAAAAGTTCATACGAGCATATAGGCAGCTACCATGTAAACAACAAAGCCATACTGCCCAATGAAAAAGATATTGTAGAAGCAAGCATACAAATAAACGATGCAGGCATTAAGCCCGAAGAAATAGCATTTGTTACCGACAAAGGCAATAAGTTTGAACACAGCTATGATAAAGGTATATATACCGTAACCATACTTGGGGGTGGTGCCAACGATGGGCAACGACTGTATGCGGTATATAAAAATGCAGACGGTACGTATGAAAGTCTTGGCAAGCTGAATATATACAGCTATGCGCCTAAGACGATAAACCTTTCTATTGTCCCTGTAGGCACAGCCCAAGCCCGCCACAGTAAATCCGAAATCACCGATTATTTGAACAAGATATACGGCAAAATAGGCATAACGGTAAATATAACGATAGAAGACGCCTTTGACAATACCGCTTGGGATTTGGACAGGGACGGTAAGTTGAAAACCGACCAGACGGGTTTGTTCGATTCTTACAGCGACGAGATGAAGGCGTTGAATAAGGCGTTTAGCAGTAGCGGCAGGTGGCAGAAGGATAGGTTGTACTTGTTCGTGTTGAATGAGGCTGACAAAGCCGGCGTGGGGGGCGATATGCCGCGGGGCGAGCAGTTCGGGTATTTGTTCAAGGGGTACACGCCGCGCACGGTAGCGCACGAGATAGGGCACGGAGTGTTTAAGTTGCAGCATACTTTTAACAAAACCTACCAGATAGCCCAAGGCAGTACCAATAACTTGATGGATTATTCTGATGGTTCGGATTTGATTAAGCACCAATGGGATATAGTGCATAAGCCGGGTATTGTGTTCGGTATTTGGGAAGGGGACGATGAGGGGATGTTAGTGAGAGACAATTGTTTTGATAATCAAGAGAATTATAAAAAATTTAAAACTGTATGGGAGTCTCTTTTTAAAGATCCCACATTTTTGAAAGTATTTAATATTGTTAATAACGACAAACAGATAACATATTGTTTTTCAGAGCTAAAAGATAATGAATATAAAGGGACAGCCCCATTAGCTCAAACTTCTCCTTTGGCAATTGACGAAACTGCGCTTAAAATTAAGTTTATTAATCGAAAAAATGCTAAGCAAATTAATTTGGAAGAATATTACGAATTAACCAAACAATTGTCGCAACCTGAAAATGAGTGGAACGGAATGATAGATGTTAACATGAGTAAATTAAATAAAAAAACTCTTTTCCACGAATTAAACCATGCAGCGCAGTTTCTATTAATGAAAAAGAACAATGTCCCCTATACTTTTGTACAAATGGAGGTTGAAACACGATTGATTTTATATTATTCTATTTTTATATCTGCTTCAGAAGACGTGATTAAAAACAGAAATAAAATGTATTATCATTTAATAAACCTTTTAGGGGAAGATAACTTTTCAGACTTATTGCCATTAACAGGAGATTTTAGATGCGGGGACGATAAAGAATGGCCTGTTTTAAGTGAAGATAATAGTAAATTATACAGCTATATTGAACTTAATAACATTTTTTATCATTGGTTTAAGAGTGATTTAAGAGGAAAAGAAAAAGAAGAAAACGACAAAAAATTTGATTTTATTATGAAAATATATGCTAAATTTTTTAAAGAATGTGGAAAAGAATCATCATTATATAAATGGGATCCGCAATCTTATACTCCAAATTATCATTTATTTAATCTGATTAGAAAATGAGAAACAAAATTATTAAATATATAATACTTATAACTTTTACTTATTTATTAGCGTGTAGTAATAGTAAAAAAGAAGAAAAAAATTTGAAAGAAAAATATCATAGTGTTTCTTTTTTGTTGTTTTACTTAGATGAAAACAAGAATGATACAATTATAATAAGTAACTTCAATGAATTGTATAGAAATTTATTTTTAAGTAAAATTAATGATAGTATAATTTCTTTTATTAGTAATTTTCCTAACTCAATGCATTCAGATTGTATGATGATTATCTGCCCTCATCAAATACATATATTTGAAGCGCCAGATTTTTACGCATCCCTTTTAGTTAACGAATTAGATTTACTTTATAAGTACTATGGGAAATATGAAAAATATGATTCTTCATTGAATGAACATATTGATTTATTGTTTAAACAAAAAAATCCTAATTTTTTTCGTTTCATAGGAATAAGTAAAAAAAGATCAAATAGAATTTATTTTGCAGACAGTTTTAATAATTTTTACACTACAGGTTCTTTTTGTTATGTAAGAACTATAAAAAACAACATCATAGATATGAAAAAATATAAATTTATTAATGATTATAAAGAAGACCGTAAGTTTATTTTTTGGAGGTTAAAATTCCCTGAAAATATGGTTAATCAAGATAGTATCGCACCAAGAATTAAAAGGATTTTAAATTGTAAAGATACTATTGATAGAAGAACAATGTTTGATATAGGTGAGTAATTGGGCTAAACCAGAAATTACTAACAATGTTTCTATTATTGAGGATTACATTAAAGAACCCCCGATAACGCAGATTTGCAATCCGTGCTGCAATAGAAATGTATAAAGTAAAAAATATAGACCCCGCTAGCGCAGATTTGCAACCGTGCCACAATAAAAAATATAAAAGATAGAAAACTAAATGAAAAAACACTTTTACATATTGCTCTTATTTTTTACCTGTATGCAAGCATACGGGCAAGGAATGTATTATTATGTAAAAGATACTGTTACCGCAAAAACCGATGTGCCTAACACCAAAGTTTTAGACAAACTTTCAGACAAGGCAGTAGTAACCTTCCGCGATGCGCCGGCAGCCAAATATGCTTTTGACACCTACAACAGTGTATATGACAAGGCATTGCAGATAAAAAGTTCATACGAGCATATAGGCAGCTACCATGTAAACAACAAAGCCATACTGCCCAATGAAAAAGATATTGTAGAAGCAAGCATACAAATAAACGATGCAGGCATTAAGCCCGAAGAAATAGCATTTGTTACCGACAAAGGCAATAAGTTTGAACACAGCTATGATAAAGGTATATATACCATAACCATACTTGGGGGTGGTGCCAACGACGGGCAACGACTGTATGCAGTATATAAAAATGCAGACGGCAAGTATGAAAGTCTTGGCAAGCTGAATATATACAGCTACGCGCCTAAAAAACAAGATGTATATATTGTACCGGTAAAAGATAAACAAGGCAACACGCTTAGTTTTGATATAAATGCTGTGCAAGAAGAGTTACAAAAAACCTACGGCAAAATAGGAGTTACTTTTAATATAAGTGTTAAAGAGCCTATTGCCTACGGTGATTGGGATAAGAACGGCGATAACAAGTTGCAGGTAAGTGGCAGTGGGCTGTTTACGCAATACACCCCCGAGATGAAAGCATTGAATAATGCGGTGGCAAAAGCATACGGAGTAGAGAAGGACAAATTGTACTTGTTGCTGGTAAATGAAGGAGATGCCAAAGAAGGCTCACCCCACGGTGATATGCCGCGCAACCAGCAGTTTGGCTATTTATTCAATGGCTATACACCACGCACGGTAGCCCATGAAATTGGGCATGGTGCATTTAGCTTGCAACATACGTTTGAAAAAACATACCAAGTGCCGGAAAATAGTACCGATAACCTGATGGATTACAAAGGCGGGAATGTCCTTATCAAACACCAGTGGGATATTATCCATAGCCCGGGTACCGTAATACAGCTTTGGGAAGGGGATGATGAGGGGTTGGAAATAAATTTTGATAGGGGTTTATCGGATATCGACAAAAAAAAGATTAGTAATGCGTTAACAAATATTATAAATAGATCTTCAGTATTTAATTTTGTATATAATCTAACGAAAAAAAATAAAGAAGATATAACATTTATGTATGCAGATAGTAGAGATATTACATACACTAAAGGTGAAGCAGGACATATTGTGCCATTTGCTTTAGATTTGTTAACAAAAATATTAAAAGGGGCAGAATATAGGAATATAATATATTTATCAAAAAGAGCTTTTGAAGATATTAAGGTTCTGGAAGGAGTAATATTTGAGGAGCTACTGCACTATGCTCAATTTAAATATTATGGATTAGAAAAAGTAATATATCTGGATAATTCAGAAGATTTACAGCCTAAATGTTCTGTTATTCAGAGAGAAGCAGAAGTGAGATTGTTTAAAGTTGTAGGAAAAACATATTTATCTTATGGTCAATCTTATTGGACAGATAAAATATTGGATAAAGAGAATTTAATTTATGATTACATTAATTCATTAGCAAATACTCATAACAATTCGGAAGTACAAGATGATGTTTTACAAAGTTTTAAAGAAGTTTATATAATGATAGCTAAAGCAATTGCCCCAGTTTATAAAGTAAAAGAAACAGAGCTAAATGAATTTATCAATCAAGGGGCATTATCACCTTGTTTTGATTATTATTTTAGAACATTTAAATTTAAAAATTAAAACATGAAGAGATTTCAGTTATTGCTAATTGCATTTATGACAGGTTTATTCATTGGCATTTCATTCTCTTTTTTATTATTACATAGATATGATTTGAAAAATAAAAAAAGAAAAATAGATTTTTTCTATTATGATAATTATTATGAAAATATTAACCAGATTAAAGATAGCATAAAAAAATTCTATGAAATTAAAGATCTTAAAGTATTCTCAAAAAGAATTGATAGTTTAAATAAATTTTATAAACAATACCCATATACTCCCCAATTAAAAATTATAAAATTTGATAGCACCTACTATGAAATCTTATGTTGGACAAGTTGGTATTTACAACCTAAATATTATTTAGATGACTATTATTTATTTACTCCAGATACTGTTTATAAACTTAATTATAAGCCACTTAATATAATAAAGAATGAATACGTATTAAACAGACGTAGGATAAGGACAGGAGACTAAAAAGTCCCCACTAGCGCGGATTTACAATCCGTGCTACAATAAAAAAGATAATAAAAAAAGAAAAATATATAAAGTAAAAAATATAGAAGTTGAGGCGCGGATAACATATGCGCGCCAGCTGGTTAAGAACCATACAACATTCTAACGTTGCCTAAAAAAGAAATCGAAACAGAATTAATAATAAAACTACAACAATGGAAAAAATCAAATCACTTGCCGATTTAAAGAAAATCAAAGCTGATGTTGAGGGAAAAATGAACCTGCGGGAACGCAGCGAAAATCCTGAACAGTTAGTGCAGATTAAAGTGGCAATGGCTACCTGCGGCATAGCTTCAGGAGCTAAAGCAGTTATGGATCAACTGATTCAAACATTAGACAAACAACAGATACCTGCAGTAGTTACCCAAACCGGCTGCATGGGTTATTGCTATGCCGAACCTACCATAGAAGTTAAAAAACCCGGTAGCGAACCGGTGGTTTTCGGCTATGTAGATGCTGCAAAAGCCGATGAAATAGTAGAAAAATATATTAAAAATAATGAACTGGTTGACGGCATCATACCCGTAAACTATGAAAATATCGAACGCAAATAACCTAAAGGAGGAAAAATTATGGCAAATTACAAAATGCACCTCCTTGTATGTGGAGGTACCGGTTGTAGAGCTTCTCAAAGCGATCAACTTTTTGAAAATTTAAAAAATACCATTGCGGAAAAAGGCTTAGCCAACGATGTTCAGGTAATTACAACAGGATGCTTCGGGTTTTGCGAAAAAGGACCTATCGTGAAGGTTATGCCCGACAATACTTTTTACACCCAAGTAGCACCGCAAGATGCCAGTGAAATTGTGAACGAACACATTATCAAGGGACGTAAAGTAAACCGCTTGTTATATATCAATCCCGAAACCGAAGAGCATATTGCCGACTCTAAACATATGGGGTTTTATCGCAAACAATTGCGCATTGCCTTAAGAAACTGCGGTTTTATAGATCCTGAAAACATCAATGAATACATTGCCCGTGATGGATATGCTGCTTTAGCTAAGTGTTTATCAGAAATGACACCTCAGCAAGTAATTGAAGAGATGAAAAAGAGTGGCTTGCGCGGACGTGGCGGTGGTGGATTTCCTACCGGTATGAAATGGGATATTACAAGCCAAAGCAAAGCCGACCAAAAATATGTAGTGTGCAACGCCGATGAGGGAGACCCCGGCGCGTTTATGGATAGGTCTATTATGGAAGGCGACCCTCACTCCGTTATAGAAGCCATGGCTATTTGCGGCTACTGCATAGGCGCGTCAAAAGGATTGGTTTACATCAGAGCCGAATATCCTTTGGCCGTTGAGCGCTTAAAAATAGCCATGGAACAGGCTAGACAAATGGGTTTGTTAGGTGATAATATTTTCGGAACATCTTTTAATTTCGATATAGAAATACGTTACGGCGCCGGCGCTTTTGTATGTGGCGAGGAAACAGCGCTTATACACTCCATGGAAGGCTTACGCGGAGAACCTACCATGAAACCTCCGTTCCCAAGCGTTTCGGGATATATGCAAGCCCCAACCAACGTTAATAACGTGGAAACATTTGCCAATGTGCCTGTTATCATCAACAAAGGTGCGGAATGGTTTGCTTCCATCGGAACCGAAAAATCGAAAGGAACAAAGGTTTTTGCCCTTGCCGGAAAAATAAACAACGTAGGTCTTATTGAAGTGCCTATGGGAACTACCTTACGCGAAGTTATATTTGAAATCGGGGGTGGTATCAAAGGTGGCAAAAAATTTAAAGCTGTGCAAACAGGAGGTCCTTCGGGCGGTTGTTTAACCGAAAAGCACCTGGATATTGCTATCGATTTTGATTCGTTAACCGCAGCCGGCTCTATGATGGGGTCAGGAGGTATGATTGTTATGGACGAGGACGACTGTATGGTTTCTATGGCTAAATTTTATTTAGATTTTACCGTTGAAGAGTCATGTGGCAAATGTGCACCGTGCCGCGTAGGTAATAAACGATTGAACGAGAAATTGGAAAAAATATGTTCGGGTAAAGGCACACGGGAAGACATTGACCTGTTACGCAACCTCAGCCATGTAATAAAAGATGCTTCACTCTGCGGATTAGGGCAAACATCGCCCAACCCCGTACTTTCAACTATTGATAACTTCTATGACGAATACATTGCCCATGTGGTGGATAAACGCTGCCCCAGCGGACAATGTAAAGCCTTGTTGCAGTATCATATCAATCCTGATAACTGTGTAGGTTGTACGGCTTGCGCACGCAATTGTCCTGTTAATGCCATTACCGGCGAACGCAAACAAGTACACCATATTGACCAAAGCACATGTATCAAATGTGGAGCTTGTATGGAAAAATGTAAATTCAATGCTGTATTTATTAAGTAAAAAAAGAGGGTTTTAACATGGAAATGATAAATCTTAAAATAGATAATAAAAATGTGCAAGTAGAAAAAGGCACTACTATCCTAAATGCAGCCAAAAGCATAGGGATAAAAATTCCTACTTTGTGTTACTTGCATTTACATGACTTTAATATTACCAATAAGCCGGCAGGTTGCAGAATCTGCGTGGTAGAGGTAAAAGGACGTCGAAATCTTGCGCCTGCTTGCGCTACCGAGTGTGTAGAAGGAATGGAAATTAACACGCATAATATTCGTGTAGTAAACGCGCGCAAAACCGTGCTTGAACTTATTCTCAGCGATCACCCTGCCGATTGTCTTATTTGCGCCAAAAGCGGCGACTGCGAATTGCAAACCCTTGCACAAGAATTAGGGGTGAGAGAAATACCCTACCAAGGCGAACAATCCATTTACAGAAAAGATACTTCACCTGCTATCATCCGTGATGTTGACAAGTGTATCATGTGCCGCCGGTGCGAGATGATGTGTAACCAAGTACAAAGCGTAGGCGCTTTGTCTGCCGTAAACCGTGGTTTTATGTCGGTAGTGGCACCTGCATTTGAGATGAACCTGGAAGACAGTGTTTGTACTTATTGCGGACAATGCGTTGCGGTTTGTCCTACAGGCGCATTAACCGAGGTTGACAATACCAACAACGTAATACGCGCCTTAGCAGACCCGACCAAAACGGTTGTAGTGCAGACAGCTCCTGCTGTGAGAGCCGCATTAGGTGAAGAATTTGGTTTTGAAGCAGGGTCGCTTGTAACGGGAAAAATGGTATCTGCCTTACGTACACTAGGTTTTGACAAGGTTTTTGATACCGATTTCAGTGCCGACCTTACCATTATGGAAGAAGGAACCGAGCTACTTGACCGTATATCGCGCCACTTGAAAGGAGATAAAAATGTGAAACTCCCTATCCTCACTTCTTGTTGCCCCGGATGGGTTAATTTCTTTGAACATCAGTTTCCCGAGATGAAAGAAATTCCATCTACGGCTCGTTCTCCGCAACAAATGTTCGGCGCTATTGCCAAAACATATCTCGCGCAGAAGTTAGGTGTTGAAAGGGAAAACTTGATAGTAGTTTCCATCATGCCTTGTCTTGCCAAGAAATACGAATGCCAACGCGAAGAGTTCTCTACTAATGGCAATCCTGACGTTGATTTTTCGATATCAACAAGAGAATTGGCACGCTTAATCAAGCAGTCTAATATTGATTTTAATGCGTTACCCGAAGAAGATTTTGATAGTCCTATGGGCGAATCTACCGGAGCAGGCGTTATTTTCGGCACTACGGGTGGTGTAATCGAAGCTGCAACACGCACGGCTTATGAAGTATTTACAGGTAAAAAGCTTGAAAATGTCGAATTTCACCAATTGAGAGGTATGGAATGGATAAGAGAGGCTGAAGTAGATTTTGACGGTACTACAATAAAAATAGGAATTGCCCACGGACTTGGAAATGCACGCAAACTGCTTGAAGATATAAAAAAAGGAAAGTCTCATTTCCATGCCATCGAAATTATGGCTTGTCCGGGCGGTTGCATAGGCGGTGGCGGACAACCGTTGCACCACGGCAATACCGAAATTTTAAAAGCCAGACAAAGGGCTATTTACCGCGAAGACGAAAACAAGACGATTCGCAAATCACACGAAAATCCTTATATCCAACAGCTTTATGCTGAATTTTTAGGAAAACCTATGAGTGAAAAAGCACACCATTTGTTGCATACACACTACTTTGATAAAAAAAGTAATGGAGAACACCATGATAAATAAGGATTTTATTGTTTAAATTTTAAAGATTATAACAGTATGACTAATATACAACTAACAGAAGACAAAATCAAAAAGATTGAACAAATCTGTGCTGATTTTCGCAACGATAGCGGCGAACTTATTAATGTGCTGCACAAAACCCAACATCTTATAGGCTACTTGCCTCCTGAAGCCCAGGAAATTATTGCCGATAAACTTGGATGTTCCGCAGCCCACGTATATGGAGTGGTTACATTCTATTCTTTCTTCACGATGGTTCCCAAGGGAGAAAATCCAATTAGTATCTGCATGGGAACAGCTTGCTATGTGAGGGGAGCAGAAAAAGTACTCGACGAATTTAAACGTGTACTCAATATCCAGGTTGGACAAACCTCCAAAGACGGAAAATTTTCTCTGGCGAGTTTACGATGTGTGGGCGCCTGCGGACTTGCTCCCGTAGTAATGGTAGGCGACCGCGTTTACGGACGCGTTACTACAGATAGCGTTAAAAACATTATTAATGAGTATAAGTAAATATTCATTATAATTTTATCCGAAAGCCGAGTCGTAAACTCGGCTTTTTTGTTTATTATTGTAAAAAATAATGACTGAACAATAATTACCTTATATTATATTTAAATATATAAATACATATATAATATTTAACAAAGCCGGAAATTCTTTTTCACTGATAAGGTAATAAACAGGCAACATCAGGGGTGAGCGTTGAAACACAACTTTAAAGCCATATGAAACCAACTAAACATTACAAATGAAAATATATAAATGGGTTGTTAAAATAAAAAATAAGCTAAACCACTTTGTAACCGCGTATCTATACTAATGTTTAGTTAAGAGTAATGAATACGGAGTTTATAGATGTATTGTTTTGATTAATAAATGTTTACAAAACCTCAAACACGCCATTTTAGAGTTAACTTAACACTAATTGTTATGTACACCATGAAATTAAAACATCTCATTCTTTTATTCTTTTTTATTCTGATTTACCACGTAAAAGCATGGTCGCAAGATAATTTTTCAGTAAAAAACATAAAAGCAAATCAATTACCTCAAAAAATTAAATACAAGGGAAATATCAAAATAGCCTTACAATGGACAGACGTATCAGGAGAAAATTTTTTTATTGCCACCGAAACGGGAATATATAAAAACAAAAATAATGACTCTGAAGAACAAAATGCGGAACTTTTTGCTTATCACTACAACGTTAGAAACGACACCTTAAAACAAATATGGAAACTGTATGATTTTATTAAAGATTGTCCTGTGGATATAGAAGCAAATTTTATTAAAAATGCATTTAAAATTACAGATCTCAATGATGACGGCACCGCCGAAATATGGACAATGTATAAAACCGCATGCCACGGAGATGTAAGCCCTTGCACTATGAAAATAATCATGTATCAGGGAGGACAAAAATTTGCCATGCGCGGAGAAAACAAGGTTAGAATTTCGGAAAAAGAATATATGGGAGGTGAATATAAATTTGACGCTGCTTTTTTAGAAGGAGATAAAAAATTCAGGGATTTTGCTTTACGCCTGTGGAATGACAATATACTACAATCCTTTGAATAATATAATGATGTTTCTATTTAGTAAATGATATGGCAAAACGCTCAAGCAAATTTACAATTCCTTTTGCCTGATTTTGAAACTGTTACACTCTAAAAACTTTTCAAAAATTTTTTGTAGGAAGATTGCTTAATTCAATGGATTTATAACTTAAAGTTAGCAATATTGTTTTGGAGGCTTATTTTCACTGACTGGAAGGTTGACCATTAATAATGGCGATTGGTGTTTAGCAGTGGCACATCATCAACACTTAGACTTCTACTAATCGAATTTAATACTTGCTATCCCTTTGTAAATTATACACATCGCAAATAAGACATATATGTCAATGTGTTATAAGTGCCATAATTTTTTTCTTTTAACTTCATTTTATTAGATAAACTTTAATACCTTTATTATTAAATAATACAAAATACAATGAAAAAGCAAAACCTTATACTTATTATTTTTTTATTAAACTTTTCTTATTTATATGCACAAGTTTCTATAAAAGGAAAGGTTTCTGATAGTAAAACGGATAACCCCATTATTGAAGCTCTAGTTTTCATAAATGGTACTACCATGAGTGCTCTTACAGATAACGATGGGAATTTTAAGATTACAGGGAAAATATTATTCCCAGCTGAAGTTATAGTCAATTTTTTAGGGTATACCCCAACTACGAAAACTATTTATAATAGCACTGAATTTTTAAATTTCAAAATAGATCTTAAAGCATTTACTCTTTCAGAAGTGAAAGTTAGTGGAAATAGGGAAAATTTATTAAAAGAATTTAAAAAAAGCTTCTTTGGAAAGGACAAGTGGGCTAAAAAAGCTATCATAAAAAATGATGAAGTTATTTTTTTTCAATATAAATCCGAAGACACAATTATAAAAGAACCTTTTAAGGATAAAGCGATCAACAAAGGTGGAATTATAGATGCTTTTAATACAAGTAGAAATGATCAAATAGCAAAAGATTCCGTAGAAGTAAAAACACAAGTAAATCACCTAAGTGCCTTTTCTGAAGAACCTATAAAAGTAGAATTATCAGAGCTTGGGTATGAACTTCAAATAAATTTAATCTATTTTTATACTTATTTTTATAATGAAACTAGAGCTACAAAATTTAAAGGTTTTTTCTTTTTTAAGCCTTTAGAAGGAATTAGTGAAAAAAATTTAATAAAAATCAAAAAAAACAGAGAACTTGTTTATTATAATTCTCCACAGCATTTTATAAAATCATTGTATTATAATAAACTTTCAGAGAATGGATACGGAATTTATGAAGAAAATAAGAACAACAATACTTATACAGAGGTATACATTCCCCAATATCTTCGCTCTCACATTGAAAACAAAAAAGAAATTAGAGGATTACAGGGAAAGGAGTTTATTATTTTATATTATCATGATAAAGAAGGTAAACCTATAGATATTACAAAAGGAGCAAAACCTATATTATACAATGAATCACATGTAAAATTTAGCTCTAACAGCATTAAAATTTTGCCGACAGGAACATCTCCTGATTTAGATAAAATTATTTTTAGTGGAGATATTTCAGAGAAATTAGTAGCAACAATGCTTCCGGATGATTATGAAATCGGTTTGGTAAATAAAGAAGATTCTAAAAGGAAATAGTCTATATAATTTTTTCATAAACTATAAATTAAAACTAAGCAGGTTTTATTATATTGTTTTATAAGAAGTTGTACTTTTAAATTTTTGTGCAATATTCACTATTATAATACAAATACAATATCACAATTAGTCTATATAAATTATTTTACATAAATTTTTTAACTTCGAAAAATAGAATCAAGGAAATTTAAAACTAACAATTAAAACATGCAACCTAAAGGTATCATATTTTTTGATGAGCTTTTATTTCAAAGGCTCAATAACACTATTGAGTTTACACGCATTGTAAAAGAGAACCATTTTGAACACATTCCTGAAAGTTTGAATGTAGCTTATTACGAAACATTCGAAAATACTGATAGTTTTTACATACTTGCTTTCCTGAGCTCTATTTATAACAGTTTTTTGGGTATTGCCCTCGATTTCAATGATACGGTATATCTGTTCGATAAAGTGCCGGATGCAACAATTTCACAATCAGAGAAGTTTAAACTTACCAAAATAGCTATTATCCCAAACGCTTGGGAAAAAGCTTTAGAATTAATTAAAGAGCAAAACCCTAATTATATTTGGTATAAAGATTATAGAAACCGGATATATACCGATTATATTATTACCAATGACATTATTACGTTTTCAGAAACACTACCTTAGAAAAAAGCAAAAGACCGGACAATCCGGTCTTTTGCTTTTAGTAGCGAGGACGAGAGTTGAACTCGTGACCTCCGGGTTATGAATCCGACGCTCTAACCAACTGAGCTACCTCGCCATAGTTTTCGAGCGTGCAAAAGTATTATATATCTCTTAATTTACCAACTTTTAAACATACTTTTTTTGCATAATGTTATACTTTCTGCTTAAAATAAGACAATGAAAGATTATACAAATACCTTTTTCCCTCCTCTGCATCCTCACATATTAATAAGCCGGATGGCTAAAACATTGGAAGGCAAAGGGGCACAACAAAACCTGCAAGCATCAAACTGAGGCGCACTGAGTAAAGGTTTCACGTTATTAGAAAATCCGAAACCTTCTTGTGGAATGCCCAAGCCGTTTAAATTGCATTTACCATCTCCGTTTATATCATGATAAAGAGAAACCGCATATTGCCCGGGCTTAATATCTTTGAGCACAAAAACCTGCTTAACCGAAGTAACCTCAAAACGTTGCGTTTTAGAAGCCTTGCCGGGTTTTAAAAAATCGGCTTTATTATCAAACAATCCTATTTCTATGATGCCTTTAGGCGATTTTATATTTGACACGGATATTACCAAATCTGTAGTTTGAGCTTTAATGCTTATCCCTGCAACTAAAGAGCCTATAATAATAAAAATTTTTTTCATGCTTTTGCCGGTTTTAAATATTTAAATCCAAAAAATCTCTTTATTAAACCCACATTGTTATTTTTTATTGCCATATAAGGTTCGGATTCTTTAAAAAGCCTTTTCTTAATTATCCCTTTAAAGATGCTTGTAAAGAAACGTTGAATTCCGCTTACATTTTTCTCAACTTTGGCAAAGTATGTTTCCAACGTATCTCGTCTGAAATGCAGAATATTTTCCAGTTCATCGCCATCCGCATAATAGCCGCAATGAAAATTTATATCCGCAAAGGAATGTTTGGGAAAATCCAGCTTCCCCAAGCCAAATATGGTAAAGGAGCGCTGAAGAAAATCCTTATAAATAATACGATTTTCGGCACCTCCGCCCAAGTTAAAAATGCGCCGCCTCAAGAATCGTGTTTTTTCAATAGCATTCACAAAAGCACGTCCCGTATCTTCAAGCGAACATATTTCCATTGGCGTTTCGAGCGGCATATGAAACATAAGTTTGGAAATTTTGTGCTTGCCCATAATAGCGGTAAGCCTGAATATACTCCATTCCAATGCGCTACATTCAATTAGCTTTTCGGCTTTTATTTTAGTTTGCGCATATTCATCTCCTACACTGGGCTTTAGCGGATCAGTAACTTTAATATACGGATTGCTGATGCGGTCGCCATACACAGAAATAGAAGAGCTATACAACAAAAATGCATGAGGAGATTGCTGTTCAAGCGCTTGTATAAGGTTTCGTGTACCATGCACATTAACATTATATGCCAAATCCGGTTTTTCATCAGCCACCGGAGGTATAAGTGCTGCAAGGTGAATGACTACGTCTTTATTTTGGCAAACCTGTGCTATGGAATCTTTATCGGTAATATCGCCAAAAACTACATTTATCCCTCTCTTTAAAAAAGGTTTAAGTAGTTTTGCTGTTCCTCCGGAGAATTTATCAAATGCTGTAATATTGTATATGTCGGTTAGCCCCGAAAGCTGCTTAAGTACTTCATATCCAACCCCGCCTGAAGCACCGGTTAATAAAATATTGGTTTTAGCTTGCATGTCCTTATTTTTATGATTTTTGTTTATATCTAAACAAAACAAGTACCATAAAAACTTGACAAAATATAAATTTTTATCGTTTTTACACTTTTTTAACACAAGTGTTAAAGATGTGTTAAAAGCTGAATATTAACTTGTTATAGCCTATGTTTTTTGAAATCGCTGTATTGAGAATAGATTAAACTTATCAACACAATACACATACCTGTAATTTTAAGTGCAGTAAATTGCTCATCCAATAAAATATAGGAAAAAAATCCGGTGAACACGGGGATAAGATTGGTGAAAATGCCGGCTTTGGTAATTCCTAAACGCTTAATGCCTATGTTATAGAATACATAAGCAAACGAAGATGAAAATATGGCTAACTTGAGAATGGCAAAAATGAGTTCCTTGTTAGGCTTAACTTGTATAAAACTTTGGTAGTCGAAAACAAGAAAAAGAGGTAAAAAATAAAATGCACCTATCAAGTTTTGAAAAGCGGCTATTTGTACGGCATTATATTTTTGCGCTATTTTCTTTATTACCACTGCCGACACCAAGGCTGCCAATACAGCGCCAAATAGCAGTAATATGCCTTTTGGCGAAGCATTAAGGCTCAAATCGGGATTTATGATCATGAGCAAAATACCCGAAAAAGAAAGGATAAGCCCCACAATGAGCGAAGCGCTTACCTTTTCGCGTGCGAAGAAATAAGCGGCTATGGGCGTGAATAGTGGAATGGTAGAAATAATAACCGATGAAATGGTAGGTGAAACCAGTCTGAGCCCAAAACTTTCGCCCAGAAAATAACAGAAAGGTTGCGTGAATGCCAGCAAAAAGAAATATGGTAAATCTTCACGTTTAATTTTTTGAAAAACACGCGTAATTTTTAAGATAGCAAATAGAAAAACAGACGAAATAACAAGTCTTATAAAAATAATAGTAATAGGATTATAATATGCTACCGCTGTTTTAAACCATACAAACGACAAGCCCCAAAAGAGCATGGCAAATACAAGATACACATAAACCTTTAGCTTTGCTCTTGCCATATACTAATTTGATTCGGTAAGCTTATCAAAAGCTTTTTTGTCATACATAAGTTGCTTGGCTTGTTGCAACTCGTTGTCAATGTCGCTTATGATTTCATAATATGTATTTTCGGCAAAAATGTCTTGTGCTATCATTGCCCTGAGAATAGTTTTTATGGTATTACCCGATATTTTCATATCTGCGGCAGCAGGTTTTACACCTTTTGCATCGGCATACTTAACAAATGCATCAAGAATTTCGTCTCCTATTCTCAAATCTTTTTTATAAACTTCAAATGTAGCATATTTATTTTTGAGCTTATCCCTGTTTTCATCCATATATTGGAGTCGGAAATCGTTTATCAATCCTTTACGGCTCACGTCTCTATAAAATGCTGAAACAAAAGAAGTATCGGCAGGAATAAAGTAATCGGGCATAATACCGCCACCGCCATACACTAAGCGTTTGGCATGTGTATAGAACTTAAGTGAGTCAGGAAATTTAATACTGTCAGCATGCATAAACTCACCATGCAACATACGTTTATATACTTCCAAAGCATAGTCTTCCGAGCCGTTTTCATAAGGTTTCTGGATATTTCTACCCGAAGGGGTATAATATCTGGATACGGTAAGGTGTATTACCGAGCTATCGGGCAACATAAAAGGTCTTTGTACCAATCCCTTACCAAAGGTGCGTCTGCCTATTATCAATCCCCTGTCCCAGTCTTGCACACCACCTGCCACAATTTCAGATGAAGATGCCGATCCTTCATCAACCATAATGATAAGCTTGCCTTTTTCGAAATCCCCTTTTGAAGTAGTGTAGTAATCCTGACGTTTACTCTTAAGCCCTTGTGTATATACACCCAGCTTGCCTGCAGGTAAAAACTCATCAACCAAGTCATAAGCAATATCCATGTATCCACCGGGATTGTCGCGCAAATCAAAAATCAGGTTTTTCATACCTTTTGATTTGAGCATGGAAAGAGCCGCCCTAAACTCGTCCATGGATGTACGCGCAAACTGCGAAAGTTTTATATAACCTGTTTCTTTGTCGATCATATATTTGGCGGTAACACTATACAAGGGTATTTTATCGCGTTTGATAGTAAAATCCAACACCTCTTTCTGTCCTTTTCTCCATATGCCAAGGGTTACTATGCTGCCTTTGGGTCCACGCAGCTTGCTGAAAACGTATTCATTGTTTATTTTTTTACCCACAGCAGGCTCGTTGTTTATTTTTACTATTTTGTCTCCAGCCATAATGCCCACCTTGGCAGAAGGTCCATCCACAATAGGAGCTATAATCAGCACCGTATCTTTCACTATCTGAAATTGAACGCCTATTCCGTCAAAACTGCCTTCAAGAGGCGCTTTTTGGCGTTGCACCTCATCTTTGGGAATATAAGTAGAGTGTGGGTCTAAATTTTTGAGCACATACACTATGGCTTCTTCGGTAAGTTTGGGTTTATCCACCTTATCTACATAAAAATATTCAACAAGCTGCATCAAAGCATCGTACTTTTTGCTTGTTTTGTTCAGCTCCTCATAATCATACTTGAAATTTTGGGAAAATGCATTGAAACTTAAAAACACAGATAAACAGGTGAATAATATGATACGGCGCATAAATAAAAATGTTCGTTTTTGAAGTATCAAAATTACGCTAATTCGGTAAATGATAACTACTTTTTTATTTTTTTTGCAAAACATTTTAATATAAAAAAGTAATCGCATTTATCCTTTTCTTCATACTATTGATATGTAAACACAAAATATGTTTTTAATATATTAAATATCAATAAAATAACATTAAAAACAGATTTTTTAAATTCTGCTTTTACTTTTTATCCTATTTTTAAATTAAATTTACTTTCTATTTTATTATAAAGCACATATAATGGATAACAGACTAAAAAAAATCTATAATTATTTTAATATTTCGCATCAATTGGGCGATTTCAAATCCATTCACGAAAGTATAGAGGGGGATGTGGTTTTTAAAGGTACTAATCTCTGGATTTTGATACTTGCCATTTTTGTGGCTTCGGTAGGATTAAACGTAAACTCCACCGCGGTGATAATAGGCGCCATGCTTATTTCGCCCCTCATGGGACCTATAAACGGTATGGGTTATAGTATTGCCACCTATAACTTTCCTTTATTCCGCAAAGCGATAAAAAACTTTAGTTTTGCGGTGCTTGCCAGCTTGGTTACTTCTACTATTTATTTTACTATAAGCCCTTTATCCACAGCCCATTCGGAATTGCTTGCACGCACAAGCCCCTCCATTTATGACGTGCTTATAGCCTTTTTCGGTGGCTTGGCGGGCATTATAGCCATCAGCAGTAAGCAAAAAGGAAACGTAATACCGGGCGTTGCCATTGCCACCGCCTTGATGCCGCCCTTGTGCACAGCAGGCTACGGACTTGCCACCTTGCAGTTTAACTTCTTTTTCGGCGCATTTTACTTGTTTACCATCAATACTGTTTTTATTGCTTTAGCCTCACTCATGGTTTGCCAGTTTCTTAAGTTCCCCATTTACTCGCTTATACAGGAAGAAAGGAAAAAGAGTGTTAACCGCATCATAATCGCTGTTATTTTACTGACTATTATACCCAGTATTATTTTTGGAATACGTTTGATACAACAGGAAAATTTCACAAAAAAAGCGAATATGCTCATTGCCAAAGTAAATGTCTTAAATGGCAATTATCTTTTAAAAAGTAGAATCGACGCACATACTAAAACCATCGACTTAACCTACGGAGGAACGCCTCTTACCTACCTTGAACGGGATATGGTGAGAAAAGAAGTAAAAGAATTAGCATTAAAAAAAACCAATATTAACTTTAAGCAAGGATTTGCTTACGATAACACCGCTAATATTACCGAAATTGAATACCTGAAGTCCGAAATCAATAAACTAAGGGCTATGGAGCAGGAAAATTCTAAAATAACCGATAGCCTGAATACCAGACAATCATTAGAAAACAACATACTGGTAAATTTACACGATAAATATCCTCAAATTATCTCGTGCCAGTTCAGCCGCAAAATCATTGTTTCAGAAAAAGGCGCATCAACAAAGCACATTCCTGTAATAAAAATAATAACCGCAAAAAAAAGACTAACGCCAAAAGAAAGGAAAGAGATAAACTTATACCTGCAATCAGTACTGCAATCTAATGAAATAGAAATATTATATTAACTTTTTTTTGTCATGGGTGTAATATTTTTTTCTGTAATACTTATAATTCACATGTTTTTATATAAGTTTGTAGCATCTAATCAATATAACATACTAAAACAACAACATGATGAAAATCAGGAAAATTATTATTACGCTTACGCTCGTTTTTGCGCTTTTGCCTATGGGCAAAAGTTTCGCTTGCACTACGGCTGTTATTTCGGGTAAATACACTGCCGACGGGCGCCCGATGATTTGGAAACTACGCGACACGGACGACTTAGAAAACCGTTTGCAGTATTTTACCGATGGAAAATATACCTATATTGGGTTGGTGAATGCCAAAGATATACTCGGACAGCAAGTGTGGGCAGGTGTAAACGCTACAGGGTTTGCCATCATGAACAGCGCTTCGTTTAACGTAAATTTAGATTATAAAGGAAATAAAGCCAATATGGAAGGCGAGTTTATGAAAAGAGCCTTACAAACATGCGCCACGCTTAAAGATTTTGAAGAAATGCTACGCAAAGAGCCTCGCCCCATGGGATTGGCTGCACATTTTGGGGTGATTGACGCGCAGGGTGGCGCTGCTTTTTATGAAGTGAACAACGAAACTTTTACAAAATTTGACGCCAACGATGCCGCTCAAGCGCCCAACGGATATATTATACGTACCAATTTTTCGTTTACCGGCAAAAAAGATGTGGGTTATGGTTTTATACGTTACCAAATAGCGCAGGATAATTTTTATAATGCCGATGCAATGGGAAATATAAGTTATAAAGGTATTTTACAGGATTTTACACGCACATTTAAACACCCTGTGTTAAAAAAGAATTTCAGAGAAGAATATAGCGCCATTCCTTACGGCGAAAACTTTATTACGGCAGAAGACCTAACTACCCGCAGTGGCACAAGCTCCAACATTGTTATTCAAGGCGTAAAAAAAGGTGAAAATCCGGAACTTGCCACCATGTGGACACATATAGGATTCCCTAATACCTGTTTGGCTTTGCCGGCTTGGGTAAAAGGAGGAGACAATCTGCCTTCTGTATTGGTTAAAGGAAAAAATAATAACGCGCCTCTCAACGATATGGCTTTACAATTAAAAAAAGAATGTTATCCTATTGGTCGTTCCGATGGAGGAAAATTTTTATTGATTTCCAAACTCTTTAACCGCGAAGGAACAGGATTTATTCAAAAATTGGAACCCGTGGAAAAGGAAATATTTGCCAAAACAGAAGAGAAATTAAAACAATGGCGAGAAAAGACCCCTTCTGTTGCCGAAATCAAAGAATATTATAATTGGTTAGATAACTTAACATTAAAAACCTATGATAAAGAATTTAATGTTAAACCCTACCAGCCTAAAGCAGGTGCAAATTACAGTGTAATAAATAACGACTAACTCATAACTAATCAAGACCATGAAAAAATTGTTTTATATCGTTTTATCGCTCACACTTTGTGTTGCAGCATGTACAAACGCAGGTAATTCAAACATCAGTACAAATAAAAAAGGTACCATTAAAGTAGGCGTGTTTGATAAAAACGGCGATAGCCCCGATTGCATAGCTGATGCCATGGAAGCCCTGCGTATAGACAAGGGTATAGATGCCCGCATTATTTCCGCTGCCGATATTATGGGCGGCGATGCCGATGATATTGACGTTTTCTTATTTCCCGGCGGTGGCGGACGTAGCGAAACAAGTAGTTTGGGATTGCTGGGGCAACAAAAGATAATATCGTTGGTTAAACAAGGCAAAGGCGTAGTGGGCATTTGCGCGGGCGCTTATATTTTAACCCAAACCCCCGATTATCCAAGTTTAGGATTAAGTGGTTGTTCTGCCATAGATATTGAGCATGACCACCGCGGACACGGCTTGGCAAAATTCGGGCTCACCGAAGAAGGAAAAAAAATATTTCCTGAGCTTGCCAAACAAGATACTTTATATTGCCAATATTACGAAGGTCCTGTTTTGGTTCCTGCCAAAAACGCGAATTATAAATTTACATCCTTAGCCACCATGCACAGCGATGTTCATACCATAGAAGGCACGCCTGCTAATATGACCAACAACAGACCTTTTCTTGTTGTAAGTGATGTGGAAAAAGGAAGAAGCGCATCTATCATTGCCCATCCGGAAGCTACCCAAGGTATGCGTTGGATGATTCCGCGCCTGGTACGTTACGTGGCTAAAAAAGATTTGGTTTCATACGGAAACAATGTGGTTCGCCCCGACATTTATAAGGCTGAAAGCCTCTTTACTACGGAACTTTCCAAAAAACAAGGTGAAGCTATGGATAACTTAACCGGACAAACTACCGAAGGAAAACTTAAAGCGATGCAAGATATAGTGGATATGCGTTCGTGGGGAGCCAAAAAAGTAATGGGACAAATGGTAAGAGATACCAGCGCCCAAGTGCGCCTGTTAGCAGCCAAACTGGTTGTTGAGCTTGAACGCACGGATAATATACCCGATTTAAAAGCTGCCGTTAAAAACGAAAAAGATCCCGAAGTAAAAAAACAGCTACAATCGCAATTGGATTTGCTTGAAAAAATGATTCAACAATAATTTTTCGCAAAATATTTGATAAATAAGAGGATTTTGAGGTATCAAAATCCTCTTATTTTTTTATTTTTGTAATCAAACAGAATTATCCAGTATTTTTTTACCATATTATCAGTAATTAATTACTGCCTGTTAAATATTTATCCAAAAAGCTTGTTTAGCTAAACAACTAACAAATTGATGCTTACACGTATTTTTAAAGAGTTTTTTGAAAGTGAAAAAGCCGGCGGCATAGTGCTTATTATATGCACAGCCCTTTCTATCTTTCTTGTAAATTCACAATTTCACGATTTTTATATAGGTGTATGGGAAACCCAGTTTGCGGGTCATGATATACCACATTGGATTAACGATGGTTTGATGGCTATTTTCTTTTTCATGATTGGATTGGAATTGGTTAGGGAAGTAAAAAAAGGAGAACTTTCGGATGTAAAAAAATCTTTATTGCCCATTGTAGGGGCATTAGGCGGAATGGTTATTCCGGCTTCCGTTTATTTAGCTTTTAACTATGGCACAGCTACCCAATCGGGTGCGGGCATTCCTATGGCAACTGATATTGCTTTTGCACTGGGCATTCTCTCTCTGTTAGGCTCCCGCGTGCCTAACGCATTAAAGATATTTCTTACCGCTTTGGCTGTTATCGACGACTTAGGCGCTATTATTGTAATTGCTATTTTTTATACCGATAGCATAAATGCCCTCAATCTTTTTATAGCACTTGCTATTTTCGGTGGACTGTTAGGATTAAACAAATTAAAAATTCATAATCTTATCCCTTATTTGGTAGGTGGCGTATTTATGTGGTATTTCATGCTGCATTCCGGAATTCATGCTACCATTGCAGGAGTATTACTTGCTATTACAATTCCTTTTGCGGAAGGCAATAAAAAAGGTCCTAACTACAAATTACTGCATGCGTTACACAAACCCGTGGCTTTTTTCATACTTCCCTTGTTTGCCCTTGCCAACACAGCTATTACCATTGACCCCGACTGGAAAAATATTTTCACACAACTGAGTGATATTGGCATTATGGCCGGTTTGTTCCTGGGTAAGCCTTTGGGGATTATGCTCTTTTGCTATATCGCCATTCGTCTTGATTTATGTAAGCTTCCAAGAGGAGTTAAGTGGAAACATTTGTTAGGTGTAGGCTATTTAGGGGGAATAGGTTTCACCATGTCTATTTTTATCACCTTGCTGGCATTTAATGACGCCACCCTTATCAATTACGCCAAACTCTCTATTCTTATTGCTTCACTACTGTCCGGCGTAAAGGGTTTTATATGGCTTAAATTTACTTTGAAAGAGAAAAAAACGGATAATACAAACAAGCCAAGCCGTTTTAAATATTCAAGAAAATTAAAAAAACTACAACACGTAGGATAAAATCTATTGTCTAATAAATATTTAAATTAAGAAATTAAATTTTTTTGAATAGATGATATACGTAATGGAATAGACAATATACTTAAAACGATTTGTATATGGTTGAATTTAAATGTGTTATAATTATGTTTATATATATAATATTAACATAAAATGTTTTTTAATCATATCCTTATCGTTAATTTTAGTTAAAACCGTCTGTATGTAAGTTTAATTTTTTATTCAACCTTTGGCAAAATCAAATACTTTATTGAAATTTGTTATTTATTTAGTTTTTATAAATATAGCAGAATAAGCCTTATGAAACATGAAATTTTTCTTTGTCTCCTTTAATAAAAATAAAATATGAGCAACTAAGCAAAGCGGTCTCTTTCACCCCCTTGTAAATAAAACAAGGAAGTGAATAAAAAAAACGAAAATTTCGACCCAAGTGAATACTATATGCTTGCATAATTCCCTGCCTGCGGTGGGGCAACACAGGCATACAAGCATTAACCTGCAAAGCACCACCAAGTAGTAGAGAAGCTAACCATTAATACCTTTAAAATTAATCGATACCTTAATAATTAACACGTATGAAAAAACAATTATCTTTACTTACACTTGCCTTTATTTTTATAGTTGCAAGTTTGGGTACTATGGCTCAAACATACAAGTATGAGTCTTTTGCCAACGATCCTTTAAATACGCGTATATACACGCTGAACAACGGGATGAAAGTGTATATGTCAGTAAATAAAGAAAAACCTCGCATTCAGACTTATATTGCTGTGCGCGTGGGAGGAAAAAACGACCCTGCCGAAACCACGGGATTGGCACACTATTTTGAACACCTTATGTTTAAAGGTAGCGAAAAATTTGGCACTCAGAATTATGCGGCAGAAAAACCCTTGTTAGACGAAATTGAACGTTTGTTTGAAGTTTATCGTAAAACTACGGATGATACCAAACGTAAAGCAATATACAAACAAATAGACAGCGTTTCTTATCAGGCTTCTAAGCTATCTATCCCTAATGAATATGATAAACTTATGGCAGCTATAGGCGCTGATGGCACCAATGCTTTCACAGGATATGATATGACAGTATATGTAGAGGATATACCTTCTAATCAAATAGAAAATTGGGCAAAAATACAGTCTGACAGGTTTGAACACAATGTAATACGCGGTTTTCACACCGAATTAGAAACTGTGTATGAAGAAAAAAACATGTCGTTGACCCGCGATGGGCGCAAAGTTTACGAAAAATTGCAATCGGCATTATTTGCTCACCACCCTTATGGTACGCAAACGGTATTGGGAACACAGGAACATTTAAAAAATCCCTCTATAACCAATATTAAAAATTACTATAAAACATGGTATGTTCCTAATAACATGGCTATATGTGTTTCAGGAGATTTCGAACCCGATTTTATGATTAAAACCATTGACAAATACTTTGGCGGTTTGAAACCAAACCCCAATTTGCCTCATTTGAATCTTGCACAAGAATCTCCTATTACCAAACCTATTGAAGTAGAAGTGATGGGACTCGAAGCTGCCAACGTAACTTTAGGATGGCGCTTTGGCGGCACTAAAACCAACGATGTAGATATATTGGAAATGATTGACATGATTTTAAACAATGGGAAAGCCGGACTTATTGATTTAAATTTATTGCAAACACAAAAGGTTCTTTATGCCGGTTCAGGTGTTAATGATATGACCGATTATTCAATATTCACATTAAGCGGAACTCCTAAAGAAGGACAAACACTTGAACAAGTAAGAGACTTGTTGCTTGGCGAAATTGAAAAGCTAAAAAAAGGTGATTTTAACGAAGACTTAATGCAAGCCACCATTAATAATTTTAAATTGCAAAAATTATATCAAATGGAAGAAAACAGAGGTCGCGCCATGATGTTTGTTAATTCTTTCATTGCAGGTACCAATTGGGCTGACGAAGTTCAAAAACTTGAAAAAGCATCAAAAATAACCAAACAACAAATTGTAGATTTTGCAAACAAGTTTTTGTTAACTGACAATTATGCCATTATTTATAAACGTCAAGGTAAGGATCCGAATGAATTGAAAATAGAAAAACCTTCTATCACTCCTATTGTAACAAACCGCGATGTATCAAGCGAGTTTTTAAAAGAAATACAGGCATCTAAACCACAACCTATTGCTCCGGTGTTTGTTGATTTCAACAAAGATTTGAAAATACTAAAAGCCAAATCAAATATTCCTGTATATTACAAACAAAACACAAACAACGATTTGTTTGAAGTTACCTATGTTTTTGAGTATGGAAACAACCATGACAAAGCATTGAAAACAGCGGTAGATTACCTCAACTTCCTTGGAACTTCCACCTTATCGCCTGAAGATATAAAACGCGAATTTTATAAACTTGCATGCAGTTATTACTTCTCGGTAGGGGCTGAGCGTACTTTTGTGAGCATTACCGGATTAAGTGAAAATATGAGCAAAGCCATAAACTTATTCGAGCAACTCTTAAATGATGCAAAAGTAAACCAAGAAGCTTATACAAATATTGTTTCAAGCACATTGAAACAACGCGCAAACGGCAAACTTAACCAAAGTGTAAACTTTAACAAGTTGGTTCAATATGGTATGTATGGAGCCAATTCTCCTGAGAAAAATATACTTTCGGAAAAGGAACTTAAAGAAACTAACCCGCAAACACTTTTAGACAAACTAAAAGGATTGAACAAATATGAACATCGCATTTTGTATTATGGTAAATTGCCCGCAGATAAATTTATTGCAGAAATCAATACATATCATAAAGCGCCTCAAAAATTAACGACAGTTGCTAAAAACGATAATTTTAAACAACAAATTACTACCGAAAATAAAGTTTTAATTGCACCTTACGATGCCAAACAACTTTATTTGCGTATGATTTCTAATAACGGAGAGACTTTCAATGCTGCAATAAATCCGGTATTAACATTATACAATGAGTACTTTGGTGGTGGCATGAACGCTATTGTTTTCCAAGAAATGAGAGAAGCGCGCGGATTAGCGTACAGCGCTTTTGCTACGCTATCCAAACCTTACAACCTCAAAAACAATTATATTATGACAGCACAAATTGCCACACAAAACGACAAATTAAAAGATGCGTTGGCTACTTTTGAAGATATTATAAATAACATGCCCGAATCAGAAAATGCTTTTAAACTTGCCAAAGAAGGAATTATCTCTAAGTTACGCACAGATAGAACTACAAAGTCAAGGGTATTGACTTCGTACTTATCGGCAAAAGACTTGGGAATCAACTACGATATAAACAAAGTGTTATATGAAAAATTGCCTTCTTTAACCTTAAGTGACGTTAAAGCATTTCAGGAAAAATGGGTAAAAGGGCGCAAATATACTATCTGTATTTTGGGTAACGAAAAAGATATGGATTTGAAGAGCCTTGAAAAATATGGCACTCTACAACGCCTATCACAACAAGATATTTTCGGATATTAGAATTCGAAAAAACTAACAAAATGAGAAAGGTTGCCTAAAAAGCAACCTTTTTTGCTATACGTAATTTTAAAAATCAAAAAGGCATATCATTTGTTTTATAAACAGCGAGAACTTAAAACAAAAAAATATGATAGAAGAATTAAAAAACCTGATAAAGAACCTTATACGCGAAGATGCGGAGAAAAACGCCCAGTCTCCCGGGAAAAATGAAAATAACATAGAAAATATTGCACAATCTATAATCGACGCCATAAGGAAAAATGTAAAAACAGATAATATTATGGCTACCATTAACGATTTCTTTTCTTCAAATTCGGAAAAAGGGGGATCTACAACGTTTAACAGTATAGTGAATGACGCAACCCAAAGTATAGTAAAACAAATAGATGTGGCGGAAGATGCAGCCAAGGGTTTTATCGAACGCCTGCTTCAAAAATTAAGCTTATATATAAAATCAATAATAGAAGATCCGAAAAACCACCATACGCTAGAAATACTTAAATCTTTTATTGGAGGCAATGCCGAACCTGTTATTGCCAAAGTGAAAGAGATGTTTGACAAGCACAAGTAAAATATGCCTAAAAAAAGCAAAAAGCCAAGGATTAAAATCTTTGGCTTTTTGCTTAATATTATTTGCATGTATGCTTTACTGCTTATCAACCTCTATCACAAAAGCTATTGCATTGTCAGCTTGCATGGATGTTGAAAACATAACATTCCCATTTTTAGGCACAAACCTCACACCTAACAACTTCATTTGCCCTCTCACGGCATCTTTTACCTTTTCGGCATAAGTAGCCTGCTTGCTTGCTGCAATTGCTTGGTTTAATACTTTGTAGTCTATCGGTTTTTTAGTCATCACAACAGCCATAAAATCTTTGTTCCCCTTTTCATCTGCTTGCATGGAAAAATCTTTTGGAAAATAGCGCAAACCTGTAATGCCGCAATAAGGAGAATGCTTAGGCGTGTAGGGAAACAAAACATAGGAAGAACCATCTGTTTCCTGCCCAAAAATATAGGTATAACAAGCTGAGGAGTTAGCTACTGCTACTTTAAACTTTTCTCCTTTTTTAAGAGGACTCACGGTTTGATACGTTCTATCTGTGGTATATTTTAAAGGCACCGCGGGCAAATTCTTTAAGTCTCCCGTCTGATTATTGTAAGAAACCAACCCAAACTCTGCCTGCAATTGATTTTCATTTTGCTTAACGGCGTTACCCATAGGATAAATACCATATGCTTCTTTTACAAAAAAATCAAAATCTTTATATCTAATCCATGCCACTCCGTTTTCACCCCATTCCGTTCCCCAGCTGTTCATAATCTGAAATGCACCGCCTTCCAAATAGTCGTCGTAGCCAATTACACACATGGCATGCCCGCCAAAACCCATTTTGCTGTAGTCTGAACGTGACGGAATCCACACTTTTTGTCCTTTCATCTCACCCATAAAAGATCCTCCCACCATAGCGCCTATAACTACGGGAGCTCCTTGCGCCAGATTTTGCTTGATAGCCAGCATATCTACTTTATAATCATCTCCACTTTTTGATAGCCTGTTAAACCCGTTAATTTTATAAGCGCTAGCTTCCTGCAATTGATACTGTTGAGGTTGCGAAGTGCAATCTTCTTCATTATAAGGAAATTTTTTCAATGGCAAAGCTCCCACTTTATTCATGCTTTCCATAGCGCGAATAATATAGGAACCCTGACAATTATCCAATCCGATCTGATTGTAGAGAAAGGAAGGACTAAATGCAATTTGGTCGGGATTTTCTCCTGTTTCGCGCGCCCGCATAATGGTACGTGCCGAATATGCACTTGACCATGCTACACATGAACCTTGCTTACCTTGATTTAAACGTTGTGGAGCGTATTGCTCCAACGTAACACGTTCAGGCAAAGGATTTTTAATATTATCTGCCAAGGGTTCAAATACCTCAGCTTTATCATACATTGCTTGGTTTAAATCAGCCCCCAAGGCAAACTCTCCTGCCGTTTGATTGACATTAGACATGTTGGAAATGCAACTTTTACCACCCAAAAAATAAAAAGCTACCCCTATTACTATGAGTAGAATAAGAAGTTTGGGATTTCTGAAAAGCAAAGGAAGAAAAGCAAAAAGGCAACCGTTTCCTCCAGGAAGTCCTCCGCCTCCCCCACCTCCAGGATAATTATCCGAGGTGTTTTGTGTGGGATCTTTAACCATTCTAATAGGCATAGTGAAATATTTTTAAGATTATAAAGAAGATATTTTATATCAGTAAATATACAAATAAACAACCAAAATGTTAAATATGCTGAAAACTTTTCTTTTCATCCTGCCAAGGCGAATAGGATAAAGATTTACAACAATTGGAAAGCATGGAGCAAGGTGCTGCGTATATGATAAGATGTAAAACCAAATTTTTGACCCCAAAAGATGGCTAACCCATGCTACCTCTCATACCCCTTTTAAAATCAAGTAAGACGTATGAAAACAAAATATTCAACGCTAAATCTAAAAACCGCGTGTGTTCTATACTCTCAAGCTATTTATATTGAACCATTAGTTTTGTTTTCTAAAAACATAGGTAATCGTCCCCCGTTGTTCCATAGGAGCGTTTAAATCTTTTAAAAAGGTAGTTTGCATGGCGGCGCGTTCAGCTTGCGAGCGCAAACTTTGTTCGGAAATGGTTGTTCCTTTAGCTCCCGCGGCGGCATAAGTAACTTTGCCTTCACGGTTTACTTTTATGGCAACTACTATACGCCCTTGTTCTTTTGAATTATATGTAGGTTTTTGAACAAATTTTACGCCACGTCCCCCTAAATCATAGGAAACGCCACTACCTTTTCCGCCACCTATGCCGGATCCGGATCCGCTTCCACTACCTGTGCCACTGCCACTGCCGGTACCCGAGCCACTACCTGTGCCCGAACCGGTACCGGTTCCACCATAATTTTTCGCGTTTGGCGTACCGTCTTCTCTACCTTGATTGCCAGCTTTACCGGTAGTTCCATCCGATGTGTTTTTCGATTTTTTATATAAAGCATTAGTGTTAACCGTGGGTTGTATCGGTTTAGTTATGTTTTTAGTTGGTTTAGCATCAGGGGTTAAGGGAGTTTCTGTTTTTTTATCCTTTATATTTTTTGTCTTATTTTCTGGAATAGATGTAGCCCCCTCTTCTCCATCTTGTGTAAGCAACTGATCTGCATCCTGAGCGTGCGCTACAACGGGCTGACTTTTCGCAGGTTCTACAAAATTGGGCAATCCCAATTCAGCATATTGATCATTTCCCATTCCATCCTCACTGTTTCCTATGTTTATTTCAAGCCCGTTACCTCCACCACCGCCACCTTCGTCTTGGGGCCATGGAGGAATGGGCGTACGGAACACTACCAAAATAAATAGCAGGAATAACAAGCCTGTTATTATGAGTGTTGACACGCCTCCTATTATCTTGCTTTTATAATCTGTATCTTTATCCCTGCTTTCCATTTGGCGCTTTAGTGGCAAGTACCATCTTAACTTTTAATTTATTTCCTATTTCCAATACATTTACCAAATCCTGAACAGACAAGCCATTATCCACCCTTAAAATAACGGTTAAATCTTGTGATTTTGCCAGTTCGTGCTGTAGAGTAGATTCAAGTTGTTCGTAAGGAACGGCTGCGTTGTTCACAAAGTATTGTAAATCTTTTGTAACAGAAACCGTAACTTCTTTTTTGCGCAATTCCTGATTATGCTTAGAATTGGGTAGTGTAAGTTTCACTACATTAGGATTCAACAAGGTGGACATAATGAGGAAAAACAGCATCAAGAAAAACATGATGTCGTTCATGGATGAAGTAGCTACTTCAGCAGTTATTTTGCTTTTTCGTCTCAGGTTCATTTCACAGGTTCTTGTAATAAATCAATAAAATCTACCGCAGAACGTTCCATTCCCTGCACTGTTTTATCAACCATAATATTTAACCAATGGTAAAGCACAAATGCTATAATGCCCACAATAAGACCGGCTGCGCTGGCAACCATTTTTGTATAAAGACCCGAAGAAACTGTGGTTATACTTACATCGCCAGCCAGGGAAATATCATGAAAAATTTTGATAACCCCAATAATAGTACCGATAAACCCGAACATGGGTGCAATACCTGCTATAATAGCAAGTATTACGATATTTTTTTCCAATTTATACACTTCAAATTTGCCAACCACTTCAATTGCTTCTTCTACTTCTTTAAGCGGACGGCCCAAACGCTTAATTCCTTTTTCTATCATACGCGCTATAGGGCTCTTATGGCTTCTGCAAAACGAAAGAGCCGCGTCTATACGCTGATTATAGATATAATCACGTATGTTATTCATAAAATTAAATTCAGATTTGGAGGCTTTTTTAATGCTTATATAACGTTCAATGAAAACATATATGGCAATTACAAAAAGCAAAGCAATAGGAACCATGATAAAACCGCCTTTTACCAATAATTCCCATAGGGTAATTTTTGATTCTGTCGGTTGTGCAGCCTGTGGCGTATTAACTACTTTGGCCGCGCTATCAGCAACGGCATTAGCTATTTGTGTAGCTTGAAGAAATATTGTATTAATCATAATAAATGTTTATACAAAGCTAAAATATATTTTATATATCGGATAAAAATAACACGAAAACAGGTACAATTACCATGCCCGTTTACAAGTTTGTAAACAATGGTTTGTTAATTATTAATAAAGCAAAGCAGGATTTAACGTGTATATACCCTGTTAAGCAAGTGTTTGCGACCTGTTTCTACTACAAAAGGCACTTTCTCCTCTATTATATTAGACGTATCGAGCCCGTATGTGCGTATGTCGCTGGTTGAAAGTTTCGCCAATACCACGTATAAGTCCATGATAAACTGGTCAAAAGCGGGAAAATCAAAATCATAATTCTGAATGCGCCTGATGATAATAAATTGAAAATCGGCGGGTATATTATGCTTACGCAGCGAGGGATATCCAGATTCTAATGTAATCTCGTTATTATCAACTAATTCTTTTATCACTTGCTTAAAAAACAAGTTGATACGCGGTTGCACCTTAAATCCTAACCTAAATTCGACACGCATTAATACGCCCGGAATTATCTTTTCAACCTTATACTCCAAGGTATGTGGCTCATCCGTAATGTGCACGTGCAGTAGCCAGTAAGTATCGGCACGTTTGGGCTTTTTATTGAAAATAGAATATAATATTTTCGACTCAATATCCGATGATTTATCGGCATGGGTTATGTAAACCAAATTGGTTGCGACCTTTTGCACACTATTATCTCTGGATAAATCTAAAATGGCTTGTTTATGTTCATCAATAGGAACAAATCGTGTAAACATGTTTTTAATCTGCCTTCCGCGCCTCCAAGTGTACATTACTATAGCTATAACGCCTGCAAGCAAAATAGTAAACCAACCGCCATGGGCAAACTTAGCTAAATTTGCAATCAGAAACGAGCCTTCAATAGTAAGATATATGAGAGCAAAAGCCACGATAAAAATTGTTTTTCTTCGAATCCGCATCAAATAAATTATCATCAATACGGTAGTCATCAACATGGTAATGGTAATAGCCAAACCATAAGCGGCTTCCATCCGCGATGATGTTCTAAAAGTAAGTATTACCGTAACACAGGCAATAAATAGCAACCAGTTTACGGAAGATATATACATTTGTCCTTTTCGCGAGGTAGGGTAATTAATACGCAATTTGGGCCAAAAATTGAGCTGAATAGCTTCACTTATAATGGTATATGACCCACTGATTAATGCCTGACTGGCAATAACTGCCGCGAGTGTTGCCAATATTACGCCAAAAGGCAAAAACGCGTGTGGCATAATGGAAAAAAACGGATTTTCCAGTTCTGTGCCCGGTCTTTGTTGCATAAGCACCCATGCTCCTTGTCCTAAATAGTTTATAATCAAACAGGCTTTTACAAAAAACCAACTCCCTCTGATATTCTTAATTCCACAGTGTCCTAAATCGGAATATAAAGCCTCAGCCCCCGTTGTACACAGGAAAACAGCCCCTAACAGCAAAAACCCCTTAGGATACTCTACTAAAAGCTTGATGGCATAATAAGGATTAAACGCTTTTAAAACCACAGGTAAATGAACCAGTTGCATAAAACCCAATACCGCCAGCGTACAAAACCATATAAACATAATGGGACCAAAAGAAATACCAATTTTAGAGGTTCCGAATTGTTGAATTAAAAACAAAAAAGTTACAATAGTTAATGCAATAGGTATAATATTAATAGTTTTATGATATTGAAGGTTTAAACCCTCTATAGCCGAAACAATTGTAATGGAAGGAGTGATTACCCCGTCAGCCAGTAAAGCGCTACCCCCCACAATAGCTAAAACATACAGCCACTTTTTCTTTTTTCTCACCAGTGCATATAGCGCTAAAATGCCTCCTTCACCTTTGTTGTCAGCTCTTAGTGTAATTAAAACATATTTTACGGTAGTTTGGAGAGTGAGTGTCCAGATAATGCACGAAATGGCGCCAAGTACAAAATCTACGGTGGGCACGCCGGAAACACTTCCAACAATGGCTTTCATCACATACAACGGAGATGTTCCGATATCTCCATACACAATGCCCATGGTAATAATTACGCCGGCTATACTTAATTTACCATGCAACGAGTTGTAATGAGCCGGATTTTTATGTGGTAGTTTCACTTACTTTCTATTTTATTTAACAAAAAAAGGCTACAAATTTAGTAATTTTCAAAGAGATATTATCTTATAATGATAAAAATATACGCCGTCTATATCAGGGTAAGTATAGGGCGCCTCCGCAAACATCTTTTGCAGCACCCGTTACCGACGATAAACAATTATTTTTCTGTTTTATCCTTAAAACACCTAAAAATGCAAAAATTAAAGCTTCTTTATAATTTACTATATTATTTTGTGGTATAATCACTTGCGCTTTCGTATTATGCTGTATTCTCTCTATCAAATATGCATTAAAAGCACCACCGCCTGTTACCAATACTGATTTTTTATTATCGTTTTCAATTGCCCTGCCTATTTGGTAAGCCACATGTTCACAAAAAGTGCATGCGCAGTCTTCAGGCGTTATTGGGTATTTATCAAACAACGGCATGATATGCTGTTCCATCCATTCTCTACCTAAAGATTTTGGAGGTTGTTTTTCATAAAAATCCAATGAATTTAATTCGTCATACAAATCTTTATTAAAAATTCCGTTGGCTGCCATTTTTCCATCTCTGTCATATGGTTTACCTCTGAAGTTGGCAAAATAATTTAACACAATGTTAGCCGGACAAATATCAAAAGCAACGCGTTTTGTTTGTTTTGCCATTGAAATATTGGCAAAACCACCCAAATTAAGGCAGTAATCATATGTGCCGAAAAGTTGTTCGTCGCCAATAGGAACAAGAGGAGCACCTTGCCCGCCGGCTGCCACATCGCTTGTTCTGAAATCACATACTACTTTCTGACCCGATGCTTGCGCAAGCGCTGCCCCTTCGCCTATCTGTGAAGTAAACTTCAGATGGGGTTGATGAAAAACGGTATGCCCATGCGATGCCACAAAATCAACAGCTATTTTATGCTTATTGATAAAATCAGATACCAAGTTTCCTAAATAATGCCCATATAACACGTGCTGCTTAGCATACTCATAAGCTGATTCCGATGGAAGTTTTTTTAAAGCCTTGTACCATTCATCTGTATAAGGTATGGTTTCGCAATATTTTATTTCAAAAGTGTATTTAAAGTTATCTTCCTTAAAAATACAATATGCCAAATCCACCCCATCCATTGAGGTGCCTGACATTAGTCCAATAACCTTATATTCATTCATATTTGTTTTTTTTACAATACACTCAACACATTCTCCATTTTTACACCCCGTGATCCTTTTATGAGAATATGATAGTTGGTTATATTTTTTTGCGCTAAATACTCTTTAGCATGCTCAGAGGTTGAAAATGTATGAAACGGATTATTTTTTAAGGATGAAAATTCTTTACCTACTAAAATAGTTATGTCAAAATTACTTTGTTCAAGCAGTTTTCGTATTTGCGTATGTTCTTCTAAACTCTCCTTGCCGAGTTCGAGCATATCTCCTAATATCACCATTTTTTTTTCGGCTTTAAGTTGGAGAAAGTTTTCGATAGCGGCGCGCATACTTGTGGGATTTGCATTGTAAGCATCCAAAATAACAAAGTTGTGCAAGGTGTTAATCGCTTGCGATCTGCTATTAGAAGGCATATAGCTTTCTATTGCTTTATTAATACGCGCAGCCTCTATGTTAAAAATATTTCCTACACACACCGCGGCAAGCACGTTTTCAAAATTGTAGTCACCTACTAAATGTGTTGATAGCACGTGAGAGTTGCCGGCTTTATCTTGCCAATCTAATCGCAGAAATCCTGTGTTTTCTTTTAAAATGCCTTGTGTATCCGCTTGTTCCGACTTACCGTAGGTTACACAATCAATACCGCTTACCAACTCCATCAATAGTTTGTTATCCTTATTTGTTATCGCTTTTCCGTTATGCTGTCGTAACCATTGATATAACTCGTTTTTAGTGCGTATAACACCTTCAAATCCGCCAAAGCCTTCTAAATGCGCCTTGCCTATATTGGTTATTATGCCATAATCAGGTTCGGCAATGGAACACAAGGTTTTTATTTCTCCGGGGTGATTTGCCCCCATCTCTACTATGCCGATTTCTGTTTCTTGTGTAAAAGACAATAATGTAAGCGGTACACCTATATGATTATTTAAATTTCCTTTTGTTGAAACAACTTTGTATTGCTGAGATAATACAGCATTTATCAACTCTTTTGTGGTAGTTTTGCCATTGCTGCCGGTAATAGCCAAAATAGGAAAATTTAATTGTTTACGATGATGATTAGCAAGCTTTTGAAGCGTTTCCAACACATCTTCCACCAGAAAACAATTATCCTGTAAATATTTTTCGTTGTCAATTACGGCATAAGCAGCTCCATCAGCAAGTGCTTGTGAGGCAAAAACGTTTCCGTCAAAACTTTCTCCTTTCAATGCAAAAAATATACTTCGTGCAGGTATATTTCTCGAGTCTGTTGTTATTTGAGGATATTCCTTAAAAATATGATAAAGTTTTTCTATAGGGTCTTTACTCATTCGGGCGTCTGTTTTTTAAAAGTGAAAATTAATAAAAAAACCCATCATGTTAAATGATGGGTTAATATTTTTATTTTATATTTTTATTTCTTCTTGCTTTTTTTACTTTTTTTGGATCCACTGTTATCCGAAGGTCCTAATTTACCCATGGCACATCTGAAGCCAATATAGTTAGTAGATTTATCTTCATCCATAAACCTGCGTGCCGAAGGGCTTAAATAAAATGCAGGATCTCTCCATGAACCACCTTTTACCACACGCGATTTGTCACTTACCAAACTGGTAATTCCATATTCATACATCTTAGCTGTTGCTTCCGGATCGTTTTCATTTTCTGCCCAGTTGGTGCCTAATAATGTTTGAATATCACCGTCTTTGTAGTTAATGTTATCGGCTCTTCTATAATTAAAACGTGCTTCAGCTTCAGCTTCCGTAACATTTCTATATTTTATATGACCCAAGCTGTCTTTTTTTACCAACCTGCCTGTTGCAGAGTCTGTTACACGTGTTTTAAAAATATTACCACGGAACGGAGAAAAATCATCTACATCTTCAAACGACAACTGACGATAGACATCTTGCACCCACTCAGCCACATTGCCTGCCATATTATACAAACCATAATCGTTGGGCCAGTATTTAGTAACTTCGGCGGGAATTTCCGCACCGTCGTTTAATTGTCCTGCCACACCCATCATATCTCCTCTTCCTCTTTTAAAGTTAGCCATGAAAGCTCCTCTGTATCTTTTTCCTTGGAAACGCAAAGAAGTTCCGTTCCAGGGATAAATTTTACGCTCTGTAATACGTTCGTGGTCGGTATTTTCTCTTAAACCGTATGCTGCATATTCCCATTCAGCTTCAGTGGGCAGGCGATACTTGGGCAGCATGATACCATCTTCGAAACGTGCATTTCTATCGCCTTTTCCGTTGGGGTCAAGGTTTTTCATGCCTTTATTAACCATAGCTTTGTATTGCCCTGCCAAATAAGCTTCGGTATTAAAATTATTATCGTTTTTCTGTTTAGGATCAATTTTAATAACGCCTTTTTTCATAAGCAAAAATTCGTTAACCCTATCGGTACGCCACAAGCAATAGTCATTAGCTTGCAACCAAGTTACTCCTACAACCGGATAATTTTTGTAGGCGGGGTGGCGCAAATATGTTTCTATCAAAGGCTCATTATATGCTAATTTTTCGCGCCATACCAATGTATCAGGCAAGGCTTTCTGATATACCCTCGGATAAGATTGACCATACACTTTATTCGTCCAATATAAATATTCGCAATAATCAACATTGGTAACTTCGGTTTCATCCATATAAAAACTTGTAACTGTTACCCTTCTCGGAATATTATTCCAGTCATACATAGGGTCATCAGTAACACGTCCCATGGTAAAAGTACCACCTTCTATAAATACCAATCCGGGACCTGTAACAGGTTGCTTATAATCAGCAACTTCAAAACCGCCCATGTTAGGGTCGTTATAATTCCATCCTGTAGTGCGTGAGGCTTCTTTTGTCTTTTTGCAAGAAGCGAAAGAAATTACTACTACTATGAGTAATAATTTTCCTGTTAGTTGTAAAGTTTTTATCATCTTAATTAAGAATAGAGAATTAAGTCAACTTGCAAAAATAAATAAAAAATGTTAAAAAAACACAATTTGCCTAATATTTTTTTATTAAAAAACTTGCAAGGTATTATACCTGCTTATTTTTCAAATATATGATTGTTTTTTTAGCTGTTTGCTTAATAATATAATAACTTTGCAATCTACTCCTACTCTTATGAATTTATCAAATTTTAATATCCTTAAAAATCTAAAAAACAAAGAAATGCACCACCCTACATTGGGTGGATTAGAAATATGGAAGTATATAGGACCCGGATTGCTGGTAACCGTGGGCTTTATAGACCCCGGAAATTGGGCGTCAAATCTGGCTGCAGGAGCCGATTTTGGATACCGGTTACTATGGGTAGTTACTTTATCTACCATATTCCTTGTTGTATTGCAGCACAATGTAGCGCATTTGGGCATTGCCACGGGTTTATGCCTTTCAGAAGCCACAAATATTTATTTACCCAAAAAAATAGCAAAATTTGTACTTTCTACGGCAATGATAGCATCGGTTTCCACATCACTTGCCGAACTATTAGGCGGTGCCATAGCCTTACAAATGCTTTTTAATATACCTGTCAAAATTGGCGCGTTAATTACTTTTATTACAATTGTAATACTATTATTTACTAACTCTTACAGGAAACTCGAGCGCTGGATTATTGGATTTGTAAGTATAATAGGGCTGTCGTTTATTTATGAACTTTATCTGGCTGATATTTCGTGGAATGAAGCAATGGTAGGCTGGATAAAACCATCGTTTCCTGATAAGTCAATGATTATTATCATGAGCGTGCTTGGCGCGGTAGTAATGCCGCATAATTTATTCCTTCATTCGGAAATTATACAAAGCCGACAATGGAATCTTGAAGATGAACACATACAGCGCAAGCAGCTTAGATACGAGTTTATGGACACGCTATTTTCCATGATTATAGGTTGGGCTATCAACAGCGCCATGATAATTATGGCTGCATCAACGTTTTTCGCGCATAAAACTCCTGTGGTAGAATTGCAGCAAGCTAACCAAATGCTAACTCCTTTGCTTGGCAATGCGGCTGCGATAATTTTTGCCATTGCATTATTAATGGCAGGCATAGCCTCCACTATAACATCCGGAATGGCTGGAGGTACCATTTTTGCAGGATTTTATAACGAACCATACGATGTAAAAGATCCCCATTCGCAATTAGGCATATTATTGTCATTGGTACCCGCGCTATTAGTCATCTTCTTTATCAGCAACCCTTTTAAAGGTTTAATATATTCGCAAATGCTGCTAAGCATACAACTTCCCATAACTGTATTTGTACAAATATATTTAACCTCATCTAAAAAAGTAATGGGTAAATTTGCCAATAGCAAAAGGCTTAATGTATTATTGCTTGGTATAGCCGCACTTATTACCTATCTCAATATCCGTTTACTTTTTAATTTCATTTAAATTTATACATAAATTCTTATACATGGTTGGATATATATTAACACGGATTTTTATCGCTTTTTTGCGCATTATACCTTTTAGACTCTTATATATCACATCAGATATACTTTATTTTTTTCTATATAAAATTATAGGCTATAGGCGTAAAGTGGTGCATCAAAACCTCTGCCTTTGTTTTCCTGACAAACCTGAAAAAGAAATTAAAAAAATAGAAAGGGAATATTACCACCACTTGATGGATATTACCTTAGAAGGGCTGAAAGGATTTTCCATGAGCCGGAAAGAAGGACTTAAACGCTATAAAGTAGTAAATCCGGAATTAATTAATGCCTATTTCGATAAAGGACAGGATATTGTTGTAACACCCACACACTATAACAACTGGGAGTGGGGAGCTTTAGCATGCGGTATGCAAATAAAACATCGTTACATTGTAATTTATATGCCCTTAAGTAACAAGTATTTTGACAATTTTATAAAGCAACACCGCGCAAAATTTAACACCGAACTTGTTGCCGCATGGGATACCTCAAAATTGTTTTCAAAAGGCGAAGGTACGCCCAAAGCCTATGTTATGGTGGCAGACCAAGCTCCTTCAAATGTCAAGCATGCCTATTGGTTTGATTTTCTTAATAGACCTACTGATTGGATACATGGACCCGAAAAACTTGCACGCCGTTTTAACATGCCTGTGATTTATGCGCAAGCGATAAAAATAAAACGCGGCTATTATGAATTAAGGCTTTCTGAAATTACAGATAATCCCAAAAGCTTACCCGATGGAGAAATTACAAGGCTTTACGCAGAAAAACTTGAAAATGACATTAGAGAAGAGCCGGCTTATTGGCTGTGGTCGCACCGGCGATGGAAGCATAAAAAAGAAGAATGCCAATAAATATAAGTTAAAGCTTAGCCGTACGGTTTAGAAGCATAAAATCAGCAAGGGTAAGGGCTGTCATTGCCTCTACAATAGCCACGGCTCTAGGAACAACACATGTATCATGACGGCCTTCCATTTGCAGCACCACATTCTCATTTTTGTTGTTAACGGTTTGCTGTGCCTGCTTAATGGTAGCTACAGGTTTAAAAGCTACAGTAAAGTAAATTTCTTCACCGTTAGAAATGCCGCCCTGTATGCCTCCTGAGTGATTTGTAACGCTGTTAACCACGTTTTTCATTGCCTGTAAAGCATCATTATGTTCGGAACCCAACATGCTGGCGGCAGCAAAACCTTCGCCATATTCAAACCCCTTAGCAGCATTAATACTCATCATAGCTTTGGCTAAAGATGCCTGAAGCTTATCAAACACGGGTTCGCCCAAACCTGCAGGAACGCCACTTGCCACACAATGAATTACACCGCCCAAGGTATCGCCTTTTGCTTTTACTTCTGCTATTAAATTTTCCATAGCTTCAGAAGCTTGCTTTTCAGGACAATTTAAGGCAGAAAATTCTTCCCCCTCCAGTTCTGCAAAGGTGTACTTTTTTTGCACTTTAACATTGCCTATGGCACTCACATACGCTTTTATCCTTATGCCGGCATGCTGCAATAATAATTTAGCAACAGCTCCTGCTGCTACCCTGCAAGCTGTTTCTCGCGCTGAGGCTCGTCCGCCACCCCGGTAATCGCGAAAACCATATTTCATATCGTATGTATAATCGGCGTGCGAAGGGCGGTAAGCGCATCTCACATTATCGTAGTCGGCGCTCTGCTTATCCTCGTTATAGATAATAAAACCTATGGGCGTTCCGGTAGATTTGCCCTCAAAAACACCGGATAGTAATGTTACTTTATCATTTTCTTTACGCTCAGAGGCAAGTGCATAACTACCGGGTTTGCGCTTATCCAATTGTTGCTGAATAAAATCTATATCCAACACCAATCCTGCAGGACAGCCTTCTATAATGCCTCCTATTGCCAAACCATGTGATTCGCCAAAAGTGGTAAGCCTGAATAATGTTCCTATTGCATTTGACATACTATCCTTAATTTTATCCAAATTTAATTACTTTATTCATAAAAAAAGCTGCGAATGCAGCTTTTTTTATTTATTCTCTGGTTGCATTACGCAACATTTTCATTTTCGATTCTAAATTAGCGAGCTCTCCTTTTGCTTTGTTTATTTTGCCTTCAAACTCGGCTTTTAACACATTGGCTTGTTTTGAACTTGCAAAGAAACCTATATTATTTTCCCAAAGTAAAATATTTTCTTTCAACTCATCAATTTTTTGTTGTAATGACGAACGCTCTCTATTAATAATCCTGTTTGCATCCGGCATTTCTTTCATGCTGTCAAGGCGTGAGCGATAGTTCATGGCACTGGCTTCCATTGCATCTACTTTAAGCTTGTCGTAAATTTTATTTACCGCGTTTCTGTAGTCGTTCTGAAGCTTATCCTTTTCTTTTATAGGAACATGTCCTATTTCCATCCATTCGCGTTGTATATCTTTTATTTTGTCGATATTAGCTTGTTTATCCTCGCCATATTCAAAATTTTCCAACTTGCTTATAAGTTCAAGTTTACGCTGGAGATTTTCTTCTTCTCCTTCGGACATAGTTTTGAAAAATTCGGATTTACTGTTAAAAAACTCATCACAGGCAGCCCTGAAGCGTTTCCATACTTTATCGCTATATTTGCGTGGAACAGGACCTATCTTTTTCCATTCTTCCTGCAAACGGATAAGTTCGCGGGTAGTATTTTTCCATTCGGTGCTGTTTTTTATGGCTTCTGCTTGCAAGCACAGCTCTACTTTGAGGTTATAATTATTAAGTTGTTGATCTTTTATTTTACCAAAATATTCTTTCTTATTGGCAAAAAACAAATCAAGTTGCGATTTGAAGCGAGACCACAAATCATTGTTTACTTTTTGTGGAGCCTGGCCCACAGCTTTCCATTCGGCAAGCAAATTGTTTATTTGTTCCGTAGTATCCTGCCATTGCTTAATGGTTTCACACTCCGTAGCTACCAACTGCTCCGCATTTTCACAAAGCAAGGTTTTGGCGGCTTGATTAGCTTCTAATTCGCTTTGTAACTTTTTATAGAACTGATGCCGGCGATCATTTATTTTTTCAGTTGCCAGTTTAAAACGCTCCCAAATTTCGTCCCGTTTTTCCTGTATCACAGGTCCAATTTCTTTCCACTCCTCGTGCAACTCCTGAAGCCTTTTAAACGATTTTGTAATGGAAGGCTCAATAACCAAGTCTTCGGCTTTTTCGCACAACTCTATCTTGCGTTCTAAATTTTTCTTTAAATCTAAATCTTTTAACTCTTTATTTATTTTTACCTTATCAAAAAATTTTTCAATCAGGAAATGATAATTCTGCCACAATGCCTGTGCTTCATTTTTAGGAACCATGCCTATTTCTTTCCATCGATCCTGTAGCACTTTAAACTCGTCATAGGTTTTTTTCAGCGTTTCTTCAGAGGCTATCAACGTTTTTAATTCTTCCAGAATACTTTTTTTAATATCCAGATTTTGGAGTTTTATTTTCTCCTGCTCTTCGGTATATTTAAGCTTATTGGTTTTATAGGTATTAAAAGCAGCTTTATATCTTTCTTCAATAACATCAGTAACTTCTTCCTCTGCAATCTCTTTATCTTCCTCGGTTTCTGCAGCAGCTTGCTTGCTGTATTTTTCATGTTTTTCTTTACCTGTAAGCGCCAGATACGCGACTTTTATTTGCGAAACCTTATTTTTTATTGCATTAACATCTTCGTTAGCCACGGTTTCTTCCAAAAGTTTAACTAATTCTTCGCGATTGTATCCCGAATAATCTACTTCTTTTTCGGTTTCATGGGCACTTATTTCATCCTCTATCAAATCGTTTTCTTCGGCATTTTCATGAAACAAATAAGCCGTATCCTCTTTTGTAGGCGACTCTTCAGGCAATGCTACATTTGGTTGTGTTTCTTGAGAAGAAATTTCCTTGGTGTTTTCCTTTTCAGGCGTTTGTGATTCGGTTGACGGAGTTACTGCTTTTGGTGTATTCTCCTCTTGATTTTGCACACTTGCATTTTCAAGATTTTGATTAGGTTGTTGATTCATTTCCATTAAAATAAAGCGTTAGTAATTAAACTATAATGTAGGATTTATTTTACAACTGTTTTTTTATCATCTTGCCCGAAAAGCTAAAAGCAATAAAAGGCTTAATGTTGTTACGTTTTACGATAAATATTTATTTTTTTCTTTATTTTCAGGGTTACAAATATAAAAACATTTCGTTAGGTTGTGTAATAAACCTAACGAAATGTAAAAAAAGTTATAGTTAAAAATCTGATAGCTATACAATAGCAAGGGCTTGCTCCAAATCAGCCTTAATATCGTTAATATCTTCGATGCCTACCGAAAATCTAACTAAACCATCCGTTATACCGGCTTGTGCTTTTGCTTCTTTTGAAACCTTAGAATGCGTCATTGATGCCGGATGCTGAATAAGTGTTTCTACGCCACCCAAAGAAACTGCCAGAATGCATAATTTTACATTATCCATAAGCTTTTTCCCTGCTTCAAGACCACCCTTAAGCTCAAAACTTAACATGGTACCAAAACCATCCATTTGTTTTTTTGCTAAATTATATTGTGGGTGCGAAGGTAAACCCGGATATTTCACCCAGGCTACTTTGGGATGGTTTTCTAAAAACTCAGCTAATTTTTGTGCCGATTGCTGGGCTCTATCTATGCGTATGCTCAAGGTTTTTACGCCTCTGATAACCATATATGCCTGATGCGGATCCATATTAAAACCAAACGTAACCATAGCACCGCGCAACGTTTTGTATAGCTGGGGATCTTTTGCAATTACCGCTCCACCTACAATATCGGCATGCCCATTGATAAATTTAGTTAAAGAATGTAGAACTATATCAGCACCTAACTCCAGAGGGCGTTGCAAATAAGGGCTGCAAAAAGTATTATCTACACATACCGTAATATTATGTTCGTGTGCCAGTTTACAACAAGCTTCAATATCGGTTATTTCAATCGTAGGATTGGTAGGGGTTTCAATATATAAAAGTTTCGTTTCGGGGCGAATAGCTTTTTTTATTTCTTCAATATTTGCAGTATTTACAAACGAGGAATCTACCCCAAACTTTTTATAATATGTTTCGAGTACCACGCGCGAAGGTCCGTAAACCGCAGCTGAACTCACTACATGGTCTCCCTGACCTAACAATGCTGCATATACAGTATTAACCGCAGCCATCCCCGATGATGTAGCTATGCCGCCACAACCGTTCTCCAAATCGGCAAGTAACGTTTCGAGCGCATGAATAGTGGGGTTGCCTATACGCGTATATATATATCCGTTACTTTCACCGGCAAAACACTTGGCTCCATGCTCCGCATTTTCGAACCTGAATGTTGATGTTTGATAAATAGGAACGGTTGCGCTTCCCAAAGTATCATCATACTCGCCTGCATGAATCAATTTGGAATCAAATTTTAATTTTTTACTATCCATTTTTATGTATAATTATATTGTAAATAAACTATTTAGCTTTTTTTATTAATGATCCCATGCTGGCAAAAACCGTTTGCTTTTTTTCATTTTTGAAAACGCCTTGTCGTGCATCTTTCACATTTTCAATGGTATAAAAAGCACCGGGGTTATACTGATGAACCACAGAAAGAAATTCTCCAATTTCCTTACGCCTTATTATTGAAAACAAAATATTTACAGCGCCTTTACTACCTTGCGCATCCACTATGGTAATACCATAATTTTTTTCACGTAGCCGCTCAAGTAAAGAGTCTGATTTTGAAGGAAGAATAACCCTGATAATAACCGTGCCTATACTCAATTTTTCTTCTAACACAATGCCAATGTAATTACCCGTGGCAAAACCGGCTCCATAGGCTATATACGATATCCAATTATCTAAATGTTTCATTATTTGCCCTATGGCAACCAACCAGATAATAACTTCAAAAAAGCCCAACAAAGGAGCTAAAAACTTCATTCCTTTGGACAAAAATATAAGCCGCATGGTTCCTATGCTCACATCCATAATACGTGCCAAGAATATAAGCATCGGCAGCACAACCCATACAAAAATCCAGTTATCAGCCATGGAAAAATTTTTTATGGCTACAAAAGTATAATTTTTTAGTTTCAAAAAGAATTAATAATCTTGTACATTTGTACTAATATTTTTTTATTTTTGCCTTTCATAATATATTAAAATCAGCAAATATCTTTTTATTTAAATCTAAAAATGTGGGAAAGTAAACGCATTTTTAAGCTGTTCTTTTTTTATTATTTAGTATAAATCTCAAATCTCTAACCCTAATTTAAAAATCAAATGAACATTATACCAATCCAATATGTTATTACGGTACATAAGATAACGACACTTTAGTAAATTTTTATTTGGTATTTTTTATTATTACTTTTTTAAACTCACAATCATGGCTAACACTTCTATAAAACGAATTGGGCTGTTTATTGACGGGACTTTTTTCCTTAAAATAAACTCCTATTACAGGTACCACCACGAACGCAAAAGCACTATCAACTTCAAAGGTCTCTCCAAGTTTGTTTGTGAAGAATTTGCAAAAAAGGAAGATACAGATTCCAGATATTGTCAGGTAACAGACATACACTGGTTCAGGGGGAGGTATTCAACCAGCCAGCTGGAAAAGAAATACCCCGACGAAAATTTCCGCTTAACACAAATGAGTAACGAGCGCCGCATTGACGACATTTTTATGTACGAAAATATTATCTCGCATAATTATCCCCTGCTGGTAGATCCGCGCACGGGCGAAGCCGAAGAAAAAGGTATTAACGTGGCAATGTCATTAGAAACATACGAGGTTGCCCGATTAAAAAATTTTGATGTGGTGGTGATTATTGCCGGCGATTCTGATTATCTGCCTTTGGTTAAAAAAATACAAGATAGTTTGGGAGTCCCTGTAATGGTGCTGGCTTGGGATTTTTCGTATGAATCAACATCTAATGCAGGCAAGGCGTACAAAGCTACCACACGAACCAGTCAGGCATTGATAGAAGAGAGTGTTTATCCCATTTTGATGGATCATTATATCGACTCACCCGAAACCAAATCCGATTCACGCATTTCAGCCCTGTTTAATATGCAATAAATCTATACGCTTTTTTTATTTTTTTGATGTAATAATGCGGTAATGCGGTAATGTGATAATGCGATAATGAGTTAAGGTAATAATAAAATACATTGCCACATTAGCAAATTAAAACATTGCCACATTAGCAAATCAACACATTAACACATTGCCACATTAGCAAATTAAAACATTGCCTCATTAGCAAATCAACACATTAACACATTGCCTCATTAGCAAATTAGCACATTACAAACGTTCTACCCGTTTATGCAATTCACCGAAGAATGCCCTTCTTTCCTTGGGGTTGTTTTTGCTTACGAGTGTGGAAGAAGTAATCATTGACTCAAACCATTGCTTTTGCTCCCTACAATATAAAGGGTTGCTTGTCCAGATACTGTTAATGGAGTACATTTTCAGGAAAGAAATTTGTTCTTCTTCGCTCACGTGATGCAAGAAAATAGTGTTGGGTAAGTTTAGCGGAGCTATGTACAGATTAAATTGCCCCCCGTTGCTTTTTTGTCCGTTTGCAGCCAATGTTTCAGCTTCGAAAAGCAAATCCTTCAAATCTTTTTTCAGTATTTCCAATTCCTCATTCCCCACCAAAGCTAATTGTTTATAAAAATCTATCAATTCTATAAAACCCGAAAAAGTGTGGGTTGTCCATAGTTCTGTGCTGTTAATTTTTGAATATAACGTGTCAAAAGCAGAAAATTGAGCTTTGTGGGCTATGTGTTGCAGGCTAAAAGACGTATTTGCTTGTGTCATTTCCTTTTCCCAGCAAAACGATTTAAAAGCCATTAGCATGGGATATCTCATCACAAAACCGAAAGGTATATCGGATGCCGCAACCCAAAGCGTACCGTTTTTGGCAAGTGTATTTTTTAAAGCGCCTTCAAGCGCAGACAGATAGGTGGCATAGGATTGCGCGTAGTTTTCCCCGAAAAGCGAAAAATAATCGAAACATGCCTTTTTACGCGTGTTGCAAAAACTTGTACCCAAACTTATATTAAATTTTTCGCAAAGTTTATCGGCTTCGTCCAAGGTTAAATCTATGGCGCCGTTCAAACGCCGGTAGGCAGCATTGTTGCTTATTTCCAACAATTCGGCAATGTCGTCCACCAATTTGAAATTCTTGTCGCTTTTTTCTTTGATTTGTGCAATAATTTTTGCCGAAATCTCACTTTTTTGCATAAAAAGATAATTTTAAGAGTAAAGAAATAACTTTTTTGCAAAAAATGCAAATGCTGATATTTTCTTTTGCATAAAAAAGGAAGAAAAGCAAATATAAGTTGTTGATTATTACTTTCTTGGAAATTTATTTTTCTTGCTTTTACCTTCGGTGGCGCCCTATCTTTGTAACACAAAAAAGAAATAAATATTTTTTTAAATGTAATTTTTACCCTTTTGGGTAGTGTTCTTTGAAATTTTTGATTATATTTTTGCTGAAAAGTTTTAATACAAAAAATTATGGAAACAAGATATAGTAGAAATAGAATTTATGTTAGAGAAGATGAACAGGAAAAGATTAAAAATTACAGAATTTTCTTAGGTGGGGCAGGCATTGGCAGTGTAATAGCCGAATGTGCTTTACGTTTCGGGTTCGAAAACATTACTATTGTAGATGGTGATAATGTGGAACTTTCAAATTTAAACAGACAAAATTACACCGAAAATGATTTGGGAAATCCTAAAGCCGAAGCTTTAGCTAAACGTTTGCTCCAAATAAATCCCCAGGCTAACATTAAAGTGCATAATGGTTTTATTGATGCCAATAACCTACATGCTTTATTACAAGGACATGATGTGGCTATTAACGCGTTGGATTTTGCCACAGATGTACCTTTCCTGTTTGACACAGCTTGCCAACAATATTCTATACCCGTATTACATCCATACAATATTGGCTGGGCTGGACTGGTAACCGTAGTGGCGCCGGATGGGCAACAACTGAAAGTTATTTCTGAAGACGAAAAAGGATTTGAAGTGAAAATGGTACAATACGTATCAAATTATCTGAAATTTTGGGCAGACCCCCAAGAATGGATTGATAAAATTATCCTCGAATATAGAAATGAAAAAAACATATTGCCTCCGCCTCAACTTTCGGTAGCTTCATGGATTGTAGCCGGACAATGCACACAAATTATATATAACTTGGCAACAGGAAAAGCTGTTAAAAAATTCCCGAAATTTTATTTATCTTCTATCATTGATGATAAAAACTAAAGAATATTATGATTTGTGGCATAAGTAATAGCCTCCGTAATATTCTTCACGTCTAATTTTGCTAAAAGATTTTTTCTGTAAAATTTGATGGTATCCATTGATAAGAATATTTTATCGGCAATTTCATTCATTGTATAACCTTGTGCCGACAGACAAAGTATTTGTTTTTCTTTTTCACCCAGTGCTATTTTCTCTGCCAATTTCCACTTCTTAAACTCCAAATCATACTTATAAATATCCGATGTATTACTCTTTCTTATCTCGGCATTCCCTGTTGTTGTACGTGAAGATAAAGACACAATACACATGGCAAGCCAAATCTGATTGTCATTTAACAAAAATGGTTTCAACTTATGATTGATTAAAATAGTTTTATTGTTTGGCTGTTTTAAATAAAAATCATAAGAAATAGTGTATGATAATTTTTCTTCTTGCGGAATCCTTTCATAAAAGTTAAAACCTGCCATATTTACATCCAATAAAAACTGTAAATCTTTTTCGGGAACTTGCTGTAAATAGAAAGAATAGCCCAAAGCCTGTACTTCCTCGGGCGTATAACCGCAAAGAAACAAGGGATTGTTAGATACATATAAAAAATTGCGCCGGTTATAATCTATCACATAAATGCTTTGATAAGTAGTTTTGGCAAAAGCATCCACACTTTCAATATATGGAGCCAATATTTTATACTCCTCATCCTTTACATTAAAAAGATGAATACTTGAAGGTTGAAAAAAATCTTCAATTTTAATATGCATATAATAAAATAATTAGAATAAAAAGAATGTACCAAAGATAAAAGAAATTTTTAATATTTATTCTATCTCGATAGATTTTCAAAATTAACATATCATTGAATACAAAATATTACTTACCCATTTGGGTAATTCTTTGATTCAAAGCCATTTTCTACCCATTTGGGTAGTGACACAAAAATTTTTTGATTATATTTTTGCTGTATCAAAATAAACAAAAAACTATACCATGAAAACCAAACTATTTTTACTTGCTATTATGATAAGCATGTTTAATCTAATGGCACAAGCCCAAATAAAAGGCACTATTTTTAACTCAAAAGGACAACCCGTTGAAGCTGCAAGTATTGTTTTAGAGGACAACAACGCAGCTAAAGTTGCAATGGCTATATCCAAGAACAATGGCAAATTTGAACTAGTTCCTGCTCAGAAATTAAATAAATCAGATTACCTTTTATCTATTACCTGTGTGGGATATACACAACAATTATTTCAACTTAAAACGATTACGGATCGCTTGGATATTGGGACAATAATTTTACAAGATCAAAATGTTGAATTAAGCGGAGTCGTTGTAAAAGCAAATGCATCCATTTCAAAAACCGACAGACAATTATTTATCCCACAAGCCACGGCTGTTAAAAAATCGGCTTCAGGGTACGATTTATTGCACAAGATGATGTTACCGGGCTTAAAAATAGATGTTGTAAAGCAAACAATGTCAATGGCAGGAGGAGCAGGTGTAGCAGTTTACATTAACGATAAAAAAGCCAGTCAGGCAGATGTCCTATCATTGATTCCGGAAGAAGTAATCAGAGTGGAATATATTGATATGCCGGGTGTACAATATGCAAATGATAATGTCGGAGGAGTAATTAATTTTATCGTAAAAAAACGCACTTCCGGAATGGTAGCAGGAGTGAATCTAAATAATGCTATAACTACCGCTTATGGTAATAATTTAATTTTTGCTAAATTTAATAAGGGAAATTCGGAGTTTGGTCTTAAATATTCTTTAAATTATGCAAATGTTACTAAAAGATACACAGACGAAAATATTACATATTTAATGCCTGATGGGGTGAGTCATTTTTTGAATAAAAAAGGAATCAATACACCTTTGCAATTTAATGAGAATAGAATACAATTAAATTATAATCATTCTCTTGCAAACAAGCATATTTTTGAAGTTAATGTATTTGGTACGTTTTACGACAGCCCGCACCGCGATAACAAGCAATATGTAAAAGAAACCGGGAAAACCGATTATTATACATGGACACTTCCAACCGAGAAGAATCATATTACTTCTTTAGATTTATTTTACAAAGCCTATTTGCCAAAACAACAAACCATAACAACAAATTTGGTTGGTACTTATTTTAACACCAATTATGGGTATTCGTATAAACAATTTTATACAGACCAATATGATTCTCCATTTGCATCGTATGGCTATAATACGAAGGGGGAAAAATATTCTTTGATAGGAGAATTAAGATATAATAAAGTTTTTAGTAACACTTTGTCTTTCATGAGCGGAATAAACCATTTACAAGCTTATACTAAAAATATTTATACAGGCAACAGTAATGTTACCAACGAAATGCAAAATGCTAACACCTATATGTATGCGCAGTTACAAGGCAAAAAAGAAAAACTAAACTATATGATAGGAGTAGGTATTAGTCATCAATATTTTAGTGAAGACAAATTTTCGCAGGCTTATTGGCTGTTTCGTCCTTCTTTAAGCTTGTCTTATCCTATAATGAAAGGAACAAACCTGCGTTATCAATTTTTTGTATCGCCACAAATGCCTACTTTGTCTATGCTTAGCAATGTAAGGCAACAAGCAAGCGAATTAGAAGTATATCAAGGGAATCCTCAATTAAAAGCATATCCTAATATAGTTAATACCCTCACATTAAACTATCAAGGGAAAAAGATTCATTTCCAAACCACAGCCGGGTATTCTTATAAAAACAAACCTATTATGGAACAAATTACTCGTAAAGAGAATAATGGCAAACCTTTATTTGCATTCGGAAATGATAATCAAAAATATTTAGGCAAATTTTGGAACTACACAGCAATCCAATATCAATTAATTCCGGACAAATTGTCGTTAGAAGCATCCTTGCTATATGCTCATTACAATAGTAATGCAGATTTATACACACATACCTACGACTGTTTCACGCCATCTTTACAAATGGATTTTTCTTTGAGCAAATGGAACATCGGAGCTTCCTTTAGTGCTCCCGAAAATTATCTTGACGGAGAGACTATTACTAAATTCTCATCCAACTCAAATTTATATGTGAATTACCAAATCAAAAAAACAATACGCTTTGGGATAAACTGGTCGTATCTTATGCAGAAAGATGGAGATAAAAGCGGTTCTGTTACAAAAAATAAATACTTACAAAAAGAACTTACAGTTTATAACCCTTCGTTAGGTAACATGTTAAGTATTACTTTTTCTTGGAACTTTGCTAAAGGAAGATCTTATCAAAGCACAAGCAAATCATTGAATAATAAAGATAATGATGCAGGTGGTATAAAATATTAATGAAGAATCTTTTAATTCCTATAAGCACACACTTTAGTATAGATAGATAGATAGATAGATAGATAGACAGACATACTTACAATCAATCTCCATAAACCTACATTTTTACATTATAAAACCACAAGTTAATAATATAAAAGTATAGCCACACAATATAAATGTATGGAAACACAATATAAACTTATAAGATTGCAACATAAACTTACAATAATATAAAGTAAATCTACAAACTGCTTATATAAACTTACATAATGCGATAATGAGTCAATGAGTTAATGTGATAATGCGGTAATGTGATAATGTGATTACTCCTAATTCCCAACTCCTAACTCCTAACTCCTAATTTACTATTTTACTACTTCACTACTCCACTTTCCTCCATCCAACCTTTTCACCATTAAAATAACAAATTAAAAAATAAACACCATGGCATCAACATCCGAAATCAGTTTTGGCGCTAAACTTCGTAAAGCGCAGGATTTATTAGCCTACCTTTCGGGCTTCACCGGCTACAATCCACCACGTCAGCAGGAAACCATAAAAGGACTTGAAACTCTTATTGACGATATAAACCGCCTGAACGCGGCGCAGGCTGGCGAGCTGGAAAGCTATCGCCTCACGGTAGCGCAACGTCAGAAAGCATTTTCAAAAGACCCCTATTCCTTGGAGAAAATACTTTCGCCCATCAAAGGAGCTGTAGAAGCGCAATATGGCAAACAATCGCCTGAAGCCGCCACGCTAAACACCATCATTAAGAAAATGCGCGCGGCAAAAATAACCAAAGCGCCGGCAGACCCTACAAAAACAGAAAAAACCATAAGCCAATCACAACAATCCTATGGTTCGCTTACCGTGCTTTTTAACAACATCCTCAATACCGTGGCACAATATCCCAACTATGTACCCTCAAACGAAAACATTACGGTAACAGGCTTAAAAAAGATTTCCGACCGCTTAACGGAACTAAATAATGATGTAGCCCAAAAAGTGCAACAACTTAAAAAAGTACGCGCAATGAGAACAGAAAAATACAACGAACTTGCAGACAGCGTGCAACGTATAAAAGCATACGTAAAAGCGCAGTATGGCATCAACTCCGATGAGTATAAACTTATAAAAGGAATACGGATTTAATGTGATAATGTGGTAATGTGACAATGAGTTAAGGTAATAGTAAAATACATTAGCAAATTAGCAAATTAACCCATTAACACATTAGCACATTAGCAAATCAGCAAATAAACGAATAAACGAATAAACAACTTAACAGATAAATGCACTTCTACAAACAAAACGACGCCATGGATTGTGGTCCTGCCTGCCTGAAGATGATAGCGCTTCATTATGGCAAGGACTATGATATGGATTACTTGCGAGGTGGTTGTGAGCTTAATAAGGAGGGCGTTTCGTTGCTGGGCATAAGCCGTACGGCAGAAAATATAGGCTTTCGCACCAATGGAGGGAAAGTTACCTTGGATATATTAGCACAAAAAGCCCCTTTGCCTTGCATCGTGCATTGGGATCAAAATCATTTTGTGGTAGTATATAAAATAAAAAAGCAAGGCAAAGGTTATAAAATTTACGTGGCAGACCCCGGCAAAGGTTTGGTAACTTATACAGATAAAGAATTTAGTGAACACTGGATAAGCACGCGCAGCAATGGAGAAGAAAAAGGCGTGGTGTTGTTATTGCAGCCTACGCATCTTTTTTATGAAAACCAAGAAAATCTGAGCCTTAAAAAAGGCAACCGTTTGCAGTTTTTAGCTAAATACTTCAAGCAATACAAACGCTTTTTCGGACAACTGATATTAGGTTTACTGGCAGGCAGTTTGTTGCAACTTATATTTCCTTTTCTTACGCAAGCCATTGTGGACATAGGTATTAATAAAAAAGATATAGGTTTTATCTGGCTTGTGCTTATCGCGCAACTTATGTTGCTGTTGGGGCGCACAAGCATAGATTTTATCCGTCGCAGAATTTTATTACATATCAGCACACGTATCAATATTTCGCTTATTTCCGACTTTTTTATCAAACTGATGAAACTGCCCATGAGTTTTTTTGATACCAAGCTCTTGGGCGATTTATTGCAACGCATAGAAGACCATAGCCGTATAGAAAGGTTTTTAACCGCCCAAACGCTTAATTTGTTATTTTCCTTGTTTAGTTTTCTCGTTTTCGGCATTGTGCTTTGGATATACAGTTTTAAGATATTCTTGGTATTTATGATAGGCAGCGTGCTATACGGTTTGTGGATTCTTTTCTTCCTTAAAAAACGTCGCGTGCTGGATTACAAATATTTTGAACAGCAAGGTAAAAACCGCAGCGTGGTATATCAACTTATCAACGGTATGCAGGAAATAAAACTGCAAGGTAGCGAACAGCGCAAACGCTGGGAATGGGAAGATGTGCAAGCCGATTTATTTGACGTGAATATGCAGTCGCTTTCATTACAACAAACACAAGAAGCGGGAAGTATCTGCATCAACGAGTTAAAAAACATTCTTATTACAGTATTGGCGGCTACTTCGGTAATCAACGGGCATTTAACTTTAGGTATGATGCTTTCCGTGCAATACATCATAGGGCAATTAAATAGCCCTGTAGAACAAATCATGAATTTTATTTATCAATGGCAGGATGTAAGCATCAGTTTGGAGCGCATGAGCGAAATACATGAAAAGCAAAATGAGGAGAACACGGAACGCAATGTTACTTCTTTGCCAAAGAACATGGATACATCCGTTGAAATAAAAGATTTATGCTTTAAATATCCGGGGTCATTACCGCAATATGTGTTGGATAATATCAATTTAACTATTCCGCAAGGAAAAGTAACAGCCATAGTAGGCGCAAGCGGAAGCGGAAAAACAACCTTGGTAAAGCTTTTATTGGGCTATTACCCCGCCGAGAAAGGTGAAATATTGGTGGGCAAAGAAAATATCAATAATTTCAATCTCACATGGTGGCGCAGTATATGCGGAGCTGTGATGCAGGATGGTTTTTTGTTTTCGGAATCCATAGCACGAAACATAGCTGTATCTGACGAAGAAATAGATATAGAAAAAATGCGGAACGCGGCACGCATAGCGAATATTGGTGATTACATAGAAGCCTTGCCACTGGGATATAACACGGTTATCGGTCAGGAAGGACAGGGATTGAGCCAGGGACAAAGGCAACGTGTATTAATAGCGCGGGCGGTGTATAAAAATCCGGATTTCATTTTTTTAGATGAAGCTACCAATGCCTTAGATGCCAATAATGAAAAAAAAATTATTGAGAATTTAGACGAGTTTTATAAAGGTAAAACTGTGGTTGTTGTAGCTCACAGGCTGAGCACCGTAAAAAATGCCGACCAGATTGTGGTATTAGACAAAGGAAAAATAGTAGAAACCGGCACACATGAAGAGCTAACAGCTTTAAAAGGAAAATATTATGAGTTGGTTAAAAATCAGTTGGAACTGGGGAATTAATGCGATAATACGATAATGTGCTAATGTGATAATACGGTAATGCGATAATTGATTTAATGTCATAATAAAATACCTTGCTACATCAGCAAATTAACACATCATCAAATTAACAAATTACCGCATCAGCACATTGCCACATTAGCAAATTAGCACATGAAGAATATAAAATATGGAACCAAAGAAAATAGAACTTCGTAGCGAGAAAGTCCGCAATATTATAGGAACAATACCTCCCGCATTGATAAGATACGGCATTTCTGCCATATTTCTTATTATTATTTTGTTAATTATAGGTAGTAAATATTTTACTTATCACTCATACCTAAAATCAGAAGCCTCATTGACTCAACAGGCAAATAAAGTGTTAATTACCACTCAAATTCCAGCAAACAGCGCCGAAAATATAAATCCCGACAAAACTGTTTTTATTATCTTTAACAATATAGAAGGAATGCCTGATGAGCGTGTAAGATGCCGTATAGACAGCATAGACCTGCATGTGAGTATAGTAAAAAACAAAGCATGGAAAACGATTTATATTAACAAAAATTTGCCTTTACATACCGAAACAAAAGAAATAATAACGTTAGATAATGAGACGGTAAAAGCAAAGGCGGAAATACCCCTAAAAGAAATCAGCTTTTTTGATAAAATATTCGGTTTTGCAGGTAGATAAGCAAAATGCTGATGTGATGAACTAATGTACTAATGAAATACTACCAAATACATGAGCAAATTATCAAATTGCCAAATTACCGCATTAAAATCAATTGAAATCTTCTACGCCTGTCCCACAGGACCCGTGATATGAAATTCTATTTCGTCCGAGCTGGGTTCGTTTATTGCGCCATTAGCGTTTTCAAACTTGGCAATATTATCGCCTAAAGCATGATATAAGCGTTTGGCATGTTGTGGGGTAAGTATAATACGGGATTTTACCTTAGCTTTGTTTACACCCGGCATCAAACTTATAAAATCCACGATAAACTCCGAATGAGAATGTGTAATTACCGCAAGGTTTGAATAAACTCCCTCTCCTATATCCTCCGTTAATTCAATATTTAATTGGTTTTGCTCTTCCATGATATAATTTTTTATTCCAGATGGTAAAGATAAAAAAATAAGGGGAAACTGTTGAAGCTTCCCCTTACTATTTAACTATTAATTTTTAATGCTTAGCTTTTTTTAGCATCCATCATTTTTTCGTATTCTTCACGCGAACCGACAATTAAAGATTCATATTCACGTAAGCCTGTTCCTGCAGGGATTAAATGCCCTACAATAACGTTTTCTTTCAATCCTAACAACTCATCGTTTTTAGCCTGAATAGATGCTTGTGTCAATACTTTTGTCGTTTCCTGGAACGATGCCGCCGAAATCCAGCTCCTTACTTGCAAAGATGCTCTGGTAATACCTTGTAACACTTGTTTTGCAGTAGCTGCATTTGCATCACGTGATTCAACCAAACGTTTATCCTTACGTTTCAACAAAGAGTTTTCATCACGTAATTTGCGTGCGCTCACAATTTGTCCGGGTTTTAAGTTAAGGCTGTCGCCCGGATCTTCCACAACTTTTTTACCGAAGATAGAGTCATTTTCCTCATTAAAGTCAATCTTATTCACAAGTTCACCTTCAAGGAATTTGGTATCACCCGGATCTATAACTTCTACTTTACGCATCATTTGGCGTACGATAACTTCAAAGTGCTTATCGTTAATCTTTACACCTTGCAAACGGTACACTTCCTGAACCTCGTTAACAATATATTCCTGCACCTGCATAGGTCCTTTAATAGCAAGTATATCAGCAGGCGTAACAGCGCCGTCAGACAAAGGCGTTCCCGCGCGCACATAGTCGTTTTCCTGTGCCAGTATCTGTTTTGAAGTAGAAATTAAATAGCTTCTTTCTTCTCCTGTTTTAGATGTAATGATAATTTCACGGTTGCCTCTCTTCAATTTTTTACCGAATGAAACCACACCATCAATTTCTGCTACAATAGCCGGATCAGACGGGTTGCGCGCCTCAAATAATTCCGTTACGCGAGGCAAACCACCGGTAATATCGCTGGTTTTACCAACCGCTCTCGGTATCTTAACTAAAATATCCCCTGCTTTAATAACCTTTCCGTCCTCTACCTGCAAGTGAGCGCCCACAGGTAAGTCGTAATTCTTCATCTCTTCCCCATCGTTATTCACAATCTTGATAGCAGGATTTTTTCCTTTTAATTTAGATTCGGTAATAATTTTTTCCTGATAACCGGTTTGTTCATCAGCCTCTACTTTAAAGGTTGCACCCTCTATTACATTGTCAAATGCAAGAGTACCGTCAACTTCCGAGAGAATAACCGCGTTATATGGATCCCATTCCGCAATTAACTCACCTTTTTTCACTTCCGCACCATTTTCAAAATACAGATTAGATGCATACGGAATATGAGAAGAGGCAAGTATGATACCTGTTTTGGTATCCACAATACGCATTTCGGCTGAACGACCTAATACGATTTGGTATTTTTTACCTTCTTCATCCGTATATGGAACAGACCGTAGCTCTTCAATATCCATACGTCCGTCATATTTAGCAATGATACGTGAGGCAGAAGCAATGTTACCACCGGCAACCCCACCGACGTGGAATGTACGAAGAGTAAGCTGTGTTCCCGGCTCCCCGATAGACTGTGCTGCAATAACACCTACCGCTTCGCCTTTCTGCACCATGCGTCCGGTTGCAAGATTACGCCCGTAGCACTTAGCGCAAACACCCTGCTTAGATTCACATGTTAATACGGAACGTATTTCAACAGATTCTATGGGCGAATTTTCAATTTTTTCGCAGATTTCTTCGGTTAACTGATCTCCGGCAGAAGCAATAAGCTCTCCTGTATTGGGATGATGTATATCATGTAAAGTAACACGTCCTAAAATGCGGTCGTATAAAGATTCTACAACTTCTTCGTTTTTCTTCAATGCTGTGGTTGTTAAACCGCGCAATGTTCCGCAATCTTCTTCGGAAATAATCACATCTTGCGCCACATCCACCAAACGACGTGTTAAATATCCGGCATCTGCCGTTTTCAAAGCCGTATCAGCCAAACCTTTACGTGCACCGTGCGTAGAAATAAAATACTCTAACACCGACAAGCCTTCTTTAAGGTTCGAAAGAATAGGGTTTTCAATAATTTCTCCACCGGTAGAACCCGATTTTTGAGGTTTTGCCATCAAACCACGCATACCCGAAAGCTGACGAATTTGCTCCTTAGAACCACGAGCTCCGGAATCAAGCATCATAAATGCAGGATTAAACCCTTGATCGTCCGAAGACAAATCAGCCATTACTTTTTTGGTAAGATTTGAGTTTGTATGTGTCCAAATATCAATAATTTGGTTATAACGTTCGTTGTTGGTAATGAAACCCATGTTATAGTTATTCATTACTTCTTCAACTTCTTCCGCTGCTTTTTGTACAAGCTCTTCCTTTTCCTTAGGAATAATAACGTTTCCTAAGTTAAACGATAACCCTCCCCTGAAAGCCATGTTATATCCCAAACTCTTGATGTCATCCAAAAACTTGGCAGCCTTAGCCGTACCTGTTTTTTTCAATAAATCACCAATAATATCGCGAAGCGACTTCTTAGTCAGTAACTCATTGATAAAACCATACTCTTCAGGCACCACCTGATTGAAAAGTACACGTCCAACAGTAGTTTCGATCGTTTTTTCAACTCTTTCGCCATTTTCAATTACTGTGATTCTGGCTTTTATATTAGCATGAAGGTCAACTCTTTTTTCGTTATATGCAATAATAACTTCTTCTGCCGAGTAAAAACTCATGCCTTCTCCTTTTACAATATGTTCCGAAGACGACTTGCGGCTTTTGGTCATGTAATACAGACCAAGAACCATGTCTTGCGAAGGAACAGCAATAGGCGCGCCATTGGCAGGGTTTAAAATATTATGAGATGCCAACATCAAAATTTGCGCTTCAAGAATAGCTGCATTTCCCAATGGCAAATGGACAGCCATTTGGTCACCGTCAAAGTCGGCGTTGAAAGCCGTACATACAAGTGGGTGTAATTGTATAGCTTTACCTTCAATTAATTTGGGTTGAAATGCCTGAATACCTAAACGGTGCAATGTAGGCGCACGGTTTAGTAAAACAGGATGTCCTTTTAATATATTTTCCAGGATTTCCCAAACAACAGGGTCCTTGCGGTCAACAATTTTCTTTGCCGACTTCACCGTTTTTACAATTCCTCTTTCGAGCATTTTACGGATAATAAAAGGCTTGAAAAGCTCAGAAGCCATATCTTTCGGTAAACCGCACTCATGAAGTTTGAGTTCAGGACCAACCACAATAACCGAACGACCGGAATAATCGACACGTTTACCTAACAAGTTTTGACGGAAACGTCCTTGTTTCCCTTTTAAGCTGTCGCTTAATGATTTTAAGGCACGGTTAGACTCTGTTTTCACAGAACTTGCCTTGCGGGAATTATCAAATAGTGAGTCAACGGCTTCCTGCAACATACGTTTTTCATTACGCATAATTACATCCGGAGCCTTTATTTCTATTAATCTTTTTAAACGGTTGTTACGAATAATCACACGGCGATAGAGATCATTTAAATCGCTGGTTGCAAAACGTCCGCCATCAAGAGGCACAAGAGGGCGTAATTCAGGCGGAATAACCGGAACAACTTTTACCACCATCCACTCGGGTTTGTTTTCACCGTTAAGACGAGCTTCGCGGAAAGACTCAAACACCTGAAGACGTTTTAACGCTTCTTGCTTTCTTTGTTGAGAAGTTTCGGTATTTGCTTTATGACGCAACTCGTACGACATCTGATCCAGATCTAAACGTCCCAATAAATCAACAATAGCATCAGCACCCATCTTGGCAATAAATTTATTCGGGTCTGTATCGTCTAAATATTGATTTTCCTTTGGTAATTTATCTAAAGCGTCAAAATATTCTTCTTCCGAAAGAAAATCTAAGGCTTTAATGCCCGTGCTTTCCAACGCTCCCGGTTGAACAACAACATATTTCTCGTAATAAATAATGCTGTCGAGCTTTTTGGAAGGTATTCCTAATAAAGCACCTAATTTATTGGGTAATGAACGGAAATACCATATATGAGCAACGGGAACTACTAACTGTATGTGTCCCATGCGTTCGCGACGTACTTTTTTTTCTGTTACTTCAACACCACAACGGTCGCAAACAATACCTTTGTAACGAATACGTTTATATTTACCGCAATGGCATTCCCAGTCCTTAACAGGACCAAATATGCGTTCGCAGAATAAACCGTCGCGTTCAGGTTTATATGTTCTGTAATTGATAGTTTCAGGTTTTAGCACCTCCCCGCTTGATCTTTCCAAAATTGATTCGGGAGAAGCTAAGCTTATCCTAATCCTTGAAAATTTATTCGCGGTTGTATTTTCTTTTCTGAAAGCCATATATCAATGAAAGGATTTTACTTTTTTAATAAATAAATTTAATCAAACACATTGTACGGCACGAACATAGTATAAAACGATGCTCTGCCGTATCAATCGGTTTTTATTCAAAGCTTACATTTAAGCCTAAGCCTCGCAACTCGTGTACCAATACGTTGAAAGATTCCGGTATGCCGGGTATAGGCATATTCTCGCCTTTTACAATAGCTTCGTAAGCTTTTGCTCTTCCAATAACATCATCAGACTTAACAGTCAACACTTCTTGCAAAATATTGGCAGCGCCAAATGCTTCGAGCGCCCAAACTTCCATTTCCCCGAAACGTTGTCCCCCGAATTGAGCTTTACCTCCAAGGGGTTGTTGCGTAATAAGCGAATATGGACCTATAGAACGTGCGTGCATTTTATCGTCAACCAAGTGGTGAAGTTTAAGCATGTAGATGTAACCTACTGTTGCTGGTTGGTCAAATCGGTCTCCGGTACCTCCGTCATACAAATAAACTCTTCCGTTTTCAGGTAATCCGGCTTTAACCATTAATTCATTAATTTGCTCAATGGTACCTCCGTCAAAGATAGGTGTTGCAAAGTGCATTCCTAATTTGGCGCCAGCCCATCCGAGAACAGTTTCATAAATCTGCCCCAAGTTCATACGAGATGGCACACCCAAGGGGTTAAGCACTATATCTACCGGCGTTCCGTCTTCAAGGAAAGGCATATCTTCCTCTCTCACGATACGTGCAACAATACCTTTGTTACCGTGCCTACCTGCCATTTTATCTCCTACTTTAAGTTTACGTTTTTTAGCCACATAAACTTTTGCCATTTGCACAATGCCATTAGGCAATTCATCACCTACAGTAGCCACAAATTTCTTACGGTTATATACGCCTAAAATTTCTTTATACTTAATGATGAAATTATTGATAAGCTGTTTGATGAGTTCATTTACATCCTTATCTGTAGTCCACCTGTTAGGATTAACATTGATAAAATCAATGCCCATCAACATTTTTTGGGTAAATTTGATCTTTCTCGGTATAATCTCATTTTTAAAGTTATTATACACTCCCTGAGAAGTTTTTCCACTTACTAAAATGGTAAGTTTATCGACAAGCTTTTGTTTCAATTCAGCCAAATCCTTGTTGAATTCGTCATCCAACTCCTTCACATCATCTTTTTCTTTGGCTTTTAGTTTCTTGTCTTTAATAACTTTAGAGAAAAGCTTTTTATCAATAACCACACCTTTCATTGATGGTGGCGCTTTTAACGAAGCATCTTTCACATCTCCTGCTTTATCGCCGAATATGGCACGAAGCAGTTTTTCCTCAGGCGTAGGATCGCTTTCACCTTTAGGTGTTATTTTACCTATTAAAATATCACCTTCATTTACTTCAGCGCCTATGCGTATCAGACCTGTTTCGTCCAAATCCTTAGTTGCTTCCTGACTTACATTTGGAATATCGTTGGTTAATTCCTCAACACCACGTTTGGTATCACGAACTTCCAATGTAAATTCTTCAATATGTAAAGAGGTAAAAATATCTTCTTTTATAACTTTTTCAGAAATTACGATAGCATCTTCAAAGTTGTATCCTTTCCAAGGCATGAATGCTACCATCAAGTTGCGTCCTAATGCAAGCTCGCCGGCATGTGTAGCATAACCTTCGCAAAGTACTTGCCCCCTTTTAACCTTATCTCCTTTACGAACGATAGGTCTCAGGTTAATACAAGTATTTTGGTTGGTACGCATAAATTTGGTAAGATTATATGTTTTAACATCATCTTCAAAGCTTACCAAACGTTCTTCATCTAAACGTGCATAACGAATAACAACCTGAACAGCATCAACATATTCAACAATTCCGTCACCTTCAGCATTAATAAGCACACGTGAATCTTCGGCAACCCTGCCCTCAATTCCTGTGCCAACAATAGGACGTTGAGGATTTAACAAAGGAACTGCCTGACGCATCATGTTTGAACCCATCAATGCACGGTTGGCATCATCATGTTCAAGAAACGGAATCAAAGATGCGGCAATAGAAGCTATCTGGTTAGGAGCAACGTCAATTAAATCTACTTTTTCCCTTTCAATCAAAGGATAGTCAGCCAAATAACGTACTTTAACTCTTTCTTCTTCTAATTGTCCATCGTTTTCCATAGGCGTTGTAGCCTGTGCTATAATCTTGTTTTCTTCTTCTTCGGCACTCAAATAGAGTGTTTCTGCCAAATCAACCTTACCTTCAATAACTTGTTTGTAAGGCGTTTCGATAAACCCGAGTTTATTGATTTTGGCATATACACATAAAGAAGAAATAAGTCCGATATTAGGACCTTCCGGTGTTTCAATGGTACATAAACGACCATAGTGGGTATAGTGCACGTCACGAACCTCAAAACCGGCTCTTTCTCTGGACAAACCTCCTGGACCTAAGGCTGAAATTCTGCGTTTGTGCGCAATTTCACTTAAAGGATTGGTTTGATCCATAAATTGAGAAAGCTGGTTGGTACCAAAGAACGAATTGATAACGCTGGATAAAGTTTTAGCATTAATCAAATCCATAGGAGTGAATACTTCATTATCTCTCACGTTCATTCGTTCGCGAATTGTACGTGCCATACGTGCAAGACCCACACCAAACTGGTTATAAAGTTGCTCGCCCACGGTGCGCACCCTACGGTTACTCAAGTGGTCGATATCGTCAACTTCAGTATGAGCGTTAATAAGCCCAATTAAATATTTTATAATCGAAATCAAATCTTCCTTGGTGAGGACTTTTGTTTCGAGAGGGATGTCCAATTCAAGTTTTTTATTGATGCGGTAACGCCCAACATCGCCTAAGTCATACCTTTTATCGGAGAAAAATAATTTTTCTATAATTCCGCGGGCGGTTTCTTCATCTGGCGGTTCAGCATTACGCAGCTGGCGATATATATATTCAACGGCTTCTTTAGAGTTATTAGCCGTATCTTTCTGTAATGTATTAAAAATGATTGAATAATCCTGTGTGTTTACATCTTCTCTATGAAGCAAGATAGATTTCACACCCGAGTCGGCAATCAAATCAACATGATGATTTTCAAGAACGGTTTCACGGTCAAGGATAACATCCGTACGTTCAATAGATACAACTTCTCCTGTATCTTCATCGCCGAAATCTTCAATCCATGTTTTTAAAACCCTTGCTGCAAGACGGCGCCCAACATATTTTTTCAAACCCGCTTTGCTCACCTTTATCTCTTCGGCAAGGTTAAATATTTCCAAAATATCTTTGTCGCTTTCGTAGCCTATGGCACGCAACAAAGTAGTAACCGGAAGTTTTTTCTTACGGTCGATGTAGGCATACATGACCTGATTGATATCCGTTGTAAACTCCATCCAAGAGCCTTTAAACGGTATAATTCTGGCAGAAAATAATTGCTGCCCGTTGGTATGGAAACTCGTTCCGAAAAATACACCGGGTGAACGGTGGAGCTGAGAAACAACAACGCGTTCAGCACCATTGATAATAAAAGTTCCTTTTGGGGTCATGTAAGGAATCATGCCCAAATAAACATCCTGGATAATCGTTTCGAAATCCTCATGTTCAGGATCAGTACAATACAGTTTTAACTTGGCTTTTAAAGGCACACTGTATGTTAAGCCTCTTTCTAAGCATTCTTCTATAGAATAGCGAGGCGGATCAATAAAATAATCCAAAAACTCCAATACAAAGTTATTCCTGGCATCGGTAATGGGGAAGTTTTCAGCAAATACTTTAAACAAACCTTCATTAACACGATTGTCAGGATTGGTTTCCAATTGAAAAAAGTCTTGGAATGACTTGATTTGAACTTCAAGAAAATCAGGATAATCAACCTGTATTTTAGATGTCCCGAAGTTTATTCTTTCTGTTTTTTTTGCAGCCTGAGCCATTGAAATATAAGAATTAAATAAACAAAGTATTTTTAAACAATTAATCCCGATATAACATCGGGAGATAAAAACAGACTACTTTCCAATGAAAAACCAAAGGAAAGTAGACTGTGTATAATTGCGGTCTAAATAGCTATATTTACTTAACTTCAACTTCAGCACCAGCTTCTTCTAATTGTTTTTTAAGTGCATCTGCCTCGTCTTTAGCAACACCTTCTTTTAAAGGTTTTGGAGCTGCGTCAACTAAATCTTTAGCTTCTTTTAATCCAAGGCTGGTTAACTCTTTTACAAGTTTAACAACGGCTAATTTATTAGCGCCGGCACTTTTTAAGATAACGTCGAAAGAAGTTTTAGCTTCAGCTGCGGGAGCATCAGCACCGCCTGCTGCTGCCATCATTACAGGAGCTGCTGCAGCTGCGGGTTCAATACCATATTCGTCTTTTAAAATTTGAGCAAGTTCGTTTACTTCTTTTACAGTCAAATTAACTAACTGTTCAGCGAAAGCTTTCAAGTCTGCCATTTTATTTAATTTTTAATGTTGTTTTACAATTTTTTTAATTTCAATTTTTGTACGCCTGCTTTATGCGGGGCGTTCAGATAAGGTCTTTAGAACACCTGATATTGTTTGCCCGCCACTTTGTAATGCAGAAATAACATTACGTGCAGGAGAGTTAAGCAAGAATACGATATCGGCAATAAGTTCATTTTTAGACTTAATTGATACCAATGTATCTAGCTCTTTATCACCTACATAGGTCATTTCTTCTACATAAGCGCCTTTAAGGATGGGTCTATCGGATGTTTTCCTAAATTCTTTGATTAGCTTGGCAGGAATATTACCCTGGTTAGCTATCATAATTGAGGTATGACCTTTTAGAACATCGTACAGAGGTCCAAAATCCTTACCGGATTTTTCCATTGCTTTTTGCAGCAATGAGTTTTTAACTACTATCAACTTAACTTCTCTCTTGAAGCATAAGCGGCGAAGTTTGTTTGATGTTTCCACATTCAAATCCGATATATCAGTGATATAAAGGTAGTTTGCGCCTTTTATTTCTTCAGTAAGTGAATCTATAAGTTGACTTTTGTCTTCTTTTCTCATAGTAATTTATGCTCTTTAAAGGATCAATTCTTACTGTGCTTAAGCTTTAATTGATTTTTCATCAATTTTAATTCCAGGACTCATGGTGCTGGACATGTAAACGCTTTTCATGTAAGTGCCTTTTGCAGCCGAGGGTTTAAGTTTAAGGATCATACTCAAAATTTCCTGAGCATTTTCTTTAAGCTTTTCTTGGTCAAAAGATACTTTACCTATCGCAGCGTGAATAATTCCAAATTTATCAACTTTAAAGTCGATTTTACCGGCTTTTACTTCGCTCACAGCTTTTCCAATCTCCATTGTAACAGTACCGGTTTTAGGGTTTGGCATAAGTCCGCGAGGACCTAACACTTTACCTAATGCACCAACTTTAGGCATGATAGACGGCATGGTAATAATAACATCCACATCTGTCCATCCTTCTTTTATTTTTTGAATATATTCATCAAGTCCTACATAATCTGCACCTGCAGCTTTTGCTTCTTCTTCTTTGTCAGGAGTACAAAGTACTAGAACCCTAACGGTTTTGCCGGTTCCATGAGGTAGGGTAACAATGCCCCTTACCATTTGGTTGGCTTTCCGAGGGTCTACACCTAAACGTACATCAATATCAACAGAAGCGTCGAACTTTGATGTAGTAATATCCTTGACAATACGAGCAGCATCAGCTAACGAATAAGCAGCGTCCTTGTCGTATTTAGCTAAAGCCAGTTTTTGATTTTTTGTCAGTTTAGCCATATCACGTTAAGGTTTATGGTATTTACACATTTAAAAATTTATGGAAGTTTGATATTTCTATCACCTTCTCATTATTTGGGTTGTTCGCCTTGAACTGTAATACCCATACTTCTAGCGGTTCCGGCAACCATACTCATAGCTGATTCGATAGTGAAGCAGTTTAAATCTTCCATCTTATCAGTTGCAATTGCTTTTACCTGTTCCCAAGTAATGGAAGCAACTTTTTTACGGTTAGGCTCAGCAGATCCGCTTTTCAGCTTGGTAATTTCAAGGAGTTGCACAGCAACAGGAGGCGTTTTGAGTACAAAATCAAACGACTTGTCCTTATAAACAGTAATGATTACAGGAATTACCTTTCCGGCTTTATCCTGCGTACGTGCATTAAACTGTTTGCAGAACTCCATGATATTCACACCCTTAGAACCTAAAGCAGGACCAACAGGGGGTGAAGGGTTAGCAGCACCTCCTTTAATTTGTAGTTTAATTAATCCAGCAACTTCTTTTGCCATCTTTTTCGTTTTATTAAAGGATTTCTATTTGCGAAAGTGATATTTGTTCTAGTCTTTGGTTACCTGTGTGTAGGATAATTCTAACGGAGTTTTACGTCCGAAAATTTTAACCATTACTTTCAAGCGTTTTTTCTCCTCATTGACTTCTTCAATGATTCCGCTAAAACTGTTGAAAGGTCCATCAGTTACCGTTACCGACTCGCCAACTATATAAGGAACACTAAATTCGGCTCCCGTTTCAGTCAATTCGTCAACCTTACCTAAAATACGGTTAACTTCTGCTGTTCGGAGAGGTACAGGTTCATCTTTCGAGCCAAGGAACCCTAACACTCCCGGGATGTTGCGAATAATATGGGGTATTTCGCCTGTTAAAACAGCCTCAACAAGTACATAGCCAGGAAGGTAGCTACGCTCCTTACTAACTTTTTTACCGTTGCGTACTGTAAAAACTTTTTCGGTAGGAATAAGAACTTGCGAAATATAATCTTGAATGCCAAGACGCGCTATCTCGCTTTCCAGGTATGTTTTTACCTTCTTCTCATTACCACTCATGGCTCTTACCACATACCATTTCTTCAATTGTTCGCCCATGCCTGTTTTTGTGTAATTAAGTTGGTTACCACTAAATATTAGACTGTTACAAAAAGTAACAATTAGTTAAATAATGAATAAAATCCTTTAAGTATAACTTCAAAAGATTTATCCATTCCAAAAATTATGGCTGCAATAATCAGGGAAGCAACTGATACTACTATTGCACTGGCTTGTAACTCGCTCCATGTTGGCCATGAAACTTTGTGCACCAATTCATCATAACTTTCTTTAATGTAGTTAATAACTTTACTCTTTGCCATTGGTCTAAATATTTTTTTGCACGGGTGGTAGGAGTCGAACCCACAGCCTACGGTTTTGGAGACCGCCACTCTACCAATTGAGCTACACCCGTATAGCCACAGCCTGTTCAAAATTTTGCATTGAACAGGCTTCTGACTTTATAACATTAATTAAAAGGTAAAAAAGGTGTATTTTTCAACACCTTTTTCTTTTATTTTATTAGTCAAGAATTTCAGTTACCTGACCGGCACCTACTGTACGTCCACCTTCACGGATAGCAAAACGTAAGTTTTTATCCATAGCAATAGGTTGGATCAAATCTACAGTGATAGTGATGTTGTCACCAGGCATTACCATTTCTACACCTTCGGGTAAAGAAATTTCTCCTGTTACGTCAGTAGTTCTGAAATAGAACTGAGGACGGTATTTGTTTTGGAATGGAGTGTGACGTCCACCTTCTTCTTTTTTCAATACGTAAACCTCAGCTTTGAATTTTTTGTGCGGGTGGATTGAACCTGGTTTAGCAATAACCATACCACGACGGATTTCGTCTTTGTCAATACCACGTAACAATAAACCTGCGTTATCACCAGCTTCTCCTTCATCAAGAAGTTTGCGGAACATTTCAACGCCTGTAACTGTTGATTTAAGTCTTTCTTCGCCCATACCAACGATTTCAACAGGATCACCCACGTGAATAATACCTGATTCAATACGTCCGGTAGCTACAGTACCACGACCTGTGATAGAGAATACGTCTTCGATAGGCATCAAGAAATCTTTATCTTTAGCGCGTACTGGCAATGGAATATATGTATCAACAGCTTCCATCAGTTCCATGATTTTTTCAACCCATTTAGGTTCTTTATTTAATCCACCTAAAGCTGAGCCACGAATAATAGGCGCATTGTCGCCATCAAAACCGTTGAAAGTTAATAATTCGCGGATTTCCATTTCAACAAGGTCAAGTAATTCAGGATCGTCAACAAGGTCAACTTTATTCATGAAAACAACCAAACGGGGAACACCTACTTGGCGAGCCAAAAGGATATGTTCGCGTGTTTGAGGCATAGGACCGTCAGTAGCAGCAACAACGATGATAGCGCCGTCCATTTGGGCAGCACCTGTTACCATGTTTTTGATATAGTCAGCGTGACCGGGACAGTCAACGTGAGCATAGTGACGATTTGCAGTTTGGTATTCAACGTGCGCAGTATTGATGGTTATACCACGTTCTTTTTCTTCAGGAGCATTATCAATAGAATCGAACGAACGTAATTCAGACAAACCTTTTTCTGCCAAAACAGTAGTAATAGCTGCAGTTAAGGTAGTTTTACCGTGGTCGATGTGGCCGATAGTTCCAACGTTTACGTGAGGTTTGGAACGTTCAAATTTTTCTTTTGCCATTTTAATTAATGTTTATTGTTTTACTTATTAAATTTTAAATTATTCAAAGATAGAGCCTTTGGCGAGAGTTGAACTCGCGACCCCTTCCTTACCAAGGAAGTGCTCTACCCCTGAGCTACAAAGGCTTTTAATAAAAAAAAGAGCGGAAGACGGGGCTCGAACCCGCCACCTATAGCTTGGAAGGCTATCGCTCTACCAAATGAGCTACTTCCGCTTTTAACCACAAAAACCTACACTCCATTTACTTTATTTAAATTTTTATTCAAATAATTAATAAATAGAATGTTGATTTTTTATGTGGGGAGAGGAGGATTCGAACCTCCGAAGGCTTAGCCAACAGATTTACAGTCTGCCCCATTTGACCGCTCTGGTATCTCCCCGTTTATTCAATTTTTCGATGAACCTGAGCCGATAGAGGGACTCGAACCCCCGACCAGCTGATTACAAATCAGCTGCTCTACCAACTGAGCTACATCGGCTTACTCTTATTACTGCTTATTAATAAACATTATAAGATTATAAAAAAGCAGTCCTTTTAAAAAGGACTGCAAATGTAGTTACTTTATTTTAATTAGCAAAAAATATGATAATTTTTTTTTATTTTTATTCTCCTCTTTGTTTTTGTTTATATTTAACTAACTGTTTTTTAAGGGCTTCAACTCCCAAATCTACTGACTCCTCAAATGACTTACTTTGTTTTTTTACAAATAAATCATTGCCCGGTACCAAAAGCCTTATTTCGGCAATTTTATTAACGTTATCTTCCGCATTTTCAACCTTTAACGTTACCTCACTGCCAATAATGGCATCATAATTTTCGGATAATTTACCTACTTTTTGGTTAATAAATTCATCCAGCTTGTGGTCTGTTTTAAAGTGTACCGAATTAATACGTACGTTCATAATTCCTCCTTTTTTATTATGCTCTGGGATGAGCTTGTTTATATATTTTTTTTAATTTTTCAATCGTATTATGTGTATAAACCTGTGTGGATGCAAGACTTGCATGCCCAAGCATTTCCTTTATTGCATTTAAGTCGGCTCCATTATCCAGCATGTGGGTGGCAAAAGTGTGTCGCAACACGTGCGGACTTAACTTCCCTTTTAAAGAAATTTGCTCCAGCATGGCATGTACAATATTATAAACTTGTTTTGCATACATGGGCTTTCCTGAGGTAGAAACAAAAACATGGGTGTCAATGTTTGCTGTTTTACTATTTTTAAGGAAATATTGTTCTTTGCTATACAGATATTGCTTTATATCGTCAATGAGTTGAGTGGCTATAGGTATAATTCTATCCTTGCCGCCTTTGCCGTGTACTTGAATAGTAGCATTTGAAAAATCGAGATTGTTTATTTGCAATCCTATTAGCTCTGCACGCCTCATGCCTGTTGCATAAAGCATTTTTATTATAAGTTGATTGCGTGTGGCTTCAAAGTTTTCCTGCTTATCAAAACTATTGAGTAGTTTTTCTATTTCGGCAGTGGTAAAAAAATGGGGTAATGTTTTAGCATGGCTTGGCGCCACTACTTTAAGCATAGGATTTTTATCAATAATTTTTTGCTGTAAACAGTATCTGTAAAAACTTTTTAAAGTAGAGATTTTACGGTTTACGCTACGGGCATTGAGTTTATCTTCAAATAATTTTACAAGCCATGTTCTTATTTGGGTATGGGATGCAGCGGCAAGCTCATACAAATCAAAATTTTCAGCTATAAATTTTTCAAACTCGTCCAGATCTGTTTTGTAGGCTATAAGGGTGTGAGGAGAATAACGCCTTTCAAAAGTGAGATAATCTATAAATTTATCCTTAAGCATAAAAAAACAAAATAGGAAACAAAACCTTTTCTTACTATCGTTATATCTAAAAACTACGAGTTAAAGATATAAATAAAAAATAAGAAAATCAAGTTTTATTTCCTATTTACCGGATAAATCCGGATGTTAGTACTCTTGTTCTTGTCTAAGTCCTTGAACGTAAATAGCGTGACGAATTTCTTCTCTACGAATAACTGAAGGTTTTGTGAATTTTTGGCGGTTGCGTAATTCTTTCACAACTCCGGTTTTTTCAAACTTACGTTTCAATTTTTTGAGGGCTCTTTCAATGCTTTCGCCTTCTTTTACAGGAACAATAATCATAACGGATAAACTTCCTTTCGGTTAAATTAATAAATAAATTGAATTTTTTTGGACGGCAAAGGTAATTATTTTTTATTAATTAACAATATTTTATTACATTTTAATATAGCAATCATGTATAAATCACTACCTTATAATATTATTGTTACTCCTAATGAAAAAATGCTTTTCAGCTATTCTTTAAAACCCAGCTTTTTTGTTTGCACGCTCAGCCCTGTGTAACCATATAACCACATCAGGCAAGCGCGCATATAATTTAAAGTATCACAAACAATTGAATTTATAAGCTAAATAAGTTTCTGATATACCCTAAACCTTTTATAAATAGGTATATTCACCCTTTCCATTTCGGCACGCATTTTAACGTTATTTTCGAGAATAAGATGGGTTTCTATTTGCTCCATTCCGGCATTTTTGGCTGCATCTATTAAACTAAGTCCTAAAACTACTTCCAATCCTAAACTTTGGTATTGACGATGAACGGCTCCCAGCATTAAATCTAATTGTTTGGTACGTTTCATTTCCCAAAGTATTTTAAACACGCCAAATGGGAATAAACGCCCTTTAGCTTTTATCATACCGTCAGTAAGATTTGGAATGCCTACTATAAAACCCACCACCTCATCGGCTTTGGTAACTACTTTCACAAATCTTGGATCTAATATGGGAAGGTATCTGCCTGCAAGCTCCTGAATTTCCGTATCTGTCATAGGCACAAACCCATATAATTCATTATACGTTGTGTTTACCAACTGTAAAACCGGAACAATATATTTTTTAAGTTCACTGCGCGAAGTGAAATTATGCAACACCACAGACTGGTTTTTTATTGCCCTGTCGCGTATTTTATAATACAACTCGGGAAAATGCATATTTGAAGGGAATTTATAGGTGTAGCAATCTATATCTTTCAAAAAACCTTCTTTTTCTATAAGCTTCACTATATATGCCGGATTACAAGCCGAATCTATTAAAGGTTTTTTATCAAACCCTTCTATTAATAAGCCTTGTACATCTTTGTCGGAAAAGCCGTAAGGACCTACAAGTTTTTCTTTACCCTTTTGCTTTGCCCAATCGCTGATATAAGCAATAAGTTCATGAACAACCTGCTGGTCGTCAATAGCATCAATATATCCGAAACGGGCGTTGTTTTCGCCACGTAATGCATTATAGGTGTTATGTATAATTCCCATAATACGCCCCGCAACTTTGTCATCTTTATATGCAAGCGCTAAAACTGTGTCGCACGAATCAAACTGGTGATTTTTTTCAGGATTAAAAAATTTTTTATCGTCCGTTATCATGGTTGGCATCCAGTTTTCTTGCGCTTTATGCAATTTGTAAGGAAGCTCAATAAAAGTTTGAAGGTGTGCCGGACTTATTACTTTTTTAATTTGTATCGCCATGTTATTTTTCTAAAAGTGGCAAAATTAAGAATTTATTATAGAAATATTACGCTTATGTTAAAATATTACCTGAAAGCAAATATATTTAAATTGCAAAACAAATGTGAAAATATCATTTTATAAACTACTTTTGCTTTAAATGTTGAACACGCATAAATATTTACTTTTTTGAAAATTTTTTTATGTTAGACGATATAAAAAACATAGGTATTATAGGTGCCGGAAACGTAGCCTGGCATATGGCTAAAGCTTTTAAGGAAAACGGGCTGCACGTGAGCCATATATATAGCAAAACTCCCGAAAATCGTGCAGCATTAGCACGCATGGTAAATGCAAAAGCCTGTGACAAGTTGAAAGAGATGGAAGAAAGTGTTGATTTTCTCCTTATTGCTGTGAACGATGATGCAATTAAGCCTTTGTCCGAAGAATTAAAAAATTATAAAAATTTAATAGCGCATACTTCTGGAAGTGTGGATTTAGAAGTATTTAAAAATTTTGCGCATGCCGGCGTTTTTTACCCACTTCAGACTTTTACCAAAGATATTGCCATAAATTATTCGAAAATTCCTTTCTTTATCGAAGCGCGCCAGAATGAAGATTTAAAGATATTAAAAGCCATAGCAAACAAAGTATCACCGTATGTTTTTGAAGCCAACAGCAAACAGCGTATGGATATACACATAGCCAGCGTATTCGCCTGTAATTATGTGAATTATATGTATTTGATAGCGCAAGATATTTTAAAACAAAACAACCTGCCGCCTCAGGCTATTGATAGTTTGATTGCCGAAACTTCCCGCAAGGTTATCGGAAACGATGCACGAAAAATGCAAACAGGACCGGCACGCCGAAATGATATACAAACGTTGAACAAGCATATTAAAATATTACAATCTAATCCGCAATATGCCAATATATATAAACTATTAGCCGACAGCATAAATAAAACATACAATTCATAAAACCATATGTCAAATTATCGAGAAAAACTTTCCAAAATAAATACTTTCATTTTTGATTACGACGGTGTACTTACCGACTGCACCGTGATTATTGACAGCACAGGCAACGCCTTGCGCCGGTCAAACGTGAAAGACGGTTACGCGCTGCAACTGGCAGTGAAAAAAAACTATAAAGTAGCCGTCATTTCCGGTGGTTACTCTGATACTATTAAAATGCGGATGGACAGCCTTAACATTAAGGATGTTTTTATGAGCGTGGAAAAGAAAATTGACCGCTACGAGCAATATTTAACCGAAAATAATATTACCGATGAAAATGTGCTTTTTATGGGTGATGATATCCCCGATTATCCTTTGATGCAACGTGCCGGAGTGGCAACCTGCCCTGCCGATGCGGCAGAGGAAATAAAAAGCCTTGCAACCTATATTTCGCATCACAAAGGCGGACGTGGTTGCGTGCGGGATGTAATTGAACAGGTGATGAAAGTGCAAGGACTATGGATGAATGATGATGCCTATCATTGGTAAAAAACAAGTTTCATGGTTCATATTTTCTCTGATTATAATTTTATTTTAGCCTCTCAGTCGCCACGCAGGCAGCAACTATTAAGGGATATGGGAATCCCCTTTTCCGTTGCACATATCAACGTGGAAGAGATATTCCCCTCACACCTTGAGGAACAAGACATTGCGCTCTATTTATGCGAACTGAAAGCAAATGCTTTTGACACCGCCTCACTTTCAAAAAACACCATTCTCATTACTGCCGATACCATTGTATGGGCTAAAGGAAAGTATTGGGGCAAACCCCAAAATAAACAACAAGCCATAGATATGCTTAAAGAGCTTTCGGGTAATACACATCAGGTATATAGCGGAGTGTGCCTTAAAAACAACGAAAAAACGGTTTCTTTTTATGAAAGCACTTCTGTAACCTTTTCGGCGCTTACCATGCAAGAAATAGAATACTATACCGATACCTATAAACCTTATGATAAAGCAGGAGCCTATGGCATACAGGAATGGATAGGATATATCGGGATAGAAAAAATTGAGGGGTGTTATTATAATGTAATGGGATTTCCCACACATGCTTTCTATAACCAGTTGAAAAAGTTTATTTTTGCTGAAAATAATTTAAACCGTAGATAGTAAATTTTAAAAAATAATGTATCACATTTTGATTACATTTAACGAACGTTTTTATGCCATGCATGACATGGACTTTGAGTACTTGTTTTTTTAAATTTACATAATTATAATTTAACATCCTTCTGTAAATGTTTCCAAATGGCATAATGCCATTCGGCAAACAGGTAAGACCGCGATATGTTTAACAAAATTTAATCACATGAAAAATTTAATCCTTTCTTTATCATTATTTGTTACAGCTATATTTGCTATGGGACAAAACCAAAATGGCTACCAAACGCCACCTAAAGAAATTTATGACTTGATAATGGCTACTCCCCTGCCCTCAGTGGTTACTGACGATGCAGGAAAAACCATGGTATTATTGGAAAGAAATACTTTTCCTTCCGTGGCTGAACTCGCCGAACCGGAACTCCGCCTCGCAGGATTGCGCATAAATCCTAATAATTTTGCGCCATCCAGACAAAATACATTTAGCAATATTAAAATTAAAGATGTTGCCTCTTTGCAAGAAAAAACGGTAAGTGGGTTGCCTCAAAATGTAAGAGCTTTAAGTTTTAAATGGAACAACGCACAAAGTAAAATCGCTTTTATTAACCTTACACCTACCGAAGTTGAACTTTGGGTAGTGGACATCAATAACGCATCTGCCGCAAAAGTGAACCGCTTGCCTTTAAACATTACGTTGGGTACTACTTTTGCATGGATTGATGACAATAATCTTATTTATAAAACCCTTGTTGAAAAGGCTATAAAACCCGCTGTGCAATTGGCACCTTCAGGACCTGTTATTCAGGAAAACCTGGGTAAGAAAGCTGCCGGACGCACACTTCAGGATTTAATAAAATCACCTTATGACGAACAAGTTTTTGAGTATTATGCTACCGCTCAACTGGTATTAAACCAAAATGGCACAGAGCAAAAAATTAATACGCCTGACATGTATCTCAACTATGAAATTTCGCCAAACGGAAAATATTTACTTACAAAAACCATTAACAAACCATTTTCTTATAACCTATCGGCATACGGTTTTGCCCAAACCATAACAATTATAGACCTAACCGGCGCCAAAGTAAAAGAGCTTTTTAAAAATCCATCAGCCGAAGGCGACCCCATAGGTTTTGACGATGCGCCCTTATATCCACACAATATTTCGTGGCGTGATGACGAGCCTGCCACTGTAACCTACACTATGGCGCTTGACGGGGGGATAGCTAAAAACAAATCCGAATATAGGGATGCCTTAATGTCCATAAAAGTAGAGGATGGAAAATGTGCAGAACCTACTACTTTGTTTAAAACCACCTTGCGCTTAGAAGAAGTTGTATGGGGCAATGCGAATACTGCACTATTTTACGAAAGTTTTAACACCACGCGCAAAACGCGCTTAAATCTTTATAACCCCGCTAATGGTGAAGTAAAACTATTGCAGGAAAGAAGTTCTAATGATAATTATGCAGATTTGGGTTGGCCCTATTTGATAAAAAATCAATGGGGAAACTATGTTTTATATACCGATAAAAATAAAATACTTTTAACGTCCTCAGGTGCATCACCGGAAGGAAATATGCCACTTATACAAACATTTGACTTGGCTACTAAGCAAAAAAATGTATTGTGGCAATGTAAAGCGCCTTATTACGAGGTTCCTGTTAAAATTATCAATCCTAAAAACCTGTCTTTTATCACTTCAAAAGAAAGCCAGAAAGATGTGCCTAACTATTATTTATATATTTCTCAAAAAAATAAATTTGCCTCAAAAGCACTCACCCAATTTCAAAATCCTTACGTGGGATTGGATGGCGTTCAACGTCAAAAATTAGAGTACATGCGCGAAGATGGCATCAAACTTACAGGAAACCTTTATCTGCCCCAAGGCTATGATGCAAAAAAGGACGGACCTTTGCCCGTGCTTATGTGGGCTTATCCTATTGAATATAAATCGGCAGCCGATGCATCCCAAGTAAGAGGATCCAAATATACTTTTTCCCGTCCGCATTATGGCTCTCCCGTGCTATGGGTAACGCGCGGTTATGCCATTTTGGACGCGGCTGAAATGCCTATCGTAGGATTGAATGGAAAAGAGCCTAACGATAACTTTATACCCCAGCTTCATTTGAATGCACACGCGGCAATTAAAAAACTTGCTGAAATGGGTGTGGGCGACAGTACACGCGTAGCGGTAGGCGGACATAGCTACGGAGCTTTTATGACAGCAAATTTATTGGCGCACACAAACTTGTTTAAAGCCGGCATTGCACGCAGCGGCGCATATAATCGCACACTTACGCCCTTTGGCTTTCAAGGTGAAGAACGTACTTATTGGGAAGCCCCTGATGTTTACTACAAAATGAGTCCGTTTAGCTATGCCGACAAAATAAAAACGCCTCTATTACTTATTCATGGCGATGCCGATAACAATTCGGGAACGTTTCCATTGCAAAGCGAACGTTTATACCAAGCCATAAAAGGTAACGGAGGAATCGTGCGTTTTGTATCGCTTCCTTATGAAAGCCACGGCTATTCGGCAAAAGAAAACATCCTCCACATGCTGTGGGAAACAGACCAATGGTTGGAAATGTATGTAAAAGGATATAAGAAGTAGTTTCTTCACTATACGACAATTTCAAGGGGTAGTTTTTTTATATAGAAACTGCCTCTTGTTTTTTTAAAGCATTCCCAACAAACGCAGCACAGAAGGAGTTAGCAAAGCCGTGAATATACCGTTAAGCGTGAGCCCTAAACCTGCATAAGCGCCATATTTCTGACTTATATCCATGGCAGTAGATGTGCCCACCGCGTGTGCCGCGGTGCCCATAGACAACCCTTGCGCAATAGGGCTTTCTATTTTGAAAAAACGTAGCGTTTTAAAGCCTATAATAGCGCCCAACAATCCTACACAAACCACCACCGCTGCTGTAAGAGAAGGAATACCGCCAATGGCTTTTGTAACTTCCATGGCTATGGGCGTGGTAACAGACTTGGATGCAAGAGATAATATGACAGGTTTACTTGCGCCCATATACTTTGCCAGTAATACAACAGACACCACGCCTACCAAGCAACCTGACAATTGTGATAAAATAATAGGAAGCAATTGTTTTTTTATAGCCTCTAATTGCAGGTATAAAGGCACTCCTAAAGCTACCACCGCAGGCTTAAGCCAAAATTCTATAAATCTTCCTCCCTCATTATATGTTTCGTAACTTATATGGAATACTTTGAGTAAAATAATAAGCGCTGCTATGGTAAGCAAAATAGGGTTTAGAAGCACAAAGCCTGTTTTTTTCTGCAACTTCTTAGATAAAAAGAAAATGCCGAAAGTAATAAACAGTAAAAAGTAAGTGTTAGTGAAATAGCTCATTTTATTTTACGTGTTAATTGGTGTGTCCATCCCGTAACAATAAGCACCAAAACTGTACTTACAACTGTAGCCATACAGATAGGTAAAAATTCGGCTTTTATAATATCAAAATAAAGCATCAGTCCTACGCCGGGAGGAATAAAGAAAAACCCCAAATTACCAACCAAAAAATCGGAAATCCCTCTCACCCATTGCAATTTTATCCAGCCCAATTTTAAAAAAAGCGTGAGTAGCAGCATACCTATAATGCTCGACGGAAGTTTGACGCCCGTAATATACACTACAAGCTCCCCTAAAGCCAAACATCCGAATATAATAGCACATTGACGTATCATAGCGTAATATTTTTGATAATATCGACAAAATTACAAAATAAGTCCACAAAAAATATAAACCCAAGCCGGAATAGAGCTTATCCCATAGCGCTTCTGCCTTGCAGTACGCCGGAAACGGAGCAAGCATTTATAGAAAGAAAGCATTTCTTACAAGAAACAGATCCGCCGACCACTGGGTGAAAGCATTTCTTACAAGAAACACATCCGCCGACCACTGGGTGAAGGCATTTCTTACAAGAAACAGATCCGCCGACCACTGGGTGAAAGCATTTCTTACAA
>CALBZC010000015.1 GCA_937889945.1 uncultured Bacteroidales bacterium
AAATAACTTTTTTCGTAAATTATGTTTTCAGTTTTAGTTATATATAAAATAAAATATAAAAATAAGATTTGAAAAATTTGATGACACAAAGTAAATACTTTTTATACCTCAAATAAATATCAGGGGTGTTAAAAATATGTTAAAGTGCTGAAAATTAATTTTATAATAAAATTATGTTAAAAAAAATAAAGCATGTAATTTAGAATAAAAATTACATGCTTTTGTCTAAAATAAAACTTCTAAAAAAATTTTATTTCTTTTAAGGAAATTTAGTCTTTTTTGGCAGACACTAAAAATGCACCTGCTCCTAATGCAACAACGGCAAGCCCAAGTTGAACATATGCCATTTCTTTTCCGCCTTTATCTTCGGCTTTAAGTTCTATGCCTAAAAATTTTACTGATTTTTCGCTTTTTTGTAAGCCTTTTATTCCATAATAGCCTAATGCTATTGATGCGGCAATTAAGAGTATGCCGATTACCTGTTTAACGTTCATAACTGTAGGTTTTTTGTAAAAAATTAAATAATAAAATAGTTATATGTATAAATCATTTTGTCATAATCTAACGCATTCATCTATAAAAAGTTCATTTTAAAAAAACATAAAGAAACAAGATACGTGTATTATATATCTTATGCCATCTCATGTGGTTGGTTTGTTTTTGAACTTTTAAGTGAGCAGTATGTTTTTAGCTTTAACACAATCCCTGATTTATGGGATAAATTAAGCGATTAAAATTATGATAAGCAGGATTAACAATGTATCGGGGTGCGAAGAAAAGGTTAAATCGCCATGTAAAGAAATTTGCACCCTTGACCACAAAGGTAAATGTATAGGCTGTTTCCGCACACTTGACGAAATTACAAACTGGAATTTATATAGCAATTACCAAAAGAAGGAAATTATAAAAATGACAATGTTGCGCATGCAATTGCCGGATATTTTCGATTAAGACTAAAGAGGGTTGCTAATCTCATTTGTGAGTATGATAAAGTCGGCTACACTTAGCTGTTCGGCTCTTTTGGATGCATATATTCCATTATACTCAGCCAAAGGCTTAAGCGCGTTGTGAAGTGTTTTGCGCCGTTGGTTGAACCCTGTTTTCACTACTTGAAAAAACAATGCTTCATCACATTCCAATGTCATTGTTTTGTTTCTTTTTAGCCTTATAACCGCGGATTTTACTTTGGGTGGTGGTGAAAAAACATTTTCATGTACGGTAAACAAATACTCTATATCATACCAAGCTTGCAACAAAACACTAAGAATTCCGTATGTTTTATTTCCATGTTTAGCGGCAATCCGTTCTGCCACTTCTTTTTGTACCATGCCCACTACTTCTGTTATCCTATGGCGGTTATCAAGCACACGAAAAAATATTTGACTTGAAATATTATAGGGGAAATTGCCGATAATGGCAAAATCCCCTGTAAATAAATTATTTATATCCTCTTTGAGAAAATCCCCTTCTGTTAACGATGAGGACATAGAGGGATAATGTTGGCGTAAGTAAGCAATAGATTCTCTGTCTATTTCAATAGCGCGGAAATGTTGATAATTTTTGCGCAAAAGATATTTGGTAAGCACACCCATGCCCGGACCTATCTCCAATACTTGTTTGCATTCTTCCGACAGACTGTCGGCAATAGCCGAAGCTATGTTTTCGTCCGTAAGGAAATGTTGCCCCAAAAATTTCTTTGCTCTGACAGGAATCATAAATTAAATCGTTATTTTTTTAATAATTTCATCGATAAAATACGTACATCTTTGAAAGGTCTTGACATAGAATCTGTTTCTAATGTAGCTATTTTATCTACAACTTCCATTCCTTTCACCACTTCTCCGAATACGGTGTAATTGCCATCCAGATGGGGTATTCCTCCCACTGTTTTATATATATCCCGCTGTTCCTTGGTTATTATAAAAGGTTTGGTGCGCAAATACTCTGCTTCTACCGCATCGTTATATTTTCTGATGAGTTTACCAATAGAAGCGGTATCTCTTTTTTCAATCGCTTGTTGAAGTGATTCTATCTCCGGTTTGTCGTTGTTTTTTTTCAACAGGTTTAATAAAATATATTGTTTGGTGCGCAATTCTACTTTTATCTCTACTTTTTTCAATTCTTCATCCGTAAATTTTTTACCTTGGGCAATATAAAACTGCAATGCCGATGACGCTTTTGTGGGGTTTACATCATCATTTTCCCGTGCTGCCGCTAATACGCCCCGTTTATGAAAATAGGAAGGTACATATTCAAAAGGTATCGTGTAGGTGGTATCTCCATCGCCAAGTACTTGCCCGGGTTTTGCATGCTTGGAAAGCGGATCGCCTGCTTGTATTACAAAATCTTTTACCACCCTGTGAAACAATACGCTATCGTAATAGTGCGATTTTACAAGGTTCAGAAAGTTTTGCTTGTGTTTGGGTGTGCTATCATAAAGTTTTACGATAATATTGCCGTAATTGGTGTTAATTTCAACCAAATCGGCTTTAGGCTTGGTATTGCACGCGCTCATAAATAAAATTGCCGCGCAGAGGGATGTAAATAGCAGCTTCTTCATATAGTGTTGTGTTTAGTAAAGTTTATGTATTATTTTTGTTCAAGATATGTAAGCGTTATTAAATTTAACAACGTAATGCCATACGGATAAATAGTTTATTTATGTTCTCTGGCTTCGTTAAAACATTTCCGGCAAAGCGGTTCATACGCGTCTTTTTCGCCTAGCACAACAAGTTTTTGACTTTGTACGGTACGATGCGAATAATTTGCCAAATCGCCACAACGCATGCATATGGCATGCACCTTGGTAACATATTCTGCTGTTGCCATTAAAGCCGGTATAGGACCAAAGGGCTTGCCCGTAAAATCCATATCAAGTCCGGTAACCACAACCCTTATCCCTTGGCTCGCAATATGATTGCAAACGTTTACCAGTTCTTCATCTAAAAACTGTGCTTCATCTATACCCACAACATCCACATTATCAATATAAAGAAGTATTTGCGAAGCATGTTGTATAGGTATGGATTGTATGCTGTTTTCGTTATGTGAAACAATTTTTTCTTCGTCGTAACGTTTATCTATTTCCGGTTTAAAAATTTCAACTCTTTGACGGGCAATGCGGGCACGGTTCAACCTTCGGATAAGCTCCTCCGTTTTGCCCGAGAACATTGAACCTACAATAACCTCAACCCATCCTTTACCTTGAGAAACATGGGGCGTTTTTTCCAAAAACATACGCGCTGTATATTGACGTTTTTTTAATTAAAATAATTTTTCAAACAGCAAACTTACTTAATAATTTTGGTTTAAACCAACAGGTTTTATCTTGTGTGGTGTCAAATTTTAAAAAAGTTATTCTCTATTTAGGATAGTACACAAAATATTTAGAAACCGTTTTGCTATACAACGCTAAATTTAATTGTTGCGAAAAATCGGTTATATCGCTTTTTTCACCTTCTTTATCCACAATGGTTATTTTGTCGTTGTATGGATTGTAAGCATTGTTGCGTATTTCTCCGCAACCGGTAAAATAGGCTGCATCTTCCAACGATATATTATACTTTAATGCTGTTTCTTTGGTTTTATCAGCCATAAAAGACGCTGTAACAGGCGCATCTATTATTTCCAACCTGAATAGTTTTCTGTTAATAATGGCGCTGCAAAGAGATTTCAAAACAAAATCGCCTGCATATTGCCATTGTTTAAGCGCGGTGTGTATATCCCAGTCGTCGAGGTTAATAAAGTGATTAAAAGCCTCATCGCTGTTTATAAATTGGTTTTTACCGATATTGTTTTTTAAAAAATAGAGTAATGATTCGGGCGCAGATATATTATTACCTTCGGCAATGAGAAACCGAGACCTGTTCAATGCTTGTATAAGCATGTGCTCGGCAACCAAAGACGTTTTGTGATAATACACCTGCCAATACATTAGCCGGCGCGCCATAATAAAGTTTTCGATAGAATATACCCCTTTCTCTTCTACCGCAATTGCGTCGTTGAAAACGGTTAACATCTTCAAAATTCTGTCAATATTAATAATTCCTTCGCTCACTCCCGTATAAAAACTGTCGCGCGTGAGATAATCCATCCTGTCCATATCCAATTGACCTGAAATCAACTGATGCAAAAACTTATGGTTGTGCGAGTTTTCGAAAACAGAAATACAGGTTGCCAACTGACCGCCAAAGGAGTTATTTAATTTTTTTAAAATAAGCGCCGTTACTTCTTCATGAGTCATATTTTGTATGAAAACATTTTCCAGCGCGTGAGAAAAAGGTCCGTGCCCCACATCATGCAGCAGTATGGCAAGTTTGGCTGCCTGTGCATCTTCACTGCTTATCACAAATCCTTTCTGCCGTAAGTTTTCGATAGCCATGTCTGTTAAATGCATGGCGCCTACCGAATGACTAAATCTGGTATGTAAAGCGCCGGGGTAAACCAGCGAAGCCATGCCCATTTGCTGTATGCGCCGCAAACGCTGTACGTAAGGATGCTCAAGCACCTGAAAAATAAGCTTATCATTGATGCTTATAAATCCATAAATAGGATCGTTGATGACTTTACGGTTAAAAATCTTATCTTTACTCACAATACGAGGCTTTATAAATACTAAAAAATCAAAAAAAATGTTCTTAGTCTATGGTTTTTTACAAAATGTAAGTAGCTTTGTTATTTGATAAACAATATTTTTCAAAAATAATATAATTTTTAATACATGGATAATGGCTCTATACTCTGGATCGATGACGAAATAGATTTACTTAAGCCTCACATCCTTTTTTTAGAAGAAAAGGGATACAGTGTTCATCCTGTCAATAATGGCAACGATGCAATGGATATGCTTAAAAATCAGCGTTTCGATATTGTTTTTTTGGACGAACACATGCCGGGAATTTCAGGAATAGATACATTAGGCGTTGTAAAAACAAACTATCCCAATTTACCGGTGGTAATGATTACCAAAAGTGAAGAAGAAAATATTATGGAAAGCGCTATTGGCGCAAGCATTTCCGATTATCTTATTAAACCGGTAAACCCTAACCAGATTTTGCTGACGCTTAAAAAAAATCTTGACACCAAACGGTTGGTAAGCGAAAAAACCTCTTTTGCCTATCAACAGCAATTCAGAAATATCGGCATGGAAATTTCCGGTTCGCTTAACTTTGAAGAGTGGACCGATATTTATAAAAAAATCGTTTACTGGGAGTTGGAGCTTGAAAAATCTAAAGATTCGGGCATAAGCGAGATTTTGTATCTCCAAAAAAAAGAAGCCAATCAAATGTTTTGCCGATATGTGGAAAAACATTATCTGGACTGGCTTAAAGGGAATTCGGACGAAAAACCCGTTTTTTCACACACCGTGATAAAAGAAAAAGTTTTTCCGCTATTGAAAGAACCTGAGCCGTTGTTTATGATTTTGATAGATAACCTGCGTTTCGACCAATGGAAAATAATACAGCCTATTATTGAAGATTTTTATCACATTGAGCAGGAAAGTATGTATTACAGCATTTTGCCCACCACTACGCAGTTTGCACGTAATGCTTTTTTTTCAGGACTCATGCCCAGCGAAATCGAAAAAAAATATCCGAAATATTGGGTTAACGAAGATAATGAAGGTACTAAAAATCAGTTTGAGGACGAATTGCTGGGCGAATTGTTGAAACGTTTCGGACAAGACATAAAATATTCATACAACAAAGTGCTCAACTACACTTATGGTCGTAAACTGGTGGAGTCTATGCCCAATTTACTCTCCAATAAGTTTAACGTTATTGTTTATAATTTTGTGGATATGCTCTCCCATGCCCGCACCGAAATGGAAATGATACGCGAACTCGCTGACGATGACGCCGCATACCGTTCTCTTACAAAAAGCTGGTTCGAACACTCTCCGCTGATTGATATTATAAAATTTTTGGCTGAAAAAAAAGTTCCTCTTGTCATAACAACTGATCATGGTTCGGTAAAAGTTAATAATCCCGTTAAAATTATAGGCGACCGCAACACCAACACCAATCTGCGTTATAAAAATGGCAAAAGCCTTAACTACGACCGCAATGAAGTGTTTGAAGTGAAAAACCCCTCCGATGCGTTCCTGCCTCGCGTAAACCTAAGCTCTTCATTCGTCTTTTGCCGCAACGACGATTTCTTTGCATACCCTAATAACTATAATCATTATGTAACATATTATACAGACAGCATTCAACACGGCGGAATTTCGATGGAAGAAATGATGATACCGTTTGTATATTTAAAAGCCAAATAAATAACAATACATGCCGACTATTACGTGCAGCTCCCCAGAGCAACTTGCCTTTGTGGCTCAACAGCTGATAGATACCTATCCTCAACAACGCATCTTTACCTTTGATGCGCCTATGGGGGCAGGGAAAACCACTTTTATAAAAGAGATATGTAACTATCTTGGTGTAACGGACAACGTGGCAAGCCCTACTTTTTCTATTGTAAATGAATATGTTACAACAAAAGGAGAAAATGTTTATCATTTTGATTTATACCGGTTAAAAAAATGGGAAGAAATGTTGGATATAGGCTATGAAATGTATTTTGACAGCGGCAACTACTGTTTTATTGAATGGCCCGAAAAAATACAAAATTTATTGCCCGATAATTATGTTAATGTCAGCATACAGGTTGATGATGAGAACGTAAAGCGTACAATTTCTTTTTAAAAATGATATTCATTTTATTATAATTTAAAAATAAAACCAACGCTATATGAAGCCTATCGAAACTTCCGAACTCTTAAAATCAGGAAAGTTAATGCCTTTGGAAGAGAAATTGCAGGTTTCCAAAGTCCATAAGAAACTGATTATTGGAATTCCAAAAGAAATTAACCCTTTTGAAAATCGTGTAGCTTTGGTACCCGATGCCATAAACATGTTGGTACATCAAGGGCATGAAGTAGTGGTGGAAGCAGGTGCAGGAAAAGCCGCTTATTTTTCCGATACCGATTATGCAGAAATGGGAGCAAAAATAGCATACGATAAAACACAGGTTTTCAAGGCAGACATCATACTTAAAATAGCGCCTTTGATCTTGGATGAAATAGAAATGCTTGCAGGCAATCAAACCATTATATCGTTTATACATGCTTCTACCATTTGCGAAGAATATTTCAGAAAGCTGATTGCTAAAAAAGTGAGGGCTGTTGCTTTAGAATATATAGAAGATCAGCCTGATTCTTTTCCCGTAGTTCGTTCCATGAGCGAGATAGAAGGTAATACCTCTTTGTTGGTAGCTGCTGAGTATCTTAGCAGCAGGGAATATGGTAAAGGGAAAATGCTGGGTGGCTTTTCGGGCATATCGCCTACCGAAATAGTTGTTATCGGCGCAGGCATAGCCGCTGAATATGCGGTGAAATCAGCATTGGGAATGGGGGCTTATGTTAAAGTATTCGACAATTCGGTATATAAGCTAAGAAAATTACAAAATAACCTTCACACACATATTTCCACTTCTATTATTCAACCGCGCATTTTGCTCAAAGCCCTTAAAACCGCGGATATTGTTATTTCAGCCTATCATTGCCGCACAGGGCGCACGCCTGTGTATGTTACCGATGATATGGTGCAACAAATGAAACAAGGCGCCGTAGTAGTAGATTTAACCATTGACAAAGGCGGAACATTCGAAACCTCAACCGAAACCAATCTTAAAAATCCCGTGTATGTTAAACATGGCGTAACGCACTATTGTGTACCTAACATCACCTCTAAAGTGGCTCATACTGCTTCATACGCGCTAAGTAATGTTTTGTCGCCCATATTGGCTGCAATTGGAGAAAAAGGAGGCATAGAAAATATTTTAGTGGAGGATGAAGGATTGCAACAAGGCGTATATTTATACAACGGAACTTCAACAAACAGGTTTTTCAGCGAAAAATACAATTTACCTTATAAGGAAATTAGCTTATTAATGGCAGCTTTTAGATAAGAAGCATTTCTTAAGCACATTCAGTTTAAAACAAATTGAACTTCAATGTTTTGCATAGTGTTATAAACAACATGCGCATAAGCTATCTCAAAAATAAATGAAAATTATATAAGTAATTGATTTTGAAAACTATACATTTTTTATTGCTTGGTATTTCATAAGGCTATCGGATGCTTACAATAGTGCTTATACAAAAAATGAATAATTATGCATGATTTAGAACCATACTATAAATGGCGAAATCTCTATATAGCCGAAGAAGATGCGCGATCACCTTTTTTCGGAAGGGTTTATAGTGAGTTCGAATTTATGCATAAAGTGTATAATTATGCCATACATCCGCAGTGGGATGCATTTGGCTCGGAAACATTATATCTTAAAATTCTTTATGCCGATTATGATAAAAAATATTGTATTATTGAATTAATAGGCGAATGGAACGATTGCCTCTATAACGACATCATGTTTTTTAAAAGAGATGTGATAGAACACATGATAGCACAGGGTATTAACAAGTTTATACTGCTGGGCGACAGTGTTTTTAATTTTCACTATTCGGATGATTGCTATTATGAAGAATGGTTTGAAGAAGTAGAAAACGGATGGGTTGCAGGTATTAACTTCAGGGATTTTGTGGTTAAAGAATTTGAAAAAGCCCGAGTGCATTATTATATACACATGGGAAATGATTTTAACGATATTTTTTGGCAAACCATGACGCCCGATAAACTATACCACACGGTTTTGGAGCGATTGCCAAAGCTTATAGAATAAAAAAGGCAACACTTTTATTGGTGTTGCCTTTTTTTACGTAACATACCGCTTATTTCTTTTCAAATACTTTTAGTGCTTCGTCAGTGGCTTTTAGCAGGGGATTAATAGAAATTGTATTGCCTACGGCTGTTTGCATCCATTTTTGCGGTATCAACCTACCGGCTTTATAGATGCGGTCAACTTCATTGGCGAAGTTTTTACCTTTTATAAAACCATCTATTTGAAAATCAATAATATGACCTATAGGATAGTTGGGTAAGTACAAAGGATTATCAATCATATGAGAGTAAATTGCCAAAACAGTTTCGTCCTGTGTGCCAAATACGGGCGCATAGTATTTATTCCACACCTCTTTTGAAAGCTTTATAACGGCTTCTTTCAAGTCTTTTGGGGTAGCATTGGGGTTTTCGTACAACCAATGCCAAACTTTCATGTCAAGCAGCGAAACACCCATAATTTCATAACACGACCAAATAGCATCCAGCGAAGCCAGATGCTCCTTATCAGGATTATTGTCTTTTATACCCAATAGCGTTAAATCGCGTTTTTGAAACAAGAAAGCCAATGCTTCGGTGAAGGCAGTGTTGGGAACACCCTGAAGCATATAGTAATCAATATCATATAAATCTATGGTTTGTTCCACATTATGACCAAACTCATGAACGGCAATATTATAGCCTTTATAATTCATGCCTTTGTCTGCCATGCGTGTACGTAAACGAGCTTTGTCGCCTTTCATGGCAGCACCGGCAGCATGACCCGAACCCCGAGCCGCGTCAACTTGTATTTTTGAAGCAAGGTAGTTGGCGCGTTGAGCGCTCCATCCTAATTTAACCAATAAAGCAGGTAAGCCTTTCTCAAAAGCGCCGGCATTAGAATATAAAGCCTGTGTTTTTTTAGTCAAGTCATCTTCGTTTAACGAGCTGCGTGATTTGAAGCCGTCGTACCAAATGTCAAAAGGTTGTAATTTGCGCCCTAAGCGTTTGCTTATAAGCTCAGCCGTTCTTTTTACCTCTTGCGAACTTACCAAATCTATAAACAATTTCTCTACGTCTTTTTCCGGAATTTCCATATTCAACTCAAAAGCACGTTGAATATAAGTAGGATAAGTAGGGTAATAATCATCTGTAGCATGCATTGCTTTAAAATTATTAAGCAGCATTTCGTAACGTGTGTCGGGCTCTGAGGCGAAACTCACGTCTTTACCGTTTTCAATTACTTTGTTATCTATAGGATTCCATTGGAATGCGGCATTATTAATAACTTTCTGCGGAATGGTTTGATCAATGATGCGTTTCATCACCGAGTAAATCATTTCCTGCTTTTTTAAACCCTCTTCACCTTTGCCGTAGTGCGATTTTAATTCATCGCGCAAGCCCCAGTGCGTAATAAGTTTTAAACCTTCGGGGAAATAGGCTTTGCCTTGTGCATCCACCAGTTTGTCCATTATTATATTGTACTGCGAAATATACAAGTCCGATTTTGCAAGCGCATCGGTAACATTTTGATTTAAATCAGCCGGAACGCGAGAAGTAAACATATCTCCCATGCGTGCATAAGCCCAGTCGCGACGCGTCCATTTATCTGCATGTTGCGTTTTTTCTTCCAACGAATAAAACGGGAAGTTGAGCATGGTAACAAACGCTATTTTGTTTGAAAACAAATCGTTGGTCAGGTGCGAAGAAGGAGAATAAGCGGCAAACATTTCATCTATAGCAGTAAGCTCCCCTTTGTCCAAATCTACGGGAACGCGCAAATCCATTGACATTTTATTGTAATTGCCATACAATACTTCAAAACTATTCTGCAATTTATCGAATAATTGCGCAAGTTTGGTTGTATCGCCCACAAATTGTTCGGTACAAAATTTTTGGAAAAGGCTGTCCACACCATCTTCTCTCTGCCATAGCGAGGCGGCTTGTTGCACACCTCTTTCAATACGAGGCTTAGCGCTCTCGCCAAAGGCTGCAACCAATTCTTTTATTGTTTTATCGACCGTTGAAGGTTTAATGTAATTGTTTGTGGCTTTTTCAGCCTTTTTTTCACCCGTTTGGGGCGATTCGCATTTATTTGCCATAAAAATTAGCGGTAAAAGCAAGAGAATTAAGTATTTTTTCATTACAAAATGGGATTAAGGTTAGTTTTGTCATTCAAAGATATAGTTATTTGGAATAGAAAATATTATTGATAAAAATAATTTTTCAGCGCCTATTGTTTTTTAAAAAATAGCGCTACTTCTAATTAATAAAGTTTATATCTGAATATTTACATGCTTCATATTTGCTTGGTTAAAGCATGTAACAAAGCGCGTAAAAGAATGAATGTGGCAACAATAATTTGTAAGAAAAATATAGTCTATATTTTTTCGATGATAAATCCTTTTTCCTTTATTGCATCTATAATAAGCGTTTCTTCTATGGTGTTGCTTTCCACACGTAACACCTTATCCGGATTTGAAAGGTCTATACTCCATTTGCCTTCGCCCACGATTTGGTTGAGAGCTTGTGATACTTTTGCCAAGCAATTAGGGCAATTGATGTTGGTTTTAAAATTCATGGTTAAAATTATTTTATGTATTTATTTTAACAAGT
>CALBZC010000016.1 GCA_937889945.1 uncultured Bacteroidales bacterium
AGAGCGCCTATAAGTATTATTCGGACATGGCGGAGAAAGGGTATTATAACCGCATTATCAGCGGGAATATCAACCAGACCATTTCGGTTGATAGCGTGGCGCTCGACCTGAACGCTTATCCGTACACAGCCGTAACCTATGCCCGGCAAATGATTATCCGTGCATCGAATATCACCCAGCGCAGCCTTGTCACACGATGCAACCTGATTAATTCGGTACGCTCGGATAACAACCCGCAAGGGTTTACGATGGAGAAGTTTGAAATTATTGAAAATCGCGATTTGCGGGTATTGGAAAGGTAGGTACGGCATGGTAAGGAAATTATTTAGCAAACTAAACGAATGGCTGGAAGACAGCCTGCGCGGTCTGTTAGGGCGTTTAACGCCCGACCGCCGCGTGATCCTCGTGCTGACGATGCTCCTTGTGTTTGGCGGGTTGTCCATCTACATGACTGTTTCGTCGATTTACAACTTCGGCAAAAAAAGAGGGGTTCAACTGGAAATAGAGCGAATTGAAACCTTGCGGCTCCAACAGGAGCAATCCCTTAGGGATAGTATCAACCAATTAACCAATTTTCAAAATGAAACAGGAGAATTTGAATAAGGGGACGCCACCGCCGCAAATAGCGGTAGCGCCCGAAGTACAACAACCCGCGCCAGATGTAAAACCGGAAGCGGAAAAAGAGCCAGGGAAGTCGGCTCCCAAAAAGGAACTGACTCCAGAACAGATGCAAAAGCGGAAGAAAATGCTTATCATGCCGCTGTTCTTCCTGATTTTCGGTGCGGCCTTATGGCTGATCTTCGCCCCCTCCGGCAAGGACAGGGAAAAAGAAGCGCAGCAAGCCGGGCTGAATGTCGAACTGCCGATGCCCAAAGACGGCGGATTGATATCCAACAAGCGCGACGCCTATGAGCGGGAAGCCATGCAGCAAAAGGAGCAGGAGCGGATGCGCTCGTTACAGGATTTTTCCTACCAGCTTTCCGAAGCGGAGGAAGAAGAACGGCAACGAAAAACGGCTTCCAATCCTTCATGGGATTACGAAAACCCGTCCCGTATTACGGGTGGTTCATCGCCTTCGGGCCGTACTTCCGCTATCCAGTCCTCCACGGCTGCCTATCAGGACATCAATAAACAGTTGGACGCATGGCATGAGCAGCCTGCAAAGGAGGTGGACGAACAATCGCAACTTGCCATTGAAGGGCGCATACAGAAATTGGAGCGTAAACTGGAGGAAGCCGGGGAAAGCAAACGCATGGAAGACGAGGAGCTTGCCATGATAGAAAAGTCGTACAAGCTGGCGGCGAAATATTCGCCACAGACGGCAGTAACCGCAGGCCAACCGATATTGGTGGCGGATGCCACAGGCGAAACTTCGACGTCCAAATCTTCTATGCCACAGGCGGGACAATCCGGCAAGGTGGTTGCTCAACCCGTAAAGCAGGTGCGGCAAAACGTGGTATCGCTGCTGGCTGCCCCCGTGAGTAACGGGGAATTTATTTCGGCATACGGCAAACCACGTAACATGGGCTTTTTGACCGCTGCCGGTAACGAAGGCGTTCAGGATAAAAACAGCATCCGCGCCAGCGTCTATCAGACCGTCACACTCACCAATGGTAAAGAATTGCAAATACGTCTGTTGGAACCGATGCGGGTGGGGAATATTTTGATCCCGGCAAACACGGTTGTCACCGGAACGTGCCGGATCGGGGGCGAACGGATGGATGTAACAGTAAATAGCATCCAGTATGCCGACAACATTATTTCTGTGGAATTGCTCGTGTACGGCACGGATGGCCAGCGCGGGATATCCGTACCCGCTTCGGAGGAAATAAAAGCCGCCAAAGAAGTCACCGCGACGCTGGCGAACTCAGCCGGAACCAGCATCTCGATTACAGACAATGCGGGATCACAGCTTGCCGCCGACTTAGGCAAAGGACTGATACAGGGAGCATCGCAGTATGTGAGTAAGAAAATGAATGTGGTAAAAGTAACGCTGAAAGCGAATTACCGCTTGCTTTTGCTTCCAAAAACGCAATAAGGAAAATAATAAACGGGTCTGTGACCCCACTAAAAAAAATCTTTTTGTCAAACAATTAAAATGAATTAGCAATGAAAAAACATTTTGTAATATTCGCAATTTCGCTTGTCCTTGCGGTGAGCAGTTTTACTGCCAATGCGCAGGAAGCATCCAAAGACACGGTTCCTACCGTGCAAACCAGTCCCTCCACCGGAGACTATTACCAGGGCTACACGCGCCCGCTGTCCTTCAACCGGATGATTCCGCCCTATGCGCTGGAGGTGACGTTTAACAAGACGGTACACGTCATTTTTCCATCCGCCATCCGGTACGTGGATTTAGGTTCTGCTGACCTGTTGGCCGCCAAAGCCGACGGTACGGAAAATGTCCTACGTGTGAAAGCCGCTCTGCGGGATTTCAGCAGGGAGAGCAATCTGTCCGTAATCACGGAAGACGGTAGCTATTATAGCTTTAATGTGAAGTATGCGGATGAACCGGTGAAGCTATCCGTCGAAATGACCGACTTCCTGCACGACGGCGAGGCCACCAACCGCCCGAACAATGCCCTGCAAGTTTATATGCAGGAATTGGGACAGGAATCGCCACTATTGGTGCGCCTGATTATGCAGTCCATCTACAAAAATAATGACCGCGAAATCAAACATATCGGATGCAAGCGGTTCGGTATCCAGCATACGCTGAGAGGTATTTACACGCATAATGGACTGCTCTATTTTCATCTCCAGTTGAAAAACTCATCGAACGTTCCGTTTAATGTCGATTTTATCACCTTCAAAATCGTGGATAAACAAGTGGCCAAGCGCACCGCCATTCAGGAACAGGTGATTTGGCCGCTCCGCGCTTACAACAACCTTATGCTGATTAGCGGTAAGCATACCGAACGGATGATTTTCGTACTGCCGAAATTCACCATTCCAGACGATAAAATGCTGGTCGTGGAACTGAACGAACAAAACGGAGGGCGGCATCAGCGGTTTACCGTGGATAACGCCCTCCTGGTACGGGCAAAGGTGATTAACGAACTCAAAGCGAAATAGTCATGAAGCGGATAATATTTATTCTGACGTTGGTGCTATGCTTCGCCCTTCCGGGCGGGGCATACGCCCAGCGTTGTTTACCCGGTATGCGGGGCATACAGGTAACGGGCGGCATGGTGGACGGCTTTTACTCGTCCCCGACCAAGAGTGAAACGGGCTATTACTTCGGTGCTGCAATGGCAACTTACGTTAAGAGCGGCAATAAGTGGGTGTTCGGCGGGGAATACTTTGAGCGATACTATCCCTATAAAGACAGCCGCCTGCCGGTGGCGCAGTTTACCGCCGAAGGCGGTTACTTCCTGAATGTCCTGTCCGATCCGTCAAAAACCTTTTCCCTTTCGCTGGGCGGCTCGGCAGTGGCAGGTTATGAAACGGTGAATTGGGGAGATAAGCTGCTGTTCGATGGCTCGACCCTCGAAACCCGCGACCGCTTTGTGTACGGCGGGGCAATCACGTTGGAAATGGAAACCTACCTGACCGACTGCGTTGTTTTGCTGCTCACCGGGCGTGAACGCATCCTGTCCGGTTCCGACGTGTCAAAGTTCCATACGCAGTTTGGGGTGGGGTTAAAATTCATCATCAACTAAAATAAGCGACCATGAGAAAAATTAGAAAATTCTTAGGCATAACAATGTGGCTGGTGGCTATGATGCTGCTGGCCTTCGCCTGTAACGACGATTTGGATATTCGTTCGTGCTACTTATTTGATTTGGAAACTATGCCGGTTCCTAAAAGGATTGTGCAGGACGAAACGGTGGAAATCCGCTGCCAGCTTGTAAAGGAGGGTAACTATCAGGACGCGAAGTTTTATATACGTTATTTCCAGCCCGACGGCATGGGCGAGCTTCACATGGAGGACGGAACGGTGTTAGCCCCGAATGACCTCTATCCGCTCACAAAAGAGGT
>CALBZC010000017.1 GCA_937889945.1 uncultured Bacteroidales bacterium
GAATAAGTTAAATGGATGATAATTCGGGCTGGAAGCCCAATATAAAATAAGGCAATGCAACGTCTTGTGTGTTAATGACTGGTGTTGAACCTCCGCCATAAATAACGTAATACCTTATGAATAAGTTAAATGGATGATAATTCGGGCTGGAAGCCCAATATAAAATAAGGCAAGGCAACGTCTTGTGTGTTAATGACTGGTGTTAAACGTGCGTAATAAATAATGTAATACCTTATGAGTAAGTTAAATTGATGATAATTCGGGCTGGAAGCCCAATATAAAATAACGCAAGGCAACGCCTTGTGTGTTAATGACTGGTGTTGAACCTCCGTCATAAATAACGTAATACCTTATAAGTAAGTTAAATGGATGATAAAACGGGCTGGAAGCCCAATATAAAATAACGCAAGGCAACGTCTTGTGTGTTAATGACTGGTGTTGAACGTGCGTAATAAATAACGTAATACCTTATGAATAAGTTAAATGGATGATAAAACGGGCTGGAAGCCCAATATAAAATAACACAAGGCAACGCCTTGTTCATATAGAAAAGTACTAATATGTTACGGGCTGAAAGCCCAGCTTAAATATTAAATATGGGACAATCACTATCTCAGTTGTATGTACATATCGTATTTCATACAAAGAAAAATAAAGGTGTTCTTATACGTGAAAAAGAAGAAGCTGAACTATATGCATATATGGGAGCAATAATGAATGATTTAGAATGTACACCTATAATTATTAATGGGACAAGCAATCATGTTCATATTTTCTGTATATTATCTAAGAATATAGCAATGGCAAAACTTGTGGAGGATGTAAAGCGCCATACAAGTCGTTGGATAAAGACAAAAGATGTATATTATAAGGATTTTGCTTGGCAGGGAGGATACGGTTGTTTTTCTGTAAGTCCTTCTGTATTTGAAAAGACAAAGCACTATATTTTAAAACAGAAAGAACATCACCGGAACAAAACATTTGAGGAAGAATATTTATTATTTTTGAAAGAGTATAAGATTGAATATAAAGAAGATTATGTATGGGATGATTAAGCTGCCCTTTCAGGGCGGCGGCGGTCGTTTACATGTTTTTAATACAGAGGCGTTGCCTCTGATTGTTTATAAGTTGCCGCTCCGCGGCGAAGATATAATGAAAAAGTTGAATTTAATGAGTGCTTCAAAACCAATAGATACACCCAACATTGGCTTTGATGTAAGAGAAAAAATATAAGGTAAAAAAATATAATAAAAAGCAATGAAGAAAAAAGAAGCCAACATATTGATTATAGATGATGACGAAGATATACTTTTTGCCGCTAAAACATGGCTTAAAAAGTTTTTTACCCAAGTAGAAACACTTTCTAATCCTAAAAATATCCTGCAAACAATTATTAATAATTTTTACGATGTAATTTTGTTGGATATGAACTACCGCAAGGGATATGAAGATGGGCAGGAAGGGTTATACTGGTTAAAACAGATACAAGAACAATCGCCCGAAACATCCATAATAGTACTCACTGCACATGCTGATGTGGGCTTGGCGGTAGAATGTATCAAAATGGGGGCAATAGATTTTATATTAAAACCTTGGAATAACGAAAAGTTATATACAACAGCGAATATAGGAGTAGAGACTTCGCGCAGACAAAGAAAAATAACCAAACTAACAGCAGCACAAGAAACCAGCATGGCAACCATGTTGTATGGAAGCAAGTCGGAGGTTATGAAACAGGTGCTCACGCTTGCAGACAAAATATCACCTACTGATGCCAATGTGCTTATATTAGGTAAAAATGGCACCGGAAAATATGTATTGGCAAAATATATTCATGATAAATCTCAGCGAGCTAAAGAACCTTTTGTGCATATTGATTTGGGCGCTATTCCCGAAACTTTGTTTGAAAGTGAACTCTTTGGACATGCAAAAGGGGCTTTTACTGATGCGAAAACAGATAAAACCGGTAAATTTGAAGCTGCTGACGGGGGAACTTTGTTTTTGGATGAAATTGCAAATGTTCCTTTAATGCTTCAGTCAAAGCTGCTGTCGGCAATTCAGAACAAGCGCATTTCGCGCATAGGAGAAACTAAGGAAAGAGCAATAGATGTGCGCATCATTTGTGCCACAAATGCGCCCATAGTTGAGCTTGTGCAGAAAGGTAGTTTCAGGCAAGATTTACTTTTCAGGATTAATACGGTAGAGCTTACCATTCCTTCCTTATCGGAACGTAAGGATGATATTGCCGACTTTGCAAATCTTTTTATCGAACGTTTTTCCAATAAATATCATAAAAATTTTGAAAAGATAGACCCCGAAGCTTTAAAAGCATTAAAAAAATATTCTTGGCCCGGTAATATAAGGGAGTTGGAGAATGTGATGGAGCGAGCCGTTATTATAGCGGATGGCGCCATTTTGAAAGCGGATGACCTTAACTTGACAGGTGGCGGAATTACAGAAAAAGAATATGCCGGAAATTTTAATTTAGAGCAAATGGAAGAACGACTGATACAAGAAGCGTTGAAAAAGCATAAAGGTAATATTTCTTTGTCGGCTCAGGATTTGGGAATCTCACGAACGGCTCTTTACCGCCGCATGGAAAAATATAAATTGATATAAATCAAAAACAAATGGTGAAGTCAAATAAAACTTTAAAAATAGTTACTTATCTTTTAATTTTGATAATTCTTGCCTGTTGTGCTTTCTATCTTTTTCAGGAACAAAAATACTTTTTCGGATGTTGTGTTATGTTTTTTGTGTTTATAACCGGATATGGCATAATTGGCATTTTTAATATGGAAAATATAAAAGCCGAAAAAATTATCAGTTCTATTCAATATAACGACTACTCGCTTTTGCCTGAAAAACAAGGAAAAGAAAGATTGGAGAAAATGATGATTGATTTATATTATCAGCAAAAAGCGCAGTACTTTTCATTGAAAGAAGAAAGAGAATTGTATCAAAATATATTGGATAATGTAGATATAGGCTTGGTTATACTTTCTAAGCCAACAGAAAACAACAACTGGTCTGTGTTTTTTGTTAACCAATATTTTTTAGATATGTTAAATGTGCCTCGCTATTCGCATTGGAATTTATATAAAGATAAAATAGGTGATTTATGGAATGTTATAGAACGAACGGGATATAAAGAAATACAAGATTCTTTTGAAATATCTGTAAACATGCAGGAAAATCAGGCATACTCTTTTAAAACCGCTACATGGCAAACCCAAAACCGCCAATTTTTTGTTATCAGCTTGGATTCTGTACAAAAAATAGTGGAGCGAAAAGAGAAGCGCGCGTGGTATAATTTGATGGAAGTAATTTCGCATGAGCTGATGAATACTTTGACACCCATTAACTCTTTGATTGAAAATTTGAATTATCTTGTAAAACAGCCTGAGCTTGACAAAGATGATATCGAAGAGTTGCGTGAAAGTTTAGCGCGCATATCGCAAAAATCTTCGCAGCTCATTTCATTTGTAAGCAATTACCGCAAGCTTGTTGAATTGCCACATCCCAAAAATGAAAATGTTGAATTGTCTGATTTAATCCGCAAAGCTGTTGAAACCATGCAGCCCTTGATAAAAGCTAAATCTATAACCATCTCATCACAACTTAAACCGATATATTTAAATGCCGATAAGGAATTAATCGAACGAGTTTTGATTAATTTGTTAACCAATAGTATATACGCATTGGAAAATATTGATAATCCTACCATTGAAATAAAAAGTTTTACCAAAGAAAATAGGGCATGGGTTAGCATTGAAGATAATGGGCAAGGTATTGACAAGAAGATACGCGACAAAATATTTATGCCTTTCTTTACAACGCGTGTTAATGGTGCAGGTATAGGACTTGCCTTGTCTAAAAGTATTATGGAAGCACACAATGGCTATCTTACGTTTCAGGGGTTAGATCAAGGAGTGAGGTTTGAAATGTGCTTTGTGCTATAATAGTTTAGTTAAACCAAAAATAAAATATAAACTTTGCCTGCGGATGAATGTTTATTATGAAAAGGAAAACAGAAATCAAATAATAGAATCATGCGTTTTTTATTCGTTTCTTTTGCACATTGCCACATGAGCAAATTAGCACATTAAAATATTATGTCATTAGAAAAATATAACGAGAAAAGAAACTTTACTCAAACCACAGAGCCTAAGGGCGTCGAAAATAGGAGCGAGGGCAGATTAAAGTTTGTGGTGCAGCGTCATTTAGCCACCCATCTGCATTATGATTTTCGTTTGGAAATGGATGGCGTGCTTAAAAGCTGGGCTGTGCCCAAAGGTCCATCGCTTAATGTTGCTGACAAGCGTTTGGCTGTAATGGTTGAAGATCATCCGTATGATTACAGAACATTTGAAGGCGAAATTCCCGAAGGTAATTATGGCGCCGGAGTGGTTGAAATTTGGGACGAAGGTACATATGAAGGACTGGATGCTAAAGGCAATCCCGTTACCGAACACCAACTTATTACAGATTTTAAGGCAGGTTCTTTTAAATTTTATTTACAAGGCAATAAACTACAAGGCGAATTTTCGTTGTTGCAGATGAAAAATACGGAGAATAATAAAAATTGGCTTTTGAAGAAAAGTAAAGATGCATTTACTGTTGATAAACCTTATAATGCCGAAAAATACACTCCCGTAGATTCAAAAGTTACCATAGCTTTAAAAAAGCGGATGGATGAAAAGAAAGCATTTAAAAATGTTTCGAAAAAATAACTTTATCGTCGTTGACATCATAAAAATCTTTTAATACAGCCTCAATTGTGTAATTCATCTTATGGTAAAATTTACGTGTGGGCTCATACAAAGGTTTAGACGCTGTTTCTATAAAAATATTTTTTCCGTTCCGTTCCTTTATTTTTTCTTCCGCTTTCAATAGCAATTGTTTGCCGATATGTTGGGCTCTGTATTGTTCATGAACAGCCAAAAAGTAAACGCCATAACTTAAAATGCTGCACGACATAAGTCCATAGCAGATATACCCTGGAACATTTCCTGCGGTTTCTGCAAAAATAAAATGGTAGGCACTGTTGTTGCCTTTCTGCAACTTATCATTTAGCAAGTTAATCGCCTCAGGCACTTCGTGGGGAAGAAAAAAACCGGATGACTCCAATATTTCTCTAACTGTGGCAACATCTTCGGGTTGGGCATGGTAGCGAAAATCAAGTTTCATTTATGAATATAATTTTTGGCAAGTTTCACATACAAAGGTATGACGTTTTACTTTACCGCCAACGTAAACGGTTAAAGGTGTTTTGTGTATAGGACATACATGCTTTTTGTAAACATCTGTCTTAGTATATAACGTTCCTTCTAATAAACGTTTAAAAAATATGAATCCGTAAACACTACATTCTGAGGCTAATTTATTCAGTTGATTCAAAGATAGTTGGTTAACCAAACTTTGAGGGTGTATTTTACAACGAAACAATACTTCATTTCTGATAATGTTACCCACACCCGTGAAAATATCCTGATCCATCAGCGCATCCCCAATTTCTTTATTTGCGTATTTCTTTGAGTTTAAACGTTGTAACACACGTTGTGTATCATATTCTTTACTCATAATATCCGTACGGCGATCAAAATATTCTTCGGGTTTGCTTTCCTGTATTTTTATACGTGCTTGATAAATGTTGAGTTCATATGTTGGCGTAACAAGCATCAATGTGGCAGTATCATTTAGCTTTTTATTGAGTGTAATGGCACCCTCCATGCCTAAGTGCACCGTGAGAAAATAATGCGGAGTGCTGAGTATAAAATATTTTCCATAGCTTGAAATATCACATATTTCATTGCCCACTAACAAATTTTTGATAGTGTCGCTTGCACAAAAAATGGATTTAATATATTCTCCTTTTAAGCATTGAAGTTTATACCTATATGCAAATATGGTAGGACCTTCCGGCATTAGTTTTTATTATAATGCTTCCTTAATTCATGAATGGTTGGGAGTTTAAATCTGCAAATCTCCTTCGCGCCCATCACTATTGTTTGTTTTTTGTCCGGTCATAGCTGCCCAGGCAAATGATAGCATTGTCAATGCTTTTCCGGCTTTTGTTTCCCAGTAATATGATTCTTGGGGCGATACCCTTATAATAGAAACATCAGGATCTTCCTTTCCATCAAACCATGCATTTGCCATAGGCGACCATTTGTCTTCAATGGTAGTTTTATCTTTATATATGTATGCTTTTCCATATACCGAAAGGTATTCCGAGCTTCCATTATTCATAAAAAAAAGCTGCACGCTGTTATCGTCTTTTATCTCTATGTTTTTATTGCTTGATTCACTGCTTATAAACCAAAGATTCCCTTCATTGTCACATTGTTGCAGTGTCATGGGGCGGGTATTTAATGGAAGTTTCCTAAGTTCGGTAGTGAACATGCAAATTCTTGCTTTTTCAGCTATTTCTTTCAGCTTTTTTATGGCTTCAGCTTGACTTAAATTTTCTATTGACATAAAATTTATTTTTAATATTTTTACACTAAACTATCAATAAGTTTCTCGTTTTAATAATAAACCTGTTTTTTAAAAAAAAGTTTAGTAGATTAATTAAGAAAATTAATGATAGAATTATTTTTTGTCAATATTAAAAACTTTTTTACTCCTCTGCCCTCGTGCTTACACACAACTTGACTACGCTTTGAACAAAAATAACCGATTTTCCAATAAATCCATATATTTTTCTTGGTTTTCCTGTGAAAGAAAAGATAATTTTATCTCTTGCTTCATTTTTTTCTCCGCTTTGATAAATCGCTTAAAGGTATTCAGAATCTGTTTTTCGGTCAATTGAAATTTCAATCCCAAGTTTATAAAGTCCGCTTTTGTTAGTTTTCTTTTCTTTCCGTTGATAGAGAGTGCCGTTTCTTCGTTATCCTCCGGAAGATGTAGGTTTACATTCAATAAATCATACGCCGGTGATAATAGCCATTCTTCATTGTTTAAAATCAAAGAGAAATTTTTCAGGTGCATATCATTATTTCCCGTGATATAGCTAAAAATCGCCACTTCAAAAAGTCGAAGTAAATCCATTAAAGTATTGGATGAATGTTCGGCAACCGCTTTTCCGACCTTTTCCATAGAACTTTTGTATTTATCAAAAGCTTCTAAAATCTGAAACATATCCAGCATGTGGATTTTTTCGCCTGTTTTCGTACGGTCTATCCGTTTGGTAATGTAGGAAAGTTCGCCGGATTTTAACCGAATCAGCGAAGAGGGAACTACGGAAATGCCGCAAAGTTCAGCCATTCGCATGGTGAGGTGCTCGTTTTCCGGCATTTGAGGGAAAGTATCATTTTGAGTTTTGAGAATGTAGTTTCCTCCCAAAGCCCCCATGACGATTAAGTGCCCCTTGCCGCCGTCTTGCAACACATCTTTGATAAAACCCAAAGAGAGCTTTGGCTGCACACCGGGAACGGTTACCGAACTTTCGACCACTTCTTTGGCTAATTCACTCATTTCAGACATGGTATAGTCTAAAACAGGCGGTTGGCTGCTTCCGAGAAAGCGTGCGCTACACGAAGCATGGAAATCAATCTCCGTATCCAGCTCTTTATAACAGTACAAACATTTTTTACTCATCGCTTTCATCTGTTATAGGAATTACACTTACCGCGCCGATACAGTTTTTACAACATGCCAACAGCAAGCCCATTCGGTCGTTTGGGTTGAGTTTCCAGCTTTTGGATGCAATTTCCAACAACCAACCTTCGGGGATTAATCCTTCAAAAAACGGGAATAACCGATTGTCCTGATACGCTTTATCGGATACCGGCATGGAAAACGTAATGGGTTGATTGGGAAACTGCTGGATATACGCTTTGTCGTAGGCAAACAGGTATTCGCCTTCATCGGTTTCCGTAAGGATTCCGGCAAAATCGTCTTTATAGAACACTTTTCCCTGTCTCATGGCTCAATTTCCTTATGGTTCACAGGCGCGAGCTTATTCCCAAACATCATCAGCACTTGATTCACTTTTGCCAAACTGAGGTTTTCTTTGCCCTGCTCTATTTTCCGGACAACGGTAAGCGCTACGCCTGCTCTGTCGGCAAATTCCTGCTGCGTGAGCTTGGCTTCTTTCCGTTTTGTTTTGATGAATTTGGCTAAACCTTGTGTCATAACTATATGCTTTTGCAGTTATTTTCGCACAAAGATATAAAATTATATTTGAAAGCATATAAAAAACAGAAAAAGAAATATTTTATATGCAAAGAAATATAAATAATGAAGATACTATATTGGAATGTGGACATTGGTTTTGCAATTTAGACAAAAATCTCTGTGAATACTCATTGTTTTTCCACATAAAGGGCAAGTCCATTTTTCCTCTTCACATTTTATAAAATATTTTATTCCAAGCTTTTGTATTTGTTTTAAGTTCTCAATTAAACTTGTTCGATAATTTTTCCGGTATCTTAAATCTAATTGTTTCATTCTTATACAATGAAACTTTTCACACTCAAAGCAAAATTTGGTTTCTGTTTTTGCCAAATATTCACAGTTTACAATTCTGCATGTAGTACAATGTTTGGGCTTATTTTCACTTCTTATCCTGCAACCCATACAAGGTTTTTTATCTCGTAAATATGCAATGCAAACCCCGCAATTCATACCGCATGGCGAAATCAAATCTCCTTTTAGCAGAACGTTTTTCATAGGCACTATGGTTTTGGATTTTCTCTATTTTTCAATTCTTTCTTCAGCATTATCATATCTTACTTTACTCACTTTTGTTTCTTTTCTTGCTTTCAATCTCTTTTCTTGCTTTTTCAAAAGAAATGCATAATGAATTTCAATTTGTTACATTCTCATGGTGCAAATATGGATATTGAGATCTGCCACAAAAATACCAGTTACATTGTCGTCAGAATTCTTTATAGAGATGCCACCACTCATAATTTACCTTTCAACTGCTTCCCC
>CALBZC010000018.1 GCA_937889945.1 uncultured Bacteroidales bacterium
AAAGTTATAAAAACAATTTTATTCTTTATTGACACAGTTTAATTTACAGTCTCCTTCATATTATGGAAGACATTGGTTACATCGTCGTCATCTTCGAGTTTCTCGATAAGTTTTTCGACTTCTGCTTGTTGTTCTTCCGTTAATTCTTTCACATCATTGGGAATGCGTTCAAAAACAAACGTTTCGATTTCAAATTTATTTTCTTCGAGGTATTTTTGAATGGGACCGAAATCTTGGAATCCTGCATAAATCATGATTTTATCTTCATCTACAAAGATTTCATCTACACCGTAATCAATAAGTTCCAGCTCTAAATCTTCAATGTTCACGCCGGGCTTCATCGCTAATTTAAACGAACATTTACGATCAAATAAAAAGTCAGTCATGCCGGATGTTCCCAAACTGCCGCCATATTTGTTAAAGATGGCGCGTACGTTAGCCACTGTGCGTGTAGTGTTATCCGTAGCTGTTTCAACAACTACAGCCACACCATGTGGCGCGTATCCTTCATACACTACTTCTTTATAATCGGAAGAATCTTTTTCTACCGCGCGTTTAATGGCGCGTTCAATATTATCTTTGGGCATGTTTTCGCTGCGTGCAGTTTGTATAAGCAGGCGCAGGCGTGCATTAGCGTTTGGATCAGGACCGCCTGATTTTACAGCCATTTCAATATTTTTTCCAATACGGGTAAACACTTTAGACATGTTCCCCCAACGTTTCAACTTACGCGCTTTGCGAAATTCAAATGCTCTTCCCATTATATAATTTTTTTGATATTAGTCGTTATGATTTTTTTCGCTGGCAAAAATACACAATTTCGCAAAACGCATAAAAAAGGCTGTTTAAAAAGTTAAACAGCCATAAGATTTTTAATTGAGAATTCAATTTATTTTTCTATTCTCATTTTGTAGAAAGAGCGCCATACAAACACTAACGCTATCGCTAAAAATACAATTCCTACATATGGGGCAGCGTTGCGGAAAGATTCGGAAATGGCAATTTCCATTGCAAGCAATCCAAACAAAGTAGTAAATTTGATGATAGGATTTAAAGATACGGATGAGGTGTCTTTGAAAGGGTCGCCTACCGTGTCGCCTACAACCGTAGCATCATGCAGGGGAGTTCCTTTTGCTTTCAAATCTACTTCTACCACTTTTTTAGCGTTATCCCAGCAGCCTCCGGCATTTGCCATAAAAACAGCTTGGTATAAACCAAACACGGCAATACCCAACAGATAGCTTACAAACAGCGATACAGCTTCGTTGCCACCAATGCCTGCAGGTGAAGATATACATGCAAAAGCCAATGCAAAAAAGAAAACGGCTATAAAAATATTGAACATGCCTTTTTGTGCATATTGTGTGCATATTTTTACAACTTCTACCGATTTACTCGTATCCGCTTTTTTAGGAGCGCTAGGATCCAGGTTAATATTGCGTTTGATATATTCAACAGCCCGGTATGCACCTGTGCTTACAGCTTGTGTAGAGGCTCCCGTAAACCAATAAATAACTGCTCCGCCCAATAAAAATCCAAGGATAGTGTATGGATTAAGCAAATTTAAAATAGAGTTAGGTTCTACACCTAATGTTTTTTGAATCATTAAAATCAGGGAAAATATCATGGTGGTAGCGCCCACTACGGCAGTACCTATCAGCACGGGCTTAGCCGTTGCTTTAAACGTATTTCCTGCTCCATCATTAGCTTCTAAATAATATTTTGATTTTTCCCAATCGGGTTTGAAACCAAAATCTTTTTCTACTTCTTCGGTAATATTGGGTTGCTCTTCGATAAGTGATAATTCATATACAGATTGCGCGTTGTCGGTAACAGGTCCGTAGCTGTCAACAGCAATGGTAACAGGTCCCATGCCCAACATGCCGAAAGCTACAAGCCCGAAAGCAAAAATGGAAGGGTAAATCATAATTTCGCTCAATCCGAAAGTGCTTGCAAAATAAGCCATAAACATCAATACAAAGAAAATTAATCCTTTCCAGAAAGCGCTGAAGTTGCCCGCTACAAAGCCTGAAAGTATTACCAATGAAGCGCCACCTTCTTTACCTGCATTCACTACCTCTTGCACGTGGCTCGATTTTGGTGAAGTGAAAAGCTTTGTCAGTTCGGGGATAATGGCAGCCCCAAGTGTACCGCAACTTATAATGGTTGACAATATCCACCACATGTTTGTGTTACCGTTGATGTCGGGAATAAGAATATAACTGATAATATAAGTGGCTATAATGGAAAGAATAGATGTTACCCATACCAGATTGGTTAAAGGCGCTTCAAAATCAATATCTTCTTTACCGTTGTATAGCATTTTACTTATAAAATTATTAATCCAGAAAGCACATACGGAAGTAACCACCATTAAAATTCGCATTACAAAAATCCATACCAGCAGATTGGTTTGAATTTCGGCGCCTGCCGTAACGGCAAGGAGTATAAAAGATATAAGGGCAACACCTGTAACTCCGTATGTTTCGAAGCCGTCGGCTGTGGGACCTACGCTGTCGCCTGCGTTGTCGCCTGTGCAATCGGCAATAACGCCCGGGTTGCGCGGATCATCTTCCCCGATTTTAAAAACAACTTTCATTAAATCGGAACCTATGTCGGCAATTTTGGTAAAAATACCACCGGCAATACGCAATGCCGATGCTCCTAGTGACTCGCCAATGGCAAATCCTATAAAACAAGCGCCTGCCAGATGTCCGGGCATCAAAAGCAAAATAATAAGCATCATGGTGAGTTCAACACATATTAAAACTACACCTATGCTCATTCCGGCATTAAGCGGAATATTTAATAATTGCAACGGATTTCTTCGTAATGAAGCAAATGCCATGCGCGAGTTGGCAAGCGTGTTCATCCTGATGCCGAAAGCGGCGACAGCATATGAACCTAAAATACCTACGATTGTCCAGAGTAGTATTAAAGCCACTCCTCCAAAGCCGAATAATGTATTTCCTTCGTGATCTTTAGCCAGGAAACCGAAATAACCTGCCACAGCAGCGCCAATAAAAACAAATAAAATAGCTAAAAATTTGCCTTGTTGTTTAAGATAGGCACGGCATGTTTGATAAATAACCTCTGCAATCTCCAGCATGGATTTGTGGGCAGGAAGTTTTTTTACTTTAGAAAATTGATAAATCCCAAAAATAATTCCCAAAAATGTAATAAAAAAGCCATAATAGAGTATTGTGTGACTCTTTATGGCTTCGGGTACTTTTAAATCGGCTTCGCTGGCAAATGTGGCAATAGGACCTAACATCAGCAACAGCGTTGTAAATAATTTTCTCATAGATGCTTTATAATTTAATATTTAATGTGTTTTGGTTATTCCAAATGTAGGAATTATAAATTAAATAGCAAGTATTAATAATAAAAAATAGAAGTGGATACTATAAGCCGCTATATTGGCTGCCTATAGAAAGATATGGCAAGTGCTTTTTATATTTGGGAGTAGCATGTTATTACACTACGGCTGTAAGGTAATTGATATTTAATTACTGATAGAAATACAAAATGTTTGAGGAGATTTTAAAACTTTAAGAGTTTCTTTAGTATTAAACAAATTCCACTCAAGTCCTAGGTTTTGTCTAATATATACAATAGGGTTTTTAATACGTTCGGTAGTGTATATCAATGGGGCTATAGGCTCTTTAGAATATGAATAAGTAATATTATCTTTTTGATTTTGAATACCCAGCCATTCAACAGAAATAAAAATACCTTCTTTGGGTAAGCGGATATTTAAAGAAGAAATATCTATAACTGTTCTTTTACTTGTAATTAAACTGTTGTATATCAAATCTTTATTATTTAACAAATTGCCTATTTCTTTATTAGTAGTTGCATTGTATATCTTTATTCTAAAAACAGATGGCTGATATTCGTAAGGGTTAGCAGCTGCGAATATAATTTTTTTGATTATGTAATTTTCATCATTGTTGATGTTAGCTATATATGTAGCAATTTCAATACCTGAGCTACAATGATGCGTAGTATATTTTTTTTCGTTAAAATATCCCAATAAGTACTCTTTTGTGTTGGTGGAAGTTATTGTAACGCCGGACAAATTATAAATAACCGGCGTTAGATATATGGTATCTTTGATATTATGGGTATTGAAAACCGTATCCTTATAGCCAATAGCAGTTATTTTAACTTTGTTAAACTTATGGCGTTCAAATATACCGTTTTCATTGGCATATATTCCCTCTTTTTTTTCAACGGATAACACTGTGGCATAGGGAACTGCCTTACGTGTTTGCACATCTGCTATAGCAATAGTTTTTGTTTGTGCTACAGATGGTGTTATTCCACCCAATATGATAGCAACAGAAAGTAAAAAGGATTTCTTCTTCATGTTTTAATAAGCTATTATTGATATACAAAACAGTCCTTCATTGAACGGCTTCCAATCTAAGCCCATCAAATTATGTTTTGTATATAAAATGTAAGGTAATTCTTTTGTTTTTTTTACTACATTCAGAGAGGGTTCCAGTAAATAGTTTAAAGGCGTTTGCTCATAGGCTATATTGTTATGGCTGATTTGCTTGCCCAAATATTCTATCGATACAAATACCCCTTCAGGTGGAAGGGTTAACCCCAGATGAGAAATATCAAGTACGGTTTTCTCTTTTAAAATCTTACTTCCATACAACAGTTGTTGTGTATTTATCAATTCTCCTATTTTATGGGAAGGTTTTACCTTGTACAGATTAACCCGAAATACCGAATAAGTGTCCTCATCGTTAACTCTTAGTTTTTTGTGTTCTTGCGCGCCGATAACAATTTTTTTTATAACAAGATTTCTGTTTTCGGTGTTAGGAATATAAAGCGCGTATTCGCATCCGGCATTACCTACAAAATGAACAGATTCCCGTGCAGGTAAATGAAAAAAGCCAAATGTGTATTCCTTATTTGAAGGCATGATTTTTATGGCATCCAACACATATATTACAGGTTTCATATATACTACCGAGGGGTTATTGGAAATATTTATAACCGTATCCTTATAACCGATACAAGTGAGCTTGACCGATTTGCTTATACTGCAACTAAATTCGCCTTTTTCGTTGGCGTACATTCCTGTCAATGTATCTTTAAAAATAACGCTTACGTAGGGTATTGCCTGTTTGGTATTTATATCCTGAATGGTTATTTTTTTATGTTGACCCACTAAACTGAGCGAAAAAAACATGACAATACCCGGTAATATATATAACTTATTCATACGTTTTGCATTATGTGTTTTTAAGATGCAATTAAAGAAATCTTTAGAACATCAAAGCTCTTATATACATTTATTTTTTTATTTTTGAAATATCTTATTATATAAGTAGTGCCTTTTTTTTCAGATAACTTTGCCATAGGAAATATTACTCCACCCCCTATAAATTCTCCATCTTCGTCATATTTTGATGTATAAATAAGTTTGTCTTTTCCTCTTATGATACCCAAATATTCTATGCCTACAATTACACCTTCTGCCGGAATTATAATATTTTCCTTAGATAGGTTTATAATGGTTTTTTCTTTTAAAGTCTTACTGCTATATACAAGCTGATTTGTATTTATAATTTCACCTATTTCTTTGTTTTCATTTGCTTTATAGAAGTTTATCCTGATAAGACTAGGTGGGTCATTTGCCAGTTTCCGTATAATCCAAGGTAAAGGATTGGTTTCTAAAATTATTTTTTTTACTTTTAATTCCTTGTTAAATTTATTAGGAATAAAAACGCCCTCTTCGAAACCAGCGGTAAGACTAAGGTTCATGCTTTTTTCGTGCTCATTAAAATAGCCTATTTCGCAATCTGTATTCGAAAAATTTTTAAGTTTTTCAGGTTGTTTATTTTCTTGTTTTGTCAGGTAAATACGCTGCAAATCTTGTGCTACGGCTATTGTTTTCTCGTTATAGCCCAACGCGTTGATACTAATGTGTGTGAAGTTGGAAGGCAAAATAAAAACACCCGCTTCATTGCTGTATGTGCCTCCTTCCACAGCAGGACATGTAACACGTGCATAGGCAATCGGTTTGTTGGAGAGGCTATCCCAAACCATTATTTTATGTTGGGCAAAGGAAACGGTAATTGTTAAGCACATCAGTATAAGAAAGAGGGCTTTTTTCATACATCTTAATTTGGTTTTTATGAATGTTTTGTTTATTTTGAACATGTTGATTTTTATGATCTTCTTTGTCCTAATGAATTTCTATATATTCTTTTCATACCCCACGCGGGCTTTCGTTAAACACAAACTACAGCATAAATAAATATACTCATTTGTTATGTGTATTTATAGTGTATCAAATATAGATAAATTTTTTCCTATTGATATATAAAAAATAGAAAATGGTACTTTTATTTTCTCAATTATAATAATATATAAAATATATTTTTATATATTAAAAAGAAGGGTTTCAAGGGGAGATATTATTTATAAAAAAGGAGTAGTATCAACTACAAGCGAATTAAAAATCAGGCGATAGCTTTTTCCCATGAGCTACTGTGCCATTGGTGCGCGTAGTAATAACATCTTGTTTACTCCGGACTTTAGCAATACACACTGAGCTGATAAAGTATGCCTTGAAAAAGGGAGTCATAGGGTTATAGGTGTGTTTTTTGTTAATAGGCTTACCTATCTTATAACACCTGCTTTATTTTAACCAGTTGTGCCAATAACTGATCCATTAAATCAAGTTTGAGCATATTGGCGCCGTCTGATTTTGCCTTGGAGGGTTCGGGGTGCGTTTCCATAAACAAACCTTCGCAACCTGCCGTTACGCCTAATTTTGCCATCAACGGTATCATTTCTGGGTAGCCTCCCGTAACTCCTGCCGATTGATTAGGGCGTTGCAAGGAATGGGTTACATCTAAAATAACAGGTACTTGGCATTGTTGCATCCATGCAATGTTGCGGAAATCTACAACCAAGTCGGTATATCCGAAAGTAGTGCCACGCTCGGTAAGCATTACATTAGGGTTAGCCGTTTCTTTTATTTTGTTTACCGCATGGGTCATAGCTTCGGCGGAGGCAAACTGACCTTTTTTTATGTTAACCGTTTTTCCTGTTTTGCCGGCTGCAACAAGCAATTCCGTTTGCCTGCATAGGAAAGCAGGTATTTGAAGCACATCCACATATGCGGCTGCAAGTTCGGCTTCTTCTTCCGTGTGTATGTCTGTGATGACAGGTATTTTATAATATTCTCTTATGGCAGCAAGTATTTCTAATCCTTTCCTGTCTCCGATTCCTGTAAAAGAGGAGCTTTTAGAACGATTTGCTTTTTTATAAGAAGCTTTAAATATAAATGGGATTTGATATTTATCTGATAGGGTAGATAAATGGGCTGCTATGGCAAACGGACTTTTCTCGTCCTCTATCACGCAAGGACCCGCGATAAGGAAAAAATTACCGCTTTTTGTATGTTTAATTAAAGGAATATTTTCTATAATGGAATTCATAATGTTTTAATTTTCAAATTTTTAATAATTATATTTATCGCCCCAAAGTTTTTTAAGCTTTTCTTTGGTGTCATTTTCTCGCGTGTTGTTGCCCGGATCATACAACTTTAATCCTTTTATTTTTTCGGGTAAAAATTCTAAGTTAATAAAGTTGCCCTCATATTGGTGCGCATATTTATAATCTTTTCCATAGCCCATATTTTTCATCAATCGTGTAGGCGCATTTCGCAAGTGCAAAGGTACGGGTAAATCTCCGAATTTTTCAACTGCCGCTAACGCGTCGTTTATGGCAACATATGAGGCGTTGCTCTTGGGAGATGTAGCCAGATAAATAGCCGTTTGCGATAAAATAATTCTCGATTCGGGAAATCCTATTTTATTAACGGCATCAAAACAAGTGTTTGCTAAAATTAAAGCGGTAGGATTGGCATTTCCTATATCTTCAGAGGCTAAAATGAGCATGCGACGGGCTATAAAAAGAGGATCTTCGCCTCCCGCCACCATGCGGGCAAGCCAATATAGGGCGCCATTGGGGTCGCTGCCACGTATAGATTTGATAAAGGCAGAAATAATATCATAATGCATCTCCCCTGATTTGTCATACATATTCAGGTTTTGTTGTATAATTTCAAAAGCGTTTGCATTGTCAATAACAATATTGTCACTTTTGTTGTGGAGATAGGATACAATAATATCAATAGCATTGAGCAGCTTGCGGGCATCACCTCCCGAAATTCTTATGAGCGCATCGGTTTGTTGTATAGTTACAGGAGTGCCGTATGTTATACTTAGTGTATGGGCGGCTTTCCGGATAATACTTTCAAGCTCTTGTTCATTAAGGCTTTGCAATGTATATACCTGACATCGCGAAAGCAGGGGCGATATAACCTCAAATGAAGGGTTTTCGGTAGTGGCTCCGATAAGGATAATAATTCCTTTTTCTACCGCGTTTAAGAGCGAATCTTGCTGCGATTTTGAAAACCTGTGAATTTCATCGATAAATAGTATAGGCTGTGTTTGTTCTTGCTTAGCGCTTTCTATTACTTCGCGTATATCTTTCACCCCCGAGTTAATGGCGCTGAGCTGAAAAAATCCTCTATGGGTGGCATTTGCAATAATAAGAGCTAAGGTCGTTTTTCCAACACCCGGAGGTCCCCAGAAAATCATCGAATGGATGTTCCCACTGTCCAACAACTTGCGAAAAGCCGCATTTTCTCCAAGTAAATGTTGCTGACCTATGTATTCGTCAAGGTCGCGGGGGCGGAGTTTTTCGGCAAGCGGAATTTTTATATCCATTTTTTATAAATTTACTCATGTTATCTCTGTTAATTATAAATAACACGTGTTTTTGTTTAAAATAACAATTAACCTAAAAAACAAAAGTCGGGATTTTTTTTATTTTCAGTAAGGTAAAAATAAGTTGTTAAAGATAATTATTATTAATTTTTTATTCTACCCGTTTATAATATTTTTAGAGTGGGATAGGTCTTAAAATCAAAAAAAACTACATATTTACCATATTATTATTTCATCTGTAAATATCCATGGCGCATTTTTGTTACTCTGATTAGCTTTTAATTTAATATAACGAGCTTTCAAATTTCCTTTCCATACATATTCCCTGAATTTTACACCTTGTGTTTCATCAGATAACTTATATTTCCATTGCTTTATTTCTTTAAAATCGATTCCGTTGCCTGAAACCGAAAGAATAATATTTTGAGGGAATGATATTTCGGCGCCCGTCGATTGCATAAAATTGGTTTTTATCATGCGCATACGTTTTATCTGCTCCAAATCAATAGTTACTTCCATATTACCTGAACTAAACCCTTGCCATTTACCATCTCCATGATTTATGCCCCCACGATACCCGTCAATTAAAGCATGGGTGCCTCCGGCTGTATAATACTTGGAATAGGGGGTATGATATATTATTTTTTTGCCGATAGCCTTATGGTATCCTGTAGTTTCGGTTATAATTTTTCCTATGGCTTTATCTTTATTAAACAATTGGGCTTTAATTACAGTTGAATTTTTGACTGTAAAAGGATGCAGGTATATCTTTGACTTCGGGCAGGGGGTAGCTCCATCAAGGGTATATCTGATGTCCGCCGGATATAATTCCGTTTTCAAGCTAACACTGATTTCCTTTTTAGAAGTATCTACACTATATTCTACTGTAGGTTCTTTAGATAATAGATAGGGATGATAGCCTTGTTTTACAATAAAAGGGAGTTGTTTGTTGATTCTTACTTTAAAATCATCCCAATTTTTACTATGCTGTTCAGTCCAGGCAACTTCACTTAATGCGAGTAACCGCGGATAGATCATGTACTCCGCATGCGCGGGAGTAGATATATACTCTGTCCACACGTTGCCCTGTGTGCCCAATATATGTTTTACCTCGTTAGCATTGAGAATATTAGGTACCGGATTATAACTATACACTTTTTGTAAAGGCAAAAAGCCGCCAATGGCTTCGGGTTGTGTCAGCGGATTTGCCTGATATGCATCAAAATAGCAATATGCACCCGGAGTCATAACCACATCATGCCCCATACGCGCGGCTTTAATACCGCCATCTTCTCCTCGCCACGACATAATAGCAGCAGCAGGAGCTAAGCCCCCTTCTAATATTTCATCCCATCCTATCAATTTTCTGTTCTGCGCGTTCAAGTATTTTTCAAATTTTTTTATCAAATAACTTTGCAACTCAGCTTCGTCTTTTAACCCCTCCTCTTTTATTCGTTTTTGGCATTTAGGGCAATTTTTCCAATGTGCCCTGTCAGCTTCATCTCCACCCAAATGAATATATGTAGAAGGAAAGATATCTATTACTTCGGCAAGGACATCTTTCAGAAAAATAAAAGTAGAATCGTTCCCGATACAAAACTCGCTACTGGTGTATGGTTTACCGGTACAGGAGAGATGAGGATAGACGGCTAATACTTCTTCTGAATGCCCCGGCATTTCTATTTCAGGGATTACGGTAATATTACGTGCGGCAGCATACGCCACAATATCGCGCGCTTCTTGTTGGGTGTAGAAACCGCCATACTTTTCCCCGTTTGTTTTAGTATTTACATAGCAACGGGGTTTTGTATTCCACCAGTCTTTCCATTTTTCATGTGTGCGCCATGCGGCAATTTGTGTTAATTCGGGATATGTTTTTATCTCTAAGCGCCAACCGGGTCCGTCTGTCAGATGCCAGTGAAATGTATTAAGTTTATAATAAGCCATCATATCTAACTGTTTTTTAATAAAATCAACAGAAAAAAAATGGCGGGAAACATCTAAATGTAATCCTCTATATGCAAAACGTGGATAATCAATAATTTCCACACAAGAAATTTTACAAGTATTCCTATTTGCTTCTATCAACTGCAATAAACTTTGCAAACCATAAAAAATGCCTTTAGCGGATTTTGCTATGATATTAACACAAGTTGGCTCAATATGCAATATATACCCTTCATCATCCTTTATATCAGGATGATGAGGTTGTTTAATAAATACTATCGAATTTGAAGCTGCACTCGAATTTTTGTTTTCCACAATTTTCAGTTTTGCTTTTTTTAAATAATCTTTATATAAATGTATGTCAAAACTATCATCTCCCGAAAAACCTTTTGCTTCTAAAGAAATTTCCTTTAAAAAATCAAATGTTCCTTTTGTGTATGCAATGTTATTAGGTGCAGGTATAATTTGTGCGAAAACATGCGTGCCGAATATAACAACCAGCAATATCAGAACAAGATAACGTAGGCGTGATAATATGTTCATAAACGTAAACAAATAAAGTTTGTTTATACTTGAATTAAACCTTTCAAAATTAAAAAAAGGTTGACTAAAGCCAACCTCTTACATTAATATTTGTTACATCAATCATTAAATACAGTCATCACAACACTCTTTATCATCACAGCGTTTGCAATCGAGGCTTTTGTTATACATCTGCATGGCGCGGTAACTCATACCCATGCTTGAGAAACCTCCTTTTTTGCATCTTAAGTTAAAGCTTATTATATATATAAACTATGAATTTGTAATTATATGTAAATAATAAAATAAGCACTAGTATTGAAAATGGTAATAGTTTTTTTAAATTCAGCTTGCTTTTATTTTTTAATACTATTGTAAATATGAGAGTTGATGTAAAAATTAAAATTATGTCCATAATTTGTTGAATTTTATACCATGCTAAATTAGTAACATACATATCAAAATTATTTGAAATAGGGCTTATATTTACATTGTTTGCTAAAAATAAAAAAGCATTTATGAAGCGAAAAACTTCATAAAAAACAAAACATAAAATAAAGTAGAATATTGCTTCTAATACATCTTCTTTTTTTAAATTAATTTCTAATAAATTAGATAAATACCATGGCATTAAAAATAATAATAGTGTAAAAAAAGGAATTAATGATGAATTAATCAATATAGTTAAGTAAGATGATATTTTTGCAGTTCTAATAAAATTTTCATCAGCATTAGATAAAAATTCATTGTTTATATACAACATTGTTAATATATCTAATATTATCCATATCAAAGTTAATATAAAAATATACTTTTTTGTTGTATTATTGTTAATTGCATTTTTTCTCATTTTCCAATTATTGTATAGTATTCTAATAATCCTGATATAAATAAAATAAACAAACAAATTATTATTAATGGGATTATCTTTAATAGTTCATTAAAATTCATTTTTTTATAATTTTTATAATATATCAAAGAGTCCCATCCAACAAAACTTATTCCTCCTAACATTGAAAATGTTATTATTTCTAAAGGCATATGCAATAAGTATAAACTTATTACTTTAGTACTATAGCCCATTATTAATGCTAATTTTACATATAAACCCAAAACTAGCGCATTATAGAATGTTATGAAAAGAGTATATAAACCTAATGTAAAGTAGCCTAATATTAAGATGGAAAATGATAATATGAAATTATTTGCTAATATATTCATCATTGAGCTATTTGAATTTATAACTCCTAATTTTAAAGTAGATGAATTAATAGATAAGCCAGATACTTCTTTATAATTTAAAAAAAATGGAACAACAAAACCTATTATCCAAATTAGTAACACAATAAAAAAATATAAGATAATCTTATTGTTTATTATTTTTTGAAACATAAGATATTCTATTTTTTAGAGAGGGATGATAAAAATCATTATTAGACAAAGCCTGATGTGTTAGTATATCAAACTTATACAACATTTGAATGTATTCTTCTTTTCCTATAATCTTTGATGCAAATAAATCAGCTTGATATTCAAATATCCTCATTATTGGAACTATTAAAAAGTACCATAATAAACCAAAAATCAAGCAAGAAAAAACTATAATTAGTAATTGCTTTTCATGATATTCTCTAAAAATATATTTTAGCATATTACTAAAAGAGAAAACCACAATCAGATTATATATATATATATATAACAAATGAAATTTTTTTATATGTCCTATTTCGTGCAAAATAATTGCTCTTTGATCTATATTATCAAATTTTGTTTTAATATCTTTACTCAAAATAATAATATTAGAAACTGGTATTGAACCATAAGACAATACGTTAGAAAAGTTTTTTTCACTAATAAATATTTTAACTTTATAGCCACATGTTTTTACATATTTTTCTAACTCCCAATCTCTATTTTTAGCTTTTCTTGAATATATATATGGCTTAAGTATAAATCCATACGAAACAAAAACAGATAGTAATAATATTAAAGTAAAATTTGAATGAAAAATAATATTTAGAACATAAGTAATGCTAAACGTTATGCATAATAAAAAAAACTCTTTCATTTTTATAGAAAGAGAAGGAATTTCTAATATTTTTTCATCACTATTTATTTTTAATGTCTTTTCAATAATAAAATTTACACCTTTTATGGAAAAATAAAAAACGCAACCTATTAAAAAACCTATAAGTAAATTTAACAAAACGACATCCAATTTCATATTTCTTAAAAAAAAGGGTAAGTAAAACTTATCCCTTTTTTATTTTATTACAATATTTATTAATTTTATAATTTATAAACCGCCAACTATAGCACCTCCTGCAATGCCAATAGGACCTGCGTAAGCCCCCAATCTTGCGCCCCAAGAAGCACCTCGAATTGCAATTGCAATTGCTTTGCCTGCCCCAATAGCAACACCTGTCCCTGTAACTCCTGCTGCGGCTTCGCTATGAGTTAACCTGTGAACTCCCCAAGCAACATTAGATGTTGCTTGTATAGATGTAAAAGAAACGGATATTAGCATAATAATACTAAAAAATAAACCAAGTAAAGCCTTCTTTTTTTTCATGATCATAATATTTTATAGTTTATAATATGCACAAAGAAAAGTTTATTCATTTTAAATAACAATACTATATTTTTCTAAATTAGAAGATATACTACTAACTATGAAAAATATTGAAAGTAAACATTCTTGCTTAAAAATGCAGATATCGCACGGTTTAATATTTAATATCTCCGCAATCGCTTTTTGTGTATCATAATTGATTTTTATTTTGCCTGTTTCTATATTTGAATATGACTTTTGTGAAATTCCCATATGAAAAGCCATGTATTCTTGAGAATAACCTAATGATAATCTCTTTATTCTTATTTTACTTAAATTATGTAAGTTTTTTATAATAGAATTTTCATTCATGATTTTTATATTAAATATTCTCTAAAGCTCAATATTTTTATAATTTATTAATTTAAATGCAAATCAAAATTTAAAATGTTTTTAAATTTAATGCACTGCTTATTAATATTTACATTAAAGTTTAAATAAATGTTAAGCCGTTGAATGTAGATATAATGACTAAATACAGTCATCACAACACTCTTTATCATCACAGCGTTTGCAATCGAGGCTTTTGTTATACATCTGCATGGCGCGGTAACTCATACCCATGCTTGAGAAACCTCCATCGTGGAAAAGGTTTTGCATGGTTACTTTTTTAGTTAAATCGCTAAAAAGAGTGATGCAATAGTCGGCACACTCATCAGCGCTTGCATTTCCTAATGGCGACATGCGTTCTGTAAAGTCAATCAGCGAATTAATACCTTTTACTCCACTACCGGCAGTAGTCATGGTAGGAGATTGTGAAATGGTATTGATGCGCACATGTTTTTCGCGTCCGTATATGTAGCCAAAACTGCGCGCAATACTTTCAAGGGTAGCTTTAGCTTCAGCCATATCGTTATATTCAAACAAGGTACGTTGCGCTGCTACATAAGATAGCGCTACTATAGAGCCCCATTCTTTTACCGCATCAAACTTTTTGGCTGTTTGGATTACTTTATGAAATGAAAGTGCCGATACATCAAGCGTTTTCAAGAAATAATCATAGTTTAGTGCATCGTAGGGCAGTTTTTTACGCACATTGGGCGACATGCCTATAGAGTGCAGTATAAAGTCAATCTGTCCGCCGAAATGAGCCATGGTTTTTTGTATTAAATTCTCCAAATCTTCCAAACTTGTAGCATCGGCAGGAATTACAAGAGAATTGGTTTGTTTTGCAAGTTCATGCGTATCTCCCATTCGCATTGCCACTTCTGTATTGGTAAGCACAAACTCAGCACCTTCTTCGTGGGCTTTTTCCGCTACTTTCCATGCAATAGATGCGCTATTTAGCGCTCCGAAAATAATACCCTTTTTTCCTTTTAATAAATTGTAAGCCATTAGATGTATTTTAAGTTTTAATTATAATTTAATAATTCTTTTGCCGTATTGCGCGCTGACTCGGTAATTATTTCATCGCTTAGCATGCGTGCTATTTCTTCTACTCTTTCACTTTTTGATAACAATTGAATATGCGATTGTGTTGAATCAACATCCGATTTTTTATATACCATAAAATGACTATCTGCTTTACCTGCAATCTGCGGCAAATGTGTAATGGCTATTACCTGCATTTTGGTAGCCATAACTTTTAATATATTACCCACTTTGCCGGCGATATCTCCCGATACGCCTGAATCTATTTCGTCGAAAATAACAGTGGGAAGCATACTTCTGTTAATTACCAATGATTTAATGGCAAGCATAAGCCTGGAAAGTTCACCCCCCGAAGCCGCTTTTTGAATTTCTTTTAACTCGCCCCCTACATTGGCAGCAAATAAGAAAGATATTTTATCCATGCCGGTTGGTAGAAATTGTTCTTGCGTGAGCATGCTGATTTTGAAATTTGCAGCCGGCATAGCCAGATTTTGCAATACAACTTTTATTTCCTGTTCTATGTTGTTAATGGCATGGGCTCTTTTTTCGGATAAAAGGTGCGCCTGTCCATGCATTTTATCTTTTATGTTTAATATTTTACGCTCTAATTCATCTATTTTAGTTTGTAAGGATTCAATAGAATATAGCTTATCCGAGATGTTATCTTTTATTTTTATGAGTTCTGCAATTGTAGAAACATTGTGTTTTTGCTGCAAATGATAAATTAAGTTTAACCTTTCTCTGAGAAATTCTATCCGCCGGGCATCATAGTTAGTTTGTTCGGCTATGGTATTCAGGTCATTTGCAACATCTTTTAGTTCTATAAGGCTCGAATGTATGCGTTCGCTTAACGTGGGTATATGCGCATTATACTTTCCAACTGATTCAAGATTGCTTCTTGCTTGTGTAAGTTTGTCAAATACGTTATCATCACTTTCGCCAAGTAAACTTATAATTTCGTATATTTTGGTTTTAATTTCTTCTGCATGTGTGAGATTTTGTAATTCTTCTTCTGCCAGTTGCTGTTCATCAGGTTGTAGATTAGATTTTTCCAACTCATCAAAAAGAAACGAGAGGTAGTCCTTTTCAGCAAAACTTTTATTTTCCTGATCTTGGTATTCAGCAAGTTGAACAGATAAATTATTATATTCTCTATAATATTGCTTATAAATATCCAAATCGTTTTTATCGTTAGCGTAGGTGTCAACCAGTTGCATCTGGAAAGCCGCGTCATTAATCTGTAAAGTTTGGTGTTGTGAGTGGATATCAATAAGTTTATCGCCCAAATCTTTAAGCACATTTAAATTAACGGGAGTGTCGTTGATAAAAGCCCTTGATTTTCCTTGTTGTGTAATTTCGCGTCGTATAAGTGCTATATCTTCATAATCAAGCTCATTTTCAGCAAAAAAACTTTCCCATTCATAGTCTTTAACGTCAAATGCCGCTTCTATCACACATTTTTTATCTTTTTCGCGCAGTACGCTCATATCCGCGCGTTGTCCCAGTATTAAGTTTAGCGCTCCAAGCAAAATAGACTTACCCGCACCTGTTTCTCCAGTAATAGCAGTAAAACCTTTATCAAAAGATATGGTAAGTTTAGGAATAAGTATAAAATTTTCAACTGATAAGCTCAGTAACATATTCTAAATATATTAAATGCAGGTAAAGTTAGCTAAAATTTATTTATTTTCTTGAATAGCCTGATATTTTGCCGAATTGGCAGGATCAATTTCCTTTAATATAACAATAGCCCTTCCTTGGTCGGCGGGGGATGCTTTCTTGTATATTTGAATTATTTCGTCGCGTTTAGCCTCCATAAAAAGTTGCAAAGCGTATATGCCATTAGGCTTTTGGCGGAATGTTTTTTGGAGATTTTCCAAACACTCATTTATTGCGCTTCTTCCCATTTCCACATTATCAGCCATTACATCCAACCCAAGCCTGTGATATTGATACATAGCCTCGCGCATGGGAGCATAAGAGCTGTTAAGGTAGTTTTCAGCCAGCCAATACCTGTTTTGGAAACCTTCGTATGATTTCCAGCCTTTTTCAGGTGTATTTTGAGATAAGTTTACAATATCACGTGCTTTTTCAAAATATGCGGTGCCTCCCGATTGGCTGAACGAGTCGGCATCAACGCCAAGTATAATATAAATATAATAAGAAATGAGCGATGTGAGGTTTGATGTAAACGTATTATCATTATAATTGAGGGCTTCAAACTCCAGATATTTAAAATCTATATCTTTATCTTGCAAATTGAGAAGGTTGGTATAGTATGATGTTTTATATACAGGTCTTCTCACCACTATGCTCATTCTGCCTTTAAACTGGTCGCTTGATACGCGCTCACTGATATTGATGGATATAGAGCACTCTATGCGTTCCTCGGTTTTATATACCTGCTTAGTCCATTTACGATTATTTACAAAATCCTGAATCTGCTTTTGCAAATTAGTAAAAACATTTTTTTCAGTGCCTTGTATTTGGGGAGAAGTTACAGAAACATTGCAAAAAAATTCCTGTGCATTTGCAAAAAAAGGCAATATAAAGCATATTGTAATTAAAATTTTCCGCATACACAAGTGTTTAAGAATTAAGAATTATTATATGGGGGATAATTAATATCATTTTATTATTTCACTGCTAAGCACATCCATAATATCTTTTGCAACTTCCGGTTTGGATTTTAGCTCAAAAGGAATAATTTCACCCGTTTTCTTTATAATTTTTATCTTATTTGTATCATAATTGAAGCCCGCACCCTTATCCTGCAAAGAATTTAAAACGATAAAATCAAGATTTTTATGTGCTAACTTGCCTTTTGCGTTTTCCAATTCATTATCGGTTTCCAAGCTAAAACCTATTAAAATCTGATTTTTTTTACGTTTGCCCAATTCAAGTAAGATATCTTTACTTTTAGTTAAAGATAAGTTAAATGCTTCGTCAGTTTTTTTAATCTTATTATTTGAGTAATCCAAAGGCACAAAATCAGCAACCGCCGCAGTCATAATGGCTATATTGGCATGCTCGTAATGTGTAAGACAATGGTCATACATTTCTTGCGCTGAAGTTACCTTAATTACCTTAATATTGGCATGTTGGGGATAATTTTGTACGGGACCGCTGACCAAAATCACCTCTGCGCCACGCCTGGCTGCTTCCAAAGCTATGGCGTTGCCCATTTTACCTGATGAATGATTGGAAATGTACCTTACGGGGTCAATATATTCAACAGTAGGACCACTTGAGATAAGCACTTTTTTGCCTTTCAAATCCTCTTTACCGGAGAAATAATGAGCCACAAATGCTACTATGTTTTCCGGCTCTTCCATACGTCCCATTCCCGAAAGTCCGCTTGCTAAAAATCCTGCTGTCGGCTCTATTAAAATATTGCCTAACGAAACAAGTTTTTTGATATTTTCCTGTGTGGTGGGTTTCATATACATATCCACATCCATTGTGGGAGCAATAAATACAGGACAACGAGAGGCTAAATATACCGCGGTTAAAAGATTATCGGTAATACCGGTAGCCATTTTTGCCATTGTATTGGCGGTAAGAGGTGCAAATATCATGGCATCTGCCCAAATACCCAGCTCTATATGACTATTCCAAGCTCCCGTGCTTTTATCAAACGGTTCGATAGCAACTACGTTTTGCGAAACTACCGAAAGGGTTAAAGGTGTAACAAAATCACATGCTGCATGTGTCATCACCACTTTCACTTCAGCGCCTTCCTTTATAAAAAGCCTTATCAAATGGGGGATTTTGTATGCGGCTATGCCGGCTGTAATGCCTATTACTATCTTTTTACCTTTCAGCATAGTATATTATTTATTTTCTGTTGCCGGATTACGGTAGTAAATCTGGTCTTTTAAAAATTCATTAACAGCAATTAAGGTAGGTTTAGGAACGGTTTCATAAAATTTTGCCAGTTCTATCTGTTCCCTGTTTTCATACACTTCTTCCAAATTATCGTTAGGAGAAACAAATTCTTCAATTTTAGCGTTCAATTCTTCTTTTATTTCCTGTCCTACTTGGTTTGCACGTTTGGCAATAATACTAACCGTTTCATAAATATTATCCGTGGGCTCGTTTAACTGAGTCATATCACGGGTGATGGTAGTATTTTCAATCTTTAGTTTTTTAACATCCATTGTGTGATATTATTTTTTTTATTGGTTTGAGGTTTCTTCTTTTTTTGTATCAGCCGGAACATACTTGGAAATCACGGCATTTAAAGCTTTTGCCCTATCGGTATATTGCCCCGTAGGGAATGATGAAATATATTCGTCATAAGCTTCACTGGCTTCTATAAACCGTTCTTTCTGGTTTTGATAAATTGTATTTTGAGCGACTTCAAATTTGCACTTTAAAATATAGTATAGCGCTTGTTCCTTAAATTGTGATTCGGGATAATCTTTTATAAAATTTTTAAAACTGGTGCTTGCCGCCAAATAATCATCCATTTTGTAATATAGCAGCGCTATGTCCAAATCCTTTTTTTCGAGTTTGGTTTGCAACTCATCTAACAGTCTATTTGCTTCAGGCACTTTGTCGCTCTTGGGATATAAGCGTTTAAATAATTCAAGTGCATTCATTGCATTCAATGTATTGGTTTGATCCAATGAAGAACGCGGAGACTCCTTATACGAACAATAAGCGCTTAAAAAATTGGCTTCTTCTGCATTTTTAGAAGTAGGAAACGCATTGGCAAAACTCCTGAAATTAGATGCCGCAGTAATATAATCTTTTTGCTTATATGAACTTTGGGCTTTAATATATGCTATGTTTTCAGCTTTTTCGCTACCACGGAAAGCGGGTTGTATTTGTTCAATCAACTCATCCACCTTGGAATATTTCTTTTTGTTATAATATTCCAACATTTTAGTATATTTAAGCTCATTATCTGAACTTTTAAGCAGTTCGGTATATGGGCTGCAGGATATTATCAACAGGGATAATAAAACTATAAAATATGTAAACGGTTTTCTAATCATGTTGCAAAAGTATAAATTTTTCGGCACAAATAGAAAGTAAATTTCCTTACTTATTGTAATCAGCTATCTTAAATATTATTAAAACAATTAGTATAAAGAAAAAAATAAAAGATTATAAAACATAAAATACTGAAATATAATATATTAACAAATATTCTATACTGCCTATTTATATCTTTTTATCATTACTGTCAAATTAAATTCATCTTTTTTATTCTAATCAATTAAGTAAGTTTATAAATTTGCGTTTTTTAAACTTTAATATTCAATTTTTTAATTCAATCAAACCATGGATATTTTTGAAAAACGTGTACGCAATTTAGGACCACTGGGTCAATACGGAAAACAAGCTGACGGGTATTTTATGTTTCCCAAGCTGGAAGGCGAAATTGGGAGCCGTATGGTTTTTAGGGGAAAAGAGCGTTTAATATGGAGCTTAAATAATTACTTAGGGTTGGCAAACCATCCCGAAGTGCGCAAAGCTGACGCAGAAGCTGCCGCAAAATGGGGTATGGCAACACCTATGGGTGCACGTATGATGAGCGGTCAAACCGTTTATCACGAACAATTGGAAAGAGAATTGGCTGCCTTTGTGAAAAAAGAAGCTGCTTATCTTTTCAATTTCGGATACCAAGGTATGATTTCGGTTATAGACTCAATGGTTGACCGTAACGATGTGATTGTTTACGACAGTGAAGCTCACGCCTGCATTATCGACGGCATGCGCCTGCATATAGGCAAACGCTTTGTTTATCCGCACAACAACATGGACGGACTACGCAAAGGGCTTGAAAGAGCCACCAAATTGGTAGAAGAAACCAAAGGCGGTATTTTGGTAATTACAGAAGGCGTATATGGTATGTCGGGCGATTTAGGCAAAATAAAAGAAATTGTGGAAATGAAAAAAGAATTTAATTTCCGCCTTTTAATTGATGATGCACACGGATTTGGAACCATGGGACCTAACGGCGCCGGAACGGATGAATTTATGGGGTGTCAGGACGGTGTTGACATGTATTTCGGAACTTTTGCAAAATCAATGGCAGGTATAGGAGGATTTGTAGCTTCAAAAGAATCTGTAATTGATTATTTAAAACATAACATGCGTTCGCAGATATTTGCCAAGTCGTTGCCCATGCCTATGGTAATGGGAGCGTTGAAACGCTTGGATATGATAAGGACAATGCCTGAACTGCGCGAAAAGCTTTGGACTATTGTACGCGCGCTGCAATCCGGTTTGCGCGAAGCAGGTTTTAATATTGGTAATACACAATCGCCCGTTACTCCAGTATTGCTTAACGGAACGATTCCGGAAGCTACTAACATTACGGTGGATATGCGTGAAAAATTCAATATTTTCTGCTCTATTGTTACGTATCCTGTAGTTCCTAAAGATATTATCATGTTGCGTTTGATACCCACCGCCATTCACACGTTAGAAGATGTGAAATATACAATTGAGGCTTTTAAAGAAATCCGTAAAAAATTGGATAACGGCGATTATAAAAATATGGCTTTTGCCGATATTTCAAAACTATAAACCTGATTTATGCAATTTGCTTAAATCATATATTTTAAAACAAGCGTGAAAATCAAAGGCTTGTGCACTTTTTGTACATCAAACTTTTGATTTTCATGCATTTTACGTATTATCTTCATTATAATACAGGAAGGTTTTCGTCGTAGGTATTTGCCCATTCAAATAATCCACCTTCCAAAATATATAGATTTTTAAATTTCTTTTTCTCTTTCAGATACAAAAAAGGTGCTTGGCTTCGTTTGCCATAAGCGCAATAAATAATGAGCGGAATTTCTGTTTCGAGCAAATCAATAGATTCAGGCAAATCAATCTGTGGAATATTAACAGCAGTGGGAATATGCCCCTGTAAAAATTTATCTCTATCACGTGTATCAAGTAACTGGTAAGGCTCTTTTTTTTCCATCTTTTGCTTTAATTCCTGCACTGTAATATATCTCATTTTCAAAATAAAATTAAATGAAACTTACCCTAAATTTTTTTAAATTTACTTATCTTTAAATAATTATATTACAAAGATAGAATTTAAGTTTGAGTATGGTAATTCTTATAAAAGAAAAAAGGAGTGGTACCACTCCTTTTTAAATTTTTCATATTAAAGAAAAAGAATAAAATTATTATTTACCTTTTTTTACTTTAATAAGACCTTTTGCGATTGAATCTTGATGAGCAATAGAATCAGCAGCAGCTTTAACTTTAGCTGTAGAATCAGCAATACGTTGAGCGTCAGCTTCTACTTTGGCCATAGAATCTGCCATACGGATTGAATCTTGACGAGCTTGTTCAGCTTTTTTTTCTGCGCTAGGGCCACATGCTACGAAAGCAATTAAACCGGCGAAAAGGAATGATGCAAATAATTTTTTCATAACTTGGTTGTAATTAAAAAACGTGGCAAAATTAATACTTTTTTTGATAATGAAAACATATATTTCAAAAAAAATTTATCTTTTTTCAACAATTTTATGTTAATTAATTGCTAATCAATATATTATATTTTTTAATAAAAAATACTTTTTTTATTAAATATTTTAAAATGCCTGCTTCAAATAAATCATAATACTTAAATTTGCAGAAAACTGTATCATTTATCGGATAAAATGCCTTTTTTAGCACAAATACATATACCTTTTAAGGATCCTATTATTATTTTTACAATACTTATTTCATTAATACTTATTGTTCCGTTGCTTTCAAAAAAATTACGCGTGCCGGGCATTATAGGTTTAATTGTATCAGGTATTATCATAGGACCTCACGGGCTAAATATTTTACAACTTGATGATAGTATAAAACTGCTCAGTTCAATAGGATTGCTGTACCTTATGTTTTTGGTGGGGTTGGAGTTGGATATACGCCAAGTAAAACGGCATAAAAATAAAAGCATTCTTTTCGGTATTCTCACATTTATAATTCCTTTAGTCATTGCTTTTGTAATGACTTATTATATCCTCAACTACAGTTTTCTGGCATCAATGCTTATAGCCAGTATGTTTTCAACACATACTTTAATTGCTTATCCTATTGCCAGCAAATTAGGCATTACACGAAGCGAGGTAGTTACTTTTGTAATAGGCGGAACCATTATTACCGATACGGGTGCGCTATTGATGCTCGCATTTATATCATCGGCAGCGCAAGGCGAACTTACTTTATTATTTTGGGTTAAAATGATTGCTTCCTTGGCTTTGTTGTCCTTTGCGGTTTTATGGGGTATTCCTAAAATATTTAAATGGTTTTTTAAACACAATGAAAATGAAAGCGGGCTGCATTTTATTTTTGTTTTATGTATTTTATTTTTATCAGGCGTATTTGCTCATGTATTAGGTATAGAGCCTATTATAGGTACTTTTTTAGCCGGTATGGCGCTCAGCAGCCTCATTCCACACACTTCGGCGCTTATGAACAGGGTTTCCTTTGTGGGCAATAATCTTTTTATTCCTATATTCTTGGTGGGTGTAGGGCTTATGGTTGACCTTAAGGTGTTTACACAAGGTTCAACAGCCATTATTTTTGCCGGCACTTTGGTCGTGGTGGCTATAACAAGTAAATATATTGCAGCTTGGATAATGCAACTTATTTATAAATATACCGTGTTTGAACGCCATGTGATATTTGGTCTGAGCGTATCGCACGCAGCAGCAATAATTGCGGTTGTAGTGGTGGGGTATAACCTCAAACTTATTGGCTTGGATATCCTTAACGGTGCCATTATGATTATACTTGTTTCGTGCATGATTGCATCTTTTGTAACCGAAAAAGCAGGAAAAAAATTAGCCCTTAAGGAAGCCGAAAAACTGCCAGACTCTATTCATCAATTTGATAACGTTTTAGTTCCTATTGCTAACCCCAACACGTTGGAAAACCTTATTGATTTTGCATTACTCATTTGCAAAACCAATAAAAAACAACCTGTCTATATGCTGTCGGTTGTAAAAGACAACGAATTTGCCAAAGAAAATATAAGAAAAAACAACAAAATATATGAATCGGCGATTTCTCATGCGGCTTCTGTTGACATGGATTTGCAACTAATCTCGCGTGTGGATTTAAATATAGCTAATGGTATCAATAAAGCCATAAAAGAGTTGATGATTAACAAAACCGTTATAGGATGGAATGGTAAAAACAGTACTTCTAATTTCATTTTCGGCAGTATTATACAAAATGTAATTTCCAATACCGAGGAAATGGTATTGGTGGTTAAAAGCATACGCTCTTTCAACACTACCGAACGTATTATAGTCTATTTTCCTGAATATAGCGAGCATGAATCGGGATTTGAAGAAGTTTTAGATTCCATAGCCATGCTCAGCATCCGGCTTAGCGCTAACATTTTATTTACCGGCAACCAGGCTACTTTTAAAAATATAAAGAAATATCTGGGTAAAAGATTAGATAATCTTCAACCGATGTTTGAAGAGTTTATATCTTCTCGTGCGGTTGCCGAACAATCCAAAATTGTAAAAGAAAATGATTTGTATGTTATTTTAAATGCACGTCCGGGAACTATTTCATACAAGAATTATTTTCAGTCTTATCCACGCGATCTTGAAAAATATCATGAAAACAATAATTTTGTAGTTATATATCCCGACCAGAAAAACAGCTTGTCCAAATCCACCACTATAGAGACATTAGATTTAAGTTCATTCAGGGATGTTGAAAAAAATAAGGATATAAATTATTCTGTTGAAGATTTTTATTAATAAAGAGGGAATTGTTAAATTGATATAGGCTCTGCATTTATGATTTATATTGATGTAAATGTAATTAATGGGTCAAAAAATAGTAAGCTTTTTAATTACTTTTAATTTTTACTATTTTTCTATATGAGTTTAATAACGCCGGCATTAAATTATATTTTTAAAGAATGAAAGCTTTTCAAGATTATTATGCTGAAGAATTTAGCCACTGCTATGGTTGTGGCAAAAGCAATGCAGATGGTTTACATGTTAAAAGTTATTGGGATGGTGATGAAACGGTTTGCCATTACACGCCCGAACCTTTCCATACGGGGGGATTTCCTCGTAATGTATATGGAGGGTTGTTGGCAGCATTAATGGATTGTCACGGTAATGGTACGGCTGCTGCTGCCAAATATAAAGCGGAGGGTAGGGAAATGGGAACGGAGCCTAATATCCGCTTTGTTACTGCACAACTGAATATTAGTTTTTTAAAGCCAACGCCAATAGGAGTAGAGCTTGAGATAAGAGCCGAAATAACAGAAGTTAAGGAAAGAAAAGTTATCATGAACCTTTATGTGATTGCTAAAGGTGAAGTTTGCGTGAAAGGTACAATGGTTGCCGTGCAACTGCCTGCATAAGAGTTTTTATGCATAAAAAAGACAGAAGTGATAAATTAAAAGTTGGGAATTAAAGTGGTTGTTTGTTGCTTAATTCCCAACTTATGCAATTATATAAACATATTTACATTTGCATTATCGGCACGTTCCATGTAAGTCGCAACGCCGCCAATAATCACATTATCAAGTAGTTCTTCGCGTTTTATCCCCATTACATCCATCGACATTTGGCAGGCAATAAATTCTACGCCGTTGTCAATGGCTTGCTGACGCAAAGCTTCAAGTGATTCTATATTTTTATTTTTCATGATATTGCGCATCATTTTACTGCCCATGCCCATCATGTTTAATTTGGATAGTTTGAGTTTTTTAGAACTTGAAGGTAGCATCATTCCAAACACTTTACCCATGAAATCCTTTTTTACCGATGGTTTATCCAATTTTTTTATTACGTTTAATCCCCAGAAAGTGAAAAATATGGATACTTTCTCGTTTGTGGCTGCTGCTGCACCGTTTGCCAACACAAAGGATGCCAATGCTTTATCCAAATCATCACTAAAAACGATAAAAGTTTTTCCTTTGCCGCTATTCTGCACAATAGGATTGGTGTGGTCGGGGTGTATTTCTTTTGAAGTTTTCTCTATTACTACCGTGTATTGCCCATCTTTTTCGGTTTGTGAAATTAAGCGGTTGCCTGATAAATTGCACCAAGCCTGCGAGTCGCGCATAAAACCACGGTCGGTAGCCACAATCTCCAGCCTGTCGCCGTAAGCTATATTGTCCATGCTGTTTTTCATCTTCATGAGCGGACCGGGGCATTGCATGCCGCAAGCATCAACACGTATAGTATGTTTGGTGGGTTGTGCCGTTTGGGTATCTAAATTTAAGCTAACCGGACGAGTGGTATCGGTTGCTGTTTTACCTTTGTTAACTATTTTATAAGTAGCAGCTTGGTAGGTTTTATAGCCTCCGGAGAGATTATAAACTCGCGAAAAACCGTTTTGCAATAAAATATTGGTTGCCAAATAGCCTCTTAATCCTACTGCGCAAAATATATATATCGTTTTATCTTTGGGTAGCTTATCTAACTGATATCGTAACTCATCTACTTCAATATTCACGGCACCGTCAATAGTTCCTAACCTGAATTCTTCCGGTGTGCGTACATCTAATAGAAATATGTTATTTGTGTCAACAGAAAGCATATCTTGCCAATAAACGACAGGCATTTTCTTTGTAACAATATTTTGTGCAACGTAACCTGCAATGGCAATAGGGTCTTTGGCAGATGAAAAAGGCGGAGCGTATGCATGCTCAAGTTTTGTTAAATCGAGGGTGGTTCTGCCGTGTTTGATCAGTAACGCAATCTGATCGATGCGTTTGTCAACGCCTTTGGCGCCTACTATTTGTGCGCCATATATTTTACCGCTCTCAGGATCAAAATTGATTTTGGTGGTTAACATTACAGCGCCCGGATAATATCCGGCGTTAGAACCCGTGATAGTTGTGGAAGTAGCAAATTTGATGTTTTGCTGGTTAAGATATTTTTCGTTCATGCCGGTAACCGTAACGGTTAGGTCAAACACTTTTGCAATGGCAGTGCCAATGGCGCCTTCATATTGGAGCGTATTGCCCAGCACCATATTATCGGCTACTATGCGCCCCTGCCTGTTTGCAGGTACGGCTAAATAGTTAAGCCACGACTGTCCGGTGATAGGGTGCGGAAATTCGATGGCATCACCTACCGCATATATATCTTTTTCGCTGGTTTGCAGGTATTCATCCACCCAAATACCGCCGGAAACACCTGTCTTTAATCCTGCATCTTTGGCTAAAACCGTATCGGGACGCACACCAATAGATAAAATTACAATATCGGCATTTAAACTTTTCCCGCTTTTAAAAATGACATCAATTTTATTTCCCGATTTCTTAAATTCAGTAACGGTTTCTTCCAAAAATAAATCGACGCCTTTTTGGTTAAGGTGTTCATGCACCATGTTAGCCATCTGGAAATCAACAGGGGTCATTACTTGTTTAGCCATTTCCACAATGGAAACATGAGCTCCCAACTGGTGCAGATTTTCAGCCATTTCCAGCCCTATAAATCCACCGCCAATTACAATTGCATTTTCAATTTTATTTTTGGTTACGTAATTTTTAATATTGTCGGTATCTGCCACGTTACGAAGGGTGAAAATGCCTTGCATATCAATGCCCGCGAGGGGAGGACGCACCGGAAAAGCGCCCGGTGAAAGCAAAAGTTTATCATAATTTTCGGAATAGGTTTCATTTCCCGTTTTTATGGTAACTTCTTTGGTTGCAGGGTTTATTTTAATAACCTCGGAGTTTACACGTACATCTACTTCAAAGCGTTTTCCAAAAGATTGAGGCGTTTGCAGGAACAATTTTTCCCGTTCGTTTATAACATCTCCAATATAATAGGGTAATCCACAATTAGCATAAGATATGTAATTTCCTTTCTCGAACATGATAATTTCGGCATGCTCATCAATGCGACGGATGCGAGCTGCGGCGGTGGCGCCACCAGCAACACCGCCAACGATAATATGTTTCATTTTATACTATTTTATATTTCTTTATATATATTTATTTTCTTACATAAATGAAACCGCAATATTATAAAATAGTTTAGTGCCGAAAACGTTTTACCCTTATTTTTTGAAAATGCAAAATAGTGTTCGTTTTTGGGAGTTTAGATTTTAATGGATAGATTGTAGGTGATGGGTGATAAGTGATAAGTGATAAGTGATAAGTGATAAGTGATGGGTGATGAGTGATAGGTGATAGGTGATGAAGTTATATTAATATATGAGCAAATTATCGCATTAGCACATTTTCTAACTCCACGCCCCACGCTCCATGCCCCATGCTCCATGCTTCGAACTCCGAACTCCACGCTCCACGCTCCACGCTCCACGCCCCATGCCCCATGCCCCATGCTCTCACTCATACTTCAGCCATTTTATAACTTTTACTTTTGTGGCGGCACGTGCTTTTATCGAAACTACGGCAAAAGTTAGTGCCAACAGCAATATAAAGCTTAATACATAGGGCATCCACGGCATATCAATTCTATAAGCAAACCCCGAAAGCCATTTGTTCATAAAATAGTATGCAAACGGAATGGATATAATAACACCTATAGTCGTCATTATCAGGTAGTTTTGGGTAAGCTTATAAATAAGTTTTTTATTATCTGCGCCAAGTGTTTTGCGAATAGCCACTTCGCGCAGGCGTTGTTGCATCATAAAACTTGAAAGTGCGAACAGCCCCAACAAAGAAACTAACAAAACGGCAATAGTCATGATAAAAAACATTTTCATTTGGCGTTGCGAATCTTCAAAATATTTAACAAATGTTTTATCTACAAACTCGTAAGTCATAGGCTCGCCGGGCTCAATGGAGGTTGTCCATATTTTCTCCATTTTTTTTATGGTTTGCGGAATATTTTCTTTTGAAATTTTTACCAAAAATCTATATACATGTGGGGCTTTACCTCTGTTATCAGATAAAAAACTATAAAAAACAGTAGGTTTTATTTTCTCGTCAAAACCGCTGAAATGGAAGTCTTTAACTACACCCACAATAGTAAATGTTTTATTGTCGTCTATAATAATTGATTTGCCTATAATTTTATCAGGCGTAATATAAAATTCTCTGGCAAAAGCTTCGTTAATCAAGCAATTGCTTATAGTGTCAGAGGCATATTGCGGCGACAGATACCTCCCTGCAACTAAATTAATTTTGAGGATTTTAAAATAATCATAACCAACTTTGTTAAAATAAGATTCTATAGTTTTATTTTCAAATTTGCAAGTATTAAACATGTAAGACTCTCCGGCAGGAGACATGTTACATGCAGCAATGTCCTGAAATTCTTCTATTTTTCCAAATAAATCGTTAATTAAAAGATAATTATTATAGGTTGCATTCCTGAAACTGCTAAAACGCATTAAGACAGTTTGGTCTCCTTTAAAACCAAGGTCTTTGGTAATCATATAATTTACTTGACGGTATGTTATTATGCCGCAAATAATAAAAAAGGAAGAAATGCTGAGTTGCAATGTTAAAATAACCCTTCTTATCCATGCGCTTGATTTGCTTTTGCCATAGTTGCCTTTTAACACATCTACCGCCTTGAAGCGCGAAATGTAGTAAGCGGGAATAATGCCGCACACAAATGAAATGGCAACGATGATAGCAAACAGCAGCAAGTAAAAAGTAACGGGTGTGCGCGAAGGCAAAGCCATTTTCAATACGCCCGACATATATGTTAAAAGCAGTGAGGAAACTATCAGCGATAAAATAAAAGAAACCAAGCAAAGTATAAATGTTTCGAGCAACAGCTGGCGTATAATTTGTATCCTTGTTCCCCCCAGCGCCTTACGCAAGCCCGATTCCTTGGCTCTTTTAATGGCAATTGCCGTATTGAGATTTATAAAATTTACAATAGATAGCAAAAGCAACAGCAACCCCAAAGAAAATATGGTAAGTATAAGTTTATAATCACTTGGGGTTCCGCTTAACGCATATTTAGATTTGGAATGAAGATTTACCCTGTTTATATTCACTAACTGAACATCTGAATTGTCCCTTAATTCGTTAAAGGTTTTTTCTTTTTTATATTTCAAACTTCTGGGGATAACTATTTTATCGTAAAATTCAACTTTAAGTTTTTTTGCAACAATATCTTTGTCCTTAGGTTGTATTTTAAGAAAAAGTCTGGAAGAGAATGATGTGGGTTGCTCAAGCTCGGCTAAATACTCAGCTTTTGTGTAAGGAATTACAATTGCCGGTCGCAGGTTGGTTTTGGTATTGGGTAGTTTATATACCGCGCCTATGATAAATCGTCTTTCTAAGGTTTTTGAAAATAATTCCTTTCCCACAGGGTTTTGCTTGCCGAAAAGTTGCGCACTTATATTTTCTGAAATCGCAATGGTGTTTTCATCTTTCAGGCAACTGTTATAGTTACCGTAAACAAGAGGAAATGCTATAAATTTAAAGAAGTTGTTCTCTGCAATATAAAAATCTTCTTTTACATAAATGGTTTTGTCGTTGGTAGATAAAAAAACTTCACCCCATAATTTATACGAGGTGGATTCCTGCACCTGTGGGATGTGGCGTGCAACATCAGCCATTTTCACATTGCAGCTCGACCAATAATCAAACCCTTTTTTCCCTTTTGAATCGGCATGCTCTACCATATAAATATATTCTTTATTAGGCACCCAACTTTCGTAGGAAGCTTCGCTGTTCCAAAACAGCGTAACCAATACAAATACCGAAAGTGCTATGGTAAGACCTGTAATGTTGATGACAGTAGCTAACCAGTTTTTCTTATAATTTGCAAACGCAACTTTTAACCAATTTTGTAACATACGTTTTTTTGTTTAATGTGATGGAGTTATCAAGTGATAAGTGATAAGTGATAAGTGATGGGTGATGGGTGATGGGTGATAAGTGATGAAGGTATATTAATATATGAGCAAATTATCGCATTAACACATTTTCTAATTCCAAGCTCCAAGCTCCGAACTCCATGCCCCATGCTCTCACTCATACTTCAGCCATTTTATAACTTTTACTTTTGTGGCGGCACGTGCTTTTATCGAAACCACGGCAAAAGTTAGTGCCAACAGCAATATAAAGCTTAACATATAAGGCAACCACGGCATATCAATGCGATAGGCAAAGCCTGAAAGCCATTTGTTCATAAAATAGTAAGCAAACGGAATGGATATAAGCACTCCGGTAGCGGCTAATATCAAATAGTTTTTAGTAAGTTTAAAAATAAGTTCTTTGCTTTCCGCGCCAAGGGTTTTGCGAATAGCCACTTCGCGCAGGCGTTGTTGTATCATAAAGCTGGAAAGTGCAAATAAGCCCAACAAGGAAACAAGCAATACGGCAATGGTTAAAGTGAAAAATATATTTAATTGTCTTTGCGATTTTTCAAAATATTTTGAAAATTGCTTATCTACAAACTCGTATTGCAAGGGGTAATCTTTTTCGATATCGGCAGTCCATGTTTTTTCCATTTGCTTAATAGTGTTTGGAATGTTGTCTGCGGATATTTTAACCAAAAATCTGAATACATGGGGCGTTATGCCCTTACTTTTTAAATACAGGTAGTTATAAAAAATGGTAGGCTTTATTTTTTCATCAAATCCTTTAAAATGAAAATCATTCACAACCCCTACAATCATAAAGTTTGTGTTGTTTTGCGTAATTGTTTTTCCTACGGCTTGCTCAGGTGTAAGATGCATTTCTTTGATAAAACTATTGTTTACAATGCAATTGCTTATAGTATCCGCTGAAATTTTGGGTGATAAATACCTGCCCGACAATAGTTTGATGTTAAGTATATTAAAATAATCATAATCAATGCGGGAATAATAAGTTTCAAAGTGTTTATTCTCAAAGGTTGCTTTGTTCATATTGGTTGTCCTTACGCCCGGAGCCATATCTGCCGTTGAAATATATTTAATACCCTGTATTTTTTTAAATAAATTGCCTGCAAGGTTATATTTTTGAGGCGAAGTGTTGCTGAAATCAGCGTAAGTTACTATCACAACCTGCTCTCCCTTAAATCCTAAATTTTTATTTATTAAATAGCTTACCTGTTTATAGGTGATAATGCCGCATGTAATAAAAAAGGATGATATGGTTAGTTGTAGAATTAATATAGTCCGTCTTATCCATGTACTTGATTTGCTTTTGGCATAATTACCTTTTAATACTTCAACGGCTTTGAAATTTCCGATGTAAAACGCAGGAATAATGCCACATATTATAGCTATGACAAGGGTAATACACAGCATTGCTAAGTAAAATAGCCAAGATGTATGTGTAGGCAGTGCAAAATTTAATACTTGCGACATGTGAGGCAATAGCACATGAGAAAGAATTATCGACAGGATAAATGCGGAAACACATATAATTGTGGTTTCAACAATAAGCTGTTTTACGATTTGTTTTTTTGTGGCTCCCAGTGCTTTTCTAACGCCCGACTCTTTAGCTCTTTTAATGGCTATGGACGTGTTAAGATTTATATAGTTTACGATAGAAAGAATTAAAAGTAGAAGCGTTAATCCGCCCAGCATATAAAGTAATTTAACATCCACTTTGTTTTCGTTAAACATAAGCCACTCGGTTTTCCCTTTCAAGTTGGTTTTATCTATCCGTAAAAGTTCAACCACCGATGTTTTGCGCAATTGAGCTGCAGTTTTACCTTTTTCATATTTCAACATATTAGGAATAGCCAGGTTGTCATAGTATCCTATTTTTATTTTATGACATACGGTGGGAATATCTTTAATGTTTTTAAGACGTAGCATGAGCATGGAATTATAACTGTTGTAGTTATTCTGCATATCCATGTATTCATTTTTTGTATAAGGGATAACCATGTCGGGCATAATGGCAGTTTTTGTTTCCGGAAACTTATACACAGCGCCTATGATAAAGTTTCTGCCCATGCTTTTAGATGACAAATGCTTGCCTATAACATTTGTATTTCCAAAAAGTTGATTGGCAACATTTTCTGATACGGCAATGGTATTTTCATCTTTTAAACAATTGTGGTAAGAGCCTTGCAATAGAGGCAAAGGGAAAAAATCAAAAAAGTTGTTTTCGGCTACATAAGGTTTTTCGACGGCTATTGTTTTTACATTATTAGAAAGCAACACATTTCTATCGGTAGAGTATGACATTGCAGCCTCTACTTCAGCTATGTTACGGGCTACATTTGCCAATGCAACATTGCTTACAGACATAAACCCCATAAAATCATCTTTGTCATTTTTATTTCTGCCATGTTCAACCACAAAAGTTCTTTCCTTATTAGGCACCCAACTTTCGTAGGAAGCTTCGCTGTTCCAAAACAGCGTAACCAATACAAATACCGAAAGTGCTATGGTAAGACCTGTAATGTTGATGACAGTAGCTAACCAGTTTTTCTTATAATTTGCAAACGCAACTTTTAACCAATTTTGTAACATAATTTTTTTTGTTTAATGTTATTGAGTTATCGAGTGATAAGTGATAAGTGATAAGTGATAAGTGATAAGTGATAAGTGATAAGTGATAAGTGAT
>CALBZC010000019.1 GCA_937889945.1 uncultured Bacteroidales bacterium
AAAAATATTCTCCGCTATCTTTCCAAAAGTTGCATTTATTAGTTGAATTTAGATTACGTTTATTATATATGAAATAAAAAAAGAACGTTGTTATGCCATACATGACATGAACTTTAAGTACTTCTTTTTTAACCCTATGGAGTACAAATAATTCTTTAGTAAAGCGTAAAGATTAGACGTATTATTTAATAGAAAAACACTATAAGTTTTTATTTGTTTATGTCCTCTGCCAAAGGTTCTTTCTCATCCTGTTTTTTGGAATTTAAAAATTTATGATAAAAAACAAGAAGGACAAGCACGCCTATAGTAATAGCAGAATCGGCAATATTAAAAACAGGGCTGAAGAATAATGTTTCTCCTGCACTGTTTTTTATTAAGGGGAAATAAAGCATATCCACAACTTTACCATGCAGGAATGTGCTATATCCGCCCTCGGGAGGCAAAAAGCGTGCAACATCGTAGAAAGTGCTTTCGCTGAATAATATACCGTAAAAAGCGCTGTCTATAATATTACCTAATGCGCCTGCCGTAATAAGAGAAAAACAAACAATAATACCTTGGGGCGTGTTTTTTTTAGACAAATGAATAATATACCAGATTAAAAAACCTACCGCTACAATGCGAAAAAGGCTTAATAAGAGTTTACCGATATTTTCGCCAAACTGTATGCCATAAGCCATACCGTTGTTTTCGGTAAAATGTATAATAAACCAATTGCCAAACACATGATACTCCTGACCTATGGTCATGTGTGTTTTAATCCAAACCTTAACTATTTGGTCTAACAAAAGAACCAAAAATATAATTAAAATCGGTTTTTTGAGTAATTTTAAATTTTGCACGCGCCTATTTTTGTTTAAGTTTAGCTTCCATACTTAAAGTGGCGTGCGGCACAATGCGCAGGCGCTCTTTGGATATAAGCCTTCCTGTTTCGCGGCAAATACCATACGTTTTATTTTCTATTCTCACCAATGCAGCTTCCAAACTTTGAATAAATTTCTCCTGCCTGTTAGCTAATCTGGCATTTTCTTCTTTCGATAAAACTTCGTAACCTTCCTCCAACACTTTAAAAGTAGGAGAAGTATCCATGGTGTCGTTATCGTTTTTATTGGTATATGCCTCTGTTAGTAATTCCAAATCATGGCGTGCTTTCTGTAATTTTTCCAAAATAATCTGGCGGAATTCTTCCAACTCCTCATCAGAATAGCGTGTTTTTTCTTTTGTATTTTCTGCACTCATAATTTTATTTTTTATTGATGATGAAAATATTCCCATCAAACGATTGTTTTTACATTTTTTCAATTATAATTTTAACACTTATCTCGTCGGTGAGTTCAATAACTTCGGCAGCTTCCATATTTTCCAATGTGAAATCGATATTTTCAGCCAAAGTTTCAGAGCAAATATAATGATTATAATCTTTTACCACATCTTCCAGTGTATCATTTTTGCCTACCGCGATTTTAATTTTGTCTGTTACTTCAAAGGCTTTATCCTTACGCATGTTTTGAATTCTGTTGATTAATTCCCTTGCTATTCCTTCTTTACGTAACGAGTCGGTAACGGTAACATCTAATGCCACAGTTAAAGCACCCTGATTAGCAACTACCCACCCCGGAATGTCTTCGGTAATAATTTCCACATCTTCCAATAACAATGTTACTTTTTCATCTCCCACATTAAAGCTATAAACTCCGGACTTCTCAATAGCAGCAATATCTTCTTGTGAAAAGCCGCCCACTTTCCCCGAAATTTCTTTCATCAGCTTACCATATTTGGGACCTAACGTTTTAAAGTTGGGTTTTATTTTCTTTACCAAAAATCCTTGCGAGTTGCTAAGATATTCTATTTCTTTCACATTTACCTCATTGAGGATAAGATTACTTACTTTTTCAAGATTTTCTTTCTGTGTTTCACTTGCAATAGGAATAAGAATCTTTTGTAAAGGCTGGCGTACACGCAAATTGGTTTTCTTACGCAAACTCAATACCATGCTCGATATTTGTTGCGCCAATTGCATACGCTCTTCCAACAACTTATCAATATATGATTCCTCTACTTGCGGAAAATCAGTCAAGTGCACGGATGCCACATTTTCTATACCGGTAATATCATTCAAATCCATAAATAGCTTATCCATGAAAAACGGAGCGATAGGAGAAGCCAATTTGGCAATGGTTACAAGACATGTATAAAGGGTTTGATAAGCAGAAATCTTATCTTCGGAATAATCGCCTTTCCAAAAACGCCTGCGTGACAAACGCACATACCAGTTACTTAAATGGTCGTTCACAAAATCGGCTATTAAACGACCGGCACGCGTAGGCTCATAGTCGGCATACGATTCGTCAACATTTTTCACCAGGGTGTTCAACTCCGATAAAATCCAACGGTCCAGCTCCGGACGAGAAGCAAAAGGAACCTCTGCTTCTTTATACGCAAAACCATCAATATTGGCATACAGCGCAAAGAAATTATAGGTATTATAAAGGGTTCCGAAAAATTTACGTTGGACTTCGGTAACGCCATCAATGTCAAATTTTAAATTATCCCATGGTTGCGAATTGGTAATCATATACCAGCGCAAAGCATCGGGTCCGTATTTTTGTAACGACTCAAACGGATCAACCGCATTACCTAAGCGTTTCGACATTTTATTGCCTGCCTTGTCCAATACCAAGCCGTTTGAAACTACATTTTTAAAAGCCACCGAATCGAAAACCAAGGTTGCTATGGCATGCAAGGTAAAAAACCATCCGCGTGTTTGGTCAACGCCTTCGGCAATAAAATCAGCAGGAAAATAAGATGTTTGGTCTTTGGTTTTATCAAAAGGATAGTGAAATTGTGCATACGGCATAGCGCCCGAATCAAACCATACGTCAATTAAATCGGGCTCACGGAACATTTTATTTCCTTTGGGCGAAACCAACACAATATCATCTACATAGGGACGGTGCAAATCGAAAGAGCTATAATTTTCTTTTGAATTATCACCGCTTTTGAAATCGGCAAACGGATTTTTATCCATAAATCCTGCTTTTACCGATTTGTCTATCTCTTGTTTTAGTTGTTCAACAGAGCTGATGCATATTTCCTCTTCTCTGTCCTCGCTTACCCAAATAGGCAAGGGTGTTCCCCAATAGCGCGAGCGTGAAAGGTTCCAATCGTTAAGGTTTTCGAGCCAGTTGCCAAAGCGTCCTATTCCCGTAGCCTCAGGTTTCCAGTTAATCTCTTTGTTAAGCTCTATCAACCTGTCTTTTAAGGCGGTGGTGCGCACAAACCATGAATCTAAAGGATAATACAGGATAGGTTTATCCGTGCGCCAGCAATGGGGATAAGAGTGTTCGTACTTTTCGGTTTTGAAAGCTTTGTTTTCTTTCTTTAATTTTACAATAATATCGATATCCACATTTTCTTCCGGCACAGGCGCATAATCAGGCTTCACATACCTGCCGGCAAATTCGCCCATCTGCTCATTAAAACGCCCCGTTTTATCCACCATTGTTAAAGCCCCTATTCCATTCTGACGTGCAACTTTAAAGTCATCCGCGCCAAAACTTGGTGCTATATGCACTATTCCCGTACCGTCCTCGGTGGTAACAAAATCGCCTTCTACTACCACAAAAGCATCGCCGCTTTCGGGTTGTGCATAAGGCAAAAGCTGCTCATAGCGGATTCCGCATAAGCGTTTACCTTCAAAAACATGTAATACTTTAAAAGGAATATTTTTATCACCCGGGTTATAATCTTCCAAAGCCAGATCCGCATTTTTCGAAGGGAAATACTTTTCCTGCAAAGGTTTGCCAACAACTACTTTTATGGGCTCGTATGTATATGGATTGTAGGTTTGGATTAACACATAATCGATTCCTGCACCAATAGCCAACGCCGTATTCGACGGTAAAGTCCAAGGCGTGGTAGTCCATGCCAAAAGATACACGGGAATATTTTCTTCTCCGAACAACAAAGGCAACAAAGCGTGTTCAACATCTTTACGCACTTTAAATTGCGCAACTACCGTATTGTCTTTCACATTGCGATAACAACCGGGCTGGTTCAACTCATGCGTGCTAAGACCTGTGCCGGCTGCGGGAGAATAGGGTTGAATGGTATATCCTTTATACAACAATCCTTTTTTATACAATTCCGATAAAAGATACCAGCATGTTTCTATGTATGTATTATCAAAAGTAATATATGGATCATTTAAATCCACCCAATAGCCTATTTTTTTGGTAAGCTCGTCCCAGCGGTCTTTGTATTTCATTACCTCGCGGCGACAAGCATTATTATAATCTTCTACGGTAATTTTTTTGCCAATATCTTCTTTGGTAATGCCTAAGGTTTTTTCTACTGCAATTTCAATAGGTAAGCCATGTGTATCCCATCCTGCTTTGCGTTCAACCAAATAACCTTTTAATGTTTTGTAGCGACAAAAAATATCTTTAATGGCACGCGCCATCACGTGGTGAATGCCCGGCATACCGTTTGCGGAAGGAGGTCCTTCGTAAAAAATATAGGGCTTATGTGCCTTGCGGTTAGCTAATGTTTGCTCAAAAATTTGGTTTTTATTCCAATACGCCAAAATCTCATCGCCAATGCGGGTAAGATTAAGCTGCTTATATTCCTGATACTTTTTACTCATCTGTACTTTTTTCCTGAAGCTAATTTTTTAAAGGTTGCAAAGGTAACAAAATTTATCAAAAAAAAAGGCGCCATTTATATTTCTTAAAGTATTCTTTTTTAGATATTTGCATTTGTTGCCATTTATATTATTTTTGCTTTTAAAATTACTTATATGACAAAAACCCATTTAATGCAAAAACCTTGGTTTAGAGCTTTATTTAATATGGCTTTTATACTGCTTATCATCCTTTTGCTAAATACCATATGGAACTTTGTGGATATAGGGAATATAAGCACACCAATGCTATATATAACCATTGTTATATGCAGCATATTATTCTTGCTTGCAGCCTTTGTAACACCTGTGAAAAAGAAAAACGAAGAACTATGAACCGTGGTATATTTTGCCCACAACTCAAGCATTATATTTTTTGAAAATAAAACGACAAACAGATGAAAATATTTTTTGCAAACTTGGCAAACAGCAAATGGTTTAAGAGAATTTACAACATGGTTTTTGTTGCACTTTCATTGTATATCCTTATGTCTATATTTTTTCTTTTGGGTATAGAATTTGCAAAAATAAGCACATGGATAGGCACGTTGCTTTTAATTATAGCTGCCATCATGTTTTTCATCACATCTTTCTCCACAAACACAAAATCTCCTTTATCTATAAACTGGGGCGCTGCTTACAGTGGAATTATTTTTGCCGTACTTAGCCTTGCCCTAACGTTTTTTTACCTGAAAAACGTTAGCCAAAGTTCTCCCTTAGCGCATGTGGGAAGCATTTTGGGTATAATATTATGCGTATATATCACCATAGTTTTATTTACACAAAAATATATTGATTTTGGCGATAACTTTAAAATAAAGAAATTTAAGTACTAAACAATAATTACCTTATATTATTTTTTAAACCACATAGATATATA
>CALBZC010000020.1 GCA_937889945.1 uncultured Bacteroidales bacterium
GTAAAGTTATAAAAACAATTTTATTCTTTATTGACACAGTTTAATTTACAGTCTCATTTCTTGTGCCTACAACGGTTACGGTAACCCCTTGCAAAGGTGCACCCGTAGTGTCTAATACTTGTCCTGTAACTTTAATAGGACCCGGAATGTTTAGGACACTCTCTTTTATCACTACAATAATATCATTTTTGATAGTATAGGTTAATCCCAACCCTTTTAAACTTGTATTCAATATATCCTGTACTGTTCCTTGTTCATTTGAGAAATTAACCGTAGTTCTATCATCTACAACATCTTTATTATAGATAAAAGAATAACCCGTTTGCGCTTTGATGGAAGCAAAAACTTGTTTTAATTCCATGGTCTTGTTTTTTAATACCACGGATTGTTGCAAATCCATGCCAAGTGCACGGGCGGACATGAATACAGAAAGTAACAATGCAAGACACATTGTTTTCGGTAATTTAAAAGAGTGGATAGCTCTTTTAACTGCCTCATGCCAAGAATGAACTTTAATGCCCATTCCTTGAGAAAGAGTGTAGCTTTTTTTCACTGTCATAATTAAATTAATTTAGTTAGTTTAGTTAAATTTTTATTCTTTTCTTAAAGAATTATGCTTTATACCCGGATAGACAATTATTTTATTACCTTTTACCTCAAACGAAATGTCTTTTGTCATTTCCCAAGCCTCCAATATATCCGATACTTTATCGGTTCGTTTTAATGAGCCTGTAAATAAGGTATTCCCCGCCCCGAATTTATATTCTACTTCTATATTATACCAACGTTCCATTTGCTTCATAATACTTTGGATGCTTTCTTCAACAAAAACATATTCTCCTTTTTGCCAAGCAATAGAGGAGGAAACATTTGTTTGTTCTACTTTTATGCTGTTTTCATCTATCCCCGCCACTACAACAGCTTGCTCTCCTGGTTTTACATGTGCAACATTTTTATTGTTTTCTATAATTATGTTACCATGAAACAAGGTGGTTTTTACTTTTGTCTCATCTTTATATGCGCGTACATTGAAACCTGTTCCTAATACCCTTACCCTTACATCTTTGGCATCCACAATAAAATTTTTCTTTTCATTTCGTTTTACTTCAAAATAGGCTTCACCATCAAGTTTAACTTCGCGTATTTTTTTACGAAAAAAAGAAAGAGGATAAGTTAGCTTGGAGGAGGAATTAAGCGTAACTTCGGTTCCGTCTCCTAATTTAAGTTTATACTTTCCACCTTTGGGGACGGAAATATGATGTGTTTTGTGAGATGCGCCTTCATTATTTCCTTCATATGTGATTTCTCCTTTTTCGGATACTTTTATTTTTACGCCTTCTTCTTCTATTTCCATGCCTGCATTTTGCTTTCCTAAAATTATCTCTCGTCCGTCAGCCAGGGTTAAAACAGGATCGGCTTTTTTAATTTCCAATAAACTGTTGTTAACGATAAGCCTTTTCCCAGACATATCATTATTCACATCTGATGGTGTATTTTTAAATAAAAACCAACTTGCCAAGCCTATTATCAACAAAAATCCGGCTGCTACCGAAAGTTTTTTCCATAAATTTTTTGTATAAATAGGAATTACCGGAGTGCGTTCAGATGAAAGTATTGCATCTGTGATTTCATCAACTTTTTCAGGTGAAAAATAACGCGGATCAATATTTTGATTCCAGATATCTTTATATACGCTATCAAAATCCTGAATAGAATAAGTACCTTGTTGCATTATTTCATGCAATTCGGCTAATTCCTTTGACGTGATTTCCTTTTTTACGTATCTGTTAATCAGATAGTTAATTCGCATTTTTTCTTCCATAACAAAAACTATTTAGTTAAAATAGTCCTTAATGTTTTTAAAGACTATCAGATAAAATTAAAGGGGGGAATATTTGTTAAATTTTTTAAAATTTCTATAAAAATTACAAGACATCTATGCTGGTTTGTTAATATTATATAAACCTATAATTTGCCAAACAAAAGGATATTATATCACTCACTTAAATAGGTATTCGATTATTTATTAGCTTAGTAAAGTTTAAAAAATAAGTCCTCAAAGTTCATGTCATGTATGGAATAAAAATGTTCTTTTTCTTTATTCATCTACTTTTGTCTTGATACAAAAGTAGCAAAAGATCAA
>CALBZC010000021.1 GCA_937889945.1 uncultured Bacteroidales bacterium
TAGCGAGCTAAGCGAAGCGACCTCACGAACACACCATAAAATAAAACAAAAGTGTGAGTAACTAAGCGTTTTCATGAACACATTTAAAACAAACCATGTGTGAATAAATCAAGACAAAACGATGCCCCACCCACGAAAACCCGCCCTGCCTCGCCGTTTTGTCCTTCCGCCCACGCCTCCCGCACTGCGCTGAAGGGCATTATAAAAAATAGCCGTTTTTGAGGGAAGGTTCGTGGCGTATGAATACAATATTTTTTATACAGTCTTGATCTTTTGCTACTTTTACTTATGTATCTATTTAAAAAGGTATTATTCGTTCATTGTGAATTATAAAGGTATTCATGAGCGCTTTGCGGTTCGTGAAAACGCTTTGCTTAGTTGTATCAAGAAAAAAGTAGATGAATAAAAAAGAACCTTAAATATACTTAAAGTATGATAAATTATTTTTTTATTTTACTAAGGAGTGAGTAAAAAATGGTTTAATTTATTTTAACCACATAGGGACATAGATATTTATTATCAGGTTTAATAAGGTTTACATAGCTTTGAAGCACAGCTTCAAAGCTTCTGCTTGATGTTGTGTGTTTACTACCTTATCTCGGAGTATTCATTTTCAGCTTCATTAAATCTTATCTATCTCTCTATCTCTATGTGGTTTTTAAAATAATATAAGGTAATTATTGTTTAGTACTTATATAGCTACTTCTTCAACAATTTTATCTGCCAAACGGCTGGCTCCTATCCTAAAAAGCTTATTATTCAGCCATTGGTCACCAAGTATTTCTTTTACCAATAAATAATAAAGCAGTGCAACATCAGGCGTGGAAATGCCTCCTGCCGGTTTAATACCTATTTTTATTCCGGTTTTGCTATAATGATTTTTTATAACCTGTAACATGGTTGCCATTGCCAAAGGTGTAGCTGCGGGTTGTATCTTGCCGGTAGAGGTTTTAATAAAATCAGCCCCTGCTTCTATTGCCAACTCTGATGCGTGTGTTATGTTTTCAACACTGCCAAGCTCGCCTGTTTCCAAAATCACTTTCAAATGCGCCTTGCCACATGCTTTCTTAATTTCGGCTACTTCTTGTTTAACAAAAGCAGTATTACCCGCTAAAAACTCCCCTCTCGAAATTACCATGTCGATTTCGTCGGCACCTTGTGCTACTGCATATTTAACCTCTTCCACACGTAAATTTAATGGCGATTGACCTGAAGGAAATGCACCTGCTACACAGGCTACGTTTATACCTGCCTGTTGCACACGCTGTTTTACCTGGTTTGCAAAAGGCGGATATACACAAATGGCTGCCGGGTAAGGCAAATTTTTATTTTTAAAACTCAGTGCTTTGTCGCAAAGGTTGTCCACCACCTGCTTGTTGTCAGTTCCTTCGAGGGTAGTTAAATCCAATAAGCTCAAAATGTCTTTCAACATTTCCTTACGGTTTTGCAAATGAGGAATTTCATTTTGCAAACGTTCTATTAATTTTTCCATACGTTTAAAACTTAAAAAAACAAAGGTATTCTAAAATTCTGTTATTTATCGTTGTTTTTAAGGTTAATTTTATCAAGAACATATTTCATTTCGGGGTCTGTATGGTTTATTTTATCTGCAAGCGTAGGAATAATAACCACGTCAGGAATAATGCCCCTACCTTTCAACGCTTGCTCATATGCAGGATGAAGAGCCAACAGTCCCATGCGCACATCAATTTTTGAATGGGGCAGTTTAAACATGGGCATATATCCTGCAACTGTGCCACTATAAGCCCCTCCGGTTTCCTCTCCCACAAAAAAAGCGCGTTTAGCTCCTTTTAAATTAGAAGATAGGATACACGAGGCAGAAAAACTGCCTCCGTTTATTAAAACATACACGTTGCCGTTAAATTTGTGAGTCGCTGCCTTTTGCTTCTTAGGAAACAACAACATGTAATAATTTCCTTCATTGTCTCTTTCCAGTTTAGACGCCATGGCTAACAGGGACGAAGGATAAAAGGGCCATAAAAGGGAGTGCATCCACTGCGGACGGGTTTTAAGAATCGGTTGAAAAATAACGTTAGGGGAAGTTATTTCGCTGCTTCTGTCAAAACTATAATAAGTGCTGTCTGCCAAATATGAATACAGGCGATTTATTTCCGAAAGGCGTCCACCCAAGTTGTCGCGCAAATCTATAACCAGGTTTTTCACTTTTAACGCATCCAACTTTTTAAAAGTATCCTTGTAAAACTTTGTATATTTCCCTCCTACAAAATCGTTAATTTTTAAAATGGCGGTGCTGCTATCTGTTCCATAAAAAGTAAGATTTTTGCTATATGTGTTGGTTAGCCTGTCAAAACCCAAGTATCGCCTTTTTTTATTTTCTTCCCTTATACTATCTTTTTGTGCAAGCGTTAATTTCACTTTTCTGTCATACGTTTGTACGCTGTCAATAGCGCTATTCCTACGATAAAGCATAAATGTTTTTAAAGTATCGGCATACAAAGCCTCACAAACCATACTATCTTTCAACCCAAAATCTTTAGATAAAAACGAATAAAAGTTTTTAGCAATATAGCGATCAGGAAAAGTTTGGATATACCCGTCACTTGTAAGCGTATGCCTGTATTTATCCAGAAGTACGCTTGTTTTTATATGATTCACTTCAATCAACTCACTGCCTGACTTTATTCTCTTATCCCACGATTTATTGTCTATTACGTATAATTTCCCCGAATCAATATAAAATTCGTATTTATAAAACGGGTTAAAACCAAATGCTTTTACCGCAAGCGTTTTCCTTTCTTTAACCGAATAGCGCCACGATGGCTGTACCGCGCGTGTATGACCCTGTCGTATGTTGGTAAGGAGTGGCGCTATCTTATAATAAAAATCGGCACTTACCATGGGCTGTGTAATATCGGCTTTAACGCTGTCAAATTTTGAATCTAGCGCTTGCTTGCTAATGTACCAGTAGAGGCGCGGATGATACAACTCCAAAATTTTATGCAAATAATCCACATCAGCATGCAAATTTTTCACGGAAATTTGTTTATCAAGCATTTGGTTATACTGTTTCACGGAAACGCAACTTCCCAGCAAAAGAAAGGATAGCAAGACAAGGATATGGTAAGAGGTAGATTTCATCATCCATTATTTATCCGCAAATGTAATCAGAAGATTTAAGTACATGAAAAATTTCTTTTAGCAGCTTCAAATATGTTACTCAATAGTAAATTAGTAAAATAGTAAATTAGGATATAGTGTTTAGATAAGTGTAATGAGTTCCGAGTTTATAGATGTATTGTTTTGATTAATAATTTTTTACAAGTTAACAAACACGCCATTTTGCTCTTAACTACACAGTAGCAAGATAAAGCGGACTATATTGTTGATTTTTTTTAACTTAGCAAAGTTTAAAAAGAAAAAGCTGTTGCTTAAAAAAACAACAGCTGGGAATATATAGACAGCTTAAGCAGATTTTATTTTCTACGAATGCTTGATGCGCCTGATGAAGAAACTGAACTATGCGGAGGATTCCCATAATAGTTAATGGATGAAGCGCCTGAAGCTTCGCCTTTTATGGATTTTTTCACAGTTACGCTTATGTGAGAAGCGCCCGAAACATCTATATTGGCATTTTGCACATTTAGCTCTTTCGCTGAAAAATGGCTGGCGCCACTTGCATCAAGCAAAACGTTTGATGCGTTGCCGCTAAAAGTAGCACGGCTGGCACCCGATAAATCGCATTCGAGATTTTCCACATCCAAATTCAGTTTAATGCCCGAAGCACCGCTACAATCCAGCTTTAACAAACCTGATGTGAATGTGGCATCATCTTTCATGTAAATATGGCTGGCGCCCGAAGCATCTAAGGTGCTGATGTTTTTGTAGGATAAATAAATCCTCAGGCTTCCTTTGTTATTATCCATAAAATTCCAAAAACTTTTTTTCTTAATTCTGAAAATAACTTTTCCTCCTTCTTCTTTCACTTCAAGGAGTTTAAGCAAATCCTCATCTCCCACCACCATTGCCGTGTTCTTGCCCGTAGGTTCCAAATACAGTGTCATGGCATGCGAAACTTCTACTTTGTCAAAACCGGCAAATTTAAAAGCTTGGGCTTTTTGCGCATAGCCGTAAAATGATGAAACGATAAGGCATATAGTTGTTAACAGTATGATTTTTTTAGTACGCATAACTTATGGGTTTTATATTTGTTTTTATTATTTGTATAAAGCCTTACTTTCTTATCTTCTGTATATATCTGATGAACTGCTGGCATGTATCATTGTGTTAGCCGGATTACCGTAATAGTAAACATCCGAACCTCCTGAGGCATTGGCTTTTATAGATTTTTTAACGGTTATGATGATATCCGAACCACCAGAAGCCTTAATGTCTGCAATTTGTGTTACTAATTCTTTCGCTTTGATATCACTGCCACCACTGGCTTCAAGTTTTATCTTCTCTGCATTTCCACTTAAATATGCATCGCTCCCTCCCGAAACACTACAATTGAGGTTTACTACATCCAACAGCAACCTAAAATCAGAGCCGCCGCTACCTTCAATGTTAAAATCATCCGCTTTCAGCACGGCGCTTCCTTTCATATATACATCACTGCCGCCGGAAGCTTTTACACCTTTTAAATTCTTATACGACAGGTATATTTTTATTCCTTTTGTCGTTTTTTGAATATTTGAATTTCTCTTCATTTTAAAAACAACGGTTTCATTTTCCTGCGATACTTCCACTAAATCCAAAATATTGCTGTCTGTAACCAATAAAGCATTGTTTTTCCCCGAAGGTTCGAGATACAAATCTATGCCCGAAGATACTCTCACGTTAGTGAAGTCGGAAAATGTAAATACCCGCTCTGCCATTTTACCATTCCCTCTCAAACCTGAACCCCAAAACCACTGCGCGTTTGCAGATACAGAGCTTATTGCTACCAATGTGGCAATAATAAAAAAATGTTTTATAATCTTCATATCTTATATGTTTTTGAAATTATTGTTTTGATTTACAATAATTTATATTAGAATTTACAAATATTTTAACTAACAGGTTTTGCTAATTTGATTAAAAAGCCAACTGTTATTATATGACGAATATTCCTCAAAAAAAGTTACAGCATATTCCTTAAACAATAGTTATTTTATACTATTATTTTAAAAAACAACACTTTATAACATCAATATAGAATAAATATAAATTAATAAATAGGCTTTGATAAGAAGAATAAAAATTTAAATTTGACCCGCTTTTTATCTATAACTAACCTATTTTAACTATTGTTTCTTAATTTATTAAAATGAACAAAATCAACCAACACCCGATTTTGGAAATTCCGGTAACCGAAAAAGTTACTTTTACATTCCAAGGTAAATCCGTACAAGGCGAAAAAGGTTTTACCATTGCTGCCGCTTTACATCAAGCGGGCTTCCCTGTTCACAGTCACAGTTTATCAAACAGAGAGCGTAGTTTAGAGTGCGGCATTGGCAAATGTGGCGCCTGCGAAATGCTTGTTGACGGGCAAATTAAACGTATATGCATCACCAAAGTAGATGGCGTAAAAGAAGTGAAGGAAATACCACACGATTATTTCCCTGAAAACAAAGAAATTAAAAAAGATAAGCCAAACAACATATACAAAACTTCTGTTGCCATTATTGGCGCAGGTCCGGCAGGGCTTGCTTGTCGCGAAGAATTGTTAAAACATAACATTGACACCATCGTATTAGATAATAACGGTAAAATAGGCGGTCAATTTCTGATGCAAACACACCAGTTTTTCTTTTTTGAGAAAGAAAAGAAATTTGGCGGCATGCGTGGTTTCGATATTGCACAAACACTGGCAGGCGACAGCCACGAAGGCATTTTTTTGAACAGTACCGTTTGGGATATTTTGGATAACAAACGCTTGGCTGTTAAAAATTTAGTCACCGATGAAATTTTTTATGTAGATGCCGATTATTTAGTTGTTGCCGCGGGGGCGGTTCCCTTTATGCCTACATTTGAAAACGACGATTTGCCGGGCGTTTACACGGCTGCTGTTGTGCAAAAAATGATGAACAACGAGCTTACTCTGCTGGGGAAAAATGTTTTGACGGTAGGCGCTGGGAATATAGGATATCTTACTTCATACCAATTGATGCAGGCAGGCGCTAATGTAAAAGCCATTATCGAAGCCATGCCCAACGAAGGGGGTTTTCCGGTGCAGGCAAACAGGGTAAGGCGTTTGGGGATTCCTATCATGACTTCTCATATTTTATTGCGCGCTTTGCCTAACGAAGATCGCACAGGGGTTATAGGCGCTGTGATTGCCGAAGCAAAAAACTTTGAGGCTGTAAAAGGAACGGAGAAAATCATTGAAGGTATAGATGTTATTAATATATGCACAGGCTTGGTGCCCGATGACCAGTTAATTATAAAAGGCAATGAAGTATTCGGCCGCAATTGTTTCGGAGCGGGAGATGCCATACGCATCGGCGAAGGAACAAGCGCCGTATTGAAAGGAGCACAAGTAGCCCTGGAAATCATCCAAGCTATGGGTGAAAGGGTTGACTATAACAGGTTTTTGGAAGTTTCAAAAGAATACATCGATTCGCAACAGCATCCCAAACGTATTATCGAAAAGCCCTACTTGCCCACGCAGGAACGTATGCAAGCCAAGCCTTTTGTTCAAATAGATTGCTTGTATGGGTTTGCTTGTAATCCTTGCACGTTTGCATGTCCCCATGGCGCCATTACAAAATCTTCGACCAGCACAGTGCCGGTGGTAGATTATGACAAGTGTGTAGGTTGCATGGACTGTGTTTACCAATGCCCCGGCTTGGCTATATTTGGCTATGCATTGAATAAAAACTGGCTGTTTCTGCCTATTGAGTACTTTGCAGAAGAAGGGAAAGAAGTATTTCTCGTGGACAATAACGGTAAAAAATTAGGGAACGGCATTATAGAGAAGATATTGAAAAAGTCTAACAAAACCAATGTGGCTCGCGTAAAAGCTTTAGATGTTGAAGGTGAAAATCTGGTGAATGTACGTGGTTTCATTATAAAAGAAAATTATCCCGAACCCGTGAAGATGACACCTACCGCATACGAAGGCAATATTGACGTGTATGTTTGTCATTGCGATGATGTTTCGTTCAGTGAAATTCTTCAAACCATTGGCGACCGCAAATTTATCTCTGCCGATGAAATTAAACATACCACACGCTTGGGCATGGGCGCGTGCCGCGGCAAACGCTGCATTCGCAGGCTTAAAACCGCTTTACGCAGCAAAGGAATTACTATTGTGGGCGACGCTACACCCCGCGGACCGTTGAGCAATCAATTATCTATGGGCGAGTTGTATCCTAAGTCTGCAAGAGAAAATGTAGTTATTAATTCGGCAAGGACAAAAAAAATAGTTGAAGTTCCTGCCGTTATTGCCGGAGGCGGCATGGCTGGCAGCGCATTGTTCCGCTACATGGCTGAGGCAGGCTTAAAACCCGCGCTGTTGAATTTCGGGCGAGGTTCATCATGGCGCAATATTGCAGGCGGACGACCGGCTTTCAGCTTGCCCGAAATTGCAGATATTGCCAAACATAATTTCGAAATTTTTAAGGAACTACAACAGATACGCAACATAGAACTGCTTACTACCCATTATGTAAACTTTTCTCATGACGAAAAAACCTACAAAGCCCTCGAAGAATCTAAGTCGTGGTCGGACGCATATATGGTAGAACCCAAGAACTTTGCAAAAGAAATATCGCCGTTTATTAATCCCAACCTGGGCAACATGTACAATGCAGCCCTTATTACCAGAGATTGCTGGCAGGCTACCCCCGGGCGCGTTGTTGACCTTATCCGCCGCATAGGTATCGAAAAAGGCGGACGTGTATATGAAGACTGCGAATTAATTGATGTGCGCAAAAACGGTGATACTTATATCGTGTTAGCCATAGACCACGATAAACAATATGTAGAATTCCACACGCCTCATTTTGTTAATGCCTTAGGACCCGAAGCCGATAAGTTTGCAAAACAATTGGGGTATGAAATTAACCTTTATCCCGTTAAGCATCAAGCTTTTATTACACGCCGCTTGCCAAATATGGGCGTAAACGGGCGACCATTGGATATGCTCATCGACCGTCGCGTGTATAAAGGATTTGCAGCTGTTTACGGTCAACAATTGGGCGAAACAGGACAAATTATAGGCTGTGCTTCTCCTTTGGTTGAGAATTTGGAAACTGCCGTAAACCTTAAAACCAATAGCAAGGAGTTTCTTGAGATTGTTTCGGAACTGTTTGTAGATTGGTTGCCACAACTTTCTTCCGTTGGCTTCCAAGCCACATGGGCAGGTTATTACACCGAACCCCGTATGGTACTAGACCCCGAAGCGGGCTTGTTTGTAGGATTGCGTGGCCATGGATTTATGCTCAGCATGTATATGGCTAAACTTTATGTAGATAAACTGATGGGCAAACCTGTTCCTGACTATTTCAGCAGGCTTATGCTTGCCGGCGACGGACTCAACGAAAAAGCATTTAAATAAGAGAAAAGCGGCTTTTGCCGCTTTTCTCTTATTTGCATATTTTAAATTTTCACTTCCTTTATAAATACAAAATAGTTTTATATTTGCAATAAAAAACAAAGTTAAATTTTATGAATCCTATCATAAGTATTAAAAATTTAAATAAGTTCTATGGCTCAAAACAGGTTTTAAAAGACATTTCTTTAGATATCCAACCCGGTCAGGTTATAGGTTATATCGGACCCAACGGCGCGGGCAAAAGCACTACGGTAAAAATTCTGTGTGGTTTGATTAGTGATTTCTCCGGAATGGTAACAGTAAACGGCATGGATATTAAGCAAAATCCCTTACAGGTGAAAGCGCGCATAGGCTATATTCCTGAATTAGCCGAACTTTATGATGTGCTCACGCCCAATGAATATTTAACATTAATGGGAGCTTTATATAAATTACCTACAGAGGTAGTGAAAGAACGAATATTTCACATGCTGGATGCTTTCAATCTTTCGGGGAATATAGACCAACGTATGGAAACTTTCAGCAAAGGAATGAAACAAAAGGTGTTGATAGCCTCCGGATTATTACACAACCCTGATATCATCATCATGGATGAACCCCTTAGCGGATTAGATGCCAACAGTGTAATCATGATAAAAGAATTAATATCTAAACTGGCGCACAACGGCAAAACCATTTTTTATTGCAGTCACATGATGGATGTAGTGGAAAAAGTTAGCGACCGCATTGTTCTTATCAATAACGGCAGCGTGATTGCCGACGGAAGCTTTGACGAGCTTAGCGAAAAACAAGGTGATGCAAGTTTGGAAAGTTTATTTGCAAGGCTCACTTCAAACGAATCACAAGCAGAGGCAAGTGAAAAATTCCTTCATGTTTTTCACCAAAACTAAATAAGTACTCCGTATGAATCGTATTGATAAATTTTTGTTGAAATTCTTTTTATTGCCCAAATATTTATTTCAAAAATACAATGTGGATATAGAACAATTACAGGCTATACTCATCTCCAAACTTACTATTGATAACCGACGACCTTCCGGATTTAAACAAATAGGGCAAAAGCGCGAAGAAAAAGAGATAAACAAAGCTTCCATAGGAATGATTATAAGCTCTTTTTTTATGGGGCTTTTTTATTTGTTCGCATTTTCCATAGGCAATGATATCACTACCAAACTAACATTTTATTTTACCCTGTTACTGGTGTTTCTTTCATTGACCCTTATTACAGATTTTACTTCTGTTTTAATCGACGTAAGGGACAATTACATCATACTTCCAAAGCCCATAAACGACAGTACGTTTGTTTTATCCCGCCTGTTACATATTTGTATATATGTTTCAAAAATCATAATCCCGATGATATTGCCCGGATTGATAGCAACAGTTATTATTGGCGGGTGGCTCACCATACTGCCATTTCTGCTTATGGTTGTTTTATGCACATTACTTGCTATTTTTCTTATCAACGCGGTTTATTTATTGATTCTAAAAATTACTACACCTACAAAATTCCAATCTATTATCACTTACATACAAATTATTTTTGCCGTTATCGTGTACGGAGGATACCAATTATTCCCCAGACTATTGCAACGCGCACAGTTAGATAATTGGAAGATTGCCGACCATTGGCAAGCTTCTTTTCTTCCTACTTTTTGGTTTGCAGACACCGTAGGGAGCATAGCTCACTTTGATGCTAAAATGCAATGGCAAAACATTATATTGGCTGTTGCGGTGCCCATTATATCCATGATAGTGGTTATAAAATACTTTGCACCTTCTTTTACTCAAAAACTTGCTATGATAAACGGCAACGTTGAAGAATCAAGAGGTAAAGCTCAAAAAACAAATACTCATCACAGGAAATTTATAGACAAGCTGGCTTTATGGCTTAGTTCAGGCACAGAGGAATACATGGGGTTTATGTTTACATGGAAAAACATATCACGCAGCCGCGAATTCAAAATGAAAGTGTATCCTTTATTTGGATACATTCTGGTATTAGGAGCCATGTATGTTATAAAAAAGGGATCAAATGCCGCAGGAAGTTCCATTTCAAATACGCCCCGAAATATTTTATGGATTATTTATTTAATGGCTATTATTATGTTTTCGGCATTAGCGCAAATTTCTTATTCCAGTAAATACAAAGCAGCGTGGTTTTATTATACATCACCCATAGAAATGCCCGGAAAAATAATTCTCGGAGCAATAAAAGCTGTTCTGATCCGGTTTCTTGTTCCCGCTTTTATCATAATTCTGATTGGGAGCATTCTTTTATTCGGCATACAAATTATTCCCAATGCTATATTTGCTATGCTCAATGTAGTTATTTTCACCTTTCTATCCTCCTTTTTAATGAATAAAAAACTCCCTTTTTCCGTATCATACGAATATCAAAGCAAAGGAACTGGCTTCATGTATAGCCTTATTAGCACGATTGTACCACTCGGCATAGGGGTTTTCCATTATTTTATTTTTAATTTTACTTGGGTAGTAATTGTTTTCTCGGCATTATCAGTAGGCGTGATTTGGTTATTACAATCTCTTATAAAAAACACAGGATGGGATAAGATACAAGGAGCAACAAATTAAAATTATATAAATGAGCGTAAGTCTTTCTTTAAAAACTTTCTTTAACGACTTTATCTCGTTATTTTCTTTAAGTTTTCCGCATCATCTCTCTGCAAGAAGACGTTGCGGGGAAAAGAAAGTTCCTTATATCGATTCGACTTTTAGTACGATTTATAACCGCGATTTACAAACAATGAATTCATAGGCTTCCATCGAGCCCAAAGCCTTGTGTTAAACAAACCCCCGTATATTTTATTCAACAAAAGCCTCTTTTTTTATAGTATTATTAATCAAATAATTAATCTTATTTTAATTTACATGCCTATTTTTTTTATTTTTGTATAAAATCATTTTTTGAACATTCACGCCATATGTTAAAGAAAATTATAGGTTTTAGCATCCATAATAAGTTAATAGTTATTCTTTTTACTTTAACGATTGCAACTTTCGGTTTATTTTCCGTGTTCAAAATTCCGGTAGGTGCAGTGCCTGATATTACCAACAATCAAGTGCAGGTTATAACTACCTCAGGCAATTTATCCACACAAGAAATAGAGCAGTTTATTACCGCGCCGGTAGAAATGGAAATGGCTAATTTGCCGGGTGTTAAAGAAATAAGGTCTGTTTCCAAGTTTGGAATTTCGCTAGTAACAGTAGTACTTGATGAGAGTTTAGGCACCTATCTTCCACGCCAGCTCATTGCCGAAAAAATCAAAAGTGCAAGTTCCAAAATACCGCAAGGATATGGCGAACCGGAAATGGGCCCGATTACTACAGGATTAGGCGAAATATACCAATATACTTTAGAAGTAAAACCGGAGTTGAGAGAACGCTATACTGCAATGGATTTACGCACCATACAGGATTGGATTGTAAAACGGCGTTTATCAGGTATTAACGGAGTAGTGGAAATAAACAGTTGGGGCGGATTTTTGAAACAATATGAAGTAGCCGTACAGCCGGAAAGATTAAAAGGCTTAGACATAACGTTAATGGAAGTTTTTAATGCGTTGGAAGCCAATAACAGCATATCCGGAGGGGCATACATCGAAAAAACAAATCAAAGCTATTTTATTCGTGGCGACGGTGGAATTAAATCTATAGAAGATATTGAGAATATTGTAGTTAAAAATGCCAAAGGCAATCCTGTTTTAGTTAAAAACATAGCGAATGTTAAATTTGGTTATGCTAACCGTTATGGAGCTATTACTGCCAACGGAAAAGGCGAAACAATACTGGGACAGGTAATGATGTTGAAAAATGCAAATTCTAAAGAAGTTATCAAGCAAGTAAAAAAACGTGTTGCAGAAATACAAAAAAATTTACCCGAAGGTGTTTACATCAATCCTATCATAGACCGCAGCGATTTGGTTGCCAAAACCTCAACTACGGTAGCCGAAAATCTTATTTTGGGCGCTCTTATAGTAATGCTCACCGTTATACTTTTGCTTGGCAACTTGCGCTCTGCATTGGTCATTGCATCCATGATCCCTTTAGCTCTTCTTTTTACCCTGGGCATGATGTATATTTTTAGCATCGATGCCAATTTAATGAGCTTGGGTGCACTTGACTTTGGAATTATTATCGATGGAGCCGTGATAATAGTAGAATTTATTGCTATGAAAATAGCACTTACGCGAGATGATATAATGGGCATAAAAGGAGCCAACAGGATTACCCTCATGGATAAAATTTCTTTTGAAGGAGCTTCCAAAATGATGCAATCGGCAATATTCGGACAAATCATCATCCTTATTGTTTTTATTCCTATTCTTTCACTCAGTGGTGTAGAGGGTAAAATGTTTCGCCCTATGGCGGTGGCATTTTGCTTTGCTATTGTAGGCGCCATGATATTGGGCCTCACATGGCTACCTGTTGCCTGCTCTCTTTTTCTGCGTCCGGAGAAAAGTAAAAAGAAAAAACTTTCAGACAAAATAATCGAAAAGGCTTATAACTCTTATTTACCTGTTTTCAAATGGTCGTTTAACCACAAAAAACTTGTATTAGGCATTGCTTTGCTATCGCTCTTCATCACAGCATTTTTATTTACGCGTATGGGCGGTGAATTCGTTCCCACATTAGACGAAGGAGATTTTGTTATTCAACCCGTATTGAAAACAGGCACCTCTCTTACCAAAACAGTAGAAACTACAACTAAAATGGAGAAAATACTTATTAAAAATTTCTCCGAAGTTGATCAAATTGTAAGCCGTATTGGCGCTGCCGAAGTTCCCACCGATCCGATGTCAATGGAAGAAATTGATATGATTATACGTTTAAAACCCCGTAAAGAATGGAAAGTAACTAAAAACAAAGAGGTATTAGCCGAGAAATTTAAAGAAGCACTATCTGAAATACCGGGAATAGAATATGAGTTTACACAACCTATAGAAATGCGCTTTAACGAGTTGATTACGGGTGTGCGCGCTGATATTGCAATAAAAATATTTGGCGAAGATTTGGATTATATCGATAAAAAAGCCCTTGAAATTAAAAAACTTATAGAACACATCCCGGGAGCAGGAGATGTAATTCTAGAAAAAACAGCAGGATTACCACAAATAAAAATTGACTACAACAGAAACCTCATTTCTTATTACGGTGTAAATATAAAAACACTCAACAATTATCTGGCAGCAGCTTTTGGTGGCGAAACTACAGGGGTTGTCTTCGAGGGGGAAAGAAGATTTGACATGGTTGTAAGATTTGATCAACAAAACCGAGTAGATATTGATAACATTAAAGATTTATATGTGCCTGTTGACAATGGCTTACAAGTCCCTTTAACTGAATTGGCTACAGTAACATACACCGAAGGTCCTGCCAAAATATCGCGTGAAAACACCCACAGGAAAGTAGTTGTGAGTGTCAACGTACGTAACCGCGATTTGCAATCGGTAGTAAAAGATATTCAAGCTGTCGTAAATAAAAACATTTCACTAAAACCGGGAAACTATATTGAATACGGAGGTCAATTTGAAAACCTCCAAAATGCAACCAAACGCCTAATGATAGCTGTTCCTGCCGCTTTACTATTGATTTTTATTTTCCTTCACTTTGCTTTTCAATCTTTAAAAGACGCCATTATGATTTTCACAGCCATACCTCTTGCTACGGTTGGGGGCGTCTTTTTGTTGTGGATGCGCGGAATGCCCTTTAGCGTGTCAGCAGGCGTAGGTTTTATAGCTCTTTTCGGTATTGCTATTTTAAATGGTATTGTATTGATAGAGCATTTGAAAGAGCTACAACATAGCGGCGTTACAAATATGAAAGAATTAGTTTTCAAAGCCACTAAAAACCGCTTGCGACCGGTATTGCTAACGGCGGCGGCGGCGGCAATGGGTTTTCTGCCGATGGCTTTGTCTTCGGGAGCAGGCGCCGAAGTGCAAAGACCTCTTGCAACAGTTGTCATTGGTGGGCTTGTTACTTCTACCATGCTCACGCTTATCATTTTACCCATACTTTATGCTATATTGGATAAGGTAGAAGGTATTCATGTTTTCCCGCCTAAGCTTATCCGTAAGAATAAAGCTACGGTTAATAAATAAAATGTAATATATTGATATATAAAACTTAAGACATGCAATTTATGCGCAAATTTATTTACATAGCACTCGTTGCCACGATTCTTATTTCTTGCAAAAACAAAAAAAATACCGTTGAATCGGGTAAAAACTCTTTGATAGAGATTACCTCAAAACAATTTGAAGCAGAGAACATGGCAATTGGAAACCTTGAACAACGATTCTTTGAAGAAGTTATAAATGCCAAAGGCTATATTATTCCTTTACCTACAGGCAGGGCACAAGTGAGTGTGGTTGTTGCGGGAACGGTACAAAAAATTCATTGCTCAGAAGGACAATATGTATCCCAAAAACAACCACTCATAACAATTGCAGGCAGCGATATCATAGACATGCAAAAAGATTTCGCGGAAGCATCTGCACGTTTAAAAAAAATAAAAAGCGAATATGAAAGAAGCAAATCTCTTTTAGAAGACAAACTTGACTCACAAAAAGGATTTATTGCCATAGAAAGTGAATATAAAGCAAGCTTGGCACAATATGCCGCGCTAAAACTAAAACTGAGCGCTACAGGTTTGCAAACTACCCAAATTGAGAACGGCAGCATAACTCCTTCCTATCAAATAAATTCACCTATTTCAGGATATATTTCGCAATTGAATATAAGTTTAGGCCAGTTTTTGGATAAACAAACCCCAATAATGGAAATTATAAATACGCATAATTTGCAGCTTAAACTTTCTGTATTTGCAGATAATATCTCAACTATAAAAGTAGGGCAGAAAGTAAAATACAAACTTAATGGTAAGGAATACATCGCCTCTATAAACCACATTGGCAATACTGTTAACCAAGAATCTAAAGCCGTAGAATGCTATGCCCATATAGATAATGCAGGCAACGTGGCAAAAATAAACAATGCTTATGTAGATGCACAAATAGTAACTTATACCGAACGCATTACATCTTTACCTTTGGAGGCATTGCTAAAATCAGAAAACAGCTACTTCTTCTTTGTTCTGGATAAAAAGGAAAACGGGAATTATTATTTTCATAAGGTAGAAGCTAATATAGGACGTAAAAATTCTGAATTTGCCGAAATTTTAAATAAAAATGTTAACGGAAAAATTTTAATTAAAGGTGTTTACAATATCAACGCCGAGTAATTATGCAACATGTATGGGCATCAGTACATTATTCAAAGACTTTATCTCGTTATTTTACCCGCATACTTGTGCTGCCTGTGGCAAAACATTATTGCAAAACGAGGAAATGTTATGTACATACTGCTTATACGAATTACCTAAAACCAATTATCACCTATACCCATCCAACCCTTTAGAAAAAGCATTCAGGGGACGATGCGAAATAGCACATGTAGCCGCGCTATTCCTTTTTCAGAAAAGAAGCAATGTGCAACACCTTATTCACAAGCTAAAATATAAAGGACGGAAAGACATAGGTATATTTTTGGGCAATATGTTAGGTTCGGACTTGGCAACATGCGAAAGTTTTGGCGATATTTCTGTGGTTATTCCCCTACCTTTACACAGAAAAAAAGAGCGTAAACGCGGTTATAACCAGAGCGAACTGTTTGCAAACGGCATAAGTGCAGCTTTGCACATACCCGTAGATACCCACACCCTCATCAGAACTACCCATACCAAAAGTCAAACCCGTAAATCGCGCTTTGCACGCTGGCAAAACGTGAAAGATGTTTTTGAAATAACAAATCTTGAAAACCTTAAAAACAAACATGTTTTGCTGGTTGATGATGTAATTACCACAGGCGCCACCATGGAAGCAGCAACCACCGCCTTATTGAAAATTGAAGGCATAAAAGTAAGCTTAGCCTGTATAGGGTTTGCAAATGACTAAAACGCTTAATTTTGCTATGCATGGCTGACTAAGGTTTATTTTAGGAATCCCCCGATTACAGCAGTCTTTTTATATTGTTTCTTTTTGCCGTCCAGATTAAAAACTTCAATATGTAAAATATACCTTCCTATAGATGCTTTGTTTTTGTCATCAGTGGTTCCATCCCAAATAAATTCGCCTTTTATGCCGCAAAACTTGTTGTTTACTAAATCTTTGATCAATCGCCCCCATTCATCATAAATTTTAACGCTCATCATGTTCCCCGCCTTATCAAAATTATAGGCTATACTAAGGAAATCATTATATCCGTCATTGTCGGGCGAAAAGATGTCGGGCGAAACCTGAATCTCGGAATTCTCTGTATTTTGCAACACTGCCTGCGAATTTTTATATCCAGGGGTGGCATAGCCCACGTTAGAACTGGCAGAATGCCAATTATCCGGAAGGTTAGAAGACATATCAAAATGCAAGCGCTCTAATGAAACGCCTTTTGTATTAATCAATAAAGGGAAGTGCATTTTTTCGTTATACAACACAACATCTATAATCTGCGCGCCAACAGTGGCAATAGCTACAGAACCCTTATCCGCATTCATACTTATAAATGATTTCATATCTAAAAAAGCAAGTGGATTTTCTGTTTTATAACACTTTTTTAATGCGGCGCTATCGGTAGATAATACCAAATATGTTGCAGGAAAAATAAGCAAGGGTTGTTCCGAAATTTTCACATATTTAATAATTTTTTTGGCGAGCGTATCATAATTAGCCAATATTAACTCACTTAAATCCAATATTTTATCAGACTTATTATATATCTCCACAAAATCTACACAGTTTTCGTTAGGATTAAAAAGTATTTCATTGATAATAATATCTCCGTGCGCTATATCCTGCGGCAAGGCAAAAGGAACGGACGTGTCAGAAGTAAATGTGTTCCCCACACAGTCATGCAACTGCTTTTTAACGGTAAGATTATATAATTTCCCCTGCACCAAAGGTTTTTGCAATGTGAGGATAACCGCATTGTTTTGCGGATAATTTGCGCTTGCAGCAACAGGATTGGCAATTTGATTATCAATAAAGTAATGAGCAGTGTTATTTATATCCAAACTATCTAATGTTTCGGTGAAATTAACTTTTATATGCAATGAATCTATAATAGATACATTAATAATCGCCGGCGCGATTTTATCCGGATTATTTGCCCATGCTGCGTTTTGCTTCCCCGGGGTGCCGCCAAGCACATCCACGGATGCTTTCCAGTTTTCAATTCCCGCGCATGGGTTTAAAGGATCTATCATCTCTAACGACCAGCCTCCATCTTTTTTGGCATTATCCTGATACCAGCCATCCGTATAGCTTACCGTGTGAATACAATCTCCTTGCGCGTTGGACAGCAGTAAAGTATTGCCTGTATTGGATAATGAAAGTCCGGATATGCCTATTACTTTCCCATAACCGCTAAACTTAGCCGTATCAGTGGCATTCGCAACAATAAAATAAGATTTGGCAGGCATTTTTATATAGGGAATATTTTTTTGCACATTACCTATTTTCAATTGCCATCCATGCAAATCGGTTTCAAAATCGCTACGGTTATATAGCTCTATATATTCAGCTTCGGGCAATCCTATAACAGGAACAGGATCAGCCATAATTTCATTGATAAGCACATCATATAATTTAGCGGCATGATATGAAAACAAAAGCTCTTCAGGCTCCATTATATTGCCTTCCAAATCTTTTATATTTTTTACATTGAGTATATACTCTTTATCGGAGATAAAGTTCTTTGCAAACGTTAATTCAAAGGCATTTACATAATTGGGCGAAGCAATCACACTTTCAGGGTAAACATCTATTGTGTTTACATAAAATTTATCAACCGTAACACCGGTTGTTTCCACTTTTTCATTAAAGGTAACACGCATTTTATTTGCCGCAAGCATCTCAATCTTACTCACTTTGGGAGGAATACTATCTGACAATATTTTATTTACTTGGAAATCATCAAAATAAAAGTTTTTAGCGTTGGTTTTGGTATATAAACAACATACCCCAAAGTATCCTTTAGCAATATTATTTTCATCCGCACAGCTTGCTTGCAGGCTAAGATTTCCGTTTGATTTGGTATCCGCATAAATTTCCCACATGTTACCATCCTTTAAAACCACTTTTACCTGAGCCGAAAAAGCTTTTGCAATCAAAGAATCTTTTCCTCTACACAGCAATGTGCTTGTTGTTCCTGTTTGTTTATATAATTCAATTGCATCTTTAACGCCTGTTTCTCCGAATTTTAAATAATATCCGTTTAAAGGTGCTTTCAAATCAGCCTTATCCGAAACAAGATATACCTTAGCCAAATTACTTGACGAAGGATCAAAACCAAGTTTGATAAAAAAATGCCACTCCATGTGATTAGAAATATCCATATCCGTTGACAGACAAGATAATCCCGCATCCAACACATTTAATTGCAACTGCTTGCTTGTATTGATGATAAAGGATGACTCGTCGCCTAACCATGCAGGATTTTCGGAAAAATTCCCATCAGAAAAATCATCATGCCATTGGGCTTGTGTAGCCAAAGAAATGAACAGAAAACAAAAGGCATACAAAAAATTTTTCATAACCATAAAGTGTTTCTTTTGTTAAGGGTAAATGTAGTATTTTTGCACAAAATCACCAAAACTAATTTTTATCCCACATGAAGTTAGCAGTTGTAGGCGCAACAGGACTTGTAGGAAGTGTAATGCTTAAAGTCCTCGAAGAAGCCAAATATATAAAAACAGAATCTATAGATGAATTAATTTTATGCGCATCAGCCAACTCAATTGGTAAAGAAATCATGTTTAACGCCATGCCCATAAAGGTAATAAGCGTAGAAGAAGCTATAGCCAAGCAACCCGATATTGCCATATTTTCGGCAGGAGCTGCCGCATCGAAACAATATGCTCCCAAGTTTGCAGAAAAAGGTTGTTTTGTAATTGACAATAGTTCGGCGTGGCGAATGCATGCTGATATTCCTTTGGTAGTACCTGAAATTAATGCCGGCAAAATAGATGCTACCACTAAAATTATTGCAAATCCCAATTGCAGCACCATACAATTGACGGTGGCACTTGCGCGGTTGCATCAGGAGTTAAAAATAAAACGCTTGGTAGTTTCAACCTATCAATCGGTAACAGGAACGGGACAAAAAGCCGTAGATCAACTAATGAATGAGCGCAAGGGCATAAGCGCCACGCGTGTATATCCGCATCCCATAGATCTCAACCTATTTCCACACGGCGGAACATTTGAAGAAAACGGTTATACTACAGAAGAGATGAAACTGGTAAACGAAACGCGTAAAATTTTCAACGATACTTCCATACGCCTCACGGCAACAGTGGTTCGTGTACCTGTCACAGGTGGACACTCAGAAGCCGTAAACGCCGAGTTTGAAAAAGCTTTTGATATGGATATCATCAAAAAAATGCTTAGTCAAACATCCGGAGTGGTTTTGCAGGACGAGCCCGACCAATCTATTTATCCCATGCCTAAATTAGTAGAAGGAAGAGATAGCGTTTTTGTAGGTCGCGTACGTATGGATGAATCACAGCCTAACACCATAAACCTTTGGATTGTAGCCGATAATTTGCGCAAAGGAGCAGCTACAAATGCCATCCAAATTGCAGCTTATTTATTGAATAGTGAGTTAGTTGCAAATTAACATAGAAGAATGCAAATTTATTACAATTTAAACGATTATAAACCATCCAAGCCTGTTGTTGCTACCATGGGTGTATTTGATGGTGTGCATCAGGGACATTTACAAATTATTAAAGAGTTAAAAGAAACAGCTCTGCAAAAAAACGCTTTAGCCGTGGTAATTACTTTTAATCCTCATCCACGACAAGTATTGCAGCCAACTCAGCATATACAACTACTACAATCGCTGGAAGAGAAAATAAGCAGATTTGAAAAAACGGGTATTGATGCGCTCATTGTTATTCCTTTTACAAAAGAATTCTCTTGTTTGACTGCGGAGCAGTTTACAAAACAAATTTTAACAGATAAATTACATATCATCCACTTTATTATCGGACACGACCACCTGTTCGGCAAAAACCGACAAGGTAATTTTGAAACGCTGGAACAACTCGGAAAGCAGTATGGCTTTAGCATTAACCAAGTGAAACCTTTTAAAAATGAGCATATCACTATAAGTTCATCCATTATCAGAGAAAGCTTGGAAAATGGAGATGTAAAAACAGCGGCATGGCTTTTAGGATATCCGTATGCACTATCAGGAACTGTTGTAAGCGGAAATAAAATAGGAAGAAGCTTAGGCTACCCCACGGCAAACCTCAAGATAGGAGAGGTAAACAAACTTGTGCCCGCCAAAGGCGTTTACGCAAGTTTTGTAGCTATAGACGGCATTATATATAAAGGCATGACAAATATAGGCTATCGCCCTACGCTGGATGCCACCACTTTAACCATAGAAACCAATATATTTAATTTTGACAAAGATATTTACGGCAAAAAAATAACGGTATGTTTTATGGAACGCATACGCAACGAGGTGAAGTTTGAAGGCTTAACACACTTGCAAGAGCAATTAGCAAGAGATAAAGAAACTACGGAAAAAATATTGCGACATATGTCCTTTAGTCAATAACGCCGCTTCCCAAACAAATTTTATGTTCTTTATCATAAATAACGCCAAATTGTCCGGCGGCAATACCCGAAACAGGAATATCCGACTTGAGAAGATAAGTATTATTATCCTGTGGAATTAATATGCCTTTTGTAAACTCCGGCGTGTGGCGTATTTTAAAAGTAATTTCCTGTTCTTTATTTTCAAAAGGCGATGCTGTAATAAAATGAAAATCCTTGAGTTGAATTTCCTTATTATACTGCGCTTCAGGATCATAGCCATTAGAAACATAGATGATATTTTCATCTGAGTCTTTTTTTATCACAAACCAAGGACCACCGCCCAAGTTAAGCCCTTTGCGTTGTCCGATGGTATGAAACCAAAAGCCTTTATGTTTCCCTAAAATTTTTCCTGTTTCAAGCTCTACAATATTTCCCTTTTTTTCACCAATATATTTTCGAAGAAAATCAACATAGTTAACCTTACCCAAAAAGCATATACCTTGGCTGTCGCGACGTTTAGCGCTTGGCAACTTAGCCTGCTCGGCAATTTTCCGCACTTCAGCTTTCATTAGATTTCCCACAGGAAACATCAACTTTGACACTTGCGCGTAAGTAATCTGTGCCAAAAAATCGGTTTGGTCTTTTAAAGCGTCTTTTGCCGTCCCTAACCATATTTTATCATGCTGTTCCACTGTGGTTGCATAATGCCCGGTGGCTATTTTGTCAAAATCTTTTCCCCAATATTTTTCAAACTCGCCAAACTTTATAAGCCTGTTACACATTACATCTGGATTAGGAGTGAGTCCTTTTTTTACTGCATCCAATGCATATGCCATTACATTATCCCAATATTCCTTATGCAGGGGAACAACCTCCATCTTAAGCCCATAATGGTTTGCAAGCCAACTCGTAAGTTCTATGTCTTCTTCGGCAGAACAATCTAAAAAACCTTCTTCATCTTTCATGCCTATACGAATATAAAAGATAACAGGATCATAGCCTTGCTCTTTTAAAAGGTGTAACATTACAGAACTATCAACGCCTCCGGAAACTAAAGCAGCAATTTTCATCTATTTTTTTGGATTTTGGTGCAAATGTATTTATTTTTACTATTTGTTCTTAGAGGCAACAGAAGTTTACCATATTAATACCCAAGGAAGTAAAAAAAAATTATAAAATTTTAACATTTTTAATATTTTTTTATATATTTGGCTGGTATTTTCCACAAATTATATATTCCAATTAATTATTGGCATAAAATTAGCATAGAAGAATAAAAATAGAGTTTATAATTAAAATATTAAGGTCATGCGCAAATTTTTACTACTATCTATAACATTGGCAATTACTTTACAGTTAAGTGCTCAACAAGATAAAAACGAAAAGGAAGCTATTAAGTTTTTCAGGCAAGGAAATGAAGCTTTTTATGACAGATCAGATTTTACCGCAGCTATTAATAGTTACAACCAAGCCTTGTATTATTATTTAAAACCGGAATATTATTTAAAACGCGGTCAGGTTTATTTAGCTAAAAATGATACATGTGTTGCATGTAGGGATTTTTATATTGCCTCTGCTTTCGGAAACGTAGATGCAGATAAAAGGTGGAAACAGATGTGTGTGAGAGTATTAAATATAAAAAGTTTAAGTGAAAATCAGAGAAGATTATTATCCTCTCCGGAACGCACAGAGGTGATGTATGAGCCTTGTAGTTACGACACCATTATAACTGTAAATTCCCCTTCTCCTGACGACCCCATATGGCCCAAAGCTGAAATTGCCCCAAAATTCCCTGGTGGGGATATTGTTTTACAACAATTGGTTGAACAAAACCTCAAACCTAAATTAAACGGTTTATCTAAGGACGATGTCCCGAGTGGAAGAGTTTCTGTTTCTTTTATTATAGAAAAGGATGGAACGCTATCAGAAATAATAGTAGATGGAGTAAATCCCAGCTATCATAACGCTTTTATAGAATTTGCAAAATCATTGCCTAAATATCGTCCGGCAAAAAACAAAGGGTTACCTATACGATTTAAAAACAAATTAGAGATTCCTGTAAGGTAAATAAATTAATACGAAAGAATATATATTATCCATAAAATGGAGTAACTAAAAAAACTACAGAATATTTTTTTGTAGTTTTTTTAGTTTACACCTAAGCAATAAAACTAAAATGCTTTCTTATTATGTAAAGACAGGGTTTACTTTTTAAAAGTAAACCCTGTCTTTTGAAGTTTAAAAAAGATTTCAAATTAATATTTATAAACGTTGGACTTGCTGGTCTAATCCGATTAAACTCCAAGATTTATCAATATTTCTTAATGATATTACAATTGGAGCACTTTTTATATGATATAGCATAACATTATTTACATTTACCTACATAATCATCTAAAAGCTTTTTAAGACTATCTAACGACTTATAGTCATAATCAGATGATTTTAATGCAGGGCATATAAAGTAATCTTGAAATGATTTCTCTATTTTTTCAGGACTTTTTTTACCCATGAATCCTTGGTCTGTCAAATAAAGACCCTTTGCCTGATTTTTTAACTTAATGTAGTAATAATCTGAAACATCCGCTCTATCCACTAAGATATAATTACCATCCTTCTCATAAAAAATTTGATAAAACTTTTTATTAGTAAATCTTAATGAAAGTGCATTGTTAACAGTAGAAACAGAATTACTTATTTCACTCATGCTCATAAAACAAGCTTCTTTACCTTCATCATCCAGACAAAAACTAATATTATCTTTAGCCTTATAAACATTTTTCTTATCCTTGCCAAACTTGTCCTTTTCTAATAGAACTAAAAATGTAGCATAAGTGGTTGCATCCGAAATGCCAGAATTTGGGTTAACCATTTTGTCAATTGATTGAAATTCCACAGTAATAAGCCCTTCATGTTTTGTTCCATTTTCCTCAATAAGATATCCTTTTTTATTATAGAAATTACGAGATTCTTGTTTTGCTTGTGCAGTTTTCTTTTCTCTTTCTATTAATTCTTCTTGCGCTCTTTGCTTAATCAACATACTGCCTGTTTTACCAAAAGTTATACCATTAGCATACAGTTTCTTTACAGCATCAAAACTACCATCTCTAGATAAATCCTCGTTTATGTAAAATGGTTTTATATAAAAATTCTCTTTTGTTTCAGTTGTAATAGTAAGATAATTACCATCCAAGGTAGTATTATTAGGATATTCCATTTTGGCAAGCACGTAATTATCCATATCAGCAAACGCATACTTATATCTAATATCAGAATCTTTTAGCTCTATTCTGGAAACATGGCCTATTTCTTCTCCTTTAGCATATATTTTTCCATCTCTACTTACTGACAATTTATCTCTTTGGGCGATAAAATTATCTTTCTCTTTTTCTATATTATAAATAGAATCGCGTCTAGCTTTTTCCGCTTTAATAATATCAGCTTCAATATCAATACCCTTAGCAATATTTGATTTTTCTGCTTCTAAGAAAGCATTCACTCTCTCATCATTAGGTCCCTTTTCATCAATTAATTTTAAATCGTCTAAAACCAAGTTTTCAGCTAATCCTCTTTGAGTACTAAAAGTAAACGAATATCCTTTTGCCCAAAATTCATTCATCTTATCTCCTTGTATATTTGTAATTTCTATCCAACTTCTATTTTCAGTTCTCGAAGAAAAATTCCCTTTTTTTGTTCTAATTTTTAAATCTGCAGTAAACTTAGGAGTTCCATCAAGTGTACTAATAATGTAAATGTCTTTAGCTTTGTTTTTTTCAATTTTTGCTACAGAAATACCATCAATTTGGATTTCGTCTTTTTTTACTTTAACTTTTTGTGAAAAAGCCATTTCACTCATCCATAAAGAAAGAGTTAATAGAATAAATAAAGTTTTTTTCATAATGTGATGTTTTTTGTTAATATGTATAAATAAAAGAATTAAAATTGTCACTTTCAATTATTGCACACTTCCATTGTCGGTATTATCAATATTTTGCTTTGCATATTGCAATACCTCGTCATTGATATAATTCAACTCAATACCCGCCATTTGGAACATTTCTTCCGATTCTGCTCCCGAATGGTATTTAAACTCACATACTACCCGCTTTATGCCACAATTGATAATAAGCATGGCACAAGTCCTACAAGGCGTCATACGGCAATATAATGTACTTTGGTTTAAAGAGATGCCCATTTTAGCAGCCTGACAAATGGCGTTTTGCTCAGCATGTACGGTTCGCACACAATGATTGGTAATTTTTCCATCCGCATGTGTCATTTGCTTAAACAGGTGACCTACATCATCACAATGAGGCAAGCCTACAGGAGAGCCTACATACCCGGTTACCAATATTTGCTTGTCGCGCACTATAACGCATCCGCTACGACCTCTGTCGCATGTGGCGCGCGTAGCCACCGTGCGGGCTATCTCCATAAAATATTCGTCCCAACTGGGGCGTATATAAGGGTTTTTATTGTTTTCCATATCGGCTTATTATGGATCAAATATATATACTAATTCCCAAACATTAAAACTTTTATTTCGCCATTTGATTTGATATAACCTCTAAACATGCCTTCGGTGTTAAAAGGCATGGCAACATTTCCTTTTTTATCCACACAAACAACGCCTCCTGTTCCGCCTATGGGCTTTAACTTATTCATAATAACTTCGTCGGCTGCATCCTTTAATGACATGTTTTTGTATTTCATCAGAGCGGAAATATCGTAAGCTACCACATTACGGATAAAAAATTCTCCATGTCCGGTAGCAGAAACAGCGCAAGTATTATTGTCGGCGTAGGTTCCGGCACCTATAACAGGAGAATCGCCCACCCTGCCATATTTTTTATAGGTCATTCCGCCTGTAGATGTTCCGGCTGCCAAATTTCCATATGTGTCAAGCGCCACGCAGCCTACCGTTCCGTGTTTTTTATCTACACCTTCCGCTTTTTGCCTGGCTTTTATATAATCATTCCACCGCTCTTGTGTAAAAAAATATTGGGGATTAACAATTTGCAAATGATTTTCAATAGCAAATTTCTCGGCGCCTTTGCCTATCATCAGCACATGCGCTGATTTTTCCATAACCAAACGTGCTGCGCTAATAGGATTTTTAACAATGGTAATGCCTGCTACAGCGCCCGCTAAGCCCGTTTTGCCATCCATGATGGATGCATCTAATTCATTTTTGCCTTCGGCATTAAAAACAGCTCCTTTCGCAGCATTAAACAACGGGCAATCTTCCAGCACGTGAATAGTTTGTTCAACGGCATCCAAAGCGGTTCCTCCATTTCTCAGCACCGAATCTCCCACTTGCAAGGCGCGCGTTAAAGCTTTGTTATATTCCTGTTGTTTTTGCATACCCATAGCAGGTGTAATATTACCGGCACCGCCATGGATAACAAGTGTATAATTTTTGTTTTGCCCGAAAGCGCAATAACAACTTGATAAAAATACATACAATACAGCTAAAACAAGATTCTTCATATTTATTTAAATTTTTAAAATAAGGAACGATAACAAAATAGTTTAGTTTTTATTTTAACCACATAGAGATATAGATTTTATTTATCAGATTTTGATTGGGTTTAGTTTCTCTGAAACTGTGCTTCAAAGCTTAATCCTATATTTCCCGTTTATTACCTTACCCTGAATACTAATTTACATATTAATTAAATATAATATATATAATCATGTATCTCTGCTTAATTATTACTTACGCCCTACTGATTCAAAACCCACATAAAATTATCATTGTTTTACTTTCATACTATACGGCAAAACAAATCTTATTGCAACAACATGATAATACTTTTTATATTAATAATACCAAGCAAATCGGATGCAAAAACCAATATCATCCCTACCATTACCCAACGCACAAAATTATTCCCCCACGAAGCAGCATAGTGTGATGCTACATAAGCGCCTATTACGTTACCTATGCCATGTATAAATCCATATCCCCAATGGACATGATTATGCAGTGCAAAAATTATCAACGGTAGCGGAGTATATAACAATACGATCCATACTTTTGCCGCGTTTGCCTTGATTAAATCCATGCCCGCACCAAAAACCGCAGCAGCCAAAATAAAATATCCTACACCTAAGTGAATAAATCCGCCATATACGCCTATTAAAAAAAAGACAATCTGCATTTTCCACGAAACAGGTTTGTCCATTAACGCTTTATTTTCTTTTAGCCATACCGAAGGCTTAACCAACAGGAAAAACAACATCACCAACATGATTACGCCAATGGAAAAGCGCATGATTTGCTCATTTAAATCAATAGCTATCAAAGCACCCACCAAAGACCCAATCAATGTAGGGATTGCCATAGCGTTACTTTTCTTGAAATCAAGAATCTTCTTACGCTTAAACTCAGATGCAGACATCAAATTCTGCATTACAATGGCAATGCGGTTGGTTCCGTTTGCAATGGTAGGCGGCAATCCTAAAAACATGAATAGCGACAAAGATATAATGGTTCCTCCTCCGGCAAGCGTATTTACAAAGCCTACGATTAAACCGGATGTAATCAATGCCGCTATAATAGCCCAACTCATAACTTATATTTTAAAGAAGCAAAGTTATTGAATTTCCTTACGCAGTTTACTGTGTTTTATACCATATAATAAATAAATCGCCAAACCTATTAAAAGCCAAATAGAAAATCCTATCCAATTTGTAATGCCCACCTGACTCATTAAATAAAGATTTGTGATTAATCCCAGCACAGGTATCAGTGTCCACTTTTTTATAACAGCCATTACAGTAGTAATAGAAGCCACAATAAAAAACAACATAAGGGGAATATTATGGTATGTAAAAAAAACTGAGCCCTTGCTTTCGTGATGAAATTTAACGAAATAGACCACCAGTACGATTACCCAAATAAGCGGCAATATAAAACGACTATTGATATAAGGCACCCTAAAACCCTTTGCTTCTTTATTGCCATGCGGATACAGTACCAAAATACCTCCGGATACAAGCACAAAAGCAAAAAGAGTTCCTATGCTTGTTAAATCCGTTACAGAAACAAGGTTCATGAATAGAGCAGGGATAGCAACCAACACACCTGCCACCAAGGTTGCAAACGTAGGTGTTTTAAATTTGGGATGCAGCCTGGAAAACCTGGGCGGCAGCAAACCATCCCGGCTCATACTCATCCATATGCGCGGCTGCCCCACCTGAAAAACCAACAACACACTTGCCATGGCAATTACGGCACTAACAGCAATAATACCGGAGAGTTTGGTTAAATGAAGCTTTTCAAAAGCATAGGCTAACGGATCTGCTACCCCTAATTGGTTATACGGTATCATACCCGTAAGAACCAAGCTTATAGCCACATACAATACCGTAGAAATAATAAGCGACAGCATCATAGACAGGGGTAAATCCCGGCGCGGATTTTTACATTCTTCGGCAGTGGTAGAAACAGCATCGAAACCAATATAAGCAAAAAACACACTTGACACGCCTTTTAAAACACCGCCTAAACCGTTAGGTGCAAAAGGCGACCAGTTTTCGGTGTCAACATAGTATCCGCCTATGGCAATAACGGCAAATAAGATGGCTAATTTTATAAAAACCATGATATTATTGGCGGTTTTAGTTTCCTGAATGCCTTTATATACAAGCCAGGTAATAAGTCCAACTATGGCAAAAGCAGGCACATCGGCAATAAGGCGTAAACTTCCTATAGTAGGTGCATTTGTCCATGCTAAATAAGCTTCTTTTATATTTGAATCTAACGAATCAACACTTATTCCGGAAGCTAATTGCACCACTGCTTGGCTGAAGCCTTTGGCGGCACTCATATAGTCAATGGTTAAAAATTCGGGGATATGGATATGCAAGCCTTTCATAAAATTAACAAAATACTCCGACCACGAAATGGCAACGGCAATATTGCCAATGGCATATTCCATAATTAAATCCCATCCTATTATCCACGCCAATAATTCTCCAAAACTCGCATAAGCGTAAGTATAAGCGCTACCGCTAATAGGTATGGTGGAAGCAAATTCGGCATAACACATGGCGGAAAATCCGCAGGCTATAGCCGTAAAAACAAACAACAAGCTCACGGCAGGACCTCCGCTGGATGCGGCGTTGCCAATGGTGCTAAAAATGCCTGCCCCGATAATGGCAGCAATACCCATAAATGTAAGATCACGAACGCCCAACTTCCGCTTCATGCCGCTTTCGGTATGCGCTTCGGCAGATTTTATAATATGGCTTATTGATTTTTTTTGAAAAAAAGGATGCATATAACGGGATAGAAAGTTCCCGTAAATTTAAAATTTTTCAGCATTCTACAAATAAAAGATTGCCTTTTTTAAAATATTTATCTCTCCCTGATTATGATTGAAAAACGATACGTTATACCTTGCACTTTTTTATTACAATTACGTTTTATTTTTTATTAATGATTTAATAGGGTTAAGCAGTCTTTCTATCAATCTCATGTCCTCCGTAATAATATCCGCTGTGCCGCTTAGCTCTTGTTGCGGAGGCAATTCTTTTTTATAAGTGGTTTTTAACCTTTCGGGTAGTTCTATTTCTACATAATAATTATTCTGATTGGGTACGGAAGAAACGGTAGTTATTCTTCCTTGTAATATCCCATATTCCGCATATGGGTAATTGGCTAATTTGATATTTACTTTTTGTCCTACTTTCACTTTTCCCGCGCCTTGCACAGGAAGTGTTATTTTCCCTATAGGTTTATTTAAAATATCGGGGATTACCGTCATTACCTGATCTCCTGCTTTTACGTTTTGATTTGTACTCCAGTAAGAAGCGAGTGAAACGGTGCCATCTATTTTTGATTTAAGCACAAAGTTTAATTCCCAATCTTTAAACTGATTATAAATGGCGGATTCAAGTCATAAATGCAACTTGCCCTGTTTTATTAATTAATTGTAAATG
>CALBZC010000022.1 GCA_937889945.1 uncultured Bacteroidales bacterium
CAAGTTAAAGTTCTTTTTGATTATAAGTTTATGATTTATATTTCAATCGTAGGCTGTTAGTAACAACGCTTATGCTGCTAAGTGCCATTGCGGCGCCTGCAATCATTGGGTTTAAAAGAAACCCGTTTATGGGATAAAGTATTCCTGCGGCAACAGGTATGGCAATGATATTGTAAATAAAAGCCCAAAAAAGATTTTGATATATAGTGCTCACCGTTTGGTGCGACAAAGTGATGGCTTCAGAGATTTTATTCAAATCTCCCGAGATAATGGTTATTTCTGCCACGTCCATAGCTATATCGCTTCCTTTTCCCATAGCAATGCCTACATCAGCCTGTGCCAGCGCGGCACTGTCGTTTATGCCGTCGCCTACCATAGCCACTATTTTTCCCGATTTTTGTAAGTTGCTGATATGCAATATTTTATCTTCAGGAAGCGTGTTAGATATCACTTTTTTTATACCTGTTTTTTGCCCAATAAATTGCGCTGTGTTTTCATTGTCGCCCGTGAGCATATGTACATCAATTTTCGCTTTTTTTAATCGCTTCACCGCATAGGGAGCATTTTCTTTTATAGTGTCGGATATTGCTATGCCGGCAAGTATATTTTTATCGTTTGAAAATAATACAAGAGTGTTGTTTTCGTTGATGTTAGCATGTATCCATTTTTGTGTTTCGGTCATGACCGAAATGTTGTTTTCTTTTAAAAAATTGATACTGCCAATAAAATATTTCTGATTTTCGTATTCGCCAATAATTCCTTTACCGATAATTGTTTCTACTTGTATATTTTCAAGTTGTTTTGCATCGTTTTGCAGATAGTTACAAACGGCATCCGCCAACGGATGATCGGAACGCGTTTCAAAAGAAAAGATTAAATCTTTTATATCGTGTTGATTATCAAACACTTGCAATGATTTTACCTGAGGTTTACCTTCTGTTATCGTTCCTGTTTTATCTAATACAATGGTGTCTATTTTTTTAAGTGTCTGTAAACTTTCGGCATCTTTGACGAGTATGCCCTTTTCTGCGCCTTTTCCTATGCCTACCATTACTGCCGTAGGCGTTGCCAGCCCTAAGGCGCATGGACAAGCGATTACCAAAACCGTTACAAATGCAAGTATCCCGTGGCTTATTGCATTTTCGCCTCCCCATACAATCCATATAAGGAGTGTGAGTGTAGCTAATGCCATTACTACCGGAACAAATATGCCCGCAATTTTGTCTGTCAGCTTTTGTATGGCAGGTTTGCTGCCTTGCGCATCTCTCACCATAGTGATAATGCGACCTAAAAGGGTTTCGCTGCCTAACTTTTCGGCGTTGAAAGTAAAACTTCCCTTTTGGTTTATGGTGCCTGCAAAAACCTTGTCTCCTTTATTTTTGAGTACCGCAATAGGTTCTCCCGTTATCATGCTTTCGTCAACATAGGAATGTCCGTTAACAACGTATCCATCCACAGGGATTTTCTCTCCTGCTTTTATAAGGATAGTGTCTCCTTTTTTAACACTGCTGACGGGGATTTCGCTATATTCGTTATCTTTATCCACAAGCGTAACGGTATTGGGCTGTAACCCGATAAGCTTTTTAAGCGCGAAAGAGGTGTTGTTTTTTGCTTTTTCTTCAAGCATTTTCCCTAAAAGAATAAAACTGATGATGGCTGCAGAGGCTTCGAAATATACATGTGGATGAATGCCTTGTTTTATCCATATTTGAGGAAATAACGTGTTAAAAACGCTGTATAAATAAGCAATACCTGTGCTCATTGCAACTAATGTGTCCATGTTGGCTGATTTATGGCGCGCATGCATAAATGCAGACCGGAAAAACTTTGCTCCAAACACGAATACCACCGGCGTTGCCAGCGCCCACATGATATAGTTGGCATAAGGCATATCCATAAATACCATTGAAACAACAATAAGAGGTAGGGTGAGGATGATAGCGCCCCATGTTCTCTTTTTTAAATTTTTATAGGCATTATCCTTTATGTTTTCAATGGTAATGCCATTTTCATCATCTTCTTCCAACAATAAATCATATCCCACACTTTGTAGCGCAGATTTCAACTTATATGCACCAGTGATTTCAGGAAAAAACGTTAGGGTAGCTGTTTGGGTAGCATAATTAACTTGCGCATCTATTACGCCCTCAGTATGTTGCAGTATGGTTTGGGCACTGCTTGCGCACGAAGCACATGCTAAATGTAATACAGGAAAAGATTTTTTTGTTGTAGGTACGTAAAATCCCAACTTAGTAAGTTTATTAATGATTGTTGGTAATACATCCGTTGCAACTGGCGTTTGTAAAATAATTCTTTTATTGTTAAAATCAACATTCGGTTGCGATGCTTCTTTGAGTTGTGCAAGTGTTCTTTCAATAAGTACAACATCTTCCGCGTTTGTTAACCCTTGAATGGGTATTGATATAAAATGAGGTTGCATAGAATTGGTACAGTAAATGTTTTTATATCCATTGATTTATGCCACAAATCTTACAAAAGTAGCAATATCACGATAAAAAACGCTTTGATTTATTTAAATTAAGTTTACCCATTATTTAAACACATTGGAACCTAAGGTTGTTTTATCTTTGTAGAATATAAAAAATTTAATATTTTTGAATATCATTTAAAAAAGCAATAGATATAAGTATAGTATCACGAAATTTTTTACAACACATAATAAATAAAAATTAACCATATTTTATTTATCATCAGGTTATTTAAAACCACATTATATTTTATGGATAGGAACCAGTATATACGTTTGGCTGATGAGCAATTGAGAAAGGTAGTAAATCATTACAATAACCTTTACAGCCCTTCGGGGGAAACATCGGCAATAGAACTTGATTTGATTTTGGAAGAACTCCGCAAGTTATACACCACGTTTAAAACAATCAGCAATTTAAAAGAAGAGGACTTTCCTGTATTGGTGAGTCATTCCACCAACCAAACAACCCAACCGGCGGTTTATAAAGAATCCGCTGCTCCGTATGCTGAAGATAAACAAGAGCCCAAAGCGGCGATGCAGGAAATGCCGGTAAATGAAGACCGAAAAGAAGAAAGATTGCCTCTGGCGAATGTGGAAGTACAAAAGCAAGAGGAGCTTCCTCTGAAAGAAGATCCGATTGTGGAGCAAGCCAAATTAAAAGAAGAAGAATTGCCGGCTGTTACCGAAGAAACTAACCCTCACCCTTCGGTTTCATTTGAAGTGACGCAAACCGCACAACCTCCCATAACTGAAAAACAAGATATGCCGATTTGGAACGACCGTTTCTCGGCAAACAATAACGCAAATGATTTGAACCTTCGTTTTTCTTCTTCAAACATCAATGATATCAATGATGCGATAAACCTTAACGACAAATTTACATTCATAAGTAAATTGTTTAATAATAACACAAGTGAATATCACGATACATTAGATAAAATAAACAAGGCGCAAAATTTTAACGAAGCTAATCATTTGTTTCTGGCGCATTACAATGCGGCATGGGATGAGAATAAGGATGCTTGCATGAAACTTGTAGAAATTATTAAACGCAGGTTTAACGCTTAAGCCATGAAACTTTATTTAGTTCCCACACCCATAGGGAATTTGGAAGATATTACCTTGCGTGCTTTGCGCGTGCTGAAAGAGGTAGATTTTATTTTGGCTGAAGATACGCGCACCAGCGCCAAGCTGCTCAAGCATTATGAAATTGAGAAGCGTGTGCTTGCCCATCATCAGCATAACGAGCACCAGTCAGTTGAGCACATCGTGAGACAAATAGAGACAGGCAGCAGTGTAGCTTTGGTTACCGATGCCGGTACGCCCGGTATTTCCGATCCGGGTTTTTTATTAGTGCGCGCATGTATTAAATCGGGAATAGAGGTAGAATGCCTGCCGGGAGCCACGGCTTTTGTGCCCGCTTTGGTAAATTCGGGGCTGCCGTGCGAAAGATTTATCTTCGAAGGTTTTCTGCCGCATAAAAAAGGCAGACAAACCAGATTAGCCGCTTTAAAAACGAATGCTTACACCTTTGTATTATACGAATCTCCTTTCAGGTTAGCAAAAACACTTTTGCAACTTGCCGAAGTGTTGGGAGAGGAGAGAGAAGCTTCGGTATCGCGCGAGCTAACTAAGATTTACGAAGAAACGCGCAGGGGGACATTAAAGCAGTTGGCAGACTGGTACACACAGCATCCTCCCAAGGGTGAAATTGTGATTGTAGTTGCCGGAAACTCCCGAACAGAAAGCGAAAAAGAAGAAAATGAATGTGAATAAAAAGTATTGCTACGAATATCCGCGTGCCGCTATAACAGTGGATATTTTATTATTTAATAATAAAAACAACAGTGTATTGCTTATAAAACGTGGGGGTGAACCTTTTAAGGGCGCATGGGCACTGCCGGGTGGTTTTATGGATATGGACGAAACGCTAGAACAAGCAGCAGCACGTGAACTGCAAGAAGAAACAGGCATACAGGTAGATTGGTCAAAATTAAAACAGATGCATACTTTTAGCGCCATTGACAGAGATCCGCGCCACAGAACGGTTTCTACCGTTTTTGTATGGGAAGTTCCGGATGAAATAGCTTGCAAAGGCAGTGATGACGCGACAGATGCACGGTGGTTCCCTTTAGACAGTTTGCCCAAACTGGCTTTTGACCATGAAGAGGTAATGAAAATATTTATCAAAACTACTATAATAAACGCATAAAATATTTGACGGTAAAATTTAAAAAATAGACTACAACTTTTTAATAATCAACAAAATAAAAATACGCATTTATTTATTAGGCGGATTCAAGTCATAAATGCAACTTGCCGTGTTTTATTAATTAATTGTAAAT